>CAZJEN010000056.1:0-3261 GCA_964545045.1 uncultured Lachnospiraceae bacterium | reverse complement strand
TTTTAAATGAGGATGGTTTCAGAAGTGAGTAGCTGAAAACCACCGCAGTCCAGAATGTTTTTGAAAAGTTGTTCGGAAAGAAAAAGGATTCTTCTGGAAGTGTAAAACGAGGATCAAGGGAATCCAAATAAGAGTGAGCTGGGAATGTTTTGTCGCCTCCGACGTGACAAACTTCCACCTCTCTTTTCTTGAAAAACTCACCTCCATGCGTTATGATATACCCAGAAATAACGTATGGAGGTGCTTTTTTATGACATTAGGAAATAAGATTCAGGAAATCAGAAACGCGCGCGGCATGAGTCAGGAACAATTCGGAGAGATGTTGGGAACCACGAGACAGACCGTGTCCAAGTGGGAGTTGGACCAGGTGGTGCCGGACATTCGGAAGATTGTGGCAATCAGCAAATTGTTTTGTGTGCCGACGGAGGAGTTGTTGCTTAATGTAACTACTTTTGAGAATGAGGGCGTACGGTTTGGGTGCGGCGTGTATCGAAATGCAAAGTCTGAGATTGTGGAAACGGAGAAGCTGGCATTGGAGTATTATTGCAACGATGATAAGTCGGTGATGGGGGCGAAGGTGTACGAAGGAAACGGGGATGTGAAGACGTTAATTGCGGTTTGTGAGCGCCGGATTGCCGAGGGTGCTACCTTTTATGCTTACGGTTATGAGGATGAATCGGGGAATGTAACGGTTATAGGAAACAACGAGGAGTACAAGGGAATGTTAGGTGCGTCCTTTGAAAGGAAGCGGCTGGATAAAATGGAGTGTCTGGAGCGCTTCCATGTGAATCACGGGGATGTGAAGATACATACCGTGAAGGAGGCAGGCATTCGTCAGTGTCTGGAGGAGTGGCGAAAGGGTGTGGAAGCCTTTGCCTCGGATGAACAGTTGTTTATTACTGTTTGTACCGGCAAGACGGAGTATGTGTATCAAATCAGAACCGAGAACGACAATATTTATTGCGGTATCAGTTACAACATTCCTTTTGAACTGGGACTGCGTTCTTACGGACAGTTTTTCCGGTTACGGAATTTGGGAGATAATTCGGAATCCTTCTGTGGGTTCCGATGTGATTTTTCCTATCGGATGCCGCAGGAAGAGGAAGGCGCGGATTACGTAGAGCTGGGCGGCAATACCAACGGGCGCTGCGGTTATCTGTGCTGGTTTGTGAAGCGGTACAAAAACGAGGAGATTGTATTGGACGGATGCGGCGGAGATGAGTATGTGTTCCGAAGAAATGATATGAAAATGGAACGGTTTGCGTAAGACTAAGAAGGTGCATATCATATGTCAAATCAGAGGTTATCAATTAATGAACGGTCGCTTGCAAAAGGGCAGGCGACCGTTTATTCTGTCTTATAAAAGTGCTTAATCTGCGTTGCAAATCAGTCGGTTTGCAGAGTGCTACTTCTTGTTCAAAAGTGCTTTCAAGCGAGCGATTTCTGCGTCTTTTTCGGCAATGACTGCATTCTTTTGGACGATGGCTTCATCTTTTTCGGCAATGACTGCATCCTTCTGGACGATGGCTTCATCTTTCTCGGCAATAAGTGCTTCTTTTCTTGCAAGTGCAGCCTCTGCCCGTTCTATGCGGATTTCCTGCCCCCGGCGGATGCGGTTGGCTTCTTCCACGCCTTCTAAAAAGTAGCGCATGGATTCATCCTGACTGGATTCAAACATGGTTTCTGCCGCACTGGAAATGTATTCGTTTTCTTGTGCCATCTTTTTAATCGCCTCCCAAGTGGTTGCTTTAAATAACCGTGCCCAGTGGTCGATGCCGTACTTGCGGTCTTCCTCTGTGGCAAGCTCTATCTGGTTTAAGTTTACCACAGATAAGGCAAATTTGCTAGTATATATTTCGTGATTTTTGATATTTAACAGTTGATATGTGGCATAAAACTCGGGGGTGAAGTCCTTTAGGTCATAGTCCAGAAATCCGATATGTCGCACCGGTTTGACATCAAGGTAGGATTCGCCCTTTTTCAAGTGGTCGAAGGTGCGGCAGGCATAGGTGAGGGAACGTTCCGGCCAGTCCGCTTCATCAACAACCTGTACCTCGAAGTTTAGGATGCTGTCGTCGTTTAACATAACCTTCAAGTCGAGGACAAAGGTTTTGTCCGTAGGCATGGTTTTGAATTCAAATGGGTTTAACACTTCTACGGAGTGAATTTCCTCCGGGTGCTTATGTAAAAGGGCAGCGCAAAGTCCAAGCAATGCTTTGGGGTTCTTTTGAAAGACCACATGGAACATGCAGTCGTTGGTAAGCCGGTAGTCGAGCTCCCCGGTGGCGTCCTGTAGTGATGTACAATGTTGTAAATTTGACAAGTTTCTCCTCCTTTGTTGGTTCATTACACGTTAAGTTTTGTTGTTTTTCCATGGAATGATCGGCAGATTCTGCCTTGAAACGGAGAGTTTCCTTGAATAGAGTGTATCACAAAACCGGGGGATTGACTATCTCGGAATGTTCACCAAAGATTTTGCGGAAATTTGGTGGTTTTGCACAAGGTGTTTTTTGAGAAGAAAGGGTTGGAAGTCGCATGAAATAAGGCTTTTCTGGATTTACTTTAAGTTATTTCTTTTTCTTTACATCCTCCTTCAATTTGGGTACAATAAGGATAGAGTTTAGTTACGGAGGAAGTATAATATGGTTCATGTGGATGAAAAGACCTTGGAAAAGGCAGAATTGTTATCGAAGTTACAAATCGCGCCGTCTGAGCGGGAGCGGACCATGCGGGAGATGGAAACGCTCCTTGCCTATGTGGAACGGTTAAACGAAGTGGATACCGAAGGCGTGCTTCCGCTGTCTCACGGAGAGCCGGGGGAGGGGAGTCTTCGCGAGGATGTAGTGACGAATTCGGACGGTCGGGAAGCTGCGCTTTTTTCTGCGCCGGAGCAGAGAGACGGGCAGTTTGTGGTGCCGAAGACGGTATAGGGAGGGCGGATTATGGAATTATTACAGATGTCGGTGCGGATGCTGAATGAAAAGATAAAGAACAAAGCCTTGGGCGTAAAGGAAACAGTCTCTGCATTAAATACGAGAATTTCAGAGGCGGAACCGAACATCGGGGCTTTTTTGTCATGGAATGAGGAACGAATCAAAGAGCGAATCAATGAGGTGCAGGCCGGGATTTACAGCGGACGGTATGCGGGACCTCTCGCAGGTGTGCCGATTGCGTTGAAGGATAATATTTGTACGAAGGGACTGGTTACGACCTGCGGTTCCAAGATGTTGGAACGTTTTGTTCCGGCCTATGATGCGACGG
>CAZJEN010000055.1:3406-4808 GCA_964545045.1 uncultured Lachnospiraceae bacterium | reverse complement strand
GTTGTAATCCAGTCCCGTTGCGGTAAAAAACAAGCTGCTGCCTGGGAGCGTTCCGGCGACCTGCTGCTCAGGGAAAACCGCCTCGGCGGAGGATATAGCCAATCCGGCATGGACAGCCGTTTTTACAAGCAACAGGCAATCGTAGAACAAGTTGACCGAGAACTGAGCAAAGAGCACAAAAGACTTTACAGTGAAATCAACTATATTGACTTTGCATTACGTATCCCGTCCTATTTGTCAAGTAAAGCCTCGGAACTGTGTTCCTATCTCCTCATCGGTTTGTACTGCACCTTGGGGGCCTTCCCGGTAGGTAGCGTGATTAAATATGTGGGATATCTCGGCATCCTCACCAACAATATCGGAATGCTCTTTTACACCCTGAGTTCTCTAAAAACCAACGAACAGTTCCTTGAAACCTACTTAGAGTATTTTGATATACAAAACGACATGTACCAAGGTAGCCTTTCCGTAGAAAAACGTAGCGACAAGCAATTTGACATCGAATTTAAAAATGTCAGCTTCCGCTATACCGGTTCCGAAGACTATGCCTTAAAAGACATTAACCTAAACTTAAAAGTAGGCGAACGCCTTGCGGTGGTAGGACAAAACGGTAGCGGTAAAACCACCTTCATCAAGCTTCTCTGCCGTCTCTACGATCCGACAGAGGGAGAAATCCACATGAACGATTTCAACGTCCGCAAATACGATTACAGACAGTATCTAGACCTATTCTCCGTGGTATTCCAGGACTACAACCTCCTTGCCATGCCTCTCGGTAACAACGTAGCCTCCTCCGAAAAATGGGATGCGGTAAAGGCAGAACAACTGTTATACGAAGTAGGCTTCGGAGAACGCTATGAAGAAATGCCGAAAAAGTTAGAAACCTCTCTTTACAAAAACTTTGACGAAGAGGGCGTCAACATCTCCGGTGGCGAAGCCCAAAAAATTGCTTTGGCAAGAGCCCTCTACAAAGATGCACCGTTTATCATCCTTGACGAGCCGACCGCTGCCCTGGACCCGATTGCAGAAGCAGAAATCTACTCCAAGTTTGACGAAATCGTGGGCGACAAAACTGCCATCTACATCAGCCACCGTCTCTCCTCCTGCCGCTTCTGCGACAAGATTGCGGTATTCGATGAGGGCCGGATTGTACAGGTAGGCACTCATGAGGAACTGTTGGAAAATACCAACGGTAAATACTATGAGCTTTGGAATGCACAGGCATCCTACTACGCATAGAAAAACGCGTAATGCCTTGCGAAGCAACAGATATGACTCGCGAAGCAACGAGCTAAGAATAAGAATACGAGAACCCCGGAGAGAACTTCATGTTCTCGGACGGGGTTCTTGTGTTCTTATCGCGGCGACTGCCGCGGGCTAACGGGCACGTAGTGACCGTTAG
>CAZJEN010000055.1:0-3306 GCA_964545045.1 uncultured Lachnospiraceae bacterium | reverse complement strand
ACTCAGCTCGTTGCCTACTTCCCTGTTCTTATCGGCGACTGCCGCGGGCTAACGGGCACGTAGTGACCGTTAGACTCAGCTCGTTGCCTACTTCCCTGTTCTTATCGGCGACTGCCGCGGGCTAACGGTTACGAAGGAACCGTTAGACTCAGCTCGTTGCAACTCTCACCTTTATCTCTGCCACCTCGTCCGTCTTATATTCCTTCCCTGCCATAATCACAACTCTTTCTGCAGAAAACTCCAGCACCGGCACATCCATAAACTCCTTCTCCCGGAAAGACCAATCAATCAGCTTCTCATCCACAAGCCATACACTTCCTACTTTTCCTACAAAATAGTTACGGTCCACCGATGGCCAATCCTCCTTAGATACCGTCTTCCGCTCTTTTTCTTCTCTAATCGATACAACGGTCGATTTTCTCACCGCGCCTACCTCAAGGAACTTCTTCTCCGGTATTACATAGAACAAATACTCCCTGTCTTCACCTACAATATAACCATCCGTAAAGCCGTTATTCCAGCCGCCAAGCTCCGCAGAACACTTTTTTAAATAGTACGCTTCTAAAGTCCGTTCCTCCGGCAACACTTTATCTCCCGCAGAATCCTTCATTCCAACCGCTTGCTCTTTTCCCGTTGTCTCTACACCCAACAACTCGTCCATGGATATCTGAAATAAAGCAGCCAGTGCCTTCAAATTTTCAACATCCGGGGTTCCTTTCCCCGTCTCCCATTTTGCAACTGCCGACCTTGACACGCACAATTTCTCTGCCAGCTCCTCCTGGGACAAGGAAAGCTCCGCTCTCTTTTTTGCAATTAGTTCTCCTATCATAAGAAATCCTCCGATTTTGTATTTCGTGATCACACTATTACCTTACCGCAATCTGTCAAAGAACACAAGTTACTTTTTTGTTACGCTCCGTAACACCCGCCATACAACCGTTTTCTATAACTTCCGGTTATGCCCCTCTTCCAAAATCATCCCGATAATTTCTCCGATAAGCCCGCATATTTGCCACTATTTCTATATTTTTTTCCATTTTCCCCTTGCTTTCTTACAACCCCTCTGCTATAATCAAAATATATATTACGTTTTCTTATTATAACTTTTGGTTATATATCAAAAGTATATTTTTTGTCCCTTTTTTGAAATTTCAAACTTTGGGGACTCACAAAAGAAGGAGGGAACATGGAAGTCGAATCTACCTTGTCCTCCTACCGCATTTTTAATGCAGTCGCGGAAGCGGGCAATCTCTCAAAAGCTGCAAAGGAGCTCTTCATCAGTCAGCCGGCCATCAGTAAGGCGGTCAGCAAGCTGGAGCAGAGCCTTTCGGTGAAGTTGTTTACCCGTAATTCCAGAGGCGTTAAATTAACGGAGGAGGGTGCCCTGTTGTACGAGTACACCTGCTCCGCATTCGAAGCTTTGCGTCAGGGAGAAGAAAGTATCCGTAAGATACATACGCTCGGCATGGGCAGCATCAAAATCGGAGTCAGCACGACGCTGTGCAAACATCTGCTACTCCCCTATGTACAGCATTTCATTGAAGCATACCCACACATTAAAGTAAATATCGAGTGCCGCTCTACCTCTGAAACTCTGGCACTTTTGGAAGAAGGAAAACTTGACATCGGGCTGATCGGCAAACAAGCCCGGTCCCGAAGTATTGACTTCTTCCCACTGAAAACCATTCAGGATACCTTTGTTGCCAGTCCTTCTTATCTCGCAGGCTTATCCGAGCGCGAGTCGGGGATTGCCGGCAACTCCGAACATTTACTACAGAAGGCCAACCTGATGATGCTGGATGACAAAAATATTACCAGAGCTCATTTGGATGACTATTTTTCCGAGCATAACATTCGTCCCGGTCAGACTTTAGAAGTCAGTAACATGGACTTACTCATTGAATTTTCCAAAGTCGGCCTCGGCGTAGGGTGCGTGATCCGTGATTTTGTTACCAAAGAATTGGAAGAAGGTTCTTTAATCGAACTCGCAATGCCTCATTCTCTTACGAAGCGCACCGTCGGCTTTGCTTACAACAAGATTGCGGCACAAAAGGATTCCACACGACGTTTTATTGACTTTTACAAAGGAGAATATACGAATGATTAGAAAGATTAAGCGCTTTTTCAGGCATTATCTAAAGCTCTTTCGGCGTAAAATAAAACAACGAATTTTTCAATTTCTCGTAGCCATTTATGATGGCGAAATCCGCTTTTCTCTTTTTTATTTTGTATGTACCATCTTTTTGATGTTCTTATGTGTAGGCTTCTTTTTTAACACAGACTTCAAAAAGGAAACCGCTACCACAGATTCAGTTCTCGGCAGTGAACTGACACATGCACTCCGTCACAGTTCCTCTCCGAGTCACCGTTCGGAAACCGCTGTGGACATTACGCTGTTTCTTCTGCCGGATGTCGAGGACAAGGAAGCCTTTGCCGCTTTCCTCAACTCGCCGTTGTACGGTTTCTATTTAACAGGAAAGGAAGTGTCCTATTTACCGGAACTCTATTCCTCCCTGGCCGACTCCTTTGCATACGGCACCCCGTACATCGGTGGATTGTCCTTTTCCTACAATCCGAAGCGACTGATTTATAACCGGGCCACCGATATTTATCTTTATACAAAGGAAAGAACTTACAACACACTTTCGGAAGACACCTTATATTACGTTGTAGGAACAGAATCCGTTTTCAGTATGTTTCATTATCTTTCGGAACGAACCTTCCATCTGCTGAACATTCAGCCGAAGGACGCTCAAGGTTCTCCGCTTTCGGATTATTCCCACCGTATGTTGCTCGGTGCCAACGGGTCTCAAACCGTAGCCGATGTATATCGGACGTATCTGACGCAGGACATTTCTACATCGATTGCCTCTCAGGCCACAGAAATTGTGCTTTGCCAATCTCTCAACACCGCGATTCTGTTTTCACAATTGAATTCCGCCGGTTATTTCTTAATCGGAAGTGTTCTTCTGTTTGTTACATTGGCCGCAATCGTTCGTCCTCACTTGCACCGGATTATTATCTGGTTCCGCATCTTCCTGTTCCGCCGGAAGAAACGCGCGAAATTTTCTCTCCGCACCCGGATTTATACCGCTCGCATCGTAAAACGACGTGCAGCTTAGTCCTCCTCATACTGCCTTTCTGCTCCGAAAATAAAAAAAGAGCAGAAAGGCAAATTTTTTTCAAAAAAGGTGTTGACAGATTCCATATCATAGGGTATAATACTCCTTGCTTGAAGAAAGCAACACACCATGCGCAAGTGGCTCAGTGGTGGAGTATCGCCTTGCCAAGGCGAGGGTCGCGGGT
>CAZJEN010000054.1:0-4817 GCA_964545045.1 uncultured Lachnospiraceae bacterium | reverse complement strand
TTCTCATATGCATATGGTATCACAAACGAGTATCACATTTCCACCGCATTCCAGTTTGCACTCAACCGTTCGTTGTAGTTCGATTTACCTTCCCACATACCCCTTCAAATACTCTACATACGCCGCCCCATACCGGCTCAACGGCATTTCCTTCTGCATAATAATGCCGATCTGCATGGACTCGTCCACCGCCAAAGGCTTTGCAATGATATTCTCCCCGTTTAATTCCTTACTAAGCATACCGGTACTAACCGTATACCCGTTCAATCGAACAATCAGGTTAGAAAGTGTCGCTCTGTCCTTGACCCGAACATTTTTGCTGCGGTCCAAAGTACTAAGAATTTCCTCCGAAAAGTAGAAGGAATTGTACTCGCCCTGCTCAAAGGAAAGGTATGGATACTCTTCCAGCTCCTCTAACGTAATCACATCCTTTTTCGCCAAAGGATGGTCCGTACAAATGGAAACATGCGGCTTTGCTGTCACCAAAGGCTCAAACTTCAGCCCGTTTTGCTTCAGGAGTTTTAAAATCACTTCCTCATTCTTAGAAGAGGTATATAATATACCGATTTCGCTCTTTAATCGGCTCACATCCTCAATAATCTCATAGGTCTGGGTCTCACGAAGGGTAAAGTCGTACCGATCCTCACCAAACTCCCGTATCACCGCCGCAAAGGCATCCACTGCAAAGGAATAATGCTGGCAGGACACAGAAAACCGCGGTCTTTGCTCCTTTTTATGCAGAAACTTTTCCTCCAAAAGGCTGGTCTGCTCCAACACCTGTCTGGCGTAGGATAAAAACAATTCTCCTTCGTTAGACACCGCCACCCCCTTATTGGTACGGTGAAAAATCGTAATCTGCATTTCCTTTTCCAGCTCGCGGATGGCATTGGTCAGGCTCGGCTGTGAAATAAACAGCCGTTTTGCCGCTTCCGTAATATTTGCCGTTTCCGCCACCGTTACCACGTAGCGAAGCTGTTGTAATGTCATTGCCGCACCTGCCTTTCTTCTGTAACCGTCTCCTACTGTCGTATGTGAACCACTTGCTCTGTTCTCTCAATCCTTACGAATCCTTTTCAACTCTTACCCTAACTGCTCGTATTTCTTCAAAAGTCTCTGTCCTGCACTTCTTGTTTCACCCACCAGACAAACGCTCATCTTCGCAGGATTCAATACTTGATTTGCAAAAGCCTTCAAATCCTCTGTCGTTACCGCTTCAATGTGTTTCAACTCTTCCTCCTGAGAAACCACTCTTCCCCGGAGCAGCACACTTCTTCCGTTTCCCTCCATGCGACTTTGTACACTTTCCTTGGACAAAATCGCCTCGGTACGAATCAGTGCCTTATGAGTCGCCAAGGTCTCCTCGGACACGTTCTGCTCCCGCATGGTATCACACACCTCTAACGCATAGTCAAATACCGTCTCTGCCTGGTTCGGAGCCGTTACCGCATCAATATGTACCAAACCTTCCTTCGCATACGGACATCCGTAGGAATACACCGCATACGCCAGTCCCTCATCTTCGCGAATTTTCTGGAACAATAGGGAATTATTACTTCCGCCGAACACCGACTGAAACACGGTCGCAATATGCCGTTTCTCGTCCAAATATGAAATCCCCGGGAACACCAGATTCATATGAAGCTGGGACGTATCCTGAAAGGATTTGGAGAAGTTTCGGGTGTACTCGGCGGTAGGACGATTCTGTACCGGCGTGTCTGTTACTTCCTTTGCCGACGCCATGCCTTGACTTTCACTCCCCGAAAGTTCCGCTCCTGTTTTCTCTCCATAATATTTCCCGTACCGCGTATCCGGTGTCAATCCGCTCTTCTTCACACTTGCCGCAGCCCCTTGTCCTCCCGGACAAAACAGCTCTGTTAAATACTCCACAACTTCTTTTTTATCAAAAGCCCCTGCCACGGAAAGCACCATCTTATCCGGTCGGTACTCCCGCTTATAAAAGGTCAATATTTTCTCTCTTGTCATTCCCCGTACAACGCCCTTAGTGCCGGAAATCTGAAAACTGAGGGGATGTCCCTGCCATGCACGCTTTTGCGCCAGTTCATGCACCAAATCATCCGGAGAATTGTTATACATATCGATTTCTTCACAAATCACGCCCTTTTCCTTACTAAGCGCCTTTGCCTCAAACACGGAATGTAACAGCATATCCGCCAGTACTTCCATGAGTTTCGGCAGCTCCTCCGCAACAGTCACTCCGTAATAAGCGGTATACTCCTTGCCGGTATAGGCATTTGCCGTATCTCCAAGTCTCGCCGTAATATCCGCCAATTCCTTGGCACTTTTCGTCTCCGTCCCTTTAAAAAGCATATGTTCAATCATATGGGAAATCCCGTTATTCTCTTTTGTCTCGCACACGGAGCCGACGCCCACAAACACGCCGAAGGCCGCCGTTTTCACATACGGCATAGGCTCTAAAACCACCCGGATGCCGTTAGGTAAACTGATTAACTCGATTTGATCCATAGAAAAAAACCTTTCTGCAAACAATTTAGTGCATGTGTTTTATAATTTGTCAAAAGTTGAAGTAAGGATGTTTCTGATACTCTATAGGCAACATCGCTCCCAACTCTGTCCATCCGAGATTCTTTACAAACACTGATTTCTGTTCAGGGAACACATAATCATTCAGATAATCGATAAAATCTGCTTCATTAAAGCAGTAACCACCTTTCATTCTGTATTTCTTTGCATTAGGACTTGTCCTCATCCACTTACCGCAAAAAAAGATGCAATAATCCTCTAAGTTATTCGCCACCTCATCAGGCACTAAATATACAACGCTATCGCCATCAGCACTGATTATTACTTCTTTCATACATATCCCCCTGACCACTCGTATATTTACTTACATCGAACTCATTATTGCAACTTTCCTATCCTATAGTCATGTCAGCTCTTTCGCCCATAAACACTAAAACAAAAGTCGAAAATTGAAAAGTTTCAGTAGGGAACCTTAAGCAAACGCCGGTACTTGGCGAAGTATTTTTGAGCCTAGTATCCGCTGCGTTTGTGCAAGAGCGAGAGCGGGTTCCCGTGAAACTATTTCAATTTTCGACTGGTATGGGGCTCTCTATGCGAAAGAGCGGTCCATTACTTTACATCCTTAATACTGAAGCTGATTCTTCCCATCTTGTCCTTGCCGAGGCAAACTGCCTTCACAACATCACCAAGGGTCAGTACATCTTCTACGTGGTTGATGCGCTCCTTGGAAATCTTGGATATGTGAACCATAGCTTCCTTGCCCGGTGCGAACTCAAGGAATGCACCGAACTCCTTAATGCTGACAACTTTACCCTCGAGAACCTGTCCCTCTTCGAAATCGGTAACAATAATCTGGATAAGGTCGATGGCACGCTGCATACCTACCGGATCGGTTCCGCATACGGAAACTGCACCGTCATCGGTAATATCAATCTTAACGCCGCACTCGTCGATGATAGCGTTGATGGTCTTACCTCTCTGACCAACAACCTCACCAATCTTGGACGGATCAATCTGAATCTGAACAATCTTCGGAGCATACTGATTTACTTCCGGTCTCGGCTCAGCGATTGCCGGCTTCATGCAGTTCTCCATAATGAACATTCTTGCTTCGCGGCATCTTGCGATAGCACCCTCAACGATGCTTCTGGTAAGACCGTGAATCTTAATATCCATCTGGATTGCGGTAATACCTTCATCGGTACCGGTTACCTTAAAGTCCATATCACCGAAGAAGTCCTCAAGACCCTGGATATCGGTTAACAATACATAATCATCATCGGTATCGCCGGTAACAAGACCACAGGAAATACCAGCAACCATCTTACGAAGCGGAACACCTGCAGCCATAAGGGACATACAGGAAGCACAGGTAGATGCCATGGAGGTAGAACCGTTGGACTCGAAGGTCTCGGATACGGTACGGATTGCGTACGGGAATACATCCTCGGTCGGAAGAACCGGAAGAAGTGCTCTCTCAGCAAGTGCACCGTGACCGATTTCACGACGTCCCGGGCCTCTGGAAACCTTGGTCTCACCTACGGAGTAGGACGGGAAGTTGTAGTGATGCATGTAACGCTTGGACACTTCGTTCTCATCAAGGCCGTCCAGCTTCTGAGCATCGGAAAGCGGAGCCAAAGTGGTTACGTTACAAATCTGGGTCTGACCTCTGGTGAACATAGCGGAGCCGTGTACACGCGGAATAATATCAACCTCTGCAGCAAGTCTACGGATCTGGGTAAGTTCTCTGCCGTCCGGACGCTTGTGATCCTTTAAGATCATCTTACGAACGGTCTTCTTCTGGTACTGGTAAATAGCCTCACCTAATACTGCAAGCCACTCTTCGTTGTCGGCAAAAGCCTCCTCGAGACGAGCGGTAATCTGACGGATGTTCTCCTCACGAACCTGCTTCTCATCGGTAAATACAGCCTCTTCCATCTCTGCCGGCGGAACGATTTCCTTAATCGCTGCGAACAACTCTTCCGGAACCGCACAGCTGGTGTAGGTGTGCTTTTCCTTACCGCACTCTGCAACAATCTTATCGATGAAAGCGATTACCTGCTGGTTAATCTCGTGAGCGGCATAAATTGCCTCAATCATCTCTGCTTCCGGAACTTCGTTTGCACCTGCTTCGATCATGATAACCTTATCACGGGTGGAAGCTACGGTAAGCTTTAAGTCGGAAACCTTGTTCTGGGAAGAATTCGGGTTGAATACGAACTCTCCGTTAATCATACCAACCTGGGTGGTAGCGCACGGACCGTCAAACGGAATATCGGAAATCGCTACTGCGATTGCAGAACCCAGCATAGCGG
>CAZJEN010000053.1:0-7012 GCA_964545045.1 uncultured Lachnospiraceae bacterium | reverse complement strand
GTTCCATTTTTACGGTGCGTATTCCGCTCAGCTTTGTAATGACGGTACAGTAAGGAGGAAGGCGATGAAACGAAAAGAATGGATGGCAGTAGTTGTTATTTTGCTTTTGTTTGTCTGCGGATGTAAAAAGAGCCCGGAGCCTACCTTATGGGAAGGTGATATTCTTCTGTATTATCCGGACGAGAGCGAAACCGGGCTGTTGCAGGAATGGTATGTGACCGAGGAAGAGGAAGGAAAAAAGCTGGCAACGGAATTGTTGCAGAAGTTACGTACTCCGTTGGGAAAAGAACGTATCAGTGCAATACCGGAGTCCGTGAAACTGCCGGAAGTATTTATTGAGGCCAGCGGGCTGGCAACGCTTTTGTTTGATGAAAGCTACGGAAGTGTTTCCGGAGTGCGCGAGGTATTGATGCGGGCATCTATTGTAAAGACATTGTGTCAGACGGAGAAGATTGATGCGGTGGAGATTTATGTGGCGGGACAGCCGCTTATGAACAGTCAGAAGATGCCGGTAGGGATTATGAAGGAAACGGATTTTATTGACAGTACCGGTCCGGAGGCAAATTATTATCAGTATTTGTACGCAAAGATTTATTATGCGAACCAAGAGGGAACGGGGCTTATGGCCTCTAATTTGAAGATTCCGTATACCGGCTCGGAGGCGGAAGAGAAGATTGTTTTACAGCAATTAATCAACGGTCCTATCGAAGATGATATGCAGGCGGTACTTTCCGATAAGGTAAAGATACGTTCGGTATCTACCAAGGACAATGTTTGTACCGTGGATTTCAGCAAGGAATTTTTGGACAAGCTTCCGGAGATTTCGGAAGAGGCAGTTCTTTATTCTGTTGTAAATACACTGGCAGAGCTGCCTGGGATTTATCAGGTACAGTTTCTGGTTGAGGGGAAACAGGAAAAACTGTATCAGACCATGGATTTGACCGGAGTGTATGAACGGAATCTGAATGTTGTGGAAAAAGAATAAAGGGAAGGAGATTTATGATAGGGAAGCGGGTAATCAGAATGAAACGACCGGCGGTACTCTGTGCCGCCGCTTTTGTTGTAGGCATTGTGGCGGCAGGGTATTCCGTCTGGATTGCGGCGGGGATGACGGCAGTGCTTATCATCGGATATGTTATGTTTTTAAGGAGTCTGCATAAGGGACGACGGCGGGTGTCTGCGGCAGACAGGTTGTTACTTGTTGTTCCGGTGTTTTTTGTGTTGGGATATTTGACAATGAACCGGGAAATGCGGTTGTATGAGGCAGATGCATCGACACTTGAGGTTTGTATGGAAGCCGGACGGGAGGTGCTGGCGGAGGGAACGGTTTCGGAGATTTGCCGGACGGAAAACGGTGTCCGGTTGGAATTGAAAAACGCAAGCTGTGCATCCTATGCTGCGTCGGAAACTGTGTATCGCCCGGTGGGGAATTTGCTGATATATACGGAAGATGTTTCTGCGGAGAACGGGGAAATCAAATACGGTCAACGTGTGTTTGTGTATGGGAAGGGGAGTTTGTTTGAAGAAGCACCGAATCCGGGAGGGTTTGATGCAAAGGCGTATTATTTTTCATTGGGGATTACGGGAGCCATTCAAGGGAAAACCATTCGAATTACGGATTTTTCGTATCATCGCCTGAATCAGGCATTATTTCAAGCAAAAAGTAAATTATTGAATAGCTATGTTACATACCTGGGAGAAGAAGGTGTAGGTGTTATTTCTTCTATGCTGCTTGGTGAACGGGCGTTGTTGTCCGACGAGACGCAGGAGTTGTATCGCCGTGGGGGGATTTCGCATATTTTGGCGATTTCGGGTCTGCATGTATCCTTAATCGGTATGGCTTTGTACAATTTTCTGAGAAAGACAGTGTTGGGACGGAACGGCGCAATTCCGGTGGCTTGTGTCGGTGTAGTTTTGTACGGGACTTTTGTGGAGGCGGGAACGTCCACAAAGCGTGCGGTCATTATGTTTTTGCTGCTTCTTTTGGCTACGGCACTGGGAAGAACCTATGATACGCTTTCGGCAATGTCGGTCAGTGTGATTGTGATTTTGTTGGGAACACCAGGTGCACTTTATACGGCGTCCTTTCAATTGTCCTTCGGGGCGGCTTATGGGGCGTCGGTGGTGGCGGTGATGCTGCGGAAGCAGGGCGGAACTTTGGATTCGCAGGGAGCGGCAGAGTCGGCGCGGTCGGTTGCAAAAAAAGCTGGAAGTATGTGGGGGAGGATGAAGGAGTATCTGGCAGAAAGAATACGAAGTATGTTTCTGTTCGGATCTGCGATTCAAATTGTAACGTTTCCTTTTACCGTATATCATTTTTTTGAATATCCCACCTATGGATTTTTAATAAACCCTATCGTGGTACCGCTGATGACGATTTTGTTGTTATGTGGTCTGTTGTCGGGCTTTTGCGGACTTTTTGTTCCCTGGCTCGGTTACTTTTTTGCAGGAGGAGCCGGTGGGATTTTGTGGGTGTATGAGATGTTGTGTCGGGGCGTGGAGAAGCTTCCGGGGGCGCTGCTATTGTTCGGACAGCCGAAGGTATGGCAAATGGGTATTTATTTTGGTATTCTGGTATTTTGTTTGTGTGCTTGGCAGAAGAAGGAGGAGAAAAAGATCTGTTCACCTCATAAATGGATAAATCTTTTGGTGGATTTGTCGGGAAACACAAAGGTTATATTCGGTCTGCTTATATGGTTGCCGCTGTGTTTGCTTCCGGTGCCGGGGACTGCGTTTGAGGCTGCATTTCTGGATGTGGACCAGGGGGACGGAATCGTGTTGAGAGAACGGGGCGGCGCCGTGATTTTGGTGGACGGAGGCAGCACGGGAGTTCAGAACGTGGGGGAAAAGCGAATCATACCGTATTTGAAGGCGCAGGGAATTCGGGTAATTGATTGTGCTTTTGTCAGTCATACGGACAGTGACCATATGAACGGTTTGAAGGAAATTCTGGAAGCAATGCCGGTGTACACAAAGTATCGGGAAAGCGTACCGGGATATGCCGGAACCCCGGTGGTGAAGAGGTTGGTGTTGCCGGAGTGGAATGAGAATAAAGAGGATGCGACGGAATACCCGATGGCGGAGGATATGGATAAAAAGTATTCGGAGTTACTGAGGTTGGCAGGGACAAAAAATGTAGAGGTTTATTACATGGAAGCCGGTGACTGCATGACGGTAGGTGATGAGTTGAAGCTTTTTTGTCTGGCACCGGAAGCGGGAATTACCTATGAGAATAAGAATGCGGCATCTATGGTGTTGTTGGCATCCTATGGGGAGTTTGATATGCTTCTGACCGGTGATATGGAGAAAGAAGGAGAACTACGGTTGTTGGAGTGCATGAGTGCCGTATCCGGGGAGGGGATATCGGTGGAAGTTCTAAAGGTTTCCCATCACGGTTCACGGACAGCATCCTCAGAGAAATTTGTCACTGCACTACGACCTCGTATTTCCGTCATATCCTGCGGAAAGAACAACCGGTACGGCCATCCTCACAGTGAGACATTAGAAACGCTCTACGGGGCAAATAGCGGGGTGTACCGGACGGATGAGAGCGGTTGCGTGACGGTGAAGGAGGGGAAGAAAATAGTAGTAGAGGAGTTTAGTAAAATAAAAAACAAGTGATAACTTAAAAGTATTGACAAAGTGATAACTTAAAAGTATAATAAAGAAAGGGAAGGGGTATTCTGGTTTGCATGAGATAATATTTTATAAAAATACAAAAGGCGTGCAGCCGGTGCTTGAGTATATGCAAGAACTCAGTAAAAACAGCAGTAAGGACAGCCGGATTAAACTAAACAAGATCAACGACTATATTCAAGCGCTGAGTGTGTACGGAACGGAGCAATTATCAGAGAATTATGTAAAGCATCTGGACGGAGATATCTGGGAACTTCGACCACTACGTGATAGGATTTTGTTTGCCGGAGTAGTGGATGGAAAGTATGTATTACTTCATCAGTTTATGAAAAAGACACAGAAAACACCAGCCAGAGAGATTAAAAAGGCTAAGAATGAGTTGAAAGACTTTAAGGAAAGGAGCGGTTGGTATGAATCAAAATAGTTCTGTGGGACGTACTTGGGAAGAAGTACGACAGGAGATGTTTACAAAAGAAGAAATTGCGGAGAGTGATCTTCGGGTGGCATTAATCGGAGAAATTGTAAAAGCAAGAAAGGAAAAAGGAATTTCTCAACGAAAGCTCGGAGAAATGAGCGGTGTGAAACAGCCGATTATTGCACGAATGGAAAACGGTACGGCATCACCGAATCTCAGTACGGTTTTAAAGGTGCTTGCTTCTTTGGGGAAGACTCTTTATATCGGAGATTTGTAAACGAAATTCGCTATGTGCATAAAATAGCTATTGACAAAATCCTGCGAAAGTGCTTTAATTATTATATGTTATATGACCAAACCGTTGAGGCGGAGATAACGGTAATTATGCTTCCACAGAGAGCCCGCGTTGCTGAGAGTCGGGTGAAACACAGGTTATCAAATGGACCGCGGAGGGCGCAGTCAAATGTGCGGTGCACAGAGTATTCTGCGACGTAGGGACATACGTTAGTTGTCCGGGATATGTCAGTATCCTTTAAGGAGCACGGGATTCCCGTGAAGCAAGGTGGCACCGCGGATAGGTAAAGTATTCGTCCTTGACAGAACAACAATTCTGTCAAGGGCGTTTTTTCGTGTAGACAATGTCCGTGCAGGCAAAGTGAGCATGCGAGCAAACTGCGTGAGCTTGCTCACATGCAGTTGCGCAGTCATGCGAACGCGCCCACGACTGAGCGACTATGTCGCGAAGTTGGGCGAGCGCGAAGCGCGTGCCTACACGGGCAATGATATTAGGAGGTGCGTATATGTTATTAACCAAACGATGGCGACGCCGAAGCGTGTCCCGGAAAGTAAATGAAAAGTAAAAGAAAACAGTAAGGTAAAGGCGGTTTTGACGCCAAGAGATAAAACAAAAATAGTGTAAATAATTCAGTTATCAGGAGGATATGACCATGAAAATGAACAATGTTGATTTCGAAACCTATTTTAAGAATTACCCGGATGAGAACGGTTACTTCGGCAAGTACGGTGGTTCTTATGTTGATGCGGATTTAAAGAAGGCAATGGATGAGATTTCCGAGGCATATCATACCATTTGTAAATCCAGAAGATTTATTGCCGAGCTTCGCCGCATCCGTAAGGAATTTCAGGGCAGACCGACTCCGGTTTCTTATCTTGAGAGATTGTCCGGTTCCCTGGGTAATGTACAGCTTTATGTAAAGCGTGAGGATTTAAATCATAGCGGTGCTCATAAGTTGAACCATTGTATGGGAGAAGCACTTCTTGCAAAGTATATGGGCAAGAAGAAGGTGATTGCTGAGACCGGTGCGGGACAGCACGGTGTGGCGCTTGCTACGGCAGCGGCTTACTTTGGTCTTGAGTGTGACATTTATATGGGTGCCGTGGATATTAAGAAGCAGGCTCCGAATGTGGCACGTATGAAGATTCTCGGTGCAAACGTGGTCGAGGTTACCGAAGGTCTTCAGACCTTAAAGGAAGCGGTAGATGCGGCTTTTGCAGCATATGCGAAGGATTACAAGAATTCCATGTACTGTATCGGTTCTGTATTGGGACCGCATCCGTTCCCGTTAATGGTACGTGATTTCCAGAGCATCGTAGGTATTGAGGCAAGGGAGCAGTTCTTAGAAATGACCGGTGAGCTTCCGGATGCAGTGGTTGCATGTGTGGGCGGCGGCTCCAATGCGGCAGGTATGTTTGCAGGCTTCTTAAACGACCCGGTTGACATTTATGGTGTAGAGCCGCTTGGTCGCGGTCCGAAGCTTGGAGATCATGCGGCAAGCTTAAAGTATGGTACGGAAGGTGTTATGCATGGCTTTAACAGTATTATGCTTAAGGATGAGAACGGCGAGCCGGCTCCGGTATATTCCGTAGCCAGCGGTCTTGACTATCCGTCCTCCGGTCCGGAGCATGCATTCCTTCGTGACATTGGAAGAGTTAAGTATGACGTGGTAGATGATGAAGAAACCATCGATGCTTTCTTTACCTTATCCCGCTTGGAGGGTATTATCCCGGCAATCGAGAGTGCTCATGCGGTAGCATACGGTATGAAGCTGGCTAAGAAGATGGGCAAGGGTTCTGTGCTGATTAACCTCTCCGGCCGCGGTGACAAGGATATGGACTATATCATTGAGAAGTACGGAATTCGGTAGAATAACAGAATATAAATATGTGAAAGCACACAATAAAGGAGACCCGGAACAGGTCTCCTTTTTGTAGGAGGATATTTTTGAGAAGTGTAGGAGGAACACTCCTTGTAAAAGTCAATGAGACTATTCTTCCTTTAACCGGAACTGGGCTACCAGTTCGTGCATGGTCATGGATTGTGCGGATAATTCTTCACTGGTTGCGAAGGATTCTTCCGCAGCAGCGGAATTGGACTGTACGATTTCGGAAATACGTGCAATACCGAGGTCTGCCTGTTCTACGGATTCTGCCTGTACCTGAGAATTCTCGGATAAGGTTTTGGAGGTCTCCGCAATCTGCTGAATCGCATTTACCACACCGGTCAATACATCGGCGGTCTTGTGGGCAATCTTGCTACCTTCTCCGATCTCGTATAAGGTATTGTTAACAAGCTCTCTGGTGCCGACTGCGGACTTTGCACTTTGCTCCGCCAACTGGCGAATCTCATCCGCAACCACCGCAAAGCCTTTGCCGGCTTCTCCTGCTCGTGCCGCTTCAATGGAGGCGTTCAGGGAGAGGAGGTTGGTCTGGCTGGCAATGCTCTCGATTTCCGTGATAATGTTTTCAATCTTTTTCGAGGTGACATTGATACGGTTCATGGACTCTACCATGTTATTCATTTCATCGTAACTGAGCTTTGCATCGTTTGCACACCGAAGAGCCTGCTGATAAGCTTCGTCCACACTGGCAACGGTAATTTTAAGACCTTCGGAAACCGTATCCATGGTGGCAAGCATTTCCTGCACGGAGGCAGCCTGGTCG
>CAZJEN010000052.1:0-9361 GCA_964545045.1 uncultured Lachnospiraceae bacterium | reverse complement strand
GGTCCGGACGAGCCCGCCATAAGGCATGGATGCCGCATCAGGGCGGTTGCGTCACGGAATTGTATATTTGGCGGAGTAATTAGAAAGACTCTATCCGAAGTACGAGAAAAGGGGATAATGCGAAAGGCACCGGCTAAGCCATATTTGTTACAAAAAATATAAGAGACCGACTTCTTTTATATGAGGATAAGCAAGAGTGGGGCTGCGCATTCATTGTGCGACAGCCCCGTAATTTTTAGTCTTTTTTAAACTTCTGCTCGCAGTACTCGCAGCGATACACGCCCTTCACGCGGTCCGTCAGCTTAAAGCGGTGCGGAAGCTCCTGTTCGATGGAAGTGATGCAGCGAGGATTCTTACAGCGGATAATGTTGGTAACACGCTCCGGCAAGTTCAGCTTTCTCTTCTCGGCAATGGCGCCGTCCTTAATAATGTTAATCGTAATATTCGGGTCGATTACGCCCAATACATCAAAATCGAAATCAGAATATCCTTCAATCTTGATGATGTCTTTCTTTCCCATAACGTTACTCTTTGCATTCTTAATAATGGCAACGGTAGCGTCGGATTTGTCTAACTCCAGGTAGTGGTAGATGTCCATGGCACAACCGGCTACGATATGGTCCATAACAACACCGTTCTGAATTCCTCCGATATTTAACATGGTAGTTCTCCTTTCTGTGTCCTAGTTCGTTTCGATGCCAAGCAAGGTTAAGATAAGTGCCATGCGGGCATAAACACCGAAATTAGCCTGCTTAAAATATGCAGCACGCGGGTCATCATCGATGTCGGTGGAAATCTCGTTTACACGCGGAAGCGGGTGGAGTACCAGCATATCGTCCTTTGCCAACTGCATTTTCTGCTTGTCTAAAATAAAGGTATCCTTTAAGCGGATGTAATCCTCTTCATTAAAGAAACGTTCCTTCTGTACACGGGTCATGTAGAGAATGTCAAGCTTCGGAAGAGCTTCTTCCAGATTGGAGGTCTCTTCGTACGGGATGTTCAGTACATCTAAAGTTTCTTCCTTTAAGTAGGTCGGAATCTGCAATTCCTTCGGGGAAATCAGGACAAACTTGGTATTCGGGTAGCGTACCATGGCATTAATTAAAGAATGTACGGTACGACCGAACTTAAGGTCACCGCAGAAGCCGATGGTAAGACCGTCTAAATGTCCCTTTAAGTTCTTAATGGTAAGAAGGTCGGTTAAGGTCTGGGTCGGATGGTTGTGACCGCCGTCACCGGCATTGATTACCGGGATGGAAGAGTGCATGGATGCAACAAGCGGAGCACCTTCCTTCGGATGACGCATTGCGCAGATATCGGCATAGCAGGAAATAATGCGAATGGTATCCGCAACGCTTTCTCCCTTGGATGCGGAAGAGGAATCGGCAGAAGAAAAACCAAGAACACTACCACCGAGATTCAGCATCGCGGCTTCAAAACTGAGACGGGTACGTGTACTTGGTTCATAAAATAAAGTAGCTAATTTTTTGCCGGTACAACAATGGGAATACTTCTCAGGGGAGGAATAAATATCCTCGGCAAGACTGAGCAAGTCGGAAACCTCATCCGGCGATAAATCTAACGGGCTGATTAAATGTCTCATAAATTACCTCCATAAGTCATTTGTGATTGTGAACCTATATTCTTGTATATTATACAGTATTGTGATGAATTTGACAAGCCCTAAAAGGTGTGAAAAAAAGAAAAAGAGCTGTCTCGACGAATCGGGGCAGCTCTTTTTCAAGAGGGGGTATTTACAAAACTAAAAGTGAAAATAGCGTAAGCAGTTGTTGTAGGAAATATCCTGTACCATCTTTCCGAGGAATTCCATATCCGCCGGATATTCGCCGTTCTCTACCCAGGTACCGATGAGGTTACAAAGGATGCGGCGGAAATATTCGTGTCTTGTATAGGAGAGGAAGCTTCTGGAGTCGGTCAGCATACCGATGAAGTTTGCCAGAAGTCCTAAGTTCGCCAATGATGTCATCTGCTCGACCATGCCGGTCTTGTTGTCATTGAACCACCATCCGGAGCCGTGCTGAATCTTGCCGACTGCGGAAGAATCCTGGAAACAACCGATGATGGTACCGATGGCTGCGTTGTCAATCGGATTCAGGGAGTACAAAATCGTACGCGGAAGCTCGTCGGTCTGAGCAAGGGCATCAAGAAATGCCGCAAGCTGCTCGGAGCAGTTGATGGAATTGATGCAGTCAAAGCCGGTATCCGGACCGATTGCCTGAAACATTTTTGTATTGTTGTCGCGGCGTACACCGTAGTGGAGCTGCATTGCCCAGTCAAGACGGTTGTATTCTCTGCCCATAAAAATCAGGAATGCATACTCAAACTTAATCTGCTCCGTCGGAGACGGCATTTCGCCGGAAAGTCTCTTTGCAAAAATAGCGGCTACTTCTTCTTCAGAAGCAGGAGCGTACATCACATAATCCATACCGTGGTCGGAAATGCGGCAGCCCATGGATGCGAAGAACGCAAGACGGGCCTTAAGAGCCTCCTTTAAGTCGGTAAAGGAATCAATCTTCACACCACTGACAGCGGAAAGCTTTGTAATATAGTCAAGGTAATCCGGCTTTTCTAAGTTCATAGCCTTATCCGGACGCCATGCCGGAAGCACCTGTACGTCGAAGGAAGGATCCTCGGCAATCATCTTGTGCCATGCCAGGGAGTCAATCGGATCGTCGGTGGTGCAGACGGTGGTAACATTGGACATCTTAATGAGATTGCGGGCGGAAAATTCTGCCTCCGCAAGCTTTGCGTTACAGATGTCCCAAACCTCTTTTGCGGTCTCCGGAGAGAGAGTACCGGTGTAGCCGAAGTAACGCTGAAGCTCTAAGTGGCTCCAGTGGTACAGCGGATTGCCGATGGCCTTCTGTAAAGTACCGGCCCAGGCAACAAACTTCTCGTAATCGGAAGCGTCACCGGTGATGTATTTTTCATCTACGCCGTTAGAACGCATCTGGCGCCACTTGTAATGGTCGCCTCCCAGCCAGACCTGGGTGATGTTTTCAAACTTACGGTCCTCCGCAATTTCCTGCGGATTGATGTGGCAATGATAGTCGATAATCGGCATCTTTGCGGCATAATCATGATACAAAACCTTTGCGGTGTCATTGGACAGCAAAAAATCTTTTCCCATAAACGGTGTCATAATGAAGTCCTTCTTTCTGAAATAATAATAAAACTAATATGCGGTACCACGGACCACAAAATCGTTAGAAATCATGGTCTTGTTCGGTACATCCGCACCCTGCAGCACCCGCATAAGGGTGTTGACCGTGGTAATGCTTAAGGTCTCTACGTGGTTATCCAAAGTGGAAAGCTCCGGCTCGGTACAAATACCGAGAAGAGAGTTGTTGTAGCCTACAATTTCCAAATCCTCCGGCACGCGGAGGCCCATGGAACCGGCGAATTTCACTGCAGCCACAGCCAGACTGTCCTCGGAGGTCAGAATGGCGTCATAGGAGATTCCATCGTTGTATAAATCGGTTAAAAGATTCTTGGTTAAGAGAATATCGTTCGGGCAAAACTTTACGGAATCCTCCGAAAGGGTAAGGCCTGCGGCTGCGATACCGTCCTTGAAGCCTTTCATCTTTGTACGGCTGCTGCTGCTGTCGGAGCGGTACAGGAACGCAAAACGTTTGCGGCCGTGAGCTGCAAGACGTGCTACCGCATCATAAACCGCCTGATAGTCGTCACAGAGAGTACAGTAGATATTCGGATGATTCAGATATCCGTTAATCATCATCACCGGAACCTCTTCGGCGGCTGCGATGATATAATCGTTATCCGCTTTGTTCGCTTCTAAATAGTGAGAGCCTACCATAATGACTGCGTCAACACGCTTGGAAAGCAGAAGACGAAGGTAGTTCTTTTTATTTTCAAGTTCGTAGCCGGTGCAACAAAGGAAGGACTCGTAGCCGTTCTTACGGAGAGCCTGTTCGATATAGTAGACCGCATTGGCCAAAAAGGCATCGGAGGAGTCGGAGCAGAGGATACCGATGGTGTGCATGGTATTCAGTCCGAGGCCCCGGGCAAAAACATTCGGAGTATATCCGAGCTCTTCCATAACGGTCAAAACTTTTTCTTTTGTTTTGTCGCTGACGTTCTGGTTTCCGTTCAGTACACGGGAAACGGTAGCAATGGAAACGCCGGCTTTTTTGGATACGTCATAAATATTCATAATATGAAAGCCCTTACAAAATTATTGAAATAAAAAAGTGTTCTGTTTTTATTATACACCATACCGCAAAATAGCGCAAGAGAAACTTTTAAAAAGAATTTTTAATGAAAAAGAGATTGACAGTTGAATGGAAAATGTGTACAATCAAACTGTAAACGCTTACAATGAAGTGAGCGAGAATTTGAGAACGATAAACTTATATAAATGTAAAGGAGATTAGGACTATGGCAAAGGTTGTAACCATGGGTGAAATCATGTTGAGACTTTCCACCCCGGGAAACGAGAAGTTTATTCAGGCGGATGAGTTTGATGTATGCTACGGCGGCGGTGAGGCAAACGTAGCGGTTTCTTTGGCAAACTACGGCCATGATGCACATTTTGTTACCAAGGTTCCGAAGAACCCGATCGGTGAGTGTGCGGTAGCTGCACTTCGTAAGATGAATGTAGGCACGGAAAATATCGCGTACGGCGGAGAGCGTCTTGGTATCTATTTCTTAGAGACCGGTGCTGCAATGCGTGCTTCCAATGTAGTATACGACAGAGCACATTCTTCTATTTCCACCGCAGTTGCGGCTGACTTTGATTTTGATAAGATTTTCGAGGGCGTGGACTGGTTCCACTTCACCGGTATTACTCCGGCGGTTTCCGATGCGGCTGCAGAGCTGACCGAGGAGGCTTTAAAGGCTGCAAAGAAGGCAGGGGTAAAGGTTTCCGTAGACTTAAACTTCCGTAAGAAGCTGTGGTCCTCCGAAAAGGCACAGAAGGTTATGAGCAACCTGATGAAGTATGTTGATGTTTGTATCGGTAATGAAGAGGATGCCGAGAAGGTTCTCGGTTTCAAGCCGGGCAACACCGACGTTACCAGTGGTGAGTTAGAGCTTGCCGGATACAAGGATATTTTCGAGCAGATGGTAGCAAAGTACAACTTTGAGTACGTTATCAGTTCTCTGCGTGTTAGCCATTCCGCATCCGATAACGGCTGGTCTGCATGCATCTACTCCAGAGATACCAAGGAGTTCTATCACTCCAGAGAGTATCGGATTTCTCCGATTGTGGACCGTGTGGGCGGCGGTGATTCCTTCGCAGGCGGCACCATTTGTGGTTTCCTTGACGGAAAGAACTTCAAGGATGCCTTAGAGTTTGGTGTGGCGGCATCCGCATTAAAGCACACAATTCCGGGTGACTTTAATCTGGTTTCCAGAGCAGACGTTGACAATCTGGTCGGCGGCGACGGAAGCGGAAGAGTACAGAGATAGTAAACGGCGGGGCTGACGCAGAATTTGAATGCGCGGCCCCGATTTTGTTTTATGATAACTGCAACAAAAGCGACCGGATTATTTATTTGATTGTTTGCAAGTCGCAACGCTCCGTCAAACTTCTTTCAAGAACGGCTAAGCCTTTCGGGAGCGACCTCAAGCCTAAGCCGTTCTAGAAGGTGATTTCGACTGCGCTAAAGACGCGACCCTTCGGGAAAAGCAAAAATCAAATAAATAATCCGGAGCCCTTTTGGTTGCAGCTTTTCGTAGAAGTGAATGGGCCGCGCGGATAAATTTTCACTGCGTCTGCGTCAGCTGCCTTGCCTTTGTGAGGAAAAGATTTCTGCGGTGGTTGCAGCAAATATCTTCTTGGTGTAAAATGGGAGAAGAAAAAGGGGGATAGATTACCAATGAAAACTTATTTTAAGATATTATTTATCACCATGATGGTGCAGCTTGGCGGTTTTGTAATTGATTTTATTCTCAGTAATATGGCACCGGGGATAAGTCCTTTGTCGGAGGTGGGATTCTGGATTTTTCTGGCGGGATTTCCGGTTGCGATTATAGTAGATATAGTACTGGCGATTCGGTGGGGCAAGGATTTGAAGCAGAAGTTAATCTATATATTTCTGATGCCCACCAATTATGTGGGACCGGTACTTGCGGTGGGTACCTTTTTGTATATCGGATGGGCTTTTAAGCAGATATTCGGTATGTAATGGGGTGATGAATTAGAAAATTATTGAAATCGTTGTTGACAAATGAGAGCTTTTGTTGTATTCTTGTATTAAGGAGTTAGTACAATCATACAAGGGAGGCTTTTCTTTTATGTTAAAAATCGAAGGTTTTACGAAGCGCTACGGAGAGAAGGTGGCGGCAAACAATATTAATCTGCATATTGCGCCGGGAGAGATTTACGGTTTCATCGGTCATAACGGAGCCGGAAAGACCACCACGCTAAAAGCGTGTTGCGGGCTTTTACAGGCGACGGAGGGTACGATTTTGATTGACGGCAAGTCCATTGCGGAGGACCCGATTGCATGTAAGAAGGAGATGGCCTATATACCGGATAACCCGGATTTGTATGATTTTCTGACGGGGTATGATTATTTGAATTTTGTGGCGGATGTGTACGGTGTGCCGAAGAAGGAGCGGGACGAGCGTATTGATATGTATGGTGAGATGCTTGGGATTACCGAGGCACTTGCACTTCCGATTTCCGAGTATTCTCACGGTATGAAGCAGAAAGTGGCAATTATTTCCGCTCTGGTGCATGCACCGAAGCTGATTTTGATGGATGAGCCGTTTGTGGGGCTGGACCCGTCTGCCTCCCACCAGTTGAAGCAGCTTATGAAGAAGCATTGCGAAGAGGGTGGTGCGATTTTCTTCTCTACTCATGTGCTTGAGGTGGCAGAGAAGCTATGTCACAAGGTGGCGATTATTAAGGCTGGAAATCTAGTGGCATCCGGTACCATGGATGAGGTCAGAGGAGATTCTTCCTTGGAGGAAGTGTTCCTGGAATTGGAGGATGAGAAGGCATGAAGCTTTTAATCGGAATTCGTATGAAGGCTTTCTTTAATGCGTTGAAGAAATCTTTCGGCGGCAAAAAAAAGGGAACGGGAGCCTTGATAGCAATTTGTATGGTGTTTTTGTTCTTTTCCGTGGAGACGATGCTGTTCGGTTCCTGGAATCTGATGAAGGCCTTTTTGGACACTGATTTTGCATGGTTGTTCTTTGCGTTGGCTGGACTTCTTGCCTTTGCGTTCGGTATTTTCGGTACGGTATTTACCACCCAGGCTCAGATGTATCAGGCGAAGGATAATGAATTACTTCTTGCTATGCCGTTAAAACCGAGCAGTATTGTGGGCAGTCGCGTGTTTGTATTGTATTTGTTGACAATGCTGTTTGTTGTGGTGGTAATGCTGCCGGCAGGACTGGTATATACGATAAAGACAGGATTTTCCGTAAGCTTTTGGTTGGTATATCTTGTTTCTATGATTCTTATCGGATTGCTTACTCAGGCGGTGACCTGTTTGCTTGGTTGGTTGCTTCATTTTATACTGGCAGGCTTCCGTCATAAGGCCATTGTGGCAACCGTGTTTATGACGGCGGTTATGATTTTGTATTTTGTGGGTATCGGACAGATTGAGAATCTGATGCTTCTTTTGGTAAATAACGGCGGAAAGATTGCGTCAGCGATTCAGAGCTTCGCTTGGCCGTTTTATGCAATGGGTGTTGCCTGCTTCGGCGACTGGCTGCAGTTTGCGTTGCTGGCTCTTGTTTGCATCGGAGTGTTTGCTGTTGTTACCGTAGTATTGAATGTGACCTTTGTCAATGCAATGTTGGTGGGTGGCAAGACGAAGCGAGCAGCAAAACAGAAGAGAGATGATAAGGTGCGTACCGCCATGGGGGCTGTTTGCAGAAAGGAATCCAAGCGGTTCTTTACCAGCACCACATATCTTGTAAATATCGGTATGGGTCTTTTCATGATTGTAGCATTCGTAGGTGCCGGAATCATTATGAGAGATAAGTTGGCAGTTGCGATGGCCTTGATTCCGGGCATTGATTTTGAAAAGCTTTTACCGGTTCTTTTGACAGGAGCTATGGGATTACTTGCGTCCATGACGCCGATTTCCGCACCGTCCGTATCCTTGGAAGGGAAACATATCTGGATTCTTCGTTCCATGCCGATCAGTGGAGCGGATGTACTAAAGGCGAAGCTTCGGTTCCATTGCATTGCAAGTGTTCCGTTGGCAGCCGTCGGAGCATTGGTGCTTGGTATTGTATATGAAATCGGCTGGTTTGAAACGATTTTTACGGTGATAGGTACCGCATTATTGTTTGTACTGACCGGTGTTTTGGGACTGGTATTTAATATGTGTTTTCCTCGCCTTGACTGGCCGAACGAAGCGGCACCGTGTAAGCAGTCCATGGCAGTGTTCTTTTCTATCTTCGGAATGATGTTTATCAGTGCGGGGTATGTGGGACTGTATTTCGGTTTTACAGCGTTGTTGGGCGGAGCGGAGAAAAGCGTGTTGGCGTTTGCTCTGGTGAATGTAGTGTTTGCGGGAATTACTTATCTGTTCTATCTTTTGATGGTGAAGTGGGGCGGAAAGAAGTTTGAGACGCTGTAAGAGTTTTTTGCTACGTATAAAGGAGAGCGTTTATGGATTTAAAAGATATTATTGTTTTGGGAATCGGACTCGTATTACTTGTAATCTGGGTGATTGCCAAGAAAAAGGGAAAGGATGAGTGGAAAGAGTTTGTAGTACGGTTTGCGGGGATTGCAGTGATGGCGTGGGTGGTTGTTGCTGTTGTGGACCGGTTGGGGTAAAAGAAAGTTGCCGTTTGGGTAAGAATGCCGGAACGGCGACTTTTTTCGAAAAAGTGCTTTTCTTTTTCAATATATTGTGGTATCATATATATTTAGCGGAGATATATCCCGAGACTTCTGAAAAGCAGGTCGGTTTCGGTTTGTTTTTCAGTTGTTTCGGCAATCTCCGCAGAGAATAATACTAAAGGAGATTAGATATGGCATTCAAGAGTTTTTCTATGGAACTCGCAGGCAGAACTTTGACCGTAGATATCGGCAGAGTTGCCGCACAGGCAAACGGTGCAGCTTTCATGCACTATGGTGACACGACGGTGCTTTCCACCGCAACGGCTTCCGAGAAGCCGCGTGAGGGTATCGATTTCTTCCCGCTCAGCGTAGAGTACGAGGAGAAGTTGTACGCAGTAGGTAAGATCCCGGGAGGTTTCAACCGCAGAGAGGGTAAGGCTTCCGAGAACGCTGTCCTTACTTCCCGTGTAATCGACCGTCCGATGCGTCCGTTGTTCCCGAAGGATTACAGAAACGACGTTACCTTAAACAACATGGTTATGTCCGTAGACCCGGAGTGCAGCCAGGAGC
>CAZJEN010000051.1:0-10282 GCA_964545045.1 uncultured Lachnospiraceae bacterium | reverse complement strand
ACTGTTCTCAGAAGTTTTTTCATAAAAACGTGTCTACTCTCTTGACTATAGTTCATATCTTTCCTTTTCTCACATATACATTCTTCCACTTCCCTAACAATAACATCAGCGCCAGAACGCACAAGACCAAAGTTATGCACATTCCCAATCGCTTCCCGTTACATAAAATCGCAAAAAGTGAAAGCGTGCTCTCCGCCAGAACGATTCCTCTTGCCCGCTTCCTATAGACGACCTTCTCCACATCATCCAAAGGTTTGTTCCTGTCTTCCACCGGCACAAGAAACCATATCACACCGCCGAAACTCGCTGTCAGACAACCGCAAACAAGACCGGAATACATCACGTATCTCATTACCCAAAGCACTGCGCCCATCATCACAATTGAGAAAAAGTAACAGCGTACCGCTGTCTTCGCATGGTATCCTCCGGCATAGCTCCGAAGCGGTATATACGCCGCCATGAACAAAATACTCTCTAAAAGCTTTCCTAATACCAGCCCGATAACCATTGTTGTTCCAAGGTTTAACAAAGCAATCATCCCCTGTTGAATTCCATACTGATAGATTTCTTTGTCTTCCCTTTGAATTGCTTCCTTTACAAGTAACCACTCCGTTACTCGCTCCGATAAAACCTCAAACATTAAAACTTACGAAGCTTTTTCGCAGTCTCCGGTAACGGCTCTTGATGAATAATAAAATGACATGTTGAATTTGAAATCAAAGTCGTCATTACCAATGCAAACGTAGCCAATACGTGCGCATATTTTCCACAAAACTTCTTCATGCTACAGTCCCCTCCTTCCCATCAGTCTTTTGGGCAACTGTACTTTAACATAAAACGACACTTTACGCGGAAAGCTGCAGTGAAATGCTTACTTTTTGCAGTCAATAGAAGAAACATAGGCTTTCTGTCCACCTAGAATAAATCCAAGAACCGCAAAAACCCCAGACTGCCTATTGACAGTCTGGGGTTTCTCCCTGAAAATCATAAGGAATTTATCCTCCCACTACAATATGAGCTGATTTTTCAATCCAAGAAGTTTACACAAAATTATTTGCACTCCTCACAAGGAAAATACAATAAAACATCTACAATAAAAATACCTTCGCTATGATCTACATTCATATAACCATTGTACTTTTCCGCTACTTTCTCTATATTTTTCAATCCATATCCATGCTCTTCCCTATTTGCCTTTACACTTACTATTTTTCCATTTTCATACTTCACCTCTGTCACATACGGATTTGCACACCGAATCATCAAGCGACCTTTATCAAACACTACCTTCAGTTTCAAATATCGCTTAGACTCCTCTACCTGTCGCACTGCACATAATGCGTTATCCAAAAGGTTCCCCAAAACCACAATGCAATCAGAAATATCCATATCAAACTCTGCCGGAACCGTAATTTCCGCTTCCACATGAACTTGTTCATTTCCAACACTTTGTAGCTTATAATTAATAATGCTGTCCACCGGAATATTACCGGTCGTACTGAACAAACTCTTAGTATTTAGCCTTGCAGACAATTCTCCTATCAATTCTTTTGCGTCCTCATACTTCTCTGCCCTTATAAGCTCCGACACTCCAATCATCTGATTCTTTATATCGTGACGGAACGCCCGCAATTCATTGGTAGAAGTCTGCATCATGGTGCACTGATTGAAATATAGTTCCCGTTCTTTTTCTAATACTGCCGCCTCCGAAAGTTTTATATAATTTGCGGCTAAAGAATCATATAAATAAAAAGTAGTGACATTCACCAATAAAATCAATATCGTTGCTGCAATCACCTCTGTCTGTGTAACATCCTCAGAGTGTACAATTAATACATTCAATATAAATGTAACAACCGGCATCAGCACAGACGCTAACCAAGTAGACAATTTCACATTATGATATCGGCGAACCGACTTAAAATTGTAAAGAAGCAGTGCCACCACATAGGTAATCAATGGTACCGCTATTGCACCCAAACTATTACTATAGTTTCCTTCCGTAAAAACAGAAAACTGAAAATATCCGGTACATGCTGCTATAATTACTTCTGACATTACGCAAAAAATCAGAATATAAAGAGAACTTAACATGCGCTTCAACATGTGCGATTTATAGTTAAGTGAAATCAAGAAATAAAGACCATAATTCGCAAGCAACGTCAATATAGGAATATCCACATACAAATATAAAAGACTGGTAACAACAAAATAAGACAAATAAGAAAGCGCACACACACCCATTTTGGTACGTCTATGTTCAAAAAATGCCATCATAAATCTATGATTTACCGCAATACTAAACAAATTCGTTATCAAATACACTATCGTATACGTATCAAATGTCATCTTACCGTCCCCCGTTTTCCATCACCAATTGTACCTTTGCCACATCTTTTCGTTTTCCTTTTGCAACCGGAATTCTTTCGTCGTTTACCAAATACATGCAATCCGGATGAAAGGATTTCACATGCCGATAATTCACAATATAAGACTTGTGCGGCATAAAAAAGGATCTACTTTTTACCCGCTCCCATACATTCTGAATCGTTCCGTAAAACACTTCCTCCCGCTCCAACGTCTTTATCTTTACCTTCCGATCAACGCTTTCAAAATACAAAATATCACCTAGCTTTACAAAATAGGTACTATGACCGGACTTGTATTCAAAAACCTCCTGCGTTTCGCCATAGATACGCACATACTTAGACAACATTTCCCGCATCTTTTCTGTAGTTACCGGCTTCTCTATAAAACCGAAAGGCCGAAATTCAAACAACTGTCTATCATATCCATTCTTTCCGGTCACATATACAATCTGAGTAATCTCATCCTGTAATGCCTCCCTGATAAACCGACTGACATCAATACCGCTAAAAGCTCCCATTTCAATATCCAAGAAAATAATATGATACACCATATCGTTATTCAGAAAACGGACAACCTCCTCTCCCGAGCCAAGTACATCAATTTCCGCTTCTAAATGCAATTCCTCACACATCTCTATCAATAAGCGTTCCGTCTGGGACGCCACCGTACATTCATCGTCTACAACTGCGATCTTTAGCATAGCACTTCACCTCAGTCTCGTATTACTTTAATACAATACATCATATCATGAAATCGTTTTTTTAGCAACATTCGGGTAGGCAATCGACTAGGAGGAACTTTCTCGTCACGAGAAAGTTCCGACCTCTCATTCCACCGTACGTACAGTTCCGCATACGCTGGTTCAAGCGTCCATAGCGCGCAAACGAAAAAACTGCCATACCAGCAAATTCCTCTCTGCAAGTATGACAGTCTACTGCCCAGATTGGCGTCAACACCCTAACAAATGTATTATCTTCCTTCGTCCTATACTATGAATACTTCCTTCCCAAATCATTCAGCTCCTCCAGGAGCTTCTGATTGTTCACCTTACGTGCCAGCGGCAGATAAAACTCGATGGTTTCTTTTGCCTTTATGGCTCGCTTTTCTTCCGCCAGATACTCAATGGTCCGCATATTGTGCAACCGCTCTGCCAGCTTAATGAGAAGCACTTCCTCCGGACAATTCTCTCTGTCTGTATGCCACAATCCGATTTTCGCCACGATATTCCATACGGACACCGGTAACTCAGCAGACAAATCCACCGCCTCAGAACGTTCCGAACTATCCGAAAACAGTCCCGCCAGTACCGTATCTACATCCGCTCCCATATCAGCAAGTAACATCGCCACATTAAGGGTATGGGTAACAAACTCATCTCCGGAATACCGATACTTTCCTTCATATACCTTGCAAGCCGTGCCATATGCCTCGTCAAGCACCGTTTCCTCCGCCGTAACATTATTTTTCTTAAGTAACTCCTTTAATCCCGCAAGCAACTCCTCTTTGGTCGTTCCAAGCTTTGTACTGTTTAAAAAAATCTGTTCCATACAGTTCCCTCCTATGCAATCAAGCTCCAGTCTCAAAGTTCTGAGAAGGGACGGAGAACAACCGAACTCTCTTTTAAACGCTCTGGAAAAAGCACTGTGGGATTCAAAGCCGTACCGAAATGCAACGTCGATGATTCTGCTTCCTGTGAGAATCTCATCCATTGCCCGGAACAGCCGCCGTCTGCAAATATACTCCATTACCGTTTCCCCGGTATGTACTTTAAACAAGTGCAAAAAGTGATATTCCGAGTAGCCGGCCATATCCGCCAATTGCCCATTTGTCAGTTTCTCCTCCAGATGTGTTTCGATATAATCTAAAATCCGGTTCATATCCATCAACTTCCCTTCCACGTGGTAGCTTAAGCATAGCATAGTGTAAAGAGGACTGCTGTACCGAAACCGGGATGTTACTCGCCCCCGTTACTCATATCAATCAATTCCTGCCAGGAATCCCATAGTTCGTCCACACACGCCTCCGGTGTCTTGTCCACGAAAGGATAGTTTTTTGTCAGGTCACGAATATCCAGTCCGTCCACCAGATAACGGGTTAAAAACTTCGCCGTTTCTTCATCGTTATAGCGTGGAAGCGTTTCCTTACATACGCGTTCATCATACTCACTGCCTCTTTCAAAATCAGGCAAGTAATCATCATATTCGTACGGCGATGTATATGTTTCGGTCTCCTCTCTTAGCGCTGTATCCGCCGTGTAAAGTTGAAAGGCAAGGGCAATATCCGCTGCCGTTTCTGCATCGTAACAGGACGGAATCACCCAGACATTTCCGTATACATAAGTGTAATTCTCCTTCTGACCGTCCGGCTTCGGCAACGTCACAAAACCGACTGCATCACTCATACAATGTTCTCCATAAGGCGCATCCGGTTTGCAAAGATATTCCTCGCCAAACTGCATTGCCGCCTTTCCATCCCGAAACGCCGAAATGTACCAATCTTCTTCCGCATCCGAAGGCTTTGGCATCTCATATCCTTTTTCATAAATATCCGCCGCGAACTCCATGGCGCTTAACACCGACGTATCCTTACAATTGTTATAGATTGTCCCGTCTTCATCTACAGCAAGGAAATCCTTTCCCGTAGAAGAAACCAAACACTGCAGACTATTTGCGGCGTCCGAACAGGTTCCGTACACATCTGTCTGACCGTCGCCATCCGTATCACGGGTTAACATCGCACACAGTTCCTCATACTTGGACCAGGTCCACTCTCCACACTCCTGTAAATCATACGGAAGGTCAGGGGCAATTCCTGCTTCCTTGAACAATCTTTTGTTCCAAAGAAGACCTCCTCCCGGCTCGATACGCGCCGGACGCATGCCGTAAATACTGTCACCCTTTGTCATAACCGCTCTTACCGAATCATTCCAGAGATAATATGAAAAATCCAAATCCTCCAGCGTGGCAAGGTCGTAGAACAACCCTTGTGACATCAGTTTTGCAATAAATCTACAGTCCAGCTCAAACACCTGGGCGACCGGTTCTCCCGCTTCCACCGAGGATATGTAGACCTCCTCCATTTCTTCCCAGTCGGCCACCTTTTGAGGTCTGATTGTAAAGTTATAGGTTTGCATCGCTTCATCACGAAACTTCTGAATCATCTGCTCCTGTGCAGTGTGCGGAGCAGGCGTAACATCCGGAGAATAGGTGTCTCCGATGATAACCTGCAGTCCGTTTAAGTCCCGCACCGTTTTTGGTGTAGGCGTCGGAGCCTCCGTTGCTTCCGGCTTCTGTGTAGGACATGAAATATCAACCTGCAACGGTTCATTCGGTTCATCCGATTCTCTGTTACACCCCGAAACACAACATACAAGTAAAACAAGCACCAGCAATAATGACTGCAATTTTATCTTCATCTTGTAGCCCTCCCCGCAAAGATAACTATGTATCTGCTTATATTTTATCACGGCAAAAAATCACTCGTCAACCAAGTTCACAAACACTGCAAACATTCTTCACAAAACCCTCACAGAACAAAAAAACAGCCCCTCTCCGATACCTAGGAAAGGGACTGCATCTCATTCTTTATTCAATTTTCAACGATTTAGTTATCGATTAACTTGTTCTCGTTGTTCCAGCTGTAAAGCTTACGAAGCTCTGCGCCTACTTCCTCTAACTGATGGGTTGCACCCTTTCTTCTCATTGCGTTGAAGTTCGGGCAACCTACCTGGTTCTCGGTGAGCCAGTTACGTGCGAATACACCTTCCTGGATGTCCTTTAATACCTGCTTCATGGCTTTCTTTGTCTCATCGGTGATGATCTTCGGTCCGGTAATGTAATCACCGTACTCAGCGGTGTTGGAGATGGAGTATCTCATACCCTGGAAACCGCTCTGGAAGATAAGGTCAACGATGAGCTTCATCTCGTGGATACACTCGAAGTATGCACTCTCCGGCTCATAACCAGCCTCAACTAAGGTCTCGAAACCAGCCTTCATAAGGGCGGTTACACCACCGCAAAGAACTGCCTGCTCACCGAAGAGGTCGGTCTCGGTCTCTTCACGGAAGGTGGTCTGAAGAACACCTGCTCTAGCGCCACCGATAGCTAATGCGTATGCAAGACCCATCTCATGTGCCTTACCGGTAGCATCCTGATGTACAGCGATTAAGCACGGAACACCCTTGCCTTCCTGGTACTGGCTTCTTACGGTATGACCCGGTCCCTTCGGAGCGATCATAACTACGTCTACATCCTTCGGCGGGATAATCTGACCGAAGTGAATTGCGAAACCGTGTGCGAACATTAACATGTTACCCGGCTCAAGATTCGGAGCGATGGAAGCCTCGTACATAGCCTTCTGCTTCTCGTCGTTGATGAGAATCATGATGATGTCTGCCTTCTTAGCAGCCTCAGCAGCCGTATATACTTCAAAGCCTGCAGCCTCAGCCTTTGCCCAGGACTTGCTGCCCTCGTATAAACCGATTACTACGTGTACACCGGACTCCTTCATGTTCAATGCATGAGCGTGTCCCTGGCTGCCGTAACCGATAACCGCTACGGTCTTGCCATCCAACAGTGCAAGATTACAATCCTGCTGGTAATAAATCTTTGCCATTTTATTATCCTCCTAAGTTTTCTATATGGTATGCGCAACAATGTGCGTCGTACGCTCGTAAAAAGCCACGCAGAATTACTCTGCGATATAATCCTCGATGTCACCGACACCGCGTACCAGACCGGTAATACCGGTACGTACGAATTCTTTAATAGTGAAGCCCTCAAGCAAACGCATGAAAGCATCAATCTTAGCCTGATTACCGGTCAGCTCAATCATCAAGGATTCCGGTGCCACGTCAACAATCTTCGCACGGAAAATATCCGCCACGGAAATTACCGACTGGCGCTCCTTTTGATTGGCCTGTACCTTTACCAATACTAACTCTCTGCAAACCGACTCGCCCGGAAGAAGCTCCGTAATCTCTACTACGTCCTCCAGCTTTGCAAGCTGCTTGTGAATCTGCTCTAAAATACCGTCCTCACCGCTGACTGCCACCGTCATACGGGAATACTCCGGATTTTCCGTCTCGCCTACGGAGAGACTGTCAATGTTGTAACCACGACGACTGAACAAGCCGGATACACGGCTCAATACACCTGCCGTATTCTCTACCAAAAGTGACAATACCATTCGGCTCATATAGTTTCCCTCTTTCTCACTGTATTATATCAAAGTGTATTTTAACAATCCTGTTCGCGTTTGTCAAGGCAAAACGGCAAAGAATGTGTCCGAAAACGTTTTTTCCGTAAAATTCCTCTTTTTTTGCACCCATCAAACACATTCCAAGCTCTTTTTCAACAACGCATTTACACTCCCCGGGTCTGCCTTTCCCTTTGTCTTCTTCATCACCTGTCCCACCAAAAATCCGAAAACCTTATCCTTGCCGGCACGGTATTCCTCCACAATCGCCGCATTTTCGGCAATTACTTCATCCACCGCTGCTTGTAACGCTCCCATGTCCGACAGACTCAGAAGACCGTGCTGCTCCATATAGGAAAGGGGCTCTATATCGTCCTCCACTACCTTTGCAAACACTTCCTTCGCGTTAGCCTGATTGATTTTTCCTTCCTCTACCGCCACAATCAAATCTGCCGCATGCTTGGTTGAAAAGGTCAGTTCCTCCGGCTCCTTTCCGGCCTCCTTTAACAAGCGAAGCAGCTCTCCCATAAACCAGTTGGCGGTTTTCTTCGGTTGCCCGGACAATTTCGCCGTCTCCTCATACAAGTCTGCCAAATGCTTCGACTGGGTCAAAATATCCGCATCATAGGCCGGGATACCGTACTCCTCTACAAAACGAGCTGCCTTTTCCGTCTGGAACTCCGGCTGACGACTCTTTATCTCGGAAATCCATTCCCGGTCAATCAGCACCGGCGGAACATCCGGTTCCGGGAAATACCGGTAATCCTTAGAATCCTCCTTTGTACGCATGGAATAGGATACTCCTGCGGCATCGTCCCAACGCCTTGTTTCCTGCTCTACTGCTTTTCCTCTCTCTATCAGCCCAATCTGCCGCTCCCTCTCTGCCGCTATGGCACGGGTAATGGCTTTAAAGGAATTTAAATTCTTCATTTCGGTCCGGATACCCAAGGTCTCGCTTCCGGCTTCTTTTACGGAAAGATTCACATCCACCCGCATGGAGCCCTCCTGTAGCTTACAGTCGGAAATCCCCAAATATAAGCAAATCATCCGAAGTTTTTCCAAATACGCAATCACTTCCTCCGCGCTTTCCATATCCGGCTCCGATACAATCTCGATTAACGGCACACCGCTGCGATTGTAGTCCACCAGAGAAATCCCGTTTTCTTCGTCATGGGTCAGCTTTCCCGCGTCTTCTTCCATGTGCATTTCGTGGATGCGGATTTTTTTCGTTGTTTTCTTTCCGCTGTTTTTTTCGCTTCCGCAGTACTTTTCATCATTTCCGGCATCGGCCGTTGTCTCTATTTCCAAGTAACCATCCTGACAAATCGGCACATACAACTGGGAAATCTGGTAGTTCTGGGGATTGTCCGGATAGAAATAATTCTTCCGGTCGAATATAGTTCTTTGGTTGATTCGGCTATTGGTCGCCAGTCCCAGTGCAATGGCATACTCCACCACCTTCTGATTCAGCACCGGAAGGCTTCCCGGCATGCCGGTACACACCGGACAAGTCTGGGTATTGGGCATCGCTCCGAACTTTGTGGAACAGCCGCAAAATATCTTCGTTTCGGTGGAAAGCTCGATGTGCACTTCCAGACCGATAACGGTATCGTACTGCTTATTTCCTGTGGTTTCGTTTTCGTTCTTAACACTCACGCTACACACCCGCCTTTCCGTTCCCTACTACCTGCTCCCATGCCGTCGGAAAAATTCCCCGCAACTCTTCATAAGCCTCCGCCACGTCAAACAACAAATCCTCGCAAAAGGCTTTCCCGATAAACTGCAGTCCGATGGGAAGGGCTTCTTCGTCCACACCGCAAGGCACACTGATGGCTGGAAGTCCCGCCAGATTTACCGCCACTGTATCCACATCGCCCAGATACATCTGCAACGGCTTCTGCAGGCTGGTCCCCAGCTTCGGCGCCGTTCCCGGTGCCGTCGGTGTCACAATACAATCATAGGTTTTGAATACCTTTTCATACTCTTCTTTAATTAAGCGTCGCACCTTCAATGCCTTTAGATAATAAGCGTCATAATACCCTTCGCTCAGCAAAAAAGAGCCCATCAAGATCCGGCGTTTTGTCTCCTCTCCCAGACCTTCCGTACGACTTTTCTTATACATCTCATGAAGCCCGTCCGCTTCCGCCCGCATTCCGTACTTCACGCCGTCAAACCGGGACAGATTGGAGCTTGCCTCCGCACAGGCAATAATATAATAGGCCGCCACGGCATACTCCGTCATAGGCAGGGAAATCTCCTCTACAATTGCCCCGTTTTTGGAAAGTAACTCAACCGCACGTTTTACGGCCTCACGTACTGCGGCACTCGTTACTTCCCCGAAATACTCCTTCGGTACCCCGATTCGCTTGCCCTTCAGCGTCTCCGCCGGACTCTTCCCAGTATTGTTTTCATGATTCGCTACGGTTCTTCGTACTTCCCGTTTCGACGTGGTGGCATCCTTTTCGTCATAGCCCGCAATACACTCATACAGTGCTCTGCAATCCGCCACTGTCCGCCCCATGGGACCGATTTGATCCATGGAAGACACATAGCCCACCAAACCGTAGCGGGACACTCTGCCGTAGGTGGGCTTCATTCCTACCACGCCGCAAAAAGCCGCCGGTTGCCTCACCGAGCCGCCCGTATCGGAGCCCAGAGCGAGGGGCACTTCTCCCGCTGCCACCGCCGCACAGGAACCGCCGGAAGAACCGCCTGG
>CAZJEN010000050.1:0-11240 GCA_964545045.1 uncultured Lachnospiraceae bacterium | reverse complement strand
TGAGACAACAAACCGCAGCGTACATTATTGAGTCCAAAAGATCGATTACTCAGGTAGCAAAAGAAATCGGAGTGAATGTAAATACCCTGTGCCGGTGGGTAAATGATTACCGAAAACGACACAACATGCCGACTTATGCAGTTGAGAACGGAATAAAAGAGAGAATGCCAAAAGACGAGGAAGAATTGAGAGCAAGAATAAAGCAGTTGGAGAGACAGCTTAAGGATAAAGAACGGGAACTGGAACGCCAGAAGAAAGCAGCAGAGGATGAGAAATTAAAGGTAGAAATCCTAAAAAAATCCCTGCACATCTTCATGCAACCGCCGGAATGAAATATGAGGCAATCAGCCGAAACAGCGCAAGATTTCCGGTAAAGAAGATGTGCGAAGTGTTCGGGTTGCATGTGACGAATTATTATAGATGGAAGCAGTATCAAAAGAAAAGAGAAGAAAAACGAGAAAAAGAACTTAGTTTGGTACGTTTGATTGAAGGTGTTTTCGTGGAAAGCGATAAAACCTACGGATATCGCGCGATAAAGAAAGCGCTGGAGCAGAAAGGCACCGAAATAAGTGAATATAAAATACGAAAAATCATGAGGGAGAACGGATTCTATCCGGAAACCCGAAAGAAATATAAGCCGTACCGGAAAGGGAAGGCAGACGGAAAGTATTATAGGAACCTGATACAACAGAATTTCAAAGCAGAGAAACGGAATCAGGTATGGGTAGGAGATATCACCTATCTGAAAACAAAGCTTGGCTGGGTGTACCTGTCTGCAGTGATTGACCTTTATAACCGGGAGGTTATCGGCTATGCTGTCAGTAAAAAGATAGACACGGAGCTGGTAAAGCGGGCATTAGGAAATGCAATCGGACGGAACGGCGTTGCGGAAGGACTGGTATTTCACAGCGATCGAGGAAGTCAATATGCCAGCAGAGGATACCAGAAAATGCTTGCTGAGCACGGGATTAAGGGCAGTATGAGTAAGCCCGGTTGTCCGTATGATAACGCAAGTATGGAAAGTTTTTTTGCAACATTAAAAAAAGAGAGGATTTATCGCCGGGAATATGTTACAATGGAAGAGGTAAAGGCAGATATGTTTCGCTACATAGAACTGTTTTATAACCGGAAACGTCTGCACTCGGTATTGGGATATATGAGTCCGGTGGAGTACCGTCTGAAATATGACGGTTCGAAAGTAGCATAAAACAAGGAATTTTAAATGAGGATGGTTTCAGAAGTGAGTAGCTGAAAACCACCGCAGTCCAGGAATAAAAAGGAATTGTACAGAGATTTAATTATTGATTATTACAGTACATATGTGACACAGGATGTAGTGGATGGGGCAACACTACAGAAGGAGAAGGAAACATGGGTGGATGTGCTTGTTGAGGCGTTGGAAACAGCAAAAGATTCCTATGAGGTAACGAAGAATTTAAATCAAATAATTAGTTATGTAAATGGGATTGCAAAGATTGAAGAGATGGATGAAGCATTCTTAAGCCGAATAACAAATGAACTCATACATATGAATGAGGTTAGTCAAGAGGCAACGGAGTTGCGTTTTGATGTTGCGGGATTACCGTATATAAAAAAATATTGGAATAAAGATAGCGTAAAAAAAATAGTAAACGGCTCAGCAAAAGTAATGGATATGTTATCTATGGGATTTGTAATCGCAGAAACGGTAGATGATGTATCAGATACGGTAAAAGCATTATCAAAGGTAGAGGCGAACAAGGAAGTGTTTGGCGAAAATATGGAAGTGATAGAGTGGTTTGGAAGTATAACATGGGACAAAAATATCAGAGCTGCTACAGATGACGTGATGGAGTTGTTAGCCGAAAATTATGCGAAAGTGTATGCGACTGCTATAGTTACTGACTTAATTGAGGGCGGATTAAATGTTGGAATCAATGTATTAGCGAGTAAATGCGCATACGTGGCAATAGTTGTAGCAGTACGAGATACAATGCAATTTTTACTTGGAACGAAGGAAGATTTGCGGCAGATGTATCGTGTGTTATGTTATAGTGATATGTGTAATATCTATTCGATGATTGTTCCGATGCAGGTTGAGGAATCTACAAATGGGAGATATTATTATTGCAGAGAATACCGGGTACATTTATTTGAAAAATATATAAGAAATTTGGCACAATTAAGAATACTGGGAGAGAAGGAGTATTGTGAATATCTGAAAGGAGATGGGTGGTTGACATCGAAGCTTGATTCATTTTTTGGTACAGAAGGAATTGACACCAATATGACAAATAAGATTGATATGGTAAAAAGAAATACAGAGATATTAGGTATTCAGTTGTCGAAAGCACTTAATATTCATTAAGGGGGAATGGATGATGGGATTGTATTTTGGAGGTTTGTTGGTTTCAGCTGGTTTTTTAGCTTATGCTGTTTATTTGCGAATCTGCTATTTCAAGCATCAAGCGGTATGTTTGGATTGTCTATACGGTACAAAATCATTTATAACACGCCCGCTCTATGAATATGAGCTAATCGTAGCAGGGAAAAAAAGGACATATACAAATAGGGGAACTACTATTTTTTATCCGAGAAAAGGAAAGCGTTATAAGGTCTTGATTTGTAAAAGAGATTATAATAAAGTGGTTGGATATGCAGAATATGTTGTTGACTTGTGTATGGGAGGCTTTTTATTTGCTGTAATTACTGTTGTTTTGATATTATTTTATTAATGGTATCTGGGATTATGTAGAGCATGAATTGAAGTAGAGGTGACGCAATAAGGGTTACAAATATGTGGTTTTATTATTGTAATTGGGCTTCTGGTTCATTTTATCCTGTGCCGTATGAGTATGAACTGGTGGTGGCGTAATGTCTGCCTTGACTATAGGTATCAATGTTCTGTTATATTAAAAGGAATCAGATGTCATTGAAAAGACCGTGACGTTTTCACGTTGCGGCCTTTTCTTTTTTGATGTAAAATGTAAGAAAAGGGGGACAGACCAATGGCAGAACAGTTTTTAACACTGATGGCAGATTTGGACGATGCCTCACAGGAGATTATGTCCGGATGGTATAGTAAATTAAAGGAAGCAGGCTTTACCGGGACTCAGACCCCGGGGCTTCCGTATCATATCAGTCTTGCAACGTTTCCGCTTGAAAAAGAGCAGGAAGCAGTTGCGTTAATGCAAAAAGTGGTAGCGGAGTTTGCACCGGTATCGGTACATATCAGCCATGTGGGTATGTTTGACGGTGGAAAGGTTTTGTTCGGAGCACCTGAACTGAATTCTGCATTAGCAGCACTTCATGAAGCTTGTGCAAAGGAGACGATGCAGAAATATCCATGGACGCCTCATGCAACTTTGCTCATTGACGAGCCGGAGACGGTGTATGCCGCGGTTCCGGTGCTGATGAAGTCCTTTTATCCGTTTGTAGGGAAGATATCCCGTCTGCATTTGTGTGCGTTTTGGCCGACGAGGGAAATCGCGTCCATAGAACTGAGGGGACAAAGATAAGAAAATGAATGAGGAATTTTGTATAAAACGAAAGAAGGGAAAGTATGAAGGAATATTTAAAAGTATACGGGGTGACCGTGTTGGTATCCGCCGTGATTGTTTTGGTGCCGTGGGTGTTTGACTGGATGGGAATTACTACGGGAATCGATGTGCTTGAATGGCAAGGGATTTTGTTCGGCGTTTTTGCGCTGATTTTTTCGGTAATCTATGTGCTTCGAAAGGTAAAAACATGGAAGCCGCGACTAGTGATTCTTCTTTTGAATCCTGCGATTTACTATATAATAGTGTTGATTTATATCGGGCTAACGTTTACGTTAGGGCCGTGGAACGCTTTAAGCTGACCAACACCAAAACCGGCCGCCACATTGCTGTGGCAGCCGGTTTTGTTAGAGTAAAATATTATAAAAAAGGATTAGAAACTGACGATTTTATTGGAAACCGGGCGTTCATTAGGAAAACACTGTTTTCTTAGATGGAATATGCCACGGTTCCGCGGGTTTCTCCGTTTTCCTCGTAGATGCCGAACTTACGGAAACGCATGTAGCGGTCTTCTAACAGGGCGTCGGTCTTTTTCTTCATCAATTCGCCTAAATCGTACTTTAAATGTTCCTTGATGGTGGCACAGGTAGCCGCAAAATCATCGAAGTTTTCCGGAATGACGGTCTCGGCAACGCCGAAACGCTTCATGTCGTCTGCGGTAATGCGTAAGCACTGTGCCGCATCCTCGGCACGGGAAGCATCCTTCCAAAGGATACTTGCGCAGCCCTCCGGAGAGATTACGGAATATACCGCATTTTCCATCATGTATACACGGTCTGCGGAGCAAAGTGCCAAAGCACCGCCGCTACCGCCTTCGCCGATGACGATGGAAACCGTCGGAGTCTGAAGCCCAAGCATTTCCATAATGTTCTTTGCAATGGCTTCACCCTGACCGCGTTCTTCACCGTCGGCACCGCAGAAGGCACCCTGGGTATCCACAAAGCAAACTACCGGGCGGCCGAACTTTTCGGCCTGCTTCATCAGGCGCAGCGCCTTACGGTAGCCCTCCGGCTTCGGACAGCCGAAGTTGGTCTTCATACGGGTTGCCAAATCCACACCCTTCTCAATAGCGATATAGGTCACCGGCATGCCGTCAAGGCTTCCGATACCGGAAATAATTGCCGCATCCTCCGCAAAGAGGCGATCGCCGTGCAGCTGGATACGATCATCAAAGATTCCGTTAATATAGGCAATACCTGTCGGTCTGCCGTTCTGACGTGTCATTTTCAGCTTTTCATAAGGTGTCATACGGCCTGCTCCTTTCTGTGAAGCTTCAAAATTGTGGACAGGGTGTCGATTAATTCCTCTCTCGGAACAATGGCATCCGCGAATCCATGCTCTAAAATAAACTCCGCACTCTGGAAGTTATCCGGAAGCTGGGACTTGGTGGTCTGTTCTACTACACGGCGTCCTGCGAAACCCACCAGTGCATTTGGCTCTGCAAGGGTAATGTCCCCCTGCATTGCGAAGGAAGCGGTAACACCGCCGGTGGTCGGGTCCGTCAGCACCGTAATATATAAATTCCCCTCTGTGGAATGCTTCTTTACGGCTGCGCTACATTTTGCCATCTGCATAAGGGAAATAATACCCTCCTGCATTCTTGCACCGCCGGAAGCGGTAAAACCGATAACCGGAATGTGATGTTCGGTAGCGTACTCAAAAGTACGGGTGATTTTCTCGCCTACTACGGAGCCCATGCTGGCCATCATGAAACGGGAATCCATAACGAAAATCGCACACGGATGACCGCCGATGGTAGCGTGACCGCAGATAACCGCGTCGTCCTCGCCGGTGGCATCGATAGCCTTACTAAGCTTATCGGAATAGCCCGGGAATTCCAGAAAGTCTACGCTGGAAAGTCCGGTTGCAAACTCTTCGAAGCTCTTTTTGTCTACTACCTGATTGATACGCTCTCTGCCGCCGATACGCATGTACTTGCCGCATTCCGGGCAGATGTAAAGGGCCTTACGAAGCTCCTTTACGGAGAATTCTTTTTTGCAGGCACCACAGGTCAGCTTCTCGTGAGTGAATGCCGCAATCCATTTATCGAATATCATAGTTATGCCTCCTCTTTCGGCAGGATGGCAAAGGAGAACTCTGCGGAAACACAAAGCTTTCCGTTTACCTTGCCTACGCCCTTCGCCCAATAGAACGGGGCCTTGCTCTTGATGATGGAGCATTCGGTTTCGAATACATCCCCCGGTTTTACCGGATTCTTAAAACGAACCTTGTCAAGGCCGGTAAACAGGGTGGTGATTTCCTTGCCCTGTGCCATATCCTGAAACAGAACACAGGTGGACTGGCCTAAGATTTCACATAAAATCACGCCCGGTACAATCGGGTTGCCCGGGAAGTGTCCCTTTAAAAAGAACTCCTCGCCGGTAATTGTTTTCTTTCCGTAAGCCACACCGTCCTTTACCTCTGCCTCGTCTACGAGAAGCATATGGTCACGGTGTGGAAGGATTTTCATTAATTCTTCTTTGTTCATGATTCACCTCATTATTTTACGCGACGGAATGCAATGCAGGCATTGTGACCGCCGAAGCCTAAGGAAGTGGAGATGGCGGTATCTACCTGTACATTCTGTGCCTTGCCCGGAATGTAGTCCAAATCCAGTGCCGGGTCCGGACTGGTTAAGTTAATGGTCGGCGGTAAGATGCCGGTTTCCAGAGCCTTTACACAGGCAATGGCTTCCGCAGCACCTGCAGCACCCAGCATATGTCCGGTCATGGACTTGGTGGAGCTGATTTTTACCTGCTTAGCGCCTTCTTCACCGAAAGCAAGCTTAAATGCCTTGGTCTCGGTAGCATCGTTTAATGCAGTGCCGGTACCGTGGGCGTTGATGTATAAGGAATCGGTAGCGTACTCAACGCCTGCAAGAGCCTTTTCGATGGCCTTTGCGGTGTAAGTAGCCTCCGGGTCCGGAGCGGTGATATGGTGTGCGTCACAGGTAGCACCGTAACCGCAGATTTCTGCGTAAATCTTTGCGCCGCGGGCAACCGCATGCTCATACTCCTCTAAGATGAGGGTAGCTGCGCCTTCACCTAATACGAAGCCTGCACGGCGGGAATCGAACGGAAGAGAAGCCTCGTTCGGATCCGTTGCCTGGGACAGAGCCATACAGTTAATGAAGCCGGCTACACAAAGCGGGTTTACGGAAGATTCGGATCCGCCGCAGATGGCTGCGGTCAAATATCCGTCCTTAATGGCACGGTATGCTTCACCGATGGCGGTGGTACCGGTAGCACAAGCGGTGGACATACACATAGCGTTGCCGTGTGCGTTAAAGCGGATGGCAATCTGGCCTGCCGCAATGTTGATAATCATCTTCGGAACGAACTGCGGGGAAACCTTCTTCGGACCGCCGGCAAGAATGCCTTCGTGGTTTTCCAAGGTGGTTTCGATACCGCCTACGCCGGAACCGAAGTAAACGCCAAGCTCATCCTCGGCAACCTTTCCCGCAAGACCGGAATCCTGCATTGCTTCCTCTGCGGAAACCAGGGCATACTGGGTATAAAGGTCGGTCTTACGAACGGTGCCCTTATCCAATACTGCGGACGGGTCAAAGTTCTTTACCTCTGCAGCAAGCTTGCTCTTAAAATCCGTGGTGTCAAAACGGGTAATCGGTGCGATACCGTTTACGCCGGTAACGAGACCGTTCCAATATTCGTCCATATTATTTCCGATCGGGGTCACTGCGCCGAGACCGGTGACTACAACTCTTCTCATAATTTTCTCCTCCTACATTGCCATGCCGCCGTCGATGCGGATGACTTCGCCCGTAATATAATTTGCCATGTCAGAAGCCAGGAATAATACTAAGTTTGCAATTTCCTCCGGCTCTGCAAAACGCTTCATCGGAATCGCGTTCACGAATTCTTCCTTGTCCGCGAAAGCGGTGGTCATCGGGGTTCTTACAAAGCCCGGAGCGATGGCATTACAGCAGATGCCGCGGCTGCCAAGCTCTTTTGCGATGGACTTGGTAAAACCGATTAAGCCGGCCTTGGATGCGGCGTAATTGGTCTGTCCCGGGTTACCCATCACGCCGGCTACGGAGCTGACGTTGATGATCTTACCGGCACGCTTCTTTAACATCACCGGATATACCTGCTTTACGGTGTTGTAAGCGCCCACCAGGTTGATGTCGATAACGGAGGTGAACTCCTCCGGCTTCATGGAAAGAAGCAGCTTGTCGCGGGTGATACCTGCGTTGTTTACTAAAATATCTACGGTACCGAAGTCGGCAAGGATTTCCTTAAATACTTCCGTGGTCTTATCAAAATCGGAAATATCGCACTGATACGCCTTTACCTTGGTACCGAACTGCGCAAGGTAAGCAGCGGTTTCTTCCGCAACTTCCATGCTTCCTGCGTCTAAGAATGCCACATCGGCACCGTTTTTGCAGAATGCCTCGCAAACGGCACGGCCGATACCGCGGGAGCCGCCGGTAACGACGGCAACTTTATTTTTTAAAGATGTATTATTTTCCATGTTAAATTCCTTTCCCTATTCGCCCAGCTCGGCAAGTAATTGGTCTAACTGTTCCTTGGTTTCTACCGCGAAGCTCTTTGCTTCCGGAACAATCTTTTCCACCAGTTTCTTTAAGGTATTGCCGACACCGGTTTCAATGAATGTGGTGACACCCTGTTCTGCCATGGAAAGAATAATCTTTTCCCAGAGAACCGGATGATTAACCTGCGCGCACATGGTCTCTCTTACGTTATCACCGTAAGGAGACGCGGTCAGGTTTGCGTAAATCGGAAGAGACGGGGGCTGAATCTCAAAGCCTGCCAAATCCTTTTCAAATTCTGTAACAGCCGGGGTCATAAACGGAGAATGGAATCCGCCGCCTACCTTAAGAGGAAGGGCGCGACCGCCTGCAGCCTTTACTTCTTCATAAAACTGCGGAAGCTCTTCAGCACTTCCTGCGCATACCAACTGTCCGGTGCAGTTGTAATTTACCGGATATACATGCTCGTAGTGGGAGGCAAGCTCCTCTACGGTTTCGTTCGGCAGCTTTACGATTGCTGCCATGGCAGCCGGTGTTGCGGCTGCAGCCTTTGCCATATGACGACCTCTGGCACAGGCAATTTCAAAACCGGTCTCCGGAGTGTAAGCACCTGCAAAGGCAAGAGCCGGAATTTCTCCTAAGGAGAAGCCCGCTACCATGTCCGGCGTAATGCCGGCACTTTTTGCGGCCAAAGCGGCAGCGAGATCTGCCAGATAGAGACACGGCTGAGTGTTTGCGGTGTCGCGAAGCGTAGCCTCGTCGCCGTCAAACATCTGGGCAAGAGTGCCCGGGCGAAGCGCCTCTGCTTTATCAAAGAGATTGGCTACCTCGCTAAAGTTTTCGTATAAATCTTTTCCCATGCCAGGGTGCTGTGCACCCTGACCGGAAAATAAAAATGCTATTTTACCCATGCGTTTACTCCTTTCAAAAGAGCTTCGCATTCGGTTACGAGCTCTGTCACAATTTCTGCGGCGGTCTGTTCTTTATTTACCATACCGGAAATTTGTCCGGCAAGGAAGCAGCCCTCCTTGGTATTACCTTCTACGGCAGCCTTACGAAGTCCGCCTACACCCAGCTCCGCAACCATTTCAGCGGTAGTTTCCGGAGCGTACTCCACCTTTGCGAAACCGCGGCTGAACGGGTTCTTAATGCAACGGCAGGTATTTCCGCCGAAGCGTCTTCCGGTGGTGATGGTGGAAGTATCGTTTGCCTTTAATACCATGTCCTTGTAGTTCTGATGTACGGAACATTCCTTTGCCACAAGGAAACGGGTACCTAACTGTACACCGCATGCACCGAGGCAGAAGGAAGCAGCCATACCGCGGCCGTCCGCAATACCGCCGGCAGCAAGTACCGGAATGGAAACTGCGCTACAAACCTGCGGAACCAAAGCCATAGTAGTTAATTCGCCGATGTGACCGCCGGATTCCTGACCCTCAGCCACCACTGCGGTGGCACCGCACTGTTCCATCTTCTTTGCCATGGCAACGGAAGCGATAACCGGGATAACTTTAATCCCCGCAGCCAGCCAGGCTTCCATGTAAGGAGCCGGACTTCCTGCACCGGTGGTAACCACTGCTACCTTTTCCTCTACCACAACCTGTGCCACTTCGGCAACGTGAGGACTCATAAGCATGATGTTCACGCCAAACGGCTTGTCGGTCAGCTCGCGGGCAATCTTAATCTGCTCACGAAGATAATTTGCATCGGCATTCATGGCGGAAATGATACCCAGCCCGCCTGCGTTCGATACGGCAGCGGCAAGCTTGCCGTCCGCAATCCACGCCATACCACCCTGGAAAACCGGGTAGGTAATTCCTAATAAATCACAGAGTTTCGATTGAATCATAACTTACCTCATATTGTATTAGTTGTTCTTGAGCTCCTCGATCTTTGCAATAAGGTCTCCTACGGTAGCGATGGACGGATCCGGCTCGATGGAAACGCCGAACTCTTCTTCCACGTTCATGAGTAACTCAACGATATCGAGAGAGTCGATACCAAGGTCATCGGAGAAGCTGCTTGCTTCGGTGATGGAATCTGCATCGATAGAGAGGCTGTTTGCTAAAAGTTCTTTGATCTGGTCTAACATAGTTTCGTTCTCCTTTTTTATAAATAGAATATTTTTTATGAACAAGCCCTTTGGGCGTGTTACCGTTTTTATTACCAGCGAATCAGGCAGGCTGCGTTTGCAAGGCCGCCGCCGAATGCGGTAAGAATAATGTAATCGCCGTGTTCCAGTTTACCGGCACGGTTTAATTCGTCCAGGGCAATCGGAATACTTGCACTGGAGGTGTTGCCGTAGCGTTCGATGTTCATGTAGAACTTATCCTCAGCGGTTTTGAGGCGCTTTGCGGCAAAATCGATGATACGCTTGTTGGCCTGATGCGGCACAATATACTTGATATCATCTAAGGTCAGATTGTTTTGGGTAAGCAGCGTGTTCACATCGTTGCAGATGGAACTTACCGCATATTTAAAGGTTTCCTGACCCATCATGTGAATGTACGGGGTGTCCGCTTCTTTGGTAAAGAAAGGAGAGCAACCCACAAAGTTCGGAATGGTGATGACTTCGTCGTTTCCCTGTACGGTTACAACGGAATCCAGATAACCGTCCATGTCGTTACTAAGAACCGCTGCGCCGGCACCGTCACCGAAAATAATACAGGTACCGCGGTCGCTCCAGTCCATAATGCCGCTGAGACGCTCTGCACCGATGACCAGAATCTTTTTTGCCTTTTTTCTGGCAAAGAGTCCGGCTGCGGTTTCCAGTAAGAACAGGAATGCGGAGCAGGCTGCGTTGATTTCCAACGCCGGACAGGTAGCACCTAAAAGCTTCTGTACCATGCAGGCGGTGGACGGGGAAACATACTCGCCGCTTACGGTGGCGGTAATGATATAGTCTAAATCCTCCGGCTTGCAGTTTGCGTTCTCAAGGGCAGAAAGCGCTGCTTTGTACGCCATATCGGAGGTCCATTCCTCTGTGCTGATTCTGCGTTCGGCAATGCCGACACGTTGCTTAATCCACTCGTCATTGGTATCCACCATAGTGGATAACTCGTCATTGGTGACGATGCGCTCCGGTACATACATACCGGTTCCGATTATATGAAACATAACATCCTCCAAAAAGTTCATTCGGCAGGGAAATCGAGTCCTTGCTACGGGCCCTCAAAAAGGCCATTCGATAAGTT
>CAZJEN010000049.1:0-12147 GCA_964545045.1 uncultured Lachnospiraceae bacterium | reverse complement strand
AAACGCTGCACTACAGCCTCGGACGGCCATCGCGCAGCGATTTTGTTCAATTCCAATTTGTCGAATACTCGAATCTTTCTGTTTGCCGAAGTGATAGTTTGTTATGACACAGAGAATGCTTACGGTATATTCTTTCTTTCTCCAGTATCATGTGACAAGATAAGTAAGCATTTGGATTAAGTTAATAGGGAGGAAAATCTATGATAACAATATTCAACAGAAAAGAATTAATCGTAACCTTTGACACGAATGAACAGTCGCGTATTCGTACGCTTCTTGCCGGTGAAGGGATTGATTATTCTGTGAAAACAGTAAATCGCCTGAGTACATCGCCGTTCTCTGCCGGGACACGTGTACGTACCGGAACCTACGGGCAGAATACGGATGCCATGACAGAGTATATCATTTATGTGAAAAGGGCAGATTATGAGAGGGCATTGCATTTGCTTCAAAAGTAAGAAAAAATCGCTTTCCCTCTTTACAAATCACAGAAAATGACGATATAATAGATATAAGGAGAAGTGTCTTTTAAGAAACCAATGATTAAGCATAAGTCAAGGAGGGCGATGCATATGTCATTTTTTAATTATTCCAGTACATTGTTCAGTGGAATGAACAGTTCCGGTTCGTCATTCTCCGGATTGCTGGGGGAGTACAACCAGATTCGGAACGGCACCTACGGAAGACTTTTAAAGGCTTATTACAAGAAGTATAATGCGGACGGCAGTACAAAGACCGACACCACGGACAAGATTACCGATAAGGTAAAGAAGAGTTCCGATACGGTGGATACTGCAAAGGAATTGAATACGGTGAAGGATTCCGCTACGGCGTTACAGAATGCGGCTATGAAGCTGGCTGCGGTGAAGTCCGGTTCTTCCTCTCTCTATGAGAAGAAGACGATTGTGGATACCAACGAGGATGGTTCTACTTCCACCCGTACGGATTACGACTATGATACTTTGGTGAAGTCGGTGCAGTCCTTTGTATCTGCGTACAACGATACCTTGGAGTCGGTGGGTACGATTGAAGCTTCTTCCGTACAGCAGAAGACCCAGTGGATGACCCAGGTGACCAATCAGTATAAGGACGAGCTTGCCGGTGTAGGCATTTCGGTGGACAAGGACGGACGTCTTGCTTTGGATGAGAAAGCGTTCCGTGAAAAGGACATGACGGAGCTTCAGGACTTCTTTGAGGGTACGAATTCCGCTCTCGGTCAGCTTTCCAGAAAGGCCTCGGGACTTGCGGGTGCGGCAGAGCTTCAGGCAACGAAGGCGGCTTCCGCGTATACGGCCACCGGCAACAATTATGCCGCGGATTCCATGAATTCCGGTACGTTGTTTGATTCGTTGTTCTAAAGGTTAGAATAAAATAAAGACTTACAGAAAGGTGTCTCCGATAGGGGGCACCTTTGTTAACAGAAAGGAGACATTTTATGTTAAAAATCGGTTCTCATGTGGGAATGAGCGGAAAAGAGATGTTTTTAGGGTCAGTAAAGGAGGCTCTTTCTTATAAGGCAAATACGTTTATGTTATATACGGGAGCACCGCAGAATACCAGGCGAAAGGCGATTTCGGAGTTGAATATCGAGGCCGGCTGGGAGTTGATGAGGGAAAGCGGTCTGTCGGAGTTTGTGGTACATGCGCCGTATATTATTAATCTGGGGAATTCCGTAAAGCCGGAGACCTACGAACTGGCGGTAGAATTTCTGCGGGAAGAAATAAAGCGTACCGAGGCTATGGGCAGTGATATCCTTGTACTGCATCCGGGCTCTCATGTGGACGCGGGAGAGGATGCCGGTATTGCACAGATTATTAAGGGGTTAAACGAGGTGCTGACAACCGAGACAAAGGTGCGGATTGCTCTGGAAACCATGGCGGGTAAGGGCAGTGAAATTGGCAAGAGCTTTGAACAGTTAGCGCGGATTTATGGCGGGGTGGCGCATAACGACAAGCTTCGTGTATGCTTTGATACCTGTCATGTGCATGATGCGGGTTATGATATTGTGAATGACTTTGAAGGTGTAGTGGCGCAGTTTGATAAGGTGCTCGGCAAGGAACAGATTGCGGTATTCCACATCAACGATAGTAAAAATGTACGGGGGGCGGCAAAGGACCGTCATGAGAACATCGGCTTCGGTAATATCGGCTTTGATGCATTGAATAAAATTGTGCATTTCCCGGACTTTGAGAAGGTACCGAAGATTTTGGAGACTCCGTATGTAACGGCGGAGCCAGACGGGAAGGAGAAGTCTATTGCACCGTATGGCGCGGAGATTGCGATGTTACGGGAGGGCGTATTTGAACCGGATTTGTATCGAATCTTACGAGAAAAAAGTAACTAATTTACGAATCATGATTAAAAATGTTGAAAAAATAGGAAGAATGTGATAATATATACATTGTAAATTACATGAGGAGGAGATTATTCTATGATAACTCAAAGAAACATTGCATTATGCATCATCTTGTCAATTGTAACCTGTGGTATCTACGGCCTTATTTGGTTAGTATTCCTGACCGATGATACGAATACGGCAGTAGGCAAGCCGGGTACTTCCGGTGGTATGGTAATCCTGTTGACCATCGTGACCTGTGGTATTTACAGCTTGTATTGGGCTTATAAGCAGGGTGAGAAGCTGGATGAGGCAAAGCAGGCGAAGGGTCTTCCGGCAGGCAACAGCGGTATTCTTTACTTATTGCTCAGCATTTTCGGTTTAGGCATCATTGGCTATGCATTGATGCAGGATTCCTTGAATAAGCTGGCAGCATAAGATGAAAAAGCGCGCAATAAGAGTTGCCGTTTTCGGCGGAGTTCTTTTGGCGTGCGGATTGCTTTATGGATGGTTATGTATTACGACCGGGGTTGCTGTTCCTTGTGTTTTTTATAAAATCACAGGGTACAGTTGCCCCGGTTGTGGTGTTAGCAGGATGTGTATCAATCTTCTGAGAGGAAATATAACGGAAGCCATCCGATGTAATCCGGCGCTTTTCTTTTGCATGTTTCCTTTGATTTTCATAGTGGGAGACGGTGTATTCCGGTATATAAAGACCGGAGAGCGAAAACTGAAAAAATGGCAGAATGTAGTGCTTTATATTTTAACGGGGATTCTGCTGATACATGGGGTATTGAGAAATATTATTACACATTAGGGGAGATTCAGGAGGCTTTTATGTGTATGTTGGTTGATAAAATGAAGAGACTTGTTGGGCTGTGTGCGTTGAGTCTTTTATTATCCCTAACCTGTATGGTATTAGGTGATAACATCGGTGACACGAAGGTTGTTTTCGCTTCAGAGATGCAGACAGAGACGGAAGAGGGAACTGCTATTGAAGATACGCAGGTAGTTGAGAAGGAAGAAAAAGCTGAGGAACCGCCGTTTAGTACAAAAGAGAAATTCGTTTTTTTTACCTGTTGTTTGTTTAGCGTGGCAGTGTGTGTTGTAATCGGTCTGTTCGGTAATCCGAATGACCGCCTGAAGGATAAATATAAGCGTGCCAGAAAACAGCAGTTGCTTCAGGAAAAGAAGAAAAAAGAAGCAGAAGAGCGTGCAGCGAAGCGTGCGGCACAGGATGCGAAGTATGCGGAGGAGCTGGCGCAGTACGAGGCTGACGTAAAAGCCTACGAAGAGGCGAAGGCAGCTAAGGCAGCCGCAAAAGCGGCGAAGAAAGCTGAGAAAGAAGCGAAGAAGAAGTAAAAAAGGGGCGTGCAATTTGCACGCCCTTTGTCTTATATCTTACTTATTCTCAACTTCCTGCATCTTCATTGCACGAACCTTTAAGGAAAGGCCGAACAGATTGATGAAGCCTTCTGCATCGTGGTGGTCGTATAAATCACCGGTGGTGAAGGAAGCAATGCTCTCGTTGTATAAGGAATACGGAGAGGTCGTTCCCTGCTTAATGATGTTGCCTTTGTAGAGCTTAACCTTAACTTCACCGGTTACATACTGCTGGGTGGACTCGATGAATGCCTGGAGAGCCTCACGAAGCGGAGTGAACCACTTTCCTTCGTAAACGATGTCAGCGTACTTGTCGCCGATGCCCTTCTTGTATGCTAAGGTATCACGGTCAAGGATTAACTCCTCAAGCTGCTCGTGAGCTGCCATAAGGATGGTTCCGCCCGGAGTCTCGTAAACACCACGGGACTTCATACCAACAACACGGTTCTCAACGATATCAACGATACCAACGCCGTGCTTGCCGCCGAGAGCATTTAACTCACGAAGAATATCGGAAGCCTTCATCTTCTTGCCGTTTAATGCAACCGGAGCACCCTGCTCGAAGGTAAGGGAGATGGTCTCGCCCTCTTCCGGAGCCTTCTCCGGAGATACACCGAGAACTAAGAGATGGTCATAGTTCGGAGCATTTGCCGGATCCTCAAGCTCGAGACCCTCGTGGCTGATGTGCCAGAGGTTACGGTCACGGCTGTAGCTATGGCTTGCGTCAAACGGAAGATCAATGCCGTGTGCGTGGCAATATTCGATTTCTTCTTCACGGGAGGACATCTTCCAGGTGTCATTACATCTCCACGGAGCGATAATCTTTAATTCCGGAGCAAGAGCCTTAATACCGAGCTCGAAACGTACCTGATCGTTACCCTTACCGGTAGCACCGTGACAAATTGCGGTAGCGCCTTCCTTCTTTGCAATCTCAACCAGCTTCTTAGCAATCAGCGGACGAGCCATGGAAGTACCCAGTAAGTATCTGTTCTCGTAAACAGCGCCGGCCTTTACGCACGGGATTGCGTACTCATCAACGAACTCGTCTACAACGTCAAGGATGTAAAGCTTCTCTGCGCCGGAGTACTTTGCGCGCTCTTCCAAACCGTCAAGCTCGCTTTCCTGTCCAACGTCGATACAGCAGCAAACAACGTCATAATCGTAGTTCTCCTTTAACCACGGGATGATAGCGGTCGTATCAAGACCACCGGAGTAAGCTAAAATAACTTTCTCTTTCATAATGTGCCTCCTTAAATATGTACAAAAATTTTATACTGAGTGATATCACGTCTTGCTTTGCTGCAAGGCAGCTTCCGCAAGCCGAACGTCATTCGAAATTCGCACATTTGCAATTGAATTGCAAATGGCTGCTTTCTCATGTCGTTAAGTGCCAACCTACATCCGAATATTCTTGTGCGAGCACAAATATTCGGACGTAGCTTTGCACCTGATATTCATCATGATACAACCGCAACCCGAATTAGTCAAGAGGTAAAATGAAAAAAGTGTTATAAATATACAAAAAGAATGTATGAAACAAAAAAAGCTTCAAAGTATGCCGGGAGAGGGAGTGCTGTTTTTATAATAATAGGTAGAAATAGCTTGTATTTCTCGGAGTTGTGACTTATAATGTATGGGATGTGTAGGTATTTTTAGCTTTGAATGATATATCTTGTTGCCGAAAGGAGTTTTTCCATGAAGTATCGTATTGTACTGGCGTCCGGTTCGCCGAGAAGAAAAGAGATTCTTGCCCAAATCGGTGCAAGCTATGAAGTGATTGTCAGTGATTGTGATGAGAGTACAACGGTTACAGAACCGGCAGAGTTGGTAAAGGAGCTTTCTTGTCGGAAGGCGGAAGCTGTAGTAAAGGGGCTTACGGGACCGGTGATTGTCATCGGTGCGGATACCGTAGTTGCCTATAACGGCAGTATTCTCGGAAAGCCGAAGGACAGAGCGGATGCAAAACGCATGATTTCCATGCTGGCGGACGATGTACATCAGGTGTATACGGGAGTCTCTCTTATTATAAAGGAAGAAAACGGAGAGAGCAACGTGATTACTTTTGCGGAATGTTCAGAGGTATCGGTGGATGCCATGACCGACCGGCAGATAGAGGAATACCTGGATACGAAGGAAGGCGAGGATAAAGCCGGCAGTTACGCAGTGCAGGGAATCTTTGCGGCACATATCAAGGGAATTAAGGGAGACTACTTTAATATAGTCGGTCTTCCGGTGGCAGGGATTTATAAGAGACTGTATGAAAACGGCATTGATTTGAAATCCGGTGAAAATTTATAAATAAGGTATTGCATAATATACAGAAGTGATGTATAATTATGAAAATCAAAGAAAGGAAGCACAGGCGGGGCCTTTGGCTGAGGTGAATAAGATGGAGCAGAAGGAAAATAAAAACGATATCTTGATTCGTGTTATGGTACCGGAAGATTACGACCAGGTGTACCGTTTGTGGTGTGGGATAAAGGGATTCGGTATCCGCAGTATGGATGATTCGAAGGAAGGCGTTGAGAAGTTTTTAAAGAGAAATCCTACCACCAGCGTAGTTGCGGTGGATAACGGAGAGATTATCGGTGCGATTTTGTGCGGACATGATGGCAGACGCGGTTGTTTTTACCATGTATGTGTAAAGGTTACCCACAGAAAGCTCGGAATCGGCAAGAAGATGGCGGCCTTTGCCATGCAGAAGCTTAAAGAGGAGGGAATCAATAAGGTTTCTCTCATTGCGTTTAAGAGTAACAGGGGCGGCAATAAGTTCTGGCGCAAGGTGGGCTGGACCTTCCGAGAGGATTTGAATTATTATGATTTTACTTTAAATGAAGAAAACATTACGAGATTTATCGAGTAAACACATTTATCGAGTTTCTATACATAGTAAATATACATGAGAACGGAAAGGATGGTTTTTATGAAGGTTATCGACGGAGGCGTAACAAGCGCAAAGGGATTTGCTGCGGCATATACGGCAGCAGGAATTAAGTATAAGACGGGACGTAACGATATGGCGATGCTGTACAGTGGCTTGCCGTGTCGCAGTGCGGCGACCTTTACAACGAACGTGGTAAAGGCGGCTCCGGTAAAGTGGGATAAAAAAGTTGTAGACAGTGCAGGTGATGTACACGCAGTGGTTATTAACGCAGGTATTGCAAATGCATGTACCGGCGAAGAAGGCATGCGTTATTGTAAGGAAACCGGTGAAGCGGTAGAAAAGTTCCTCCCGGTATCCGCAGAGAATGTATTGGTTGCTTCCACCGGTGTTATCGGTATGCAGCTTCCGATGGATAAGATTTGTGCCGGTATTGCGGCAATGGTGCCGGAGCTTACGGAGGGCCGTGAGGCCGGTCATATGGCAGCAAAGGCGATTATGACTACCGATACGAAGGAAAAGGAAGTTGCGGTAGAAATCGAAGTGGGCGGTACGACGGTGACCATCGGCGGTATGTGTAAGGGCTCCGGTATGATTCACCCGAATATGTGCACCATGCTGGGCTTTGTGACTACGGATGCATGTATTTCCAAGGAATTATTGCAGAAGGCGCTTTCCGAAACCGTAGCGGATACCTACAATATGGTTTCCGTAGACGGTGATACTTCCACCAACGATACCGTATTGCTTTTGGCAAACGGTGCTGCAGGCAATCCGGAGATTACCGAGGAAAATGAAGACTACATAAAGTTTAAAGAAGCTCTTTATTATATTAACGAAACTCTGGCAAAGAAGATTGCTGAGGACGGAGAGGGGGCAACGAAGCTTTTCACCACTAAGATTTTAAATGCGGCTACCAAGGAACAGGCAGTGGTATTCGCAAAGTCTGTAATTACCTCCAGTCTTACCAAGGCTGCGATTTTCGGACAGGATGCGAACTGGGGACGTATTCTTTGTGCTCTTGGATATTCGGGTGAAAACTTCGATCCGGATGCGGTGGATTTGTTTATTGAGAGTGAAAACGGCAAGTTACAGCTGGTAAAGAACGGTTTTGCTACGGATTATTCCGAAGAGGTGGCAACGAAGATTCTGTCCGCAAAGGAAGTAACCGCAATTGCGGATATGAAGCAGGGGACCGCTTGTGCTACCGCATGGGGCTGTGATTTAACCTTTGATTACGTAAAGATTAATGCGGATTACCGCAGCTAATACAGAAAGCGAGGATATGAAATGGAAAGTTTGATGGCAAAGGCAAATATACTCATTGAGGCATTGCCGTATATTCAGAAGTTTAAGGATAAGATTGTGGTTGTAAAGTACGGCGGAAGTGCTATGCTTGACGAGCAGTTACAGCAGAACGTAATCAAGGACGTGGCTCTTTTAAAGCTGGTTGGTATGCAGCCGATTATCGTACACGGCGGTGGTAAGGAAATCAGTAAGTGGGTCGGACTTTTGGGTAAGGAAGCAAAGTTTGTACAGGGACTTCGCGTGACCGATGCAGAGACCATGGAGGTGGCTGAAATGGTGCTCAGTAAGGTAAATAAGCGTCTTGTGCAGATGTTAGAGCAGCTTGGCGTAAAGGCTGCCGGTATCTGCGGTAAGGATGGCGGCACCTTAAAGTGTGAGAAGAAGCTGGCAAACGGCGAGGATATCGGTTTTGTAGGAAATGTTACCACGGTAGATACCGGTCTTATCGATACCCTTTTGGTAAACGATTATATTCCGGTCATTGCGCCGATCGGTATGGATGACAATTTCTTGTCCTATAATATTAACGCAGACGATGCTGCATGTGCCATTGCGACTGCTATGGGCGCGGAGAAGCTGGCATTCCTTACGGATATCGAGGGTGTATACCGTGATTTCGAGGATAAGTCTTCTCTCATTTCCGTACTGACATTAGACGGCGCGGATGAACTGTTAGGCTCCGGAGTAATCGGCGGAGGTATGCTTCCGAAGCTTCAGAATTGTATCGACGCGGTAAAGGAAGGCGTGGCAGGCGTACATATTTTGGACGGTCGTGTACAGCATTCCTTACTTCTTGAGTTCTTTACCGATAAGGGTATCGGTACCGCGATTGTGAAGGGAGAGTAGTACTATGAATAAGACAGAATGTATGGAAAGAGCCGAAAAGGTCCTGATGCATACCTATGCAAGATATCAGGTTGTTCTTGACCATGGCGAAGGCGTATATTTATATGAGACCGACGGAACGAAGTACCTGGACTTTTCTGCAGGTATTGCAGTATTTGCATTGGGATACGGCGATGAAAAGTACAACGAGGCGGTAAAGGCACAGGTAGACAAGCTGTTACATACCTCTAACTATTATTACAATGAGCCGACCACCTTTGCTGCGGAGAAGATTGTAAAGGCTTCCGGTATGGACCGTGTATTCTTTACCAACAGCGGAACGGAAGCGGTGGAAGGTGCCATTAAGCTTGCAAGAAAGTATTACTATAAAAAGCACGGTGTGGCTGACAGTGAGATTATTGCCATGGAGCATTCCTTCCACGGCAGAAGTATGGGCGCATTGTCCGTAACCGGTACGCCGAAGTATCGTGCGGCATTTGAACCGTTGATCGGCGGTGCGGTATTTGCAGAGTTCAATAACTTAGACAGTGTAAAATCGAAGATTACTGACAAGACCGCGGCAATCATTATGGAGACCGTACAGGGCGAGGGCGGTATTTATCCGGCAGAGAAAGAGTTTATCCAGGGTGTCAGAAAGCTTTGTGACGAGAAGGGCATTCTTCTTATTTTAGACGAAATTCAGTGCGGTATGGGCAGAACCGGTACCATGTATGCCTACCAGCAGTACGGCGTAAAGCCGGATATTATGACTACCGCGAAGGCTCTCGGTTGCGGTGTGCCGGTGGGCGCTTTTGCGGCTACCGATGAGGTCGCGTCCGCATATGAGCCGGGTGACCACGGTACCACCTATGGTGGTAATCCGTTTGTTACCCATGCGGTAAGCACTGTATTTGATCGTTTTGAGGAGTTAAATCTTCTCGACAATGTAAAAGAAGTCGGTGAATATCTGTACGAGCAGTTAGACGCCCTTGCGGCACGTCATACGGACAAAATTGTGGCGCACAGAGGTATCGGTCTCATGCAGGGCTTAGAGTTTAAGGAGCCGGTAAAGGATATCGTCACCCGTGCCATGAAGGCAGGACTGATCCTGATTTCCGCAGGCACCAATATCATTCGTTTTGTTCCGCCGCTTGTGATTAAGAAGGAGCATGTGGACGAGATGGTAAAGATTTTGGAAGCGAATTTATAAATCGATACGTGAATCATAACAGAATGAGAACATCCCGGAGTGTGAAAGACATTCCGGGATGTTTTTATTTTATATAACGATGTGCAGAAGGATGAATCGGTTATCGCACTACTTTATAGCATGCGAACTTGCCTACCGACGCTCTCAGACAGAAGACAGCCTCGCCGTTTCTTGTATAGAGAGGATCGATGGTCCGTTCCATGCCCGGTATGTTGAGAGCTTTGCCGCCTTCCACATGAACAAAAATATCGCTGTCTCTGGTGTCGGCGTCTACATACGGGTACAGGACAAAGGTATCGTTATCGTAAACAAACATCCCTACCATCGGGTCACCTTCGAGATAAATGCCGTTTACGGCGAATTCTTTACGCATGCGGTTCAGGATAAGGTTCGGATAATGTTTGATATCCGAGAAGGCTTCCGGTACAACGAGGGTGTACATTTGGCCCTTTCCGTAGGTGTCTCTTGCAAGTAAGGTATAGGCCTCTTCTTCGGCAATACCCTTACAAACGGCACCCCAGGTGGCGTTGTTACGGAACTCCAGAACCGGAACGGTTACCGATTTTGCACCGTAATCCCGCTCCCAACGGTTCCAAAACAGGGAGGACTCCGCCGCATAGTCCCGCACGGTTGCAATGCGTCCTCTGTCCCGGAGGGAAGTAATGCGCATCAGTCCACGGTCCAACGTGGCCTTTACGAAGCCGCTGGTAACGATTGCCTTATGACCGCTTGTAAGGTAGGCTTCCAGTTTGTCCACAATGTCCGGATCATAAGCCGAAGACTGCGTTAAAAGCAGAGTAGGAGCATCCTCCGGAAACCACGGTGTCGGTGTAATCGGAAAACCGTGCATACCGAGGAAATCTTGTACATTATCCTCGCCCTGAGAGGCGTTCGGAATATAGCATGGGATACCCACAGGAGTACCGAGGTTATCTAAGAGTGTATCCAGCTTGTCTAACATAAAGCCCAAGGCCGGAACATTTATTGTATTGACCAGTGCCTGGAAACAGAACATCATCATTTCCCTTGGTTTAGCAAAGGCGGTCAGATACGCTTGTTCCAAATAATAATCAAGGCTTTTGCAGTCAAACGGATCAAACCAGCCGCCGCCGTTTCTACCCGGCGCCATAGCTTCCAGATAGCGCATCAGGGAGAAGGAGAGATAGCGCGGCAAGTGCTGGTCGGTATTGACCGGGTCACGGGTCTCTGTGCCGGTGTAAATCAGATCGAAAATCTCTTTCTGGGAAAGCGGGTCATAACCGGTTTCCTGATAGGATTCCATCCAGTTCGGGAACTTAATGGTAATCTTACAGTTTGGATTGATTTTTTTCGCCGGGGCAATGACATACTGCTCCGAAACCTCGTACATCCGGTGGGTACGATAGGACTGCCAGCTACCGTCGGTAATGCCGTGAGCGGCATTGTACAGATCGCGCTCCTTACGGCAGGTATCGCAGGTACAGTTGGTGAAATAGAAGTCATCCAGAATAAAGGCATCAAATACCTTGGCATTTAGCTCGCAGACTTTCTGCAGGGTATTTAACATAAAGTCATCGTTATAGCAGAAGGTATTGAACATACGCTGTTTCTTTTCGGCGCCCGCCGGGTCCGGCATACTGGTAGTGATGCCGCCTTCCGTTTTGATACCGTTTGCTTCGAATACCTCTTTGCAGAGACGAAGCTGATCTTCCGTGGCAAAGATGCCGTCACGGTACGGCTCCAGATACACTTTGTCCAAACGCATATGGTGCTTGAAAAAGTCGAGGTCCTTTTGGAGCTGTTCTCTGGTGGCGTGTACTACTCCTTGCGCGATAAAATAAACAACCAAATCAAAATTCTTGTAATTTCCCATACGGTTACCTCCCGAAGTGTAAATTTGTGTATAGATTTATTATATAATGCTACAGATAGAATATCAATATATTGTCATATCAAATTATGATGGGTTATTGCGTAAAATTGTTACTTTTTAGGAAAAGGATTGGATGATACAGGAAAGAATGAAAGGATGAAATATAGGTAAAATAACATTTTATGTAATTGGTAGAAAAAAATAAAAAATTTTTTCAAAAAAGTAGTTGACATTGCATACAAAATATTGTATACTAACAAACGTCGCTGATAGCGAAACACAAAATAGCGTAAGCGAGTGCTGCTGTGGCTCAGTCGGTAGAGCGTCGCATTGGTAGTGCGGAGGTCACGGGT
>CAZJEN010000048.1:0-12293 GCA_964545045.1 uncultured Lachnospiraceae bacterium | reverse complement strand
TAAGACGCCGCCCTCTCACGGCGGAAACAGGGGTTCGATTCCCCTACGAGCTGCTCTGTATTTTTGATACAGCCCAACCCCGAATTCACACCTTGAACAAAGGTGTGTTTTTGTTTTTTCCAGAACTAAAATTTAATTTTACATATCGAAAGGAGAACGCAATGAATACAATCTGGTCAACTTATGTACAAGGAATCGGTACGCTTTATAACACACGGTTATTGCGCTTTTCGGATTTGTTTCAAGGAAAGTATCGTGAAGCCTTTCGGATTGACGACAAAGAACGAATTCTTGAAATCGGATGCGGTCCGGGAGCGCTGGCGGAGTCTTTAGCACGCTGGTATCCGTCGGCCCGGGTGTTCGGCGTTGACAGAGACAGTAATTTTATCGAGTTTGCTAAAAAGCAGGCACCGGAGATTTGTTTCTCGGAAGGGGATGCCACGACATTAAGTTTTGAGAACGAGAGCTTTGACGTAACAATTTCCAATACGGTTGCGGAACATATTGAGCCTTCCAAATTTTACGGAGAACAGTACCGGGTATTGAAAGAAAACGGGGTTTGTCTTGTGTTATCGGCAAGAAGAGGTATCAATATTGCAGCACCTTGTATCAGTGAACAAACAGCATTTGAAAAAGAAATTTGGAAACGGACAGAAAAACAGCTTGCAGAAGTGGATGAGAAGTTTTCTATATGTGCATATCCACAAAACGAGGCAGAACTGCCGCTTTGTATGGAACAATACGGGTTTCGTAATGTGACGACGGATTATTTAACGATAAATCTGACACCGGACAATCCGATTTATACGCCGGAAACAGCCCATGCCATGATAAATGCCAATCGTCAGGTGAGCCTGGACGCAGCAGATGATTTACTTCGAAATGCCACAGAAGTAGTTACTGCGGATGAGGTGGAAGAGTTAAAGCGTATCATTAATTCCAAATATGATAAACGTATCGAACTTTACGATAAGGGAATCAAGCAATGGGATACCAATGTGTCGGTGACAATGGTGGTACGCGGTGAAAAATAAACGCTTTGAGGAGAGGAATGCAATGGAGAACACCGTAAAACTCAGAAACATGGCAGGAATTTATCTTTTAAACAACAATAAAATTCTTTTGCTCTATCGTCAAGGCTCCAGAGTTGCAAATAATACATGGATTGCGTCCGCCGGCGGTCATTTCGAGGAATATGAACTGAACGACGCGAAAGCCTGTGCACTTCGTGAAATGCAGGAGGAATTGTCCGTAACGGAAGAGATGCTTTCCGACATAAGCCTTCGATATATTACACTGCGAAGAACAAACGGAGAAATCAGACAGAATTATTATTTCTTCGCAAATCTTAAGGATGAGTATTTGACAGGCTTGGTTTCCGATGAAGGAGACTTGAAATGGTTTGATTTAAGCGAGATATCTGAACTGCAAATGCCGTATTCCGCGAAATATATGATAGACCATTATTTGGCGACAGGAAGACAGAATGATAAGGTTTATGCGGGCGTTGCAGAGGGTAAAGGGGTAGTATTTACGGAATTAGCGGAGTATTGATATTTTTGAAAAATTACTTGAACATTTGTTCGTGATATGATATAATAATTGAAGAGCAATCGTGTACAGGGTGGTAGCCTCCCGGCTGAAATGAAATACAGAAGGGAGGTGGTGTGGATGGAATTGTTTACATTTCAGGACTTGCTCCTGTTTGCAACTTTTTTAATTACACTGCTTGCCTATATTACTAGGGAAAATAAGCGAAAATAAAAATGCCTACCTTTGTACTTGGCCGTCGAAGGTAGGCATTTTGTAACCTTTACGAGAGGCTAACCACCTTGGTGGCGGTTGCTCTTTCTAAAAATAGTATAACACAATGAAATAAAGATTGTAAATGCATTTTTATAATAATTTTCAAGAGGAGAAAATACTTATGAAGAAATGGTATGACGAGGAATACGAATGGGAGATCGAAGTCATCGGTTTCAATAAGGACAATGATGAAACTGAGCGGTTCTGCCGAAACGGAGAACAGATCGGAGATAAATATACCTGTACTTACGGATGTCCGGTGAATGCTCAAGGATACGGTATTTGTTCCAAAACTATGACATTGTTGTTTCCGATTATGGAGGCGGTCAGAAGCGGAGGAAACCTGATTAATATCGGCGGAGACAGTGAATACAGTAAGGTTGTGATGTGTCCGGACGGGTGCGTGTTGTTTCGTATTACAGCAAAGAAGTTGGAGAACGAGAACTTTTATCAAGGGAAGTTTTTTGAGTAAAAAAGAATTGAGACAGGAGCAAGTTAAAATGTGCAAGGTAAATATATTACACTTAATCGAAGGTGCGAAGCAGGCAGAGGGATTAACCGTTATTATTGATGTTTTTCGGGCCTTTTCCTTGGAATGTTATTTGTATGAAATGGGAGTAAAGGAAATCCGCCCGATAGGCTCTGTAGAGGATGCTTTTGCTTTACATAAGGAATTGCCGGACAGTGTGTTAATCGGAGAACGAAACGGAAAGAAGTGTGAAGGTTTTGACTTCGGAAATTCCCCGTCTACGGTGTTACGGTCGGCGGTTAGGGATAAGATCATCCTTCATACCACCAGCGCAGGCACCCAGGGCATTGTAAATGCTACGAAGGCCACGGAGATTATTACCGGTAGTTTGGTGAATGCAAAGGCCGTTGCCGAACACATAAAGAAGAAGCATCCGGAACAGGTATCTCTGGTTTGTATGGGAAATGCGGGCGTGCGTCCGGCGGCAGAGGACGAGCTTTGTGCTGAGTATATTAAGAGCCTGGTGGAAGGTGTGGAACTGCCTGATTTTGAACAACGTGTGGCTGATTTACAAAGATATGGCGGAGACCATTTCTTTGATGAAAACAGACAGGAGATTTATCCGAAGGAAGACTTTTTCATGTGTGTGCAGTATGATAAGTTTCCGTTTGTGATTCACGTGGAAAAGGATGAAATGGGTTTTGTTACAAGCAGAGAGTATGTATTGTAAATCTTCTCTTGACCTTGCCCTTGGGGGAAAGTGTATTCTGTTGTTAGAAACAAAAAAATCATGGAGGGACTATGCAGAATACAGATAATACATGGGGACACCAAGTCATTGAAAACGCCTTACAATATGCCAATCACCAATGGAAAGCTACAGAGCGAAACGTACTTCACGGAACTGACCCGGACGGAGTGCCGGTGGATACGCCGGATGTGACATGGAAAGGTGAAGTGCTTCAGTGTGGCTGGTGGAAGGTAGGAGCGGTAAATAAAGGCGTTGCTTACGGATGGGGCAATGCGTCTACCATAGAGGAGTTTGATGCCGGACTTGCGGAAGGGAAGCTTGCCGGAAACGTCCCGGAGGACAAGTCCCGCATGGGAAGCAAGCACAGTGTCGGTGTGGATTGTTCGGGACTGCTTACAAGGTGTTGGAACTTGCCGAAAAAGATTGCCACCAGAGATATTCCGAAATACGCAGATAAGATTTCTTTGGAAGAAATACGGCAAGGGGACGTGTTTGCGAAGGTAGGCAGTCATGTGATGTTTTTTATGGACTTTTTGGATGAAGATAAGAAGTGTGTAAGTATTGTGGACTCCACCAGAAGTACCGGTAAAGTATCGGTGCGGGAAATGGCAGTGGAGGAGCTGTTTGCGGACGGGTATGAGATTTATCGAAAGAAACAGGGAGTATTGTAATACTGTATGTTTACGCAAAAAGTCAAGACATACCTCATGAGTTACGCTAAAATAGTATTTATAAAGTACAGGTTAACACAAATCATCAAAGGAGGACATCCCTATGATTTTTACCGCCAGAATCGAACAGACCTATGCATATCCGAAGCGTATCAAGTACATTGCAGCATCCGATTCTTTTATTGAGAAGGATTGTGACAGTCTTTCTTATGTGAGAGGTGTAAAGCAGCCTTACGGTTGGATTACGGAGTCAGGTACGCCGCCTTGTGATCATCTGGACGTGATTGTTATGACGGATAAGGAGTTTTCGTTAGGAGATACGGTAAAGGTGAAAATCCTTGGTTTGTTTTATCGGGGAGACGGAGATCATAAGCTGGTGGGTGTGCTGACGGACCGGGAAATTGCTGACTTTTCGGAGCTTTCCGAGGAAGAAAAGGAAGATATGCATCGGTTGTATCCGAAGGAAGATAAAGAAAAGGGCGAGGGCTGGTACGGCAGGGAAAAGGCAGAGGACGTAATTGCAGAGTTCTTTTCCAAAAAGAAGGAAAAGACCATCATCACCGTACAGCATACCGAGTCGCAGCACCATGTGAACGGAATGATCGGAGCCTGGGGTGACTGGGAATTGACAGAACGTGGAAAAGAGCAAGCAATCGCCATTGGAAAATGGTTGAGTGCGGAAGGCTGCAACGAGGGCTATACCATGTACGTGTCGGATTTGAAGCGGGCATTCCAAACGGCGGAAGGCATCAATCAAACGCTGGGGCTTACCCCGATTGTGACGGATGTGATTCGGGAAGTGAACGCGGGAGCCGGAAACGGGCAGCCGAGAGACTGGTATTACAGCAATAAAGCACCGCGCCCGGAAAGTTACGATCCGGATTACCGGTCGTTCCCGGATGCGGAGTCTGACAGAGACCTTTGGAACCGGTTGTATCCGTTTTATCAGAAAATCATTTCTAACGACCAGGAGAAAATATTGGTAGTATCCCACGGAACGGCATTGTATTTCCTGCAAATGATGCTGATGGGATACCAGTTCAGAGACATTGAACGGATGCGGTTTGACGGCCGCGGCGGTTCGGTATCCAGGTTTACGGTAAAAAAGGACGGGAAAGTGACAGTAAGCTATATCAATCAAAGCGTTTTTTAAAAGGAGAAGAAGGTATGCTTTTGCCTGATTATCATATACATACGTCATATTCTCCGGATTCCAAGATGGACCCGGAGGTGGCGGTTCGTGCAGCAATTGCATCGGGAGTTACGGAACTTTGCTTTACAGAGCATATGGATTTAGGACATCATATGGAGATGTATGATAAAGCTCCGGATTTTGCAGGGATGGATGAGACGATTTCCAGGTTAAGAGAGAAGTATTCGGAAATAACTATAGGAAAAGGAATCGAGGTAGGATATATTCCTGAGACTGCGGAACAAACGGCGGAGGTTTTGTCCGGTCAGAATTTTGACTATGTTTTGTTGAGTACCCATTGCGTGGACGGTCTGGATTGCGGGGTGCCGGAATCAAAGAGGGGACAAGATAAGATTACGGCATATCAAAGATACCTTGAGACGGTGTATGCCTCTGTTACGGATGACAGACTCTCTGAGTATTACGATTGTGTCAGTCATATCGGATATATCGCAAAGGGGCTTCATTACGAGGATAACGCCTTGACCTATGAGATGTTTCCTGAATTGTTTGACCGGATATTACGTGAGATTATCAAACGAGGAAAAGGAATCGAAGTAAACACCTCCGGTATCGACAGAGGAGGACATGTGTTACCGCATCCCGGCATTATTTATCGTTATCGGGAGTTAGGAGGTCGGATAATTACCATCGGTTCCGATGCTCATAAATTTCAAAATGTGGGTGCATACATAAAAGAAGCTATCGAGATCATTGCAAATGCAGGTTTTGATGAAATTACATTGTTTAAAAACAGGAAACCGAGGTTTGTTAAGATAACAGGAGAAGGTTTTGAATGATGTATTGCGGAATAGAAGTATTTTTGTGTAAGAATAGATTGATTTTATAACAAGATAAAGAAATCCCGTTTCCGACAGGTGTTTCGGAGACGGGATTTTTGTTTGATTGTTTTTTAATTCAACTTCTCATCATACATAGCTCTGCATCCGCCGATGTATTTCGGACGGGTACGGGCAGCCAAAAGATTTGCTTCACCGATTTGCTTTACGGAGAGTCGGAGCGGAACAGCTACTTTCTTTAAATGCATACCGATTAAGGTGCCGCCGATGTCGAGACCTGCGTCAGCTTTGATTTCTTCTAAGGCTACCGGGTCGGACAGTCTTGCATAGAGGGCGGTGGCAAAGGAACCGCCGGCTTTCGGCTGCGGAACCACATTCACCGGCTCGGCAAACGGTACGGCAGCACGTTCTACAATGATAGCACGGTTTAAATGCTCACAGCACTGGGCTGCCAAATAGATGCCCTTTTCGGTACATACGGACAGGATACCTTCCACCATATCCACCGCTACCTCCGGGCGGGAATCGGTGCCGATTTTGGAACCGCATACTTCACTTGTAGAACAGCCAACCACAAGGATTTGCCCTTTTTTTAATCCGGCCGCATCGATAAGCTCGCGAGCGGCAGCCATACATTGTTCTTTTATTTCAGACATAGGAATACCTCGCTTTCTTTTCATCCCTATTTTAGCACATTTTATAGGATTGTCAATGTGAACCGACAGGTAAAACTGCGCAATTGACAAGGCATCTTAAAAACGGTAAAATATGGATAGTGATATTTTGGGAGGTGTGTTTATGAAAGTGATGATAATGATTGTTTCTTTGATTATGTCGGTTTGCTTTGGAAACGGTGACGGGATATCCTTTTCGGGATTTGACGGCATGTTTGGTAAAAAAGAAGTGGTAAAGGTTCAAATTACGCCGATGCCGAAACCTACGGAGGCACCGGGAATGACAGAATTGCCTAGAGTGACACAACCGCCGAAGCCGACGGCAACGCCGAAGATAAATACAGAAGGGGCGGAACTGAATATTTGGAGTTATAATACCGGCCTTAGAACCGTTATGGAAAATTATTACGAGGAGTATGTCCGAATCGACGACACTACGGGAATACTTGCAGGAGTAAAAGTAAATTGGATGATTCCGAAAATCGGAGAGGATTATTATGAACCGTTGTGGGAGAAGCTTTTAAATGAGAAGACGATTGCATCGGAGGACAAAGTCGATTTATTTATCGCTGAACCGGAAAGCGGACAGAAGTTCATTAAGGAAGGTGTTACCCTGTCCATGAGCGATTTGGGCATTTCTCCGGCGCAGTATTCGAATATGTATGATTACACGTTATGGACGATGGCGGATGAGCGGGGAGACCCTCACGGTTTGACCTGGGAATGCTGTCCGGGCGTAATGTTTTATAATTGTAGTATTGCGGAAGAAGTGTTCGGCACCTCGGATCCGGTGGTAATACAGAGCTATGTGAGAGATTGGGATGCTTTTATGAAAACGGCAGAAATATTGGCGGGGAAGGGCTATCGGATGATTACCTCCGTTTATGACAGCTATGAAGTATATGCCAATAATATGAATTTCTGTTGGGAAAAGGGCGGTTACCTGTGTCGAGATGACAATGTGGAACGGTGGGCGACGGATTCAAAGCGGTTGTTGGAGCTTGGTGCCGCGGGAGATTGTGAACCGTGGTCTGAAACGGAATGGTACGATGCATGGTCTCCGGAAAGCAATGTTTTCTGTCACTTCGGAGCAGACTGGTTTTTGAACATTTGTGAATCTGATTTGCAGAGGATGGAAAAAGGTTCTGTGATGGATGCATGGGGAGCGGTAAAAGGTCCGCAAAGCTTTTCTTCCGGCGGAGTATATGTATGCGCCGCAAAGGGAACCGACAATCCGGAGCTGGCAAGGAAGGTATTGGAAGACATCACTACAAGTGAGAAGCTGTTACGTAAAATTGCTACAGAGGAGAATACCTTTGTAAACAATGAAAGGGTAATGCGGGAAGCGGAAAAAGCCGGGGCAAAGGAAGATGCTATAAAGAATGCTACGGATCACACCGTTCAAAACCGCAATATGATTACTCTTTATCGGGAAAGTGCGGAGGTTATTGACGGCAGTCACAAGTCCGCTTACGACATAGAATGTAACGAGTTGTTCCAAGAGACCATGAAGCTGTATTTTGACGGAACGGTAGCCACGGTAGAAGAGGCGGTACAAATATTCCGACAAACCATGAAGGATACATATCCGGAGCTGATTGTGGAACACTAAAAGGATAGTAAACAGAACATCATTAGGAAACGAATCTAAAAAAGGGAGGCATTATCAATGAGTTTAAATCAGAATGCATTATTTCAAATCGGCTACGGATTGTATCTGGTGGCAGCCAATGAAAACGGAAAGGACAACGCCTGTATTGTAAATACGGTGATGCAGGTGACCCAAAATCCGATTCGCCTGCTGGTCAGCGTGAGCAATCAGAATATGACCCATGATATGATAAAGAATACCGGAAAGCTGACGGTATCTGTGCTGACAGAGAAAACACCGTTTTCGGTATACAGTCATTTCGGGTATCAGAGTGGTAAGAAGGTCGATAAATTCGAGGATTTTGAGGATGTGACCCGGTGTGCCAACGGTTGTTACCGTCTGAACCGTAACAGCAGTGCTTATTTCTGTGGTACCGTATGCGACAGCTTTGTGCTGGATACCCACACCATGTTTCTGGTGGAGGTGACGGATGCGGACATTGTAAGCACCCAGACACCGGTGACCTATGACTTTTATCAGAAGTATGTAAAGCAGCCGTACAAGCCGGTGGCGAAGAAGGTTGCCGGACAGACGAACACGGACGGGACCAATGAGGGGGACGGAAACGGAAGCAGTACCAACGCTGCAAAGGCTGAGGGAGCAGACAGCACGAAAACCAACTCTTACGTTTGCAAAATCTGCGGTTATGTCTACGAAGGAGAGTCTTTGCCGGAGGATTATATTTGTCCGATTTGTAAGCACGGTGCGGCGGATTTTGAGCAGATATAGCTCAACGTAAAAAAGAAGTACAAAAGCAGCAAAAGCACAAAAAGATGGCAAGAAACACCGGAGAACGGCAGGGGGATTGCGTATGGGGAAGCTACTTGGCTTTTTGATGAGAACATTGTTTATGGTATTGGCGGTGGGATTGACAAGTTTCGGTTCCATCCGAGCGGAACTGCAGGAAGAGGTAAAAGCACCGTTAAAGAGGATTAAAGATGTTTCCTATCAGTACGAAGGAGAACCGCAGAATGTAAAGTTTTACGAGAATGAAACCAATGTTTTTTATTATTATGAGCCCATTGACGAGTTTGTGACCGTAATTTACGAAGATAACTCGACGCAGCGTGTAGGAGAGGCGTTACGGGACGGCAGAATCGTGCCGGAGGATTTGGATTACTACGGGGTAGATTATTTTACGGAATCGAAGGTGGTTGAAAACATTATAGAAGATACAGGTGGACAGGCTTTTCCTTGTATCGTAGTAGCGTTCTATTATGATACGAGATTCCGGTATGAATTCGGTGCCCCGTACAGCGACTATATTACCGTGTATTTTAAGGACGGGACGGAGATGAACGTGGTGGACGCACTGGAACAGGGGAAAATATTTATCAAAGACCTGGATGAATTCGGAATTAATTACTTTCGGGAAAAACGCGGGAGCAATTAATGAAATGATTCGCGGAATAAAATAAATTCCTGTTATTGACAAATATCCCGCACAATCTTATAATGGACAATAGCTATGTGCGCACACATAAGAAGTAGCGCACGAAAGGAGATAAAACAGTGAAGAAGCACGGTTTGAATGATTTAAGAAGAATGTATTTGGAGTTTTTTGAGAGCAAGGATCACCTTCGTCTGAAGAGCTTTTCCTTGATTCCGCATAACGATAAGAGTTTGTTGTTAATCAATTCCGGTATGGCGCCGATGAAGCCTTACTTTACCGGACAGGAGATTCCGCCGAAGACCCGCGTTACCACCTGTCAGAAGTGTATCCGTACCGGTGATATCGAAAACGTCGGTAAGACTGCAAGACATCTTACTTTCTTTGAGATGCTTGGTAACTTCTCCTTCGGGGATTACTTTAAGACCGAGGCTATTAAGTGGTCCTGGGAGTTTTTGACCGAGCATGTAGGCATGGAGCCGGAGCGTTTGTATCCGTCTATTTATTGCGAGGATGAAGAGGCATTCCGTATCTGGACCGAAGAGGTTGGCGTACCGGCAGAGCGTATTACCCGTTTCTATCGCGACGAGAACGGTGACTGTGATAACTTCTGGGAGCATGGTGCAGGCCCGTGCGGTCCGTGTTCCGAGATTTATTATGACCGTGGGGAAAAGTACGGCTGCGGCAGCCCGGATTGTAAGGTAGGCTGTGAGTGTGACCGTTTCATGGAAGTTTGGAACAATGTATTTACCCAGTACGAGAGCGACGGAAACCATCACTACACCGAGCTGACCCAGAAGAACATCGATACCGGTATGGGTCTTGAGCGTCTGGCTGTAGTTGTTCAGGATGTGGATTCCGTATTTGACGTAGATACCATGAAGGCAATCCGCGACAAGGTTTGCGAGATTGCAAATGTAACTTATATGACCGATAAGAAGAAGGACGAGTCCATTCGTCTGATTACCGACCATATCCGTTCTGTTACCTTTATGACCTCTGACGGTATTATTCCGTCCAACGAGGGCCGCGGTTACGTCTTGAGACGCCTTCTTCGTCGTGCGGCACGTCACGGAAGACTTTTAGGCATTCAGGGACTGTTCCTTGCAAAGCTTTGTGAGACTGTAATTGCTGAGTCCAAGGACGGTTATCCGGAGTTAGAAGAAAAGAGAGAATACATCTTAAAGATTTTGACCTTAGAGGAAGAAAAGTTTAACAAGACCATCGACCAGGGACTTTCCATCTTAGCAGAGATGGAAGAGGCTGCGGCAAAGACCAAGGTGCTTCCCGGCGAGGATGCATTTAAGCTTTACGATACCTACGGTTTCCCGATTGACTTAACCGAGGAAATCCTTGCAGAGAAGGGCTTCACCGTTGATATGGACGGCTTTAAGAAGGCAATGGAAGTACAGAAGGAAACCGCTAGAAATGCTCGCGCGGTAACCAACTACATGGGTGCGGATGCTACGGTTTACGATGAAATCAACGCGGCTGTCACCAGTACCTTTATCGGATATGACAAGACTTCCGCGGCTTCCAAGATTACCGTTCTCACCACCGAGACCGAAATCGTAAAGGAAGTAGTGGCAGGCCAGAACGCCACCGTTATCGTAGACGAGACCCCGTTCTATGCAACCATGGGCGGTCAGATTGCGGATTTGGGACAGATTACAAAGGACGGTGCGGTATTTACCGTAACCGATACCATTAAGCTTAAGGGCGGCAAAATCGGCCATGTGGGCGTGGTGGAGAGCGGTATGTTTGCCGTAGGCGATACCGTTACCCTTACCATTGATTCCGCAAGAAGAAATGCCATCGGTAAGAACCACAGTGCAACCCATCTGTTACAGGAGGCACTGCGTCAGGTATTAGGCTCTCACGTAGAGCAGGCAGGTTCTCTCGTTACTCCGGATCGCTTACGTTTTGACTTTACCCATTTCTCTGCTATGACCAAGGATGAGATTGCAAAGGTAGAGGCTATCGTAAACGAGCAGATTTCCGCTAATCTCACCATTGAGATGAAGGAAATGACCATCGATGAGGCTAGAAAGACCGGCGCAAAGGCATTGTTCGGTGAGAAGTACGGCGATGTGGTACGTGTCGTATCCATGGGCGAGTTCTCCAAGGAATTCTGTGGCGGTACTCACGTAGGCAACACCGGCGTGATTTCCGTATTTAAGATTTTATCCGAGTCCGGTATTGCGGCAGGCGTAAGACGTATCGAAGCAATTACCGCGGACGGCGTATTCGCATATTACAAGACCGTTGAGGAAGAACTGATGGCAGCCGCTAAGGCAGCAAAGACCGAACCGGCATCCCTCTTAAAGAAGATTGAGGCAATGCAGGAAGAGCTTAAGGCAGCTCACTCCGAAAACGAGAAGTTAAAGGCAAAGATTGCAAACGCTTCCCTGGGCGATGTGATGAACAACGTACAGGAGATTAACGGCGTAAAGGTTCTTTGCGCAAAGGTTCCGGAGATGGATATGAACGGCATCCGTAACTTAGGCGACAGCTTAAAGGAGAAGCTGGGTGAGGGCGTTCTCTTACTGGCTTCCGCATTTGACGGCAAGGTAAACTTAATTGCTATGGCAACCGACGGTGCGATGGCAAAGGGCGCTCACGCAGGCAACCTCATTAAGGAAGTTGCGGCATGTGTCGGCGGTGGCGGCGGCGGTCGTCCGAACATGGCACAGGCAGGCGGTAAGAATCCGGCAGGCATCGATGAAGCGATTGCAAAGGCGGCTGAGGTGCTGAAGGGACAGATTAAGTAAAAATGTATAGAGTTTGATTTTAACAGCTACAGGAGGAACGTTCTGTAGCTGTAATTTTTTGCGGTGTTATGAGTTTGAAGAAAGAAGGAATTGACAGTAGATGATAAAAGGTTTAAAT
>CAZJEN010000047.1:0-12548 GCA_964545045.1 uncultured Lachnospiraceae bacterium | reverse complement strand
ATAGTAAAACAAGACTTGACGATTTCTTTCGTAAGCCTCTGTTTCACATCTTAATATTAATATATTTTTATTATATCTATTTTTGTTTTCCTTGTCAACAGCATTGTACAACACCCGTCAAACGCATACAAATACTGGAAAGCTTGGTGAATCCCGCAAAAACGGTACATTCCGTCGGCGAAGCAACTACTTTGTAAATATTTTAACAAATTTTACATGCTACAATTACTTTCTGATAAACAACACACCGATTGTATTTGCACCACAATTACTGGTAATGGTAGCAGAAGCCTCTTCCACTTGTATCTCACCGAACGGGCCACGCTTGGCAACCTCATTCTTTACCGCCGCAATCAGTTTCAGACTGCATCCCGCATGTGTAATAAAAATACGTTCCTTTTCAACCGCTGAACCCCACCTGAGTTTTCCCCGGGCGTAACGCAGCACCGCTTTCTCGTAATTTCCGATTCTTACTGATTTCAAGCCCATTACACCCTTTTTCATTCCTAATACCGGATGTATTTTCAGTGTTTCACACATGTTCTTCACAAACTTATTTACCAGTCCCGTTCGATACAGGTAATTCGCATTTTCCGCAATAAAGCTTGTTGAAATCCGGTGTTTCATACACTCCAGCCTTTCTACAATCTCCTTCGTATCCAAACCTTGCCGCACAAATTCCGACGCCTTTACTACAAGGTGAGTCATTCCTGAAGACAAATGACCGGAATCTATCACATGGACTTTTCCCCCGAACTCACTTGCCGCAGCCAATGCGTTTTGATAGGACAAGCTCAGGGTCGATGTAACCGAAATATGTATCAGCTCATCTCCTTCTGTCAGAACCTTTCCGAAAAACTCACGATATTCCTCCGGGAACGGTGCTTTCGTCTGCACACGGCTTCCCCCCCGTTCAAAATACTCTATGATATTCCCCGAAGTAATCTCGTCCATATCCTTAAACCAACCGTGTTCCGTTACGATATAAAAATAAATTATCTTTACATCATACTTATTCAACAACTTTTCCGATATATCACTTACACAATCCGTGGTTATAATTACTTTTTTCATACCTCGACCTCCTTTACACGATCAAACGCCTCTTTGGCGGCCTCTGCTGCCTGTCCGTATTCAAAATCCTCTGCCAGACGTCCGACCCGGGCAAAATACATATTCAGAGCTACTCCCCGGAAGGAATGGGATGCCAATAATTTTGTAATGAGTACTACGCCTTCTCCGTCAAAGTTATCACACGCCTCGGAAATCTGCTCCACATATTCCGCCAAACATTCTTCCGTAATCTCCGTTAAGTTCTCCGTGTCAATTGCTTCCTTTTCCTCAGCTCCCATTTCATAACCGTTGGAATGCAAGTACCATTTTATTTCCTTTAACACTCGTTCGAACAAACTCATTACAAACTTTTGCTTCGATACAATCAAATCATAATCTCCGTCTTTTCCGGCATATTCCAATGTCTTAGCAAGCTCCGACAGCCCCACCGCCCCTATACTTAACGAGGAGCTCTTTACGGCATGTACCTCAATTATGTATTGCGTCCAGTCTTCTTCCTCAAAACGCCGCTGTAAGGAAGCTCGATACTCATCTCCGTTTTTCAGATAGGTATACAGATTTTCATGATACACGGCACGATTTCCGCCTGCGTACATCAGACCTTTGTCTTCCTGAATCACTTCCCGGAATCCGTCCGACACAAAAAAAGTTCCCTCAGCCTCTTCTTTTTCCGTCACAATCAACGACTGTATCTTTTCCGGCGGCAACCATACCCGTAATACTCTGTCCAAATAAGACAACTCAATAGGCTTTGCAATAAAATCATTAAATCCGGAAGACAAAAACATCTCCCTCGCACCGTTTACCGCATTTGCCGTCAAAGCAACAATCGGAAGCTTTTTATAATACTCTCCTTCCATTTCTCTGATAAGTGCCGTTGTCTCCACTCCGTCCAGTTCCGGCATCATATGATCCATAAACACAATATCATACTCCGCTTTCCGCAAATATTCCAATGCCTCTCTTCCGCTGAGCGCCGTGGTAATCTTCATGTTATACGGCCGCATCAGCCCTTCGGCCACCTTCAAATTGGTCATATTATCATCTACAATCATAACCATTGCCTCCGGTGCGACAAAGCGGGCAACATTCTTTTGTTCACTCAAATTCAAGATATACTTCTCATTGTTCAATGCGGCCGCCACCGACATGGCATAAAACGGTTTATAAATACTCTTTATATTTCCGGAAAGCGTAATGGCATCGCTCCGTTCCTGTATCACAAACATCCTGACCTTATCCGCAAGATTTTCTATCTGTTCCGTATATTGTAAATACTCTTCTTTTCCCACAAAGCAATGAGAAAACGCTTCCTGTTCCAGTGTCTCCGACAGCTCCGTTATCTGATTGAACAACCGGATATCGGTATGAAACTTTTCGCTCAGCTCGCGAATCAAAGTCTGATATTCCTGCGCAATCTTCGAATACTTAAACTTGCGCATATCCACAAAAATCGCAACCGTTCGTTCATAGGCTTCTTTTATACCGATGAACGGCTCCTCATCCGAAACACGAAGCGGAATTACAAAACGAAACTCGGAGCCTTCCCCGTATGTACTGGATACATTTACAAAACCGCCCATCTGTGCAATCAGCTGCTTGCAAATTGCCAGCCCGAGACCGGTTCCCTCCACAGCCCTGTTCTTTCTGGTATCTACCTGCTGAAAGCTGACAAATAGCTTTTCTAAATTTTCTTCCGTGATACCGATTCCCGTATCGGTAACCGATACATTTAAGTTTATGCCGTACTCATGCCGGTTCTGGGTAATCTTTAACACCACACAACCCTCATCGGTAAACTTAATGGCATTGGTCATCAGATTAATCATTACCTGACGTATCCGCGCCTCGTCACCGATTAATCCTTTCGGAATCTCAGGATCGATTCGCGCAATAATCTCGATTCTCTTATCGCCTTTTCGTGTATTTGCCATATTCATTACATCATTCACCATGGAACCGATATTAAACGTCTCGTTTACCAGTTCCGCTTTTCCGGAATTCAACTTGGAAAAATCCAGAATATCATTGATAATTCCAAGAAGACTTCGTCCGGAATGCTGGATATTGGTACAATTTTCCCGCACTTCTTCACTGATATCTTCCCGGAGAATAAGTTCACACATGCCCACAATAGCATTCATAGGTGTTCGGATTTCATGGGACATATTTGCCAGAAAATCGGCCTTGGAACGTTCCGCATTTCTTGCTTCTTCCACACTGGCTTTCAGATTCTGCTCGATTCCGTACAAACGATTCACAAAATATATCAAAAAAATCTGAGCGAATAAAGTCGCAAGGACACGAACTATGAGAGACAATATATCCTGCGGAGTTTCCAATGCCACAGTATGAAAAACAAAAATATGCATGCAGATTTGTCCCGCAGACAACAAGAACAATAGAAACATTAATTTAGCATCCATGTAAACAGCCGTCAGTGTGGCAAGACAGCATACCACCACCATGGACGCATAAAAGTTATCATCCAGTACACTGTAACCGATGATATTCAGCATAGCGGCAACCACGAACACATAGGACTGTACTTTTACGGTTATTCGTTTACTCCATGTAAAATAACTGACTACAGCAATCATCGCTACCACATAAATATTGACCCACTTCACCCAATCGCAAATCAGGGATGCCACCAGCATATAGATTGAAAAAAACACAAATATGAGCCACGTCAGATAACAGTATATCGCATCGCTTTTCTGCACTTCCTTCTTCATACGCACACACCTCATTCATCTACTGCAACGTAAATCCTTCTTCCAACATCATAAGAAACAAATCCAACAACTCCGGGTCAAACTGTGTTCCTCTGCCCCGTCGCAATTCCGAAAGCACTTTCTCATCGCTCAACCGGTTTCGGTATGCCCGGTCGGAGGTCATGGCATCATAAGTGTCCGCAATTGCAATAATTCTGGCCTCTAACGGAATTTCCTCCCCCCGCAATCCCATAGGATACCCGTTTCCGTCATAACGTTCATGGTGATACAATGCACCGTTCTGCAAATTCGGAATAGTGTGAATTTCACTTAATATTTTACCACCGTCCAATGCATGCCGGCGGATAATATCCACTTCCTCCGCATTTAAACAAAGAGGCTTATTTAACACCGCATCCGGCACTCCGATTTTTCCGATATCATGAAGAAGTGCCACGTACTGCAAATTCTTTACCCGTTCCTCCTCCCAACCGAGGCGTTCCGCCAAAGCCACCGCCCCTTGTGCCACCCGGTCCGAGTGACCGCTGGTATAGCTGTCCTTCGCTTCGATTGCCTTTGCAATCGCCATCACGGCATTTAACGTAACAAGCTCCAACTGCTTTGTTTTCTCATCCAGACGAGTTGCCAAATCCGCACGCAAATCATGCAATTCCAAAATTCTGGCAATTCTACTGCGCATTACCTGCGGCACAAACGGCTTTGCTATAAAATCATCCGCACCGTCGGTAAGACATCTGGCTTCCGTTTCCGGAGAAGAATCCGCTGTCAGGAAAATAATCGGAATCTGGCTCCATTCCTTTCTGGAACGAATACGTTGCATCGTTTCCCAACCGTCCATTTCAGGCATGGAAATATCCAGTAAAATCAAGTCCGTGTGCTTCTTTTCCAAAAACAGCAACGCCTGTGCCCCGGATGTTACCGGCGTCACAAGGTATTCTCCGGAAAGCTCCTGCTTTGCCATAACCAGATTTGTCTTATTGTCGTCTACGATTAAAATATGCTTCATGTATGTCACCCCATTTCCGATTTATTCCGTTTCCAACTGATACGCTATTCGTGGGCTTCCGTTTTCCAGATAAATAATCCCGCACCGTTTAAATCCGTACTTTTCTACCAAATGCTGCATCGTCTTATTATCTGCATGAGTATCGATTCGCAGGTTTGTGACGTTTTGTTCTATCATCTTTTCCTTACAAAACTCCAGCACCGTTTCGAATATCCCCTTCTTTGTACCATCGCTTGCGATCCGATGAATCACACCGTAGAATTCATCATTTAACCATTCGCCTTCAATATAGTGATAGGTCGGATCTGCCTCCATCGAAAGCATAAACACCCCACAAAGGCTTTCATCTTCCTCGCAAACGTATAACCGGGACAGTTCAATGTCCTGTCGCAGATACTCCTCCGGCGGATAACCGACTGCCCATTGATTCGGATTTCCGGAGGCATTCATGTATGTCTTTGCCTCATCGTAAATTTTTCTGATTTTAGATAAATCTTCGGTAACCGCACTTCTGATTAACATAGGCACCTCCTGTTCCTCCGACGTTTTAGTTCTGATTGTTATATTACTTCCGCATTTTACGCATTTCCTCTTTATCAGAGTTCTTTTCTGTAGTATAACACCAATTCATCGTCTTCTGTTTCCGACATTACAAACTTGTCAAATCCCCAGTGCAAATAAATACCGAGATTTCTTGTTTCCTTTGCCTCTACTCCGATGGTAAGTGTCTCGATGTTCTGTGCCTTTGCCGATTCTTCCACATAGGCCATCAACTTTGAAATATGTCCCCTGCCTTCAAATTTTTTGGCAATCCGCAGGGCGTTGATATTAGCATTTTTCTTTCCATCTGCCAGTTCAAGCCGTCCTCTGACAGCCTTACACTCCGGGGATATAATGAGCGTACATTCTCCCACCGGCTCTTCGTCACATACCACCACATAGGTCTGTGCCATGCCGGTGCTGTTATAGCGGATGTATTCCTCTTTCCAATGTCCCCAACGACCATCCTCCGGATTTTCTGCAATGTTTTTATTCCAGATTATCTCTAAATCCTGCGGTGTTGCTAGACGGTATGTAGATTTCATCGTTTTTCCTCTCTATGCAGTCGTTATTGCTTTGTCCTTATCATACATTCCTTGCTCTTTTCAGTCCTTCCAACACCCTTGTTTCTCGTTCCACCATCGCTTTGTCCCACTCGGTACAATGACAATTTCGGTTCGTACAAATCGCTTCCTCCGGAGTGACAAATTCCAAGGTAAAGCCTTCTTCCGCCTCGTAATCGTCAAGTTTCTGCTCTCCTGTCTCCTCCGAGACCTCGCAGGCATAATAGAAGTTCTCCTGCTCAAAAATGGTATTTTCCAGCCAATCACTTTTCTGCAAACGAAGCACGAAACCGTATTCCTTAATGGTTTCCGGCTTTACGGTAAGGCCCGTTTCTTCCCTTACTTCACGAATCAATGTCGCTTCATGGGCTTCGTCATCCTCGATACCGCCGCCCGGAAACTTGTAATAATCGTATTTCAGACTGTGTACCATGGCAAGCTTATCACCTTTGCAGATAATTCCGCGCACCGACGGACGTGCGGAATGAGGCCAGTCTTCCTCATAATCCAGCACATCCACGCAAAACAAAGGCCGCATGGTCGGACGCAGTTTTAACTTCTCGTCCAAGGTTTCCCGCACTACCTTTTTGTAATCACGGGCACCTTCAGCAATTTTTTGCTTCACAAAAGCCAGCACTTCGTTACAATACCACTCCGTCTGTTCCACATCCGCGCAATACTCAGCTACTACAGCCTCTCCTTCCGCAAGGGCTCTGTCGTACTGCTCCTTTGACAGCTCTCCCGAGGCATAGGCAGCATCCAATTCGTCCCGATCATCCACCAGCACATCGCCCTGGGGCGTAAAAATCACATCCAGATACTTGTCCACATACGCAGCAATACCATCTCTGTCATACTCCACAGCCTCCAGTATGTCCACATACCAGTTGGACACTTTGCCGTCCGGAAGATACATCACTGTCATCATATGTTCTCTGCCCTCCGGAATCATCTGGAGCCAAATCATACCTTCGCCGCAAATCTTCGTCTTACCGGCCTTCGGATAGTCCCAGTACTGATATTCCCCCGATGTTATGGAAATCAAGGCCGTCAACCCTTTAAAATGCTCCGTTTCCACCCGCATCTGATAATACGGAAAATACTGAAATCCCCATGCATCCCTGTCCAAACGTTTTCTTTTCATGAACCTCTCCTATATCATCTTTATCTTCTCGTAAATCTCATCTATGTCATGTTTCGCCCCGCCAAACTCCGGCCATGCCTCGATTCCGTCATTCTTCTTTCTCGGAATAATGTGCATGTGAAAATGCGGAACGGTTTGGTCTGCCCCCGGGCCGTTGGTCCCGATTAAGTTAATTCCCTCATATCCGCAATTGTCAACACAATGATTGGATACCTTTTTCACCGTTGCCATCAGATGATTCAAGGTTTCAATATCCGTATCCAAAATGTTATTTACATGCTTTTTCGGCATCACCAGCATATGTCCGTCCGCATCTCCGGCTTTATCCATAAAAACCAATGTATGTTCATCCTCATATACCTTCTTGCACTGACGTTCACCGCTTATAATCTTACAAAAAATGCAATCCATTGCTTTTCTCCTTATACTATTTCCTCCGGCTCTTTCGGTATTTCTCCCCGCGACAGCCTCTCTAATATTTCTAAAATATCCTTTGAGAAAAACGTCTCCTTCGACTGTTTGATTTCCTCCAAAGACCACCATTTTCCGGCAGTCATTCTCTTATTTTCACTTTCTGTCCAATTCGCATAGGAGAATTCTGTTTCATCTAATCGAACCAGATAGAACCGTTCTTCACTTTGCACTTTTTCTCCATTACTTAACTCATACAGCGGAGTTCTATAATATATTTGCGGCGTAGAATCACTTTCACTCAATTCAATTCCCAGTTCTTCAAAAAGTTCTCTCTTCAGGGCTTCTTCAAAGCTTTCTCCTTCATCCAATCCTCCCCCCGGTGTTATCCAGATGGATTCCTTTTCCGCAAAGAAATCAAAGGAATACCGAAACAGAAACATATGATTCTGCTTATTTAAAACGATTGCTCTGCTGGATTTTCTTGTAAGCATGTGTTTCCCCATTCCTCCGTTACTTCTCTATCAAATACGCCCGACACGGTGCCCCGTCAAATCCGGCGAAGTTAAGCGGTGCCGCACTTAAGAAATACGCCCCTTCGGAAACGTCGGTCAACACCACACCCTCTAAAAGCACAATTTCCTTTGCCAGCAATACCTTATGTACCGCCATCGGCGCGTTTTCCGGACCTACGGTCTGGCTTTCGTTTCCCAACAGTTTTATTCCGGCCTCCGCAAACACTTCCGCTGCCTCTAACGTAACCGTCGCTTTTCCTGCAATCAAGATACGCTCCTTTGCTCCGGCTGCTTCTGCTTTTTTCAGCATTTTACAGGCATCCACTGCAGTTACATCCCCGTTATGACGTGCCACAAAACAGTCCCCTACAAAGGCCTCCAGAGATATCTCATCCACCGTTTTTCCGTCGTTTAAGAAGTGAAACGGTGCATCCACATGCGTCCCATTATGGGCACACATGGAAAACATGGAAAGGTTATAAAGTTCACCGTCCTCCATACTCTTTACAAGCTCTGCTTTCGGACTTTCATCTCCCTGAAATACATTACAGGATAAAACCTCCTGCGAAATGTCAATGATTTTCATGTGATGCCTCCTCCGTCTATTCTTCCATATAACAATTATCCATCATTCCACTGCGCAAATCTCCCACCAGTTCCATAGTACTTCCCTCTTCTGCTTTTGCGGAGCAGTCCTTTAAGTGTAAACGAGCCGAGGAGCCTACCAACATGCCTACATCATCAAGCCCTTTTACTGTTCCGGTTACATGACAATTTGTCATATCATACTGCTCTCCGGGATTGATATTGTCTCCCAGGATACCTCCCACATAAAAGCGTCCCTCCACGTAGCAATTCTCCAAGGTCAAATCATGGACACAAAAGCTCTTTAAGGTGCGCCCGAACATTCCCAAATCGGACTGTTTCGGTGCATATATGTACAAATTAAAAATGGTATGTCCGTTTCCGTAAAACTTCCCTTCAAAAGGAAAATCCCTCCAGAGATAACCGTCATCCGCCGGGTAATACCATCCGATCGGAGCCCATTCATATCCGGCTAAATCCAAATCCGCATCCAGATAAAAGGTGCATCCCCGGAAGCTCCTTCCCTCGTTTACCAGCTTTACAAGTCCTGCAAACTGCTCCACCGTTGTAATATGGTACTCCCCGCTCTCATCATACAAGGAAGTATCCGCAAGGGCTTCTATATCCTCATAGGCAAACTGATTATGCCAATGACAGTCCGGCTCCTTTGCGATTTCCTCATACTCATAGGTTCCGTTCCATACACTCTCCCAAATCTCCATATCCTCTAAGATATAGGTTCCCAACCGTTCTATCGGTACCGTCACTTCATTTTTATCATAGTCAATCACAAAATTTGTTACCGTTTCATACCACTGCTCATCCCAATTCAGCCATAGGATTCCAAGATTTTCCTCTGTCCGGTCCAGCTTGGTATCGTCGTAAACAAACACCAGTGACAGTTCCTCCGACACGGTATCGGCTCCGTAGCTCTCCACCGCAATCGGTACGCCCTGCATTCCCACCACTTCCCGTGAGAACCAATCATAATGATAGGTATTGGAAATCATATATCCTTTTGTCTCTCCCTCCAGACGTGCCTGTACCATTGCGGGCTTTTCCCACTCATTTACCTCTACCACAACATTCGATGGCATAATCTCTCTGATATCATACGCCGGCTCTTCTGAAACGTCAAATGACGAAAACAAACTAAGAAAAATCATCAAAAGATAGGAAAAAAGGCCTTTCCCTGATTTAGGTAAAAATAAAAAAAAGGACATGATAGCGATACTCCTTCTAATTATAACATTCTGTAACTATTAATACGACTTTACTTTCTTTTCAACATCTTTAATTGTCAAAAGATACTCTTCCTCTACTGGTGAAAGATTTTTTATCTGATATTTCTGATATTCTTCGGTTGCTTTTGCCATCGCCTGTGCATGACTAATGCTACCGGCATCTTCTAATAATTGCTCTCCTGTTGCCTTAAGAACATTATCTAAATGTTCTACGTAATCACTCATATACATAGGATTATGACGCATAGCTTGTATTTCAGCAAAATCGAAATATCCGGAGACAATATTATTTAAAACTTTTAATTCTTTTTCATCTAAATAGTTTTTCGCAATACTAATATCTTTCTTTGTCGGAAAATCTCCCGAAAACGTTCTAAGCCCCATAAATGGTTGCTCTGCGTCAGCACGTTCATAAATCACCTCTGCCGCCGTATGTCCATGTGCTGCAAAATGCAATTTATTCTGAACCATCTTAAAAAAAGCCATGGATTCTGAACTCTTCGGATTATAATCTACACTCGTCGCATACAAATCCAAAACCTGGCGATACATCACTTTTTCAGATGAACGAATATCTCTGATACGATCCAATAATTCTTTCCAGTAATTACCACCACCAAGATTCTTTAGACGTTCGTCATCCATCGTAAAGCCTTTAATCATATATTCTTTCAAACGTTCTGTTGCCCAGCGTCTAAAATTAGTAGCTATAATGGACTTAATTCTATAACCAAGGGAAATAATCATGTCTAAATTGTAAAAAGGCAATTCTCTTGAAACTTCCCTGTTTCCTTCTTTACGAACTTGTCGGAATTTCCGACAGGTTGACTCTTCTTCTAATTCACCTTCTTCATAAATATGTTTAATATGTTCTACAACATTTGTTCTTGATGTTTGAAACAATTCTGCCATTTGTTGTTGTGACAACCATACTGTTTCATCCATAAAAGTAACATCAATCTTAGCCATCCCATTTTCGGACTGATAAATCAAAATTTCACTATTATTGTAATCTTTCATGTATATTCTCTCCCATCTCTAGAGTATTGTCATCCATACCTCGTATTGATACTGTTCGAAGCAATTCTATTAAATATCATATTTCATTGATAAATTATCAAATCCATCACACGTGCAACGGCTAATTTCATAAAACCCCATTTTCTTCCAGAAATTAAGCCCATCAATATTGTTTTCTTGCACTGACAATCTCAGATTTTTGAATTTCAAATCAGTAGCAACTGAAAAAAGTGCCTTCATGATTGATGTCCCAATAGATTTTCGTTTAAGCCTCTCGTCTACAAGCAGTAAGCCAACATACAAAGTATCAGCATCGGGATATCCCTCCAGAACACTCAAAAAGGAAACTGCCTGTCCATTTTGAGACACACCAACACTATACACCTTATAGGGCGGATAATCACAAAGAGTATCTTCACACAGTTCTCTTGTTGCCGGTTTCCCATCGGTCAAATAATAATATTCTTCATTGCTGTAAAAAACAGTTTCATATATTGAAAGATTATCCTTGGTTACAGGCTCAATCATAAACTCTGGTAAGAGATACTGCAATTTCTGGTACATTTTGTCACCTCAATACATAACAACATTATTAAAACATTTTTTCCAAATTCAAGTCTTTCGTTTTATAATAATCACTCATTTTGATACTCAAATCAACATAGAAATCAGGTTTTCAGTTGCTCACACGGCTCAAGAGACACACCGTCTCCGTATGTGTCGGGCACCGAAGAAGAATACAATTCTTCAGTAGTGTCTAATGAAGAAGAACACAATTCCTCGGCACTCAATTCCTCACATAAATTCTGTCTGTCATCTTCTAATTTCATCTCATCACTAACATTCAACAGTTCAGTCTGATTAGCCATAATCAAGCCCTCCTTATGAATGTTTTTATATCAGGGCACCTGCTACTTATGAAAGCAACAGATGCCTTGCTACCTTAAATAGTATACCACAATCTACGCTGACTGTATTGCACTTTTTTCAGCTTTGAACCAATCCTTTGCATTTGGAATAACGCTGTTGCCATTTCCCTTCATTACGAAGGTCAGCTTAAAAGGGTCCACGGTGCCATCGTCGTTTTCCTCGCCCACGATAACCTTCTCCACAATGCTTTCAAAAATCACTCTATCAAATTCCTCTAAAATATTGCCATCGGAAAGTGCTTTTTTAAGGGATGCCATTCGCTTACCTACATCCTTCTGATTAGAAACATTCTCCTGCAAAATCTCAATGTTTTCCTTGGACTTCTGGATTTTCACAGAAAGGTCCTCATACTTTTCATCGTATGCTTCCTTGGAAATCCCTTCGTCCAGGTACAAGTCGGTAAGCTTCTTGCGACGCTGTTCCAGATTCTCCAAAGCCTTTTGCTCCTTTTTAAGTCTGCCGATATCCTCATTATTGGTGCTAATATCCTCAATGACACCAACAACAGAATCTATCACATCATCAAAGCTTCCAGCCAGCAGTTTGTAGGCTTCAAGAAAGGCATTTTCCAAAATAGACTCATGCACCGACTTACTGTTAAGGCAGTTATGCTTACCCTTATTGGCGGCATTTCTGCAATACCACACCGGTGTTTCATACTTGGAACTGCTGTGAAGGGTACGCCTTGTAAGCTTCGTACCGCAGAAGCCGCACTCGCACATGCTGGAAAGTGCATATTTCTTGGTGTACTTTTCTCTCTTGCCATCTGCCTTTTTAT
>CAZJEN010000046.1:0-13046 GCA_964545045.1 uncultured Lachnospiraceae bacterium | reverse complement strand
GGTGCTGACGGACGGTGAGTATGTGGAGCTGGAGGAGAGATAAGATGAAGAAGTTTTTTTCGATTGTAATGTTGTGTACGGTTTTGTTAAGTCTGGCCGGCTGTGTGGATAAAGAGGCACAGGAGGCGGTGCAGACCTACATTGATACCGCATCGGCCACCTTTGGGGTGCAGGAGAAGTTGATGCTGGAGAGCTATACCAGTGTTATCGGTGCAAATTATACAGATGATTCTACGATGTGTCTGGAATTTGTTACGAATACGATTCCGTTGGCTACGAGCTTACAGACGACTGTGGAAGGTATTACAGAATCCATTACCAACGAGGACGTGCTGAGGGTACACAACATATATCTAAGCTATGTATCTGAGTTTGTGGATGCCCTGAGGTTGTTGCTTACAGCGGTGGATGAGCAGGATCAAACAATAGCCGCGGAGGCAAATGCAATGCTGAATAATGCAAACACCTACACTGAGGAGTTTCGTGCAGGACTTCAGGAATTGAAAGAAAAATATGATCTGGAGTAAAATAAACCGGATGCTTTTTGCAAGAAAGAGAGTTCTTTCAGTAAGGCAAAAGCATCCGGTGTTTTTTATTCGTGTTCTGTTTGAATAAGGAACTTTGGGGTTATTCGAACTGATAGGAAATATCAAAGCCTCCGCCCGCAAAATCGGAAAGGTAGATTTTGTAGTCTCCCTTATCCAGACGCAGCATCAAATCTTCTTCCGAGATATCGGATTCTTTTACGGTATAAACGGTTTCTCCTGCATCGTTAAGAATGGTAAGGCAAATCGGTACATCGGCATCAATGTTTAAATCCAGATAATACCGGTCCTTGTAAGCAACGGAAAAGGAATCCCAAAGGGTAGTATTATTGAACTCTGCCGGAATGGTGTCGTAGTATGCACCCGGGTAGCGGCAGGTGTTAGCCGGACGTTTTTCCAGAAGCATAATGGAGAGCGGTAAGCCGCCAATCAGAATCACAAAAACTAACAGGGTGAAGAGACAATCCCACTTGTGAGCCTTCGGTTTCTCCGGATTCCGCATAAGGAGAATGGCACGGAGAAATGTAAAGAACACAAAGCCATAGGTAAACGCAGCCGTAAAAAACGGCAGGCACGGTTGCCGGAAAAGGCGAAGGGTGCAAAGGAGGAAATAGATTCCTGTAATGACGGAGAGGATGACGGCAATTGCCGCCCAGCGTCCCTGCATTGCCTTTAAGGAAGAACGGTCGGTGTAAAGCTTATATTCCTCTTCCGAAAGTGCCGGGTCATAGACCTTGCGGAAATAATACCAGCCGTTAAAGGTTTTGTTTACAAATTCCCAGCCCTGTTCTCTGTAGGCGTCCAGTAAACGGGGCATTTCCGGGGTGATGGAAATGCCCGGCAGGTAATCTAACTGATAGCGGTAGCATACCTCCGGATTATATTCGTATTTGTGGGAAAAGGACTTTCCCTTGATGAGTTGCCAGCCCTTCTCGGACTGTGCGTTTAAATCTAAGACTTCCTGCTCATAGTTCCAGGCGGAATAAATGTTGTATTTTTTCTTATATCGTTTCATAGATTACACTCCTTCCGTGTTGGCAAGCATGCGGCGCAGACGGTTGATTTCTGTGGTCAGCGCTTCCCTGCCGGATGCTGTCAGGCAGTAGAGACGCTTCCGCTCTACCCCCGGTTCGTTTGAGACGACTTCTTCAATCCATCCCTTTTTCATCATATTGCTTGTAGCCCCGTACATGGTGCCGGAGCCGATGGTAACATCACCCTCCGATAAGGTCTTTGTCATCTGCATAATGCCGTAGCCGTGGTTCGGACCCTTGGACAGGCAGAGCAGAATGTAGTAATAGCTCTCGGACATCGGTTCACTTTTTTTCAAAATGCTCCCTCCTTTGAATTAATATAGTATGTCGACTTACGACTATATCATATCACGACATATGTCGAGTGTCAACATATTTTTGAAATTTTTTGAAAGGGAAGTGAGTTTTCCTAGGAAAAAGTCACCTGATTTCCTGTTGCTTCTCCTGCGTGGTCTCCTGTATACTGATAGTACAAGGCTTGTGAAAATAATTTGAAGATAGCGGAGGATAGAAATATGACATGGTATACGATGAATAATATTGCGATGATGACGGGATTTACCACCAGAACGCTACGGAATTACTTGCGCCAGGGGATTTTAAAGGGTGAGAAGGTAGACGGGGTGTGGAGGTTTTCCGAAGAGGAATATGAAGCCTTTTTGGCGCATCCGGCAGTAAAGCCGGGAATTCGTGCCAAGCAAAACGCCATTGTAAATGATTTCTTATTGCTGAATGCGAAAAAGGAAAACCGGACCTGCGTGATTTTGGATATTTGCACGGAACGGGAGGAAGCGAAGCAGGCTGCAGCCTTTTTCTGCGAAAGAATTAAGGAGCAGGAGAATGAGGAGTTGCAGTTCGGAATGGAGTGGCACAAAAAGAATATGCGTATCATCTTAAGCGGTACGGAGACTGCGGTAAAAGAAATTATGAAACGCTACTATGAGAGGAATTAACCACAAAAGAATTCTTTGTTTTGTGGAAAAGTCTGCGACGAACAACTAGAAGTGGAAAAATAGATAATTTTACCACGAAAAATGAAGTTGCGGTTGATTTTAGAACTACCACTCAACCAAAAGATATGATATACTAAGCTCAACACAACTGAAAGGGGAAATTGAGCATGGCAGGAACGACTTTTTCAACCACATTACAGACCTTACGAAAGAATAGAGGAGTCACCCAGGAGCAGTTGGCGACGCACTTGGGGGTTAGCCCACAGGCAGTGTCCAAATGGGAAAACGGAAGTTATCCGGACGGAGACCTGCTTCCGCAGATTGCAGACTACTTTGAAGTTTCCATTGACTATTTGTACGGAAGGGCGAAGGATAATGTGTCCATAGAGCAGCAGTTGTTGGAGGCAATCAAAGGGATTAATGTACCACCGGATTATGACCATGGCGAACATATGGACCGGATTATGAAATACATTTGGGCCATGCAGCTTGGTTTGTTGCCGGAGAATAAACAGTATTTCGACCGGACGCGGTCGGAAGGGGATCATGTGATTGTGTCTACATTGTTTGATAAGTCCGGCTTCAACTTTTTCCGATTGAATAAGAGCTTGGAGTTCTTTACTATAATGAAACGACCGGAGAAGGGATTTGCTTCCTATTTCAAGGTAACGGATGAACTGACGGAGTTATTTGCGTTTTTAGGGAAGAAGGAAAATCTGAAGGTGCTGTTTTATTTGCTTTCGTTAGATGCGGGAAACGGAGTATCTGTATCGACCATAGCAAAGCGAATCGGAATTACGGAAGAAGAAGCGAGAGAGGCTGTCGGCTATTTAAAGAGGGTGCCGAACTATGAAACGGGAAACAGGATTCTTATGGAAGTGTCCGTTTTGGATGAATATGATAAGAGCGAACCTTTGTATGCGGTGAACAGTAGTGTGGCATGTACGGTGCTGATTTTGTTGGCAGGGGCGGATATGATGATACACCCACCGGGAAGTTATGCCATGTCCATAGGATGTTCGGATAAGGCTTGGCTGGAACGAGACCAGATGGACTTCTTACAGAAGCCGAAGAAGTAAGGATATGTTGCGACAGTGCGAAGCGACAGCAGTTTAAGGAGATAAGAGAGGATAGGATAAAATTATGAAGCGAAACAAAAAGGGAAAACAGGAGAGTGCAGAGCAGGAAAAGAAAAATCCCCTCCACAAGGAATATGGTTTGTTTAAAAACATGGGCTTTGTGTTCAATCACATGATTAGGTACGATAAGAAGATTTTACTGTTTATCATATTGGGTGCGGTTTGTGAGCCGCTGATGCGGTATTTCTGGACCTTCCTTCCGAAGCTGATTTTGGATTTGATTACGGGAGAGGGTACGAGAAACGAGCTACTTTGGATGATGGTGTGTGTAACGATTTTCCAGCTTGCGCTGACCCTGACTACCACTTATTATCATTACGGCATCGGCTGGCGGTACATCGGAGCACGTTTGCATATGATGCTGATGACGAACCGCAAGGCCATGAAGGTGGATTTTGAACATCTGGAAAACCCGGATGTGATGGACTGTTACCAGAAGGCACAGAATGCCAGCAACAGCAATAACGTGGGTATCGAGGGCATGATGCGTGAGTCCACGCAGTTGTTGGAATCCACCACTACGGTACTTCTCGGTATGGGTATCTTAAGTACCTTGAATGTATGGCTGGTGTTTCTGATGGTGGGAATTGCGGTCATCAACTTCCTTATTGTGAACCGCACCAATAAGATTACGAAGATGCGTGTGTGGGACCCGTTGGCGACCTGGTGGAGAAAGCGCTGGTATATGCAGAATGTGACCACCAACTTTGAGGCGGCAAAGGATATTCGCATGTTCGGTTTGCGAGAATGGCTGAAGGATAGATATGTGGAGCTTAATAAGACTCGTTACGAGGCGCAGAAGGTAAACGCAACCTTCTGGTTCTGGACCAGCATTTCCGGAAATGTATTCTGGTGCCTGTCCCAGATTTTGGTATATTGGTGGCTGGTACGTGCTATGGTAAACGGAGAACTGACCATCGGTAACTTTACTTTATATCTGGCTTCCGCGGGAACCTTCTTTGAATTTGTGTCTACTCTGTTAAACGGTGTGGCCGGCGTCATGGCCCGTAGCCGTGAGGTGGATGATTTCCGAAGCTTCCTTGATTTTGACGGCGGCGACGATAAGAAAGACGGCAAGGAATTGCCGAAGGCAGAGAAGTACGAGTTTGTATTTGAAAATGTGTCTTTCAAGTATCCGAAGGCAGAGCGTTATGCACTGAAAAATCTGAATCTGACCTTGGCAGCGGGAGAACGTCTGGCGGTGGTAGGCTTAAACGGTGCCGGAAAGTCCACTATGATAAAGTTGCTGCTTCGGTTGTATGAGCCGACGGAGGGCCGTATTTTACTGAACGGTGTGGATGTGAGAGAATATAATAAGGAAAGCTATTATGACGTATTTGCGCCGGTGTTCCAGCAGGTGGAGTTGTTTGCTTTCCCGATGGAGGAGAATGTTTCCATGAAGGAGCCGGAGCGTACCGACGGAGCAAAGGCGAAGGAATGCTTAGAAGCGGCCGGTCTTACGGAAAAGCTTGCGTCCCTGCCGAAGGGAACGAAGACGGAACTTTTAAAGATTGTGTACGACGATGGTGTGGATCTCTCCGGTGGTGAAAAGCAGAAACTTGCACTGGCGAGAGCATTATATAAGGATGCGCCGGTGGTGGTACTGGATGAGCCGACGGCGGCCTTGGATGCTCTGGCGGAAGCAAAGCTTTACGAGGATTTTGATAAGCTCATCGGCGGAAAAACGGCAGTGTATATCAGCCATCGATTAAGCTCCACCCAGTTCTGCGGTCATGTGGCCATGTTTGCGGACGGTGAGATGGTGGAGTACGGAACCCATGCCGAACTGATGGAGAAGAACGGTGCCTATGCGGAAATGTTCCGGATTCAGGCACAGTATTACGTGGAAGATGCAGAGCAGGAGGTGGCTGCAAATGGCGAAGAATAAAGAGAAGAATAAGGCGGCGAAGGAAGACCGCCAGGTGATAAAGAGAACTTTAAAATTTATGGTATCTGTGGCATGGAAGGAACGCCCGTCGCTGTTTGTCGTTTACGGAATTTTGTTTGTGGCACAGCTCATTCAAAAGGCCCAGGCGGTGATTTTACCGAAGTTTTTGATTGATGAGTTAATGTTGATTTTGGGCGGAGCACCGGCAGAACAGCATTTGCGGAATGTGGTGTTATACGTAGCCCTCATTTGCGGAAGTAATCTTTTGGCAAACATTATGAACAATGTAGCATTCCAGTGGCGCAGTGTGCTGGAAGAGTGGTTTAACGAATATTTCGAGGTGCGTCTGGCAGACCATACCATGCAGATGGACTTTGAACATACGGAGGACCCGGATGCACTGGATCAGCTGAACCGTGCGAAAGAAGGTATCAGCTGGTACAGCGGTGGCGTGGTTGGTGTGTTAAACAGTGTATATGCGTTAATCGGAAATATTACGGTGCTTCTGGGTGTCAGTACCATTATCCTTGTGACCTGTCCGCTTTTGCTGCCGGTACAGATCATCGGTTTGGTATTAATCAGTATGTTTAATGCGAAAAACAATGCGCTGGAAATCGAAAGCTATAAAGATTTGGCGGGCATTAACCGTATCTTCGGTTACTTTTTGTTCCAGCTGGCGGACTTCTCCTATGGGAAGGAAATTCGTCTTTACGACAGTGCGGAAATGATGCTGCAGAAAACGGATCGAGAGAGCAGAAAGATGGCCGGTGTTTGGGAGAAGCTGTCAAAAAAGCAGTGTAAGAATGCCTGGGGCATGGATATTGTCAATGCGGCAAGAGACGGCATCAGCTATTTTTACATCGGACTTTTGGCACTGACGAAAAAGATTACGGTGGGTGATTTCTCCATGTGTATCACTTCCGCGTCCGAGCTTTACAAGGGAATGATCGGTGTGGTACAGGGGTGTCAGGATATCGCAAAGCGCTGTGTGTACGCCCATCAGTTTATAAAGCTTCTGGATTATCCGGTGGCACTGGAGAAGGGCGATAAGAAGGTAACCGGAGAAAAGCATGTCATTGAGTTTTCTCATGTGAGCTTTAAGTATCCGCGTTCCGAGCAGTATGTGTTAAAGGACATCAATTTAAAGATTACCTCCGGAGAGCATTTGTCGGTGGTAGGCTTAAACGGTGCCGGAAAGACCACCTTCATCAAGCTGCTTTGCCGCTTGTATGACGTGACCGAGGGCGAGATTTTAATTGACGGTATCAATATCAAGGAGTATTCTGAGGAAGAGTACCGGAAGCTGTTTGCGGTGGTGTTCCAGGATTTCCAGCTGTTTGCCTTCAGCCTCAGAGACAATATCGCTCTTGGTGATACGGCAAAGGAGGACGAGGTAAATCGTGTATTGGAACTTTCCGGATTCTACGAGGATGCGCAGAAGTTGGAGCACGGTCTTGATACCATGCTTTACAAGAGCTTTGATGAAAAGGGCACGGAGCTTTCTGGCGGCCAGCAGCAAAAGACGGCCATTGCAAGAGCATTGTATAAGAATGCGCCGATTGTTATTTTAGATGAGCCGACGGCTGCGCTGGACCCGGTGGCAGAGTATGAGATTTACCGCAGCTTCGATACCTTGGTAGGCGGAAAGACCGCGATTTACATTTCCCATCGTTTGTCCAGCTGTAAGTTCTGTGACCGTATTGCGGTGTTTGCGGAAAATACCATTAAGGAGTACGGTACCCATGACGAGCTGGTGGATAAGAAAAACGGTATTTACGCGGAGCTGTTTGCAGCACAGGCCCAGTATTATGTGGAGGCGCTGTAAGTGTAGTTTGGCGAAACTGGAATAAATGAAGGAAACGTCTCTTTCCGGAGAATGAAAAAATTTCCGGGAGAGACGTTTTTTTGCTACCATATTTCATGGAGATATGCTATAATGGACGGGAAGGTTCCTTTGTGAATTAGAATTCTAAGGAGATTAATAAAGGGAAGGTAAAGAATATGAATGATGTAAAGAATGTATTGTGGTTTATTTTGGGTGGATTTGTTTCCGTGGCATTTTGGGGGCTGTTGGGACTGCTGTTTTGCGCAACGGTCATCGGAATGCCTTTGGGAAAGCAGCTTTTGAAGGTGGCGAAGTTTGCCATGGCACCCTTTGACGAATCGGTAGATGTAGAGAGTAATTTTGCAAAGAACTTTGTGGCGAATTTGATTTTCATCCCGTTCGGGATTATTATTATGCTGGTTTATGCAATTGTCGGTGCGGCATTCTCTATCACGTTAATCGGTGCACCGTTAGGTAAGGGCTACTTTAAGCTGTTGACGGTAGCAATGGCTCCGTTCGGTATTGAGATGGATAAGCATCACGAAGTGATAAAAAACTGGGAAGAGTGGAAAAACTGGTGATGTAAGAGTCTATCACGATTCGAGTGTCAAGGTTATTGGAAATTGAAAACTTCACCCATATACATATTTTTCTTGTCATGGGCTTCGGATGAGGTCTTTCTAATTACTCCGCAAGGAGTGTAATAGAGTGACGCAACCGGTCTGACGCAACCTCCTTGTTGCGTGGCGCCCTCGCTCAGACATCCGTGTCTGAGCGTTGCTGACAAAGCGATGGAGTAATAAGAAAGTCTAACATCCTACACAAAATTCCAAGAAAATTATGTATATGGGTGAATTTTTTCTGTTTCAAAAATTTATGACACTCGAATCTTGGCGCGTGAGAGGCGTAGCTTTCTTAAAATGTGTGGTGAGAAAGCTACAAATTAGAGGGGGCGTTTGGCATCCTTCTCCATCTTCTTATAATAAATGAAACACAGCGCAATGCCGAATACGGTGGCTGCCGGTGCGGCAAGGCCGATTCCCGTCAGGGAGGCATCCGGCTGGATGCTCATGATGTAGGACAGTGGCAGACGGATTAGGAAGGACTGGGCCAGGCCCTGTGCCATGACGAACAGGGTGCGGGAGTGGCCGTTAAAGTAGCCCATAAAGCTGAACAGAATACAGGTAACTACAGCCTCCGGCGCAAAACCCCGCAGGAACTCGAAGGCTCTTGTGATGGCAGCCTCGTCTTTTGAGAAGATGGCAGCCAGCATGTCGCCCTTGAAGAAAGCCAGCAGACCGATGACTACACCGATACTGCAGCCTACGGCCATACCGTAGAGCATGCCCTTCTTGGCACGGTCCTCTTTGCCTGCGCCTACGTTCTGGGCTACGAAGGATGCCATGCACTGGAACAGAGCACTTGGGATCAGCATGACAAAGGACTGCACCTTCTGGGCGATGCCGTAGCCGTTGGAGGCGTCCAGCCCCAGGTTATTGATAAAAGCGCAAAGGGCAAGGAAGGTTAAGTTGGTCAAAAACTCCTGTAAAGCAATGGGTGTACCGATTTTTAAGAAGTCACCGATTTCTGTTCCGAAGCGAATGTCGGCCTTCTTTAAGGTAAACGGAAACTTCTGCTTTCTTATAATAAGAAGAGACAAAACTACGCTGACCGCCTGAGCAAGTACGGTGGCGAGGGCGGCACCGGCTACATCCATTTTAAATACCGCAACCAGCAGAAGGTCGCCGACGATATTTACAACGCATGCAATGCCCACAAACAGAAGCGGGAGCTTGGAATTGCCCATACCACGGAAAATACAGCTGATGAGATTGTACAGCATAACGAAAAGAAAACCGCCGCCGCAGATGCGGATATATTGCACTGTTAAATCAATGGCTTCCTCAGGAGCTTTCATAAGTCTTGCTGCCGGCTCTGCAAATACCACAAGCAGTACGGTAAACAAAACCGCAAAGGCTAAGAAGAATGCAATGGCCCGACCCAGAAGCGGTCCGATTTTGTTGTTGTTTTTCTCACCGATATATCTTCCTATTAATATAGTAACACCGGAAGCCAGCGCGCACAGTACAAAAGTCAGCAGGTTCATAATATTGCTGCCGGTGGAAACGGCGGACGGACCTGCGGCGGTACCGAAATGTCCAACAATCAGCATATCTACCGCACCGTACATGGCCTGTAAAATCAGCGCGCCCAAAATCGGGAACATAAAATGAATCATCTTCTTAAAAATACTTCCTTGGGTAAAATCCTGTTTATCGTCCATAAAAGTACTCCTGTTTCTTCTATATAATATGTAGGTTGTTGTCGAAACGAACTAAAAGAAGTTATATCATAAACGGTGAGGGATGTCAATGCAGAGTGTCCGGTGGAGAGGAAATCTCTTGGTTGCGATATTGGAAATAAAAAGTGAAGTTAAAACCTTTTTAGGCACAGGTTTTGGCGGCATAGAAGAGTTGTAGGATTAAGAAAAAGTTCTTCAAGGGAATTCGGATTATCATTTAGCGCAGGATGTTAGACTTTCTTATTGCTTCATATAATACAGCAACGTCTGGACAGGATGTCCGGACGAGCCCGCCATAAGGCATGGATGCCGCATCAGGGCGGTTGCGTCACAATGAACTGGATTATACCGAAGCAATTAGAAAGACTTCATCCGTAGCGACCGATAAGGAGAATTCCCTTGAAGAACTTTTTCGTATCCAAGTCCGCTGTTTGCCGCCAAAACCGTCCCTGAAATTTTTTTTAAAAAGTACTTGCTTTTATTTCCAATATCGTGTATAATCATTCTTGCTGTGACGTTGATAGCTATGAAGCGTGAGGTTGCCGCGTGCCATACGCGGGTTTTCCGTGGAGCGAATGTCAAGTTAGGAAACTGGCGACAAGTCACTGTACAATACAGCTTCTGCTATAAGGCAGATAAACCGTGATGATAATCGGGAATTGTCCGGGGGGCCGAGCTATGCGCTCGGGTTTTTGTTCGGACAGGCGCGATACGCACGGACTAGTGTACAGTCACCGCTTGTCGTACTGAAATTAAGTGCGAAAAGGAGGCGACTTTTTTTATGGCAAGTCAAGTAATGAGAATCACACTCAAGGCGTATGATCATCAGTTAGTAGATGCATCCGCAGCGAAGATCATCGAAACCGCAAAGAAGGCGGGAAGCAAGGTAAGCGGTCCGGTACCGATGCCGACGAAGAAGGAAGTAGTTACCATTCTCCGTGCAGTGCATAAGTATAAGGACAGCCGTGAGCAGTTCGAGCAGAGAACTCACAAGAGACTCATCGATGTAATTGCTCCGAACCAGAAGATGGTTGATGCTCTTTCCAGACTGGAAATGCCGGCAGGTGTGTTCATTGACATTAAGATGAAGACGAAGTAATCTTGGTCAGTGAGAAGAAGTAACAAGTTTTAACGGTAAAATCCTTAGGGTTTATATACAGGGTCCAAGCGTCTTATCTATATTTAGAGTAAGGCCCAAGCATCCGAATAGACCATCTAGGATGATTGAGTTCCAAAGGGATTCAATCCGCTGTAGATTAACAGGAGGTGCGCAAAATGAAAAAAGCGTTATTAACAACGAAGGTCGGAATGACCCAGATCTTCAATGCGGACGGCGTATTAGTTCCGGTTACCGTATTGCAGGCTGCCCCGAACGTTGTAACCCAGGTTAAGACGGTTGACAACGACGGTTACGAGGCAGTACAGGTTGGCTTCGGCGAGATCAGAGACGTTCTCGTAAACAAGCCGCGCAAGGGCACATTTGCTAAGGCAGGTGTTGCTAACAAGAGATTTCTTAAGGAGTTCAAGTTTGACAACAGCTCTGAGTACACCGTAGGTCAGGAAATCAAGGTTGACATCTTCGCAGACGGAGACAAGATTGACGCTACCGGTATTACGAAGGGTAAGGGCTTCCAGGGTGCCATCAAGAGACACGGCTTATCCAGAGGACCGATGAAGCATGGTTCTAAGTATCACAGACATGCAGGTTCCAACGGTGCAGCAACGACTCCGGGTCGTGTATTCAAGGGCAAGCACATGCCGGGACACACCGGTAATGTAAAGGCAACGGTTCAGAACCTCGAGGTTGTAAAGGTTGATGTTGAGAACAACTTAATCCTCGTTAAGGGTGCAGTACCGGGACCGAAGAAGGCTTTGGTTATCTTAAAGGAAACCGTAAAGGCTGCAAACTAAGAAGCTTTAAGAAAGGAGGAACTTAAAAATGGCTAACGTTAAGGTGTATAACATCGAAGGCAAGGAAGTGGGCACTTTAGAGCTCAACGATGCAGTATTCGGTGTAGAAGTAAATGAGCATTTAATGCATTTGGCTGTTGTGAGCCAGCTCGCTAACAAGCGTCAGGGCACACAGAGCGCAAAGACTCGTGCAGAAGTAAGCGGCGGCGGAAGAAAGCCGTGGAGACAGAAGGGTACCGGTCATGCTAGACAGGGATCCACCAGAGCTCCGCAGTGGACCGGCGGTGGCGTAGTATTCGCTCCGAAGCCGAGAGACTACTCCGTAAAGATGAACAAGAAGGAAAAGGCAGCTGCTATCAAGTCTGCATTATCCGCTAAGGTTGCTGAGGAGAAGTTTATCGTAGTAGACGGTCTCGCATTTGACGAGATTAAGACCAAGAAGATGGCAGCAGTTCTTGATAACCTCAAGGTGAACAAGGCGCTTGTTGTTCTTGATAAGAAGGATGATAACGTAATCCTTTCCGCAAGAAATATCCCGGAGGTAAGAACTGTTCTTTCCGGTAGCGTAAATGTTTACGACGTACTTAAGTACGGCAACGTAGTTATCACCAAGGAAGCTGTTGCACAGATCGAGGAGGTGTACGCATAATGGCAGACTTAAAGTATTATGACGTTATCTTAAAGCCGGTAGTAACCGAGAAGAGTATGAACTCCATGAGCGAGAAGAAGTACACGTTCTCCGTACATCCGGATGCAACGAAGCAGCAGATTAAGGAAGCAGTTGAGAAGATGTTCGCAGGTACCAAGGTTGCCAGCGTAAACACCATGAACTTAGACGGAAAGACCCGCAGACGCGGTAACGTTTTCGGAAAGACTGCTAAGACCAAGAAGGCAATTGTACAGCTTACCGCTGACAGTGCTGAAATCGAAATTTTCGCAGGTTTATAATTCGCGTACGTAGAGAATAGAACACAAGATATTGCGTAGCGCAGACGAAAGGAGTAACAACAATGGGAATCAAAACTTATAACCCATATACACCTTCCAGAAGAAATATGACCGGCTCCGATTTCTCCGAAATCACTACGAGCACACCGGAGAAGTCCTTAGTAACTTCTTTAAAGAAGAACGCTGGTCGTAACAATCAGGGAAAGATTACCGTAAGACATCAGGGCGGTGGTTCCAGAAGAAAGTACAGAATCATCGACTTCAAGAGAAACAGCAAAGATGGTATCCCGGCAACGGTTAAGACCATCGAGTACGATCCGAACAGAACCGCAAACATCGCACTTATCTGCTATGCAGACGGTTCCAAGTCCTACATCCTTGCGCCGAACGGCTTAAAGGTAGGTCAGACCGTTATGAACGGTGCAACCGCAGAAGTTAGAGTAGGTAACTGCTTACCGCTCCAGAACATTCCGGTTGGTGCTGAAATTCATAACATCGAGC
>CAZJEN010000045.1:0-13266 GCA_964545045.1 uncultured Lachnospiraceae bacterium | reverse complement strand
AAAGGGCGGCTATATTCTGGTTCGAGAGAAGGAGAAAGAAGAGGAAGTCTGCAACGCGTTAGCGGCCTACGGTTTTGAGCCGCATAACGGATTTTTCTTATTAAAGCACGAGGATGATATTTATACCTTGCTGACGGAGGGGCTTTCGGACCTTTCTGCCTATGCCGAATTGTTTTCCTCGGACGATTTTGCAAAAATGCGGATTCGCAGAAATAATTCTGTTAAAATGGGAATTTCGCTGCCGGCAGGAGAAGATTTGCTTCAGGTGGAATTCCGGTACGATGATATATCCGGCGACGAGCTGCGGGCTATTTTCTATTCTTATCGCCAGAAGAAGCAGTATCACCGCTTAAATGACGGCAGCTTTATCGATTTGACGGATGAAATGTTTGTGAAGGCTGCGGATTTGCTGGAAAACATGAATTTGTCCTACCGTGATTTTGATAAAAACGGCGTCTTAAAGATTTCCAAAAGTCATGCCGTTTATTTGGAGTCCACGCCGCAGGAATTTGGTTTTGAAGTTACAAAGGGAGAAAATTTTGCGGCTTTTCTGGAACGCTTGCATTCTCCGGAGGCGCAAAACTATCAGGTACCGGACAAAATTCAAATCGAACTTCGAGGCTACCAAAAAAACGGTTTTTCCTGGCTTCGCATGCTGTCGGACAACGGCTTCGGTGGTATTCTTGCGGATGACATGGGTCTTGGTAAGACACTACAGGCAATTACTTATATGGCATCCTTATTAGAAGCGGAGTGTTTTACGGAAGTACCGTTTTTGGTGGTTTGTCCGACCTCTTTGGTATACAACTGGCTGGATGAGGTGGAGCATTACGCGCCTCACATCCGGGTAAAGATTGTCCATGGAACGCCGGAGGAGCGCCGTGCGTTATTGCAGGACGGGAATGATTGCGATTTATATATTACTTCTTATCCGCTTTTACGCAGAGATTTGCCTTATTATAGCGAGAAGCAATTCCATACAGTGTTTATCGACGAAGCTCAGTTTATTAAGAATGCAATGACCGGTAACGCACGTTCCGTGAAAGGTCTTCATGCCAAGACCAGGTTTGCCTTGACCGGCACGCCGATTGAAAACTCCTTATCGGAGCTTTGGTCTATTTTTGATTTTATTATGCCGGGCTATTTGTTTTCCTACACCCGATTTGCAAAACGTTTTGAGCGTCCGGCCGCAAAGGGCGATACCCATATTTTGCAACAATTAAGCCGCCGGATTAAGCCGTTTTTGTTGCGTCGTATGAAAACGGATGTATTGGCGGAGTTGCCGGAAAAGATAGAAAACAAGCTGGTGACGGAGCTGACGGAAGAGCAGCGTAAGTTGTATCTTTCTTATGCAAAGCAGGCAAGAAACGAGATTTCCGACGAGATTTCCCGTGTGGGCTTTGAAAAGAGTCGTATGCAGATTTTGGCGGCCTTGACGCGCCTGCGTCAGATTTGTTGTCATCCGGGCATGTTTTTGGAAAATTACGAGGGCGGAAGCGGAAAGGTCTCCCTGTTTTTGCAGATTATGGACGAGCTTCGCCAAAACGGACACCGGATACTGGTATTTTCCCAGTTTACGTCCATGCTGGAGATTTTAAAGGATGCGCTAACAGAGGCAGAGATACCGTTCTTTTACTTGTGCGGTTCTACGAAGCCTGCAGAGCGTCGGGAATATGTAAAACGCTTTAATAACGGAGAGGGAGACTTATTTTTAATCTCCTTAAAAGCAGGCGGCACCGGTCTTAACTTAACCGGCGCCGATACCGTCATTCATTTTGATCCGTGGTGGAACCCGGCGGTGGAAGACCAGGCCTCCGACCGTGCCCATCGTATCGGGCAGGAGAAGAACGTGCATGTCATCAAGCTTCTCACAAAGGGTACCATTGAGGAAAAGATATTCCGCCTCCAGCAAAAGAAACAGGATTTGTTCAATGCCGTCATCGAAGCAGGCGAAACCTTCTTAAACAAACTGACGGAAGAAGAAATCCGGGAATTATTTGCCGATCCGGAAACCTAAAAGGGCTGCGCATTCACCATGCGTAGCCCCAAAATAAAAACTATTCTTCGGAACGATTACAGAAGTCCTCTACCAACTGTTCTGCCAAAGAATCATGCAAGGACGGGAATGCCTCAAGCAGGCGTTCTACCAGCTTGTCAAGGCAGTCCATGTAGAGGATTTCTTTCGGTCTGATGGTATCGTTAGAGCTACTTTCATCAAAGGAAACAAGCATATCCTTTGTAAAGTTCTGTTCCATCCATTCATTGGCTTCGGCAACAATCTTCTTTTCATTCTCCGCACTTTCCTTTAATTGATCCGCTTTTGTAAACGAAAAGATACCGAGTACAAGAAAGATACCGAAAATCACAAACAAAACAAAGCAGGAGAAGCCGTTTCCGAACAAGTCGATTACATCCATAAAGTTCAGCAATGCAAAGCCTACACCTAAAACACCCAATACGGTAAAAGTCACACCGGAAGAGTGATAATCATCATACTTGGTGGCCGCACTGATATATTTCTCGTCCTTCGATGTTTCGGAATCGGAGGTTGTTTCTTTCAGTTGCTTTACTGTTTCATAAGCGAAATTCGATTCGGAACCATCAGATACACCATTCTCGTTATCTTCATCATTTTCGTCATCTCCGAAATAATCGAATTCTTCCCCTTTCATAAAAGCAGTTTCCGCAGCCTGCTGCAGAGTAATCAGCTCCGTTTCTACGGAATAAAAAGCCTTAAAGCATTTCTTTGCCTGATTATAATTTCCCGGTGAAACATAAACCCCAATCATATCACCCTCATTTAAAACCACGGACGGAATTTGGGAATACTCCAAAAAGTCATGTAGCTTTTTCACAAACATTTGATGCTCCGCATCTACTTTTACAAGCATTTCGGTTGCATCCTGCAATAAAGCATCTTTGTATTCCGCAACCAATTCTGTTTTACAATCGGCGCAGACAGTAATTCCTTCACGATATTCCGTTTTACACTTCGGACACCACGGCATAATAAAAACCTCCAATCATTTGTTGAACAAAATACAATTCTATAAAAAACAGTATACCTTACTTGAAGAAGAAATTCAACAAGAATTCCTGCCTATTCTTTACGCGGGGGAGATTTTGTGCTATACTGTCGGTAGTCTTTGTTTTTCGGAGGAGAAAATGTCTAATACAACAACTTTTACACGAAAACTTGCCTTATCCGATGAGATTTTGATGGCAGTGGATAAGCCTGCCAGATATATCGGCGGCGAAGTAAATATGGTAAAGAAGAATCCGAGGGAAGTAGATATCCGTTTTTGTATGTGTTTTCCGGATGTATACGAAGTAGGTATGTCCCATCTCGGTATTCAGATTTTATATGATATGTTCAATAAGCGAGAGGATACCTATTGTGAGCGGGTATATTCTCCATGGGCAGATTTGGACAAGATTTTAAGAGAACAGAACATCCCGTTGTTTGCGCTTGAATCCCAGGAACCGTTAAAGGATTTTGATTTTCTCGGAATTACATTACAATACGAGATGTGTTATACAAATATTTTGCAAATTCTGGATTTGGCCGGAATTCCGCTGCATGCCACAGACCGTACCGAGGAGGACCCGATTGTTGTGGGCGGCGGTCCCTGTGCATACAATCCGGAGCCGTTGGCGGATTTCTTTGATTTCTTCTATTTAGGCGAAGGAGAGACCGTTTACAACGAGATATTGGACAAATATAAGAAGCATAAAGCAAAAGGCGGCAGTCGTCTGGAGTTCCTTGAGATTGTAGCGGATATCGAGGGTATGTATGTACCGCAGTTTTATGATGTAACCTACAATGAGGACGGCACACTGTCTTCCTTTACACCGAACAATGCCCATGCAAAGAAAACCATTCGCAAGCAGGTGGAGATGGAGCTTTCCGATACCTTTTACCCGGAAAAGCCGTTGGTACCGTTTATCCGCGCTATTCAGGACCGTGTGGTACTGGAGATTCAGCGCGGTTGCATCAGAGGCTGCCGTTTCTGCCAGGCGGGCATGCTGTACCGTCCGATTCGCGAACGTAACGTAGAGTTTTTAAAGGATATGGCAACCAAAATGCTCCGGTCCACTGGACATGAGGAGATTTCTTTGTCTTCCTTGAGTTCCAGTGATTATTCCTGCTTAAAGGAGCTGGTATATTACTTAATCGATACCTTCCAGAACGACGGTGTGAATATTTCCCTGCCGTCCCTGCGTATCGATGCCTTTGCGTTGGATGTTATGAATAAAGTGCAGGATATTACAAAGTCCAGTCTGACCTTTGCACCGGAAGCAGGCAGTCAGCGGATGCGTGATGTAATTAATAAGGGATTGACCCAGGAAGTTATCCTTGCCGGTGCCACAGAGGCCTTTAAAGGCGGCTGGAATAAGGTAAAACTTTACTTTATGCTGGGGCTGCCGGGTGAACAGGAAGAGGATATCAAGGCCATTGCAGAACTTTCCAACGAGATTGCAAAGGCATATTACGATACCATACCGAAGTCGGAGCGTAAGGGCAAGGTACAGATTACCACCAGTACTTCCTTCTTCGTACCGAAGCCGTTTACTCCGTTCCAGTGGGTACGTATGGCCACGCCTGAGGAGTTTGTTTCCGCAAGAAAGGTGCTTTCCGGTGCCATTAAGGAGCAATTAAATGCAAAGAGCATCAAATACAACTGGCACGACACGGATGTAACGATGTTAGAAGGCGTATTCGCACGAGGCGACAGACGCTGTGCCGCACTGATTGAGGGTGCTTATAAGGACGGCTGTTTGTTTGATTCCTGGTCTGAGTATTTCCGCAACGACATTTGGATGAATCAATTTGAAAAGACCGGACTTTCCCTGGAATTCTATACTTCCAGAGAGCGTGACAAGGACGAGCTCCTTCCGTGGGATTTTATTGATGCGGGCATTTCCAGAAGCTTTTTGTACAGAGAGTATGAGAAGAGTAAACAGGGCATTGTGACCCCGAATTGTCGTAAGGGCTGTGCAGGCTGCGGTGCCGCTCAGTTCCACGGCGGCGTATGCTACGAGCCGCGTAATGAGGCCGGAGAGAGCATTTCCAATGAGGTGCTGGTGCCGGATTGTTAGTCGATAAATAAGGAGATTATTTTATGAATGTCAGAGTACGTTTTGCAAAATACGGAGCGGTAAAGTTTATAGGTCATTTGGATGTACTGCGTTATTTCCAAAAGGCTGTCCGCAGATCCGGACTGAAAATCGCCTATTCCCAGGGATTTCACCCGCATCAGATTATGTCCTTTGCTTCTCCGCTGGGCGTAGGAATTACCAGCGAAGGCGAATATATGGATATGGAACTTGTGGCAGACTATACGCCGCAGGAGATTGTAGATGCCTTAAATACGGCTATGGTAGAGGGCTTTACGGTGCTTTCCGCACGAATCCTGCCGGAGCCTGAAAACGGACGTAAAAGAGAAACGGCCATGTCTTTGGTAACAGCGGCGGATTATCTTGTGACGGTTAAGGAAAACGATACCTTCCTTGGCACAAAGTCTTTGGAGGAATTGAAAGAGGCTTGGAAGCTTTTTTACGGTCAGGAGAGGATTTCGGTAATCAAGAAGGTGAAGAAGTCCAATACCGAGACCAGTGTGGATTTGAAGCCGTTTTTGTATGGTTCGGTGGACTTACCGGAAGTAGCAGCCCGTAAGAACGATGATACGTTCTACGAGGTTTCGGAAATTCCGGACTTTGCAGCAGAGCAGAAGACTCTTTGTGCCGAAAAAGGCATGTTTTCTGTGCTTTTACGAGTATCTGCCGGCAGTGCCGACAATATTAAGCCGGAGCTTGTGATGGAGGCATTTGCGCGGTTCCTGGGCTGTGAGGCGGTAGAAGAGTTGAAGCTCCGGATTCACAGACTGGATATGTATACGGGAGAGAATCCTGAACTTAAAAGATTGTAACGGAGGAGTTTTATGCGCCTTGTTGTAACTAAAAAAGACCGCTATATTTATTCCGTGCTGTTTGATGAAAACAATCAGCCCCTGGAGATGGCCGCAGAGGATGCGGATACGCCGTCCCGCCTCGGAAATATTTACGTCGGTCATGTCAACAATATCGTGAAAAACATTGATGCAGCCTTCATTGAGACCGATGAGGGCTGTATGTGTTACCATTCTTTAAAGGAAAAGACGTCGTATTTATTCGGACCTCATGCCAACAATGAACGGTTGTGTATGGGGGATTATGTACTGGTGCAGGTGGAGCGGGAGGATATTAAGACAAAACAACCCGCGGTCACCGGAAAATTGCAGTTTGCCGGTAAATATCTGGTGCTGGTACACGGTATGAAGGGTGTCCGGATTTCCAACAAAATCAAGGACAAAGAAGAAAACAATAGGCTAAAAGTCCTATTTTCTAATTGTGAGAATGAGAATTACGGCCTTATCGTTAGGACTAATGCACTACAGGTGTCGAATGAGCGATTAAAAGCAGAAGAGAAACGTCTGGCTGCTTTATACCGCGAGATTTGCGCCACAGGAGTCCATAAATCCAAGGGAAGTCTTTTGTATCAAAGCTTTCCGTGGTACATTGATTTACTGCGGGATTTACCACAGAATCAGCTTTCCGAAGTGGTTACGGATGACGAAACTATCTTTGCGGCGTTTTCGGAGTATACCGCGCAATTTCAGCCGGAGGATACGGTCAAACTTCGTCTGTATAAGGACGATAATCTTTCTTTGGCGGCACTGTATTCCTTGCAAAAATGGGAAAAAGTAGCTCTTTCCAAGCATGTGTGGCTAAAATCCGGAGCTTCACTGGTTATTGAGCCGACAGAAACTCTGACGGTGATTGATGTCAATACAGGAAAGGCTATCAGCGGAAAGAAAGCGGGAGATGAGACCTTCTATAAAATCAACGAAGAAGCGGCAAGAGAATGTATGCGGCAGTTACGCCTCAGAAACTTATCCGGAATGATTTTAATTGATTTTATCAATATGGAGGACAATTCTTATAACGAGAAGCTTATGCAGCTTTTAAAAGAACTGGCTGCAAAGGACCGTATTCCGGTGAATGTAGTGGATATGACCGGGCTCCGTCTGGTTGAGCTGACACGGAAGAAGGTAAAGAAGCCGTTACATGAAATGATAGAAACATCAGAATAGAAGAATAAACGAAAGAGGAGACAAGCGAGAACGCCTGCCTCCTTTTTCGTTTTATTCAAGAATTTAATTACTTTGTAAACAAGCTAAGATCAACAGCATCAGCCATTACGCTGTATCCTTCGTACGGATGTAATCCGTCAGCCTTGGTATATTCGTACTTGATGTTGATCGGATTAGCCGGATCTGCAACAGCCTTATCGAAGTCGATTACGCCGTCAAAACCTGCCTCCTTAGAGCGCATCCAATCATTAATCATGGTTCTTAATTCCTCTGCAGCCTCGGTATAGTAGCTACTGGTACCGAACGGCATAATCGGAGCGGCATATACCTTGATGTTGTTATCATGACAAAGCTTAACCATCTTTGCATACTCCGGAATCAACTGATTGTACAAGGAAGTATTGGTAACCTTACCGATATCGTTTACACCGAAGTGGATGATAACATAACCTACATTATCATGCTCTAATACATCTCTGGAGAATCTCTGTCTTCCGGATACGGTCGGATACATACCCATAATGGAGTTGGAACCGAGACCTTCGTTCAGTACGGAAACATTCTTGGTTGCATCATTTGCCTGAAGTCTCTTTGCTAAATAGTCGATCATTCTGGTGTAGCTGTCCGGCTTCTTACCCAAGTAGCTTGCATCGGTGCCGTAGCCGTCGATGATGGAGTCACCGAATATTACGACTGCCTTACCGCCCGGGCATACAGCAGCACAGTCTGCAAGGAAGTACCAAGCAGTGGTGGTCTGAGCAGTAGCCATCTTTTCATCGGATACCTTATCGCCGGCAATCTGATAAGTGGTTGCTCTTGCACCTCTGTGACCGGTAATGTTGGTCTTCGGAGCACTGCCGAAGAACATGGAAACAGCAATGTTATCCAAACCATCTACAGCTAAATCAATCGGATCGGTAACAATCATCTTACCCTTCGGAATTACGAAGGAGCTCTGACCGTTTACGGTAACTACCGTATCGGTGGAGGTGTCAATCGTAGACATATGTACCTTTGCGGTGCCGTAGCCCTTGCCGTCGGATAATGCATCCTTAGACTGCTTTGCAACATGCATGGACTTTACTTCTACATCGCTTTCACCGTATGCGTTGGAAAGCTTGAGTCTGATCTGAGAGCCACCTGCGGTTACACGGATAATCTGACGAATGGTAGTTCCTTCTAAAGCAGACTTCGGCATTGCGGAGTCTGTAGGACCGGACAGATTACACTTTTCCTCGGTGGTTGCCCATACGGATACCCATTCTCCGGAATCTTCGGAAGCTGCCGGAGCAGACGGTACTTCAATAGCGTCACCGGAAACCTTAATGGAGCATATAGTTACGTTCTGAAGCTGTAAACCATAAGAACCTGCAGCAAAAATGATTGCGCTTACATCCTGAGCTGCCTCTAACGTAAACTTAGTCTCTGTAGCTGCTGCACCGGAATTCGGAACAGAAGCGATTTCAACCGTACAGTTATTGAAGGAATCATCGGTTAAATAGAAGCGTACTGCCGGGTCGTCCGCAGATTCGAACTTAAGATTTGCAACAACAGTAATCTTGTCGCCTGCCTTGAGGCTGTTCGGAAGCGGGAAGCAACACTTGTCAACGGTGCCGCCTGCGAAAGTAACGGAGCCGTCAGCATTTTCGGTACCGGTGCCCTGTCCCCATACCGGAACTCTTGCGCCTAAATCAAGTGCAACATCGGAGGAAACCGGAGCCTTGGTCGGAACCGGAGTAGCAGTTGCCTTCGGAGCTTCGGTCGGTGCCGGAGCCTCAGTTGCTGCCGGAGCTTCGGTTGCTGCCGGAGCTTCGGTTGCCACAGGAGCTTCAGTTGCTGCCGGAGCCTCAGTCGGAACCGGAGTAGAAGTTGCAGCCGGAGCTTCAGTCGGTGCCGGCTCTTCGGTTGGAACCGGAGTGGAAGTTGCCTGCTCATCAAAAGAGAATGCAGGCGTAGGGGTGGACTTTGGTGTCTCTTCAGCGGTCGAACCACATGCCTGTAAACATAAGGAAGCAACCAGCATGATACCAAGTACCACAGATTTCATTTTCTTCTTCATTTTCATCATACTTTTTATCCTTTCTTAGTATGTTTTTCACATCACATAGTTTTTTTAACATTCTTATGGATGTGTAGTGAGGCTATTATACCACAGAATAATTTTTTCTGCAATTCTATTTTATATATTTCTTTTTCTGATAATTTTCTGAAAATTAGATTTACAAAAGAAAAAATATATGTTATAATAGGACAAAAGTCCAATATATTTAAAAAGTACCATATACAACTTGTAACAGGAGGAGAACATATGATGAAAACAATCGGCAGTAAAATATTAGCAATTTTAACCGTGTTCCTTGTTTTTATTTTGGCTTCCAACTTATTAAGCATCCGTTCCTTAAATAAGGTAAGCGAGAGCAACAAGAAAGTCAGCGAAAACTATCTTGTTAAAGTTACCGAACTGGGTGAAATTGCGCGAGACTATCAGGCTGTACAAAAATTTATGAATTCCCATTTGATTACGTTTATGCCACAGGAAAAGGAAGCCTTTGAAGCTGATATTGCGGCAACAAGCGAAAGTCTGAAAGCAAATACGCTCGAATACAGTACCTATATTGATGATACAGATAGTGAAAAGTTCCAATTAATGTTTGATAACATTCAAAAATATTTTTCGGTTTCTCCGAAGATTATCGAGCTGAGTAACTCCGGCGACAGCTACGGAGCCTTCCAGATGATGAATACTGAGATAGGACCGATTTCCTCAGAAATCGAGGTTCTGATTGATGAATTAATCCAATTGAATCATGAAGCTGTAAATGAAGCAAAGACCGTCCAAAATGATACGGTAAAGAGTTCCTATGTTGTAATCATTGCTTCTGTTGCAGCGTTACTTGTACTGATGGTTTTATCATTAATTTATGTTAATGCAAAAATTTCCGGCCCGATTAAGAAAGCAACCAAGAGCCTGAATCATATGATCTCCGACATCAAGAACGGAGAGGGAGATTTGACCGTACGTTTAAAGGCTCATTCCAAGGATGAAGTGGGGCAGTTAGTTTCCGGTATCAACAGCTTAATCGCAAGCTTACAGGACATTATGTTACAGGTTCGTACTTATTCCGAAGATTTAAAGATAAGCGTCGATTCCGTATTCCGTCAGGTAGGAAACGCAAATGAGAATGTTAGCGAGACTTCTGCTTCTATGGAGGAATTATCCGCAAGTATGCAGGAGACTACGGCTACTACATATTCCCTTACCGAGCAGGCAGACACGATTAATAATGAAATGCAGGATATGAACCGCGAGGCACAGAATGGTTCCGATTATGCAAAGAACATCCGTACCAATGCCGACCGCATGAAGGATTCCGCTCTTGAAAGTAAGAGCAAGACCTTACAGTTGATTACGGAAATCAAAGAAAATCTCGAAAAAGCGATTCAGAACTGTACAAAGGTTGAGTTAATCAGTGAAATGACTCACGAGATTTTAGCAATTTCCTCCAAGACCACACTTCTTTCCTTAAACGCATCGATTGAGGCAGCAAGAGCAGGTGAAGCAGGGAAGGGATTTGCCGTTGTAGCAAACGAAATCAGAACCCTTGCCGACAACAGTAACCAGACGGCCAATAAGATTCAGGAAATCAACGAAATGGTAATCAGTGCGGTAAGTGAACTTAGCGCAAACGCAAACAGCATGATTGAGTTCATTAATACAGATGTTATGAATGACTACGATATGTTAGCGGACATGATGGACCAGTATAATACAGATGCCAGCTCCTTTGATGAACTTCTGTCCGGCTTCTATACCAATACGGTTCGCTTATCACAGACCGTAACGGAAATGGCTGAATCCATCAATCAGATTACGATTACCATTGAAGAGAGCAGTCACACCATCGGTAATGTTGCAAACAATTCTGCGGAGTTGGTAGAGAGCATGGGTCGAATCAACGAAACCATGGAAAAGAACAGCGAAATTAGTACTACCTTACAGACACAGGTACAGACGTTTAAGAATTTGTAGTAATACAGATGCGCATGAGGCACGAAATTGTTTCATGCGCATTTTTCACAAAAATCCTTTGTGAAAGAATTAACGCTGACATTTTTAAAATTTTTATGCTATAATCAAATTAATTAAAGATAAAGGAAAACGCCTTTCTTACGACCGTAAGAACAGGCGTTTCAATTTGTTCTAAAACAAAAAATCAATAGAAAATAATCTTATTTATAGTAATTCGGAGGATAACAACATGTTTAAAAAAGGTGATTATGTAGTTTGTGGAAATAACGGTATTTGTAAGGTAACGGATGTAACCGCTCTAAATATGGCAAGTGCGCCAAAGGACCGCCTGTACTATGTTTTAAAGCCGGTGTATGCGGATGCCAGTACCGTATACATTCCGGTAGACAATCACAAAATCGCAATCCGTTCTGCTCTGACAGAAAAAGAAACCCATGAATTAATCGCAAAAATTCCTTCTTTGGAACTTGTTTGGTTAGAGAACGACAAACAGCGAGAGAATACCTATAAGGAATACCTGGCAAATAATTCCTGCGAAGATTGTGTCCGTATTATCAAAACATTATATTTGCGTAAACAGGAGCGATTGTCTAAAGGGCAGAAGACTATCGGTCTGGATGAACGGTATTTAAAGCAAGCAGAAGAGTTTTTGTATGGAGAACTGGCCGTTGCTCTAGGGATTGAGAAGCAGGCAGTTCAAGCATATATTACGGAAGAAATTGAAAAACTAGCATTAAAATAGAAAACAGCTCCCTGAAAAGTGTTTTTGTATAATTGTATACAATTTCTCATTGACATTTATTTCTGACAGGATTATAATGAAAACATCTTTTTAGGAGGATATCGATTATGAAGATTAGAATAGGAATCGTAGGTTACGGCAACCTTGGCCGCGGAGTAGAAACAGCAGTGAGCGCAACCCCGGATTGTGAGCTGGTTGCACTGTTTACAAGAAGAGACCCGAGTACCATCGAGACTCGCACTGGAATTCCGGTTTATAAGATGGAAGATGCGGTTAAGATGCAGGATCAGATAGATGTTATGGTATTATGCGGCGGCAGTGCCAATGATTTGCCGGAGCAGACCCCGGAGTTTGCAAAGTATTTCAATGTCATTGACAGCTTCGATACTCATGCACGTATTCCGGAGCATTTCGCTAACGTAGATGCGGCAAGCAAGGAGAGCAAGAAAATTAGTATCATTTCCGTAGGCTGGGACCCGGGCATGTTTTCCTTAAATCGTTGCTACGGACAGGCAATTTTACCGAATGGCAAGGATTATACCTTCTGGGGCAAGGGCGTAAGCCAGGGACATTCCGATGCAATCCGCCGTATCCCGGGCGTAAAGGACGCAAAGCAGTACACGATTCCGGTAGATTCTGCAGTAGCAAGTGTACGTGCCGGCGAAAATCCGGAGCTTACCACCCGCGAAAAGCATACGAGAGAATGCTTTGTAGTAGCGGAAGAGGGCGCAGATCTTGCAGCCATCGAGCAGGCTATCGTTACCATGCCGAATTACTTTGCAGACTATAACACCACGGTACATTTTATCAGCGAAGAAGAATTAAAGAGAGACCACAGCGGCATTGCCCACGGCGGTATGGTATTCCGTTCCGGCACCACCGGTGCAAACAATGAAAACCATCATGTGATTGAGTATCGTTTGCAACTTGATTCCAATCCGGAATTCACCTCCAGCGTATTGGTTGCTTATGCAAGAGCAGCGTACCGTTTGGCAAGCGAGGGACAGTTTGGCTGTAAGACCGTGCTTGATATCGCTCCGGCATATTTGCATCCGCAGAACGGGGAAGAACTGAGAAAAAATCTGTTATAAATTTTAAAAGCGTCCTTGGAAACAGGGACGTTTTTTGTAAAAATGTAGAAAAAATGCTTGACATCCCTTATAAACCATGTTATATTAATCTAGTGTGCCGCACAACGAGGTTCAAGTTCTGTCCATTTTTAGGAGCAGACACCAAAGTTGGCGAGTATTGTAAATAGGAGGTGCCATCAGATGTACGCAATCATTGCAACAGGTGGTAAACAGTACAAAGTTGCCGAAGGCGACGTAATTAAGGTTGAAAAGCTCGGCGTTGAAGCTGGT
>CAZJEN010000044.1:0-14658 GCA_964545045.1 uncultured Lachnospiraceae bacterium | reverse complement strand
CCTTACCGGTCTTCTCTGCTACGGTTGCGAATGCACCGTAAACAATCTTCTGTGCCGTACCTTTTTTACCGTCTAACATAATGTTGTTGATAAGCTTCGTAACAACCTTATTGTTGTATAACGGATCTGCTAATACGTCTCTTTTTGCAATATGTCCTTTACGTGGCACGTTTCTTCCCTCCTTAACTAGCGACCGCTTTGCGGCCATTAATTCAACGGTACTCACATTACTGTGTTCGCGCTCAGTTTAATCTATTCTTCAAGGCTGCGCAGCCACCTGCAATCTCTCATGAAAAATTAACCCTCGCACCGTCTGCTTATTAAGCAAACACAATCTGTAATGGAAAACTAACTATTTGTTACTGATTTTACTTTGCGTCCTTCGGTCTCTTTGCACCGTACTTAGAACGAGCCTGGCGTCTCTTAGCAACACCTGCGGTATCCAAGGTACCTCTGATGATGTGGTATCTTACACCCGGAAGGTCCTTTACACGGCCACCACGGATAAGCACTACGCTGTGCTCCTGAAGGTTGTGACCTTCACCCGGGATGTAGCTGGTTACTTCGATTCCGTTGGAAAGACGTACTCTGGCAATCTTTCTTAATGCGGAGTTCGGCTTCTTCGGGGTCTGAGTTCTTACTGCGGTACATACGCCACGCTTCTGCGGTGCGGAAGTATTGGTACTCTTCTTCTGTAAAGAGTTGTATCCCTTCTGTAATGCCGGAGCAGTAGACTTCTCCTCTAAGGACTTTCTGCCTTTTCTTACTAACTGGTTAAATGTAGGCATTAATTTTTCACCTCCTGTAATTTTAAGAAAAAAACTATGTGGCTGCCTGCAGACTGAAATCTGCATATTCTTTGCGTTTTGCACGCAAAAATAGCCGCGTTTAGCACGCGCAATCTATATTATATCTATATCGGGAAATCTTGTCAAGCATTTTTTCAGAAAAATATAATCAAAAAACACCCCGCAATTGCTGTCGCAAAACCCGCAATCACGAAGTGTTCTCCTTTCCTTAGGAAACGACATATTTCTTATAATTCTCAATTATAATCTGCGGGTACTTTCTACCTTGATACTCATCCATGGACGGAGAAAAGGCCAGTGTCAGTCGAACCTCTCCCCTTCCCCGATACAGTTCCGTCACCACAGATGCACCGAATTCCTTTGAAATATATTCTTCCATCCCGTCCGCATCCCTGAAATAAAGACCGGTCAGGGAGGTTCCCTGGGCATCCGTCAACTGCAACCGCAAGGAGCTACCATCCTTTCCGATACGCCGCATTCCCCGAAGCCGTACTCCGCTTGAGGCGAACACCGGCTTCTGATTTCCGTTTCCGAAGGGCTCCAGCAGTGCCAGTTCTTCCATCAGTTCCTCCGTAATTGCAGAAAACGGTAATACCGCATCCAAATAAAGCTTCGGAGTCAATTGCTCTTCGGTCAGTCCTGCCGCTTTATTCAACCGTTCCTCCAATACCGGAATGCTCTTTTCTTCCAAAGACATTCCCGCCGCCATGGGATGTCCTCCGAATGCTACAAACAACTCCTTCTGCTCGGAAAGCTTTTCAAACATAGAGTACCCTTCGATAGAGCGCCCCGAGCCTTTGGCGCAGTTTTCTCCCTTTGTCAGAATGATGGTAGGACGGTAAAACTTTTCCCGGATACGTCCCGCAACAATGCCCGCCAGACTCTCGTGACATTCCGGCAGATACAGCACCAACACCTGCACCTCTTCCTTCGCAAGCTTTTCCGCCGCCAGCAAGACAGCCTGTTCTGTAGCGTCCTGCGTCATCTGCTTTCTGACATCATTCAATTCTCTCAAATAAGAAGCTCTCGTATGGGCCTCCTCTTCTTTTTCACAAAGAAGCAATTCCAGTCCCAGCAAAGCCGTATCCAGTCGTCCTGCCGCATTAAAGCACGGTCCCAGTAAAAAGCCCGCATGATAGGCAGTCAAATCCTTGTCTTCCAGCTCGTACGCCGCAAGCAAAGCCCGTACGCCCGGGATATTACATTCCTTTGCCTTCTTCAAACCCTTTGCAACAACGGCACGGTTCTCTCCCGTCAATTCCATAACATCACATACCGTAGCAAAAGCTACCGGTACCGTCAGTTCCGAAAGCAATTCTTCCTTTTCTTTCTCCCCAATAGAATCTACCTTTTCCAAAAGTAAGCATACCACCTTGTATGCCACCATAGCACCGCAAATCCCGCTCTGAGGGTAGGTATCCCCCCGCTGCTTCGGATTCACTATCACATCTGCCGGCGGCAACTCGTAAACAACCGTCTCCGCTTCCTTCCGACACGGTATCTCATGATGGTCCGTGACCACCACGGCGATCCCTGCTTCCTTTGCCTTCGCAATAGGCTCCGCTGCCGCAATTCCGTTATCACAGGTAAGAAGCAGAGCGATATTATCCCGCTCTGCCTCTTCTACCATACGCATATTCATGCCGTAGCCGTCCGTAATCCGGTCCGGTATCCGGTAATCTGCCGATGCACCCAGAACATGAAGTACTTTATATAGAAGAAACGTAGCCATCACACCGTCCACATCATAATCTCCGATGATGCGGATCCGTTGTTTTTCACGAATATAGCGCAAAACCGTCTCGACAGCCTTCTCTGCATTCATTAATAAAGAAGCATCCAGAAGCTCCGCCTCACACGGGTGCAAATATTCATACGCCTGCGACAGTTCCGTAACGCCCCGGTTTGCCAGTACACGACAAACAGGCTTTGAAAGTCCCAGCATCTGTTCCAGCTTCTCAACATCCGCTTTTTTATTCTTCAGTATCCATTCCGTCATTTTGTTCCTCTGTCTGCCGGCCGGACATCTCCGTCTTTAAGGCAGCACCTTTTCCTTTTCTGAATTTGAACTTTTTCTTAATGATAATTAATGCTGCCGCAATAATAACCGCCCAAATCACAAGATAAATAATATTTGTGACAAACCATACCGCGAAATCCGCAAGGCCGTCCTTGATATCATACCAGGTATCCGCAAAACCGTCCTTCATTCTGGTGAAAAGAGTCGGGTCCTGTTCCACCGGCACAATACGCTTTACCTCGGAAATATCCAAAGTTACCGTAGAGTAGTTTACTTTATTATCATAGAGCTTTAAGGTAGATGCATAGGACTCAATCTCATAGCGAAGCTCCGTCAGATGCTCCTCAAGCACAAGAATCGACTCCACCGTATCCGCCTTCTCAAGCAGTGCCAAAAATCTTTCCTGCTCGATTTGAAGCGACTTTAATCTGGCCTCGGTATCCGCATACCGTAAGGTAATATTCTCTGTGTTTTCCGACTTACGTACCACCGTAGCATTCTCGCTCACCCCGGATACAAACAAATCCAGCTTGCTCTGCGGAATCCGTAACGTCATGGAAGCCGAACGGTAGCCGTAGGAATCCATGCCGTTTCCGTAAATCTGGGAGGACTGTATGTAACCGCCGAACTCTGCCACCTTAGAATCCAGATAAGAAAGCAGTGTTTCAAATTCCTTCGTCTGTAACTGCATGGACACGGTGCGGATTAACTTTTCGCTTTCCGTATTATAAAGCTCCGTTTCGCCGCCATCGACCTTGTCCGTCAGACCGAAGCCATCTTTTACGTACTCTCCTCTTGATGTAGAGGCATTCACACTCTCCATCTCCGGTGCTTCGGATTTCGAATAGTAATAATCTCCGTCTGCCGCATCCGCCGTATAATAAGCTCCGCCGTTTACATAAGCTTCCTTCATTGTGTCGCTTGCCTTTGCACCGCATCCTCCGAGAAGCAGCACACCTACCATTCCCATAACCAACCAAGTTTTCTTTTTCATAATGTCTCCTCTCCGCGCAGAATACTTCTGTGCTCTAACCAGATAAAGTAGGATGTTACAAAAACTATGTTACCCTCTCTACTGATTAGACGAAACAAAACCTCGGTCGGTTCCCATATTTATTATAAAAATTCAATTTATTTCTATATTATTTTTCTTCTTCCGCAGCAAGTAATCTGTCCTTATCCCGGAGCAACCCCTCTTCCGTAAAGAACATTCCGGCATTCCACAACAACCATTCGTCATAGCCTGCGGAATAAGTGGCGGAAATCTGGGCACGAAGTTCCTGTGCACCGTAATTCAAATAACGCCCCTCTCCCAAATAGCTTGCGGTAAAGTCCTGTAACCAAGGGCGCACCTCCGCGCAATGCTCTCCCTCCGGAATCTCCGACAACTTCTTCACAGAGGACTTCATTTCCATTAACAAAAGCTGGAACGGCTTCGTATCCGGGTACTTTAACCCACCATAACCAAAGCTGTAATGAGACGGATATACCATCGGACAAATATAATCCAAATAGCGGCTCAGCTCCACGTAGCTCTGACCGATGCTCTCACCGTCCACCCTACTGTTAATAATCGTACCGAACACATCACCGCTGACAAACACACCCAACGGTTTTAATTCCTGACAAGCATATTTCACAAAGCCGGTGATTGCATCAATCTTAGTTTTCCCTTCATTCAAGCCACCGAAGTCAGCCTTTGTAAAAGTACCGGACGCAGAGGTACGAAGATAGTCGAAATTGATTTCGTCAAAGCCTGCCTCGGCCGCTTCCTTTGCCACCTCTACAATATACTCCCATGCTCTCTCATCATACGGATTCAGCCAACGTTCTCCCTCTTTATCAATATAGATTGAACCGTCATGATTGCGCACTGCAATTTCCGGAGTCTTCTTCGTTGCCACCTGATCCTTAAAGCATACGATACGGGCAATACAATAAATATCGTGCTCTTTTAACTTTGCCACAAAAGCCGGCAAATCCTTAATATATACCACCTCGGAACCGATTTCGTTTACCAGCGGATGTTTCGCATCAAACAAAATACTTCCTACGTCATCCTTAATATCGATGACCATAGCGTTCAGTTCCGTACGATCAAGCAAATCAATCAGTTCATCAATGGTCGGATAGTTGCCTCGTCCCAAATAAGAGGTATTTACGTAAATACCTTTGGCATCTGTCTTCACACGGGTATCCGTAAAATCCGCCATAAATCCGTCCGGATATGTCACAGCCGGTGCTTTCGTTACCTCCGGCGTAATCTCCGGAGTCGCCGTAGCCTCAGGTGTGGCTGTTGCCACCGGAGTCGGAGTAGTCTTTTCCGCCTCGGCTTCCTTTTTATCCAAATAAAAATCTACCCCGAAATATGTCCCGACACCTAGTACCAACGAAATCAAAAGCACCAGAAAAAAGCCACCTAACCGGTTGCTTTTCTTTTCCTTATATAATTTCCCGAAATCCGGCCCGGAATATTTGTTCCGTCTCCGCCGACGTTTTCTTGTCCCGTAACTGTTTCTTCTCATAAATGCAATCCCAACTTTCCTAATACATGGTAAATTCTTTCCCTCTTTCTATCTTATTGCAAAGCATTTACTTTGTCAACGGGTATCTGGAAAGTAGGCACACGCTTCGCGCTCTGCCCACGCACCTCGCGGCACAGCCGCTCGGTCGTGGGCGCGTTCGCATCTCAGCTTTTGCACAAGTACACTTGTGCAAAGCTTCAATGCTCACTTTGCCTGCACGCAAAAAAAGGTCCCACAAATAATGTGGGACCTCATCATTCTTATTTAATTATGCATTTGCGCCGCAGCACTTCTTGTACTTCTTACCGGAGCCGCACGGACACGGATCGTTACGACCGATCTTCTTGTCCTTCACTACCGTACCGGACTTCTTCTGCTCTAAGTAAAGCTCTTTTCTGCGCTCTACGGTTAACAGATTGTCCCACTGCGGAAGCTCATACAACCACTCAGCGCCTGCACCTACCATGTTATAGTAAAGCTTCTCTTTGTCCCACTCAAGACGTACCTCGGTGTCCTCGGTCATCTCCTCAATCGGGTTCGGAGTTACAAGGCTTTCGTTGATGCCGTCTAAGAAACCTACCATAATCTGAAGCGGGGTCTCGTACTTTTCAGCCAACTGCTTTACGGTACCTGCCTCCACCATATCCGGTGCCGCAAGTAACTTCTCGTATATACCCTGCTCGATTACAAAATAATTGTTCCAGAATAACTTGCCTTCTTTGGAATTAATGTCAAGTGAATATGCGGCCTCACGCCACTCCTGTAATAAACTCATAGCTCTTTCCCTTTCGAAAAAATAAAATCTTTTGTATAAGCCGTAAAAACCGGGCTATACTATACTCAGGTACATCAAACGATGTACACCGACACAAAACAGTCGGAGCTTCTTTTCCGACTCCCCCTCAGAAGAGAAGCACACAAAAGAAAGCAAAAACTTATCCTCCCCTTTTATATCGGACAAAGGCTGTTATTCCGTTGGAATAACGGTCTTTGTTTATTTTAACCGCGCTTTGCCCTTTTGTCAAGCAAAACCACGGTTCCTTACTTCAAAAATCCGTTGACAATCTGGGCTTCCGCTTCTTCTTCCGTAAGCCCCAACGTCATCAGCTTAATAATCTGCTCTCCGGCAATTTTACCGATGGCAGCTTCGTGAATGAGACTTGCTTCCAAATGATTTGCCGTAATCTCCGGAATTGCGCTAACACTGGCGGAATCCATAATAATGGCATCACACTCCGTATGACCCGCACATGCATTGTTTCCGTTAATTCTGGAAAGGAATACCTGATGGGAGGTGTCCTTTGCCACGGAACGGGAAATCACATTTGCAGAGGAACCTGCGCCGTTTAAATCTACGGTAAACTCCGTCTCCGCAAACTGCTTGCCGTGGGTCATGAGCTTTTCCTTAATCACAAGGGTTGCGCCCTCGCCCAAAACAGCCTTCGTCACACGCTTCGTGGAATCCACGCCCTTAATCTGCACGGTATCCATCTCCATGTAAGCGCCTTCCTCCAAGGTCATCTCCGTGGTCGGATTCATAATACGCTCACCTGTACCTTCGCCGCTGCCGTAATGCTTTTCTACATATTTAATTTTTGCATTCTTCTTTAAAAAGAAACGATGAATACCGGAATGCTCCGAAGCCGCGTCGCCGCCGTTGTGAATACCGCAACCTGCCACGATAGTCACATCGCAATCCTCTCCGATATAAAAATCATTATATACCAGTTCCTTTAAGCCGGTCTGGGAAAGCAACACCGGAATGTGAACACTCTCATTCTTCGTCCCCGGCTTAATGATGATATCGATACCGGAAACATCCTCCTTCGGTACGATATCAATGTTCGCGGTGGTATTTCTGCCACCGAGGCCTCCATTGATACGAAGATTATAAGCTCCCTCCGGCACCTCATGCAGGCCCGCAATCTGTTCCAGTAACGTTCTTTGTATTTCGTCCATAAAAACTCTCCTGTCTTCGCCTTACTCTGCTTACTTTACCTTAATACATGCGCCTGCCTTATTTAAAAGTCCCGGCAGAATTTCTTCCTTTGTGCCGATATTGCTCAGCTCACCGCCCGCAATGACCACAATCTTATCCGCAATGTTTAAAATACGTTCCTGATGAGAAATAATCAAAATCGAACCCTGAATCTTATCGTGCATTTCTTCAAACACCCGAATGAGATTCTGGAAACTCCATAAATCGATGCCCGCCTCCGGCTCATCAAAAATGGAAAGCTTCGTGCCTCTCGCCATGACCGTAGCAATCTCGATTCTCTTTAACTCACCGCCGGAAAGACTGGCATTTACCTCGCGGTTCACATAATCCTTTGCACAAAGTCCTACCTCGGACAAATAATTACAAGCCTCCGCCACAGAAAGCTTTTTGCCTGCTGCCAGACTGATTAAATCCTTCACGGTAATGCCCTTAAAACGAACCGGCTGCTGGAACGCAAAGCTGATTCCCCTCTTGGCACGCTCTGTTACGGACAGGTTCGTAATGTCCTCGCCGTCAAATAAAATCTGACCGCTTGTCGGCTGTATAATACCTGCCAGCACCTTTGCCAAAGTAGACTTACCGCCGCCGTTCGGTCCGGTAATCGCCACAAAACGATCCTCTATGGTCAAACTGATATCCTTTAAAATGTATTTTTCCACGCCCTCATTCTCTACACGATAAGAAACATTTCTTAATTCAAGCATAACAACAGGTCCTTTCTCTGTTTGTCGGGGTAATCCTCCCACATTCCCGCATACCATTATAGTATATCCGCAGTTTTTCGTTTTGTAAAGAGGTTCCCTGAATTTTCCGCAGATATCCGCCTATCTTTCGTCCGTTTTTGATTCATTACAATTTTATTAAATCTCCTAATATTCTTGCAGTCTCCGCCCGTTTTTGATATACTAGCCACAGAATATACAATTTATAAGTCCCCCATGGGACTTCTGTTTTGAAGGGAGAAGCAATATGTCGGAAGCCTACCGCATTGTTTACCGGGGCGGCACGGGAGAGATTATCGAAAAGAAATCCCGCTTCATTGCTACCGTTATTCCGATTTCATCGGAGGAAGAGGCTCTTGCCTTTATCGAACAAATGAAAAAGCAATACTGGGACGCTTCCCACAACTGTTCCGCCTATACCTTAGGTGTGCGCCACGAAACCGCCCGTTGCAGCGATGACGGTGAGCCGCAAAAGACCGCCGGCAGGCCGATGCTTGACGTATTATTGGCAGAGGATGTTCACAATGTCTGCGTGGTTGTGACCCGTTATTTCGGCGGCACGCTTTTAGGAACCGGTGGCTTGGTCCGCGCTTATCAGGCAGCTACCAAAGCCGGTTTGGATGCCAGTGTAATCGCAGACAAACAATACGGCATTCCGGTGTCCGTTCTTACCGATTACAACAGCATCGGCAAGCTTCAGTACATTGTAGCGCAAATGGAGTTGTTTACCCAGGACACATCGTACACCGATGTCGTTACACTTACGGTGCTTACCACCCTGGATACCCGCTCCGCTTTTATAAAAAAGGTAACGGAGGCCACCTCCGGCAAAGCGGAAATCACGGAACAGGACCCGGTATGGTTTTGTATCATTGACGATTCGCCTGTATTCTTTTCCGAATAACGTTTTAAATTACGGAAAAGCTTTCTATAGTAAGTAAAGTATGTAAGGAAGGGATTTGTATGAATTTCAGCAAAGAAGAAACCAATAAAAAAATACGAAATCTGAAAACCCGCTCCAAACGTTTTTCCTCCAAATTAAACGTAACGGTATTCCGCCTGTTTTTGCTTGGAGTAGTATTCGTTTGTGCGGTGGGTATTGCCGCTGTTGCCGGCATTGTAAACGGCCTATCCGCCACCGTACCCAGCATCGACCTGATTAACGTGGTTCCGTCCGGTTACGCTTCCAACACCTATTTCCGGGACGGCACCCACGCAGAAACCTTAGCCGGTGTAGAGGCCAACCGTGACTATGTGGAAATCGTCAACCTCCCGGACCATATCAAGTATGCCTTTGTTGCAATGGAGGATGAACGTTTCTACGAGCACGACGGTATCGACATGCGAGGTATCATGCGTGCTCTCGTATCCAACTTAAAGGAACGAAATCTGGAATACGGAGCAAGTACCATTACCCAGCAGCTTTTGAAAAACCAGGTATTCGGTGGTGGTAACGAGGACAATCCGATTGTAAAAATCGTTCGTAAGGTACAGGAGCAGTTCCTTGCGGTTGAACTGGAAAGCAAGCTGGAAAAGGATACCATTTTGGAATACTACATCAACACCGTAAACTACGGTAATACCGCCTACGGTTTGCAGACTGCGGCTCAGGTCTATTTCAGCAAAGACGCAAAGGACCTGACACTCTCCGAGGTCACCGTACTTGCCGCAATCCCGTATTCTCCGACTTTCCAAAATCCGATTCACTACCCAGAGGACAATAAAAAACGTCGTGACGATTGTCTGAAACTTATGTTGGATAACAACTTCTGTACCCAGGCAGAATACGACGAAGCCATGGCCGACGATCCGTACAGCCGTATTCAGATGGTAGCCCAGGAAAAGGACGACAATTCCTATTACAGCTACTTTACCGATGCGGTTATCGATGAGGTCATCAAAGATTTGGTAGAACGTAAGGGATATACCCAGGCACAAGCCACCTCCATGGTATATACCAATGGATTAAAAATTTACACCACCCAGGACCGTCATATCCAGAACATTTGCGATGAGGTATATACCGACGAGTCCATGTTCCCGGCCTTCGGTACGGGAAGCAATCAGGGCTCTCTTTATGAGCTGAGCTATGCCCTCTCTGTACAAAAATTTGACGGCACGGTCATTCATTATCAGTTGTCCGATTTGATTTCTTACTTTGACGGCTTTAAAAACGACAAATCCGTAGTTGTACAGCTGAACAAAGGTGTGTACCAGTTACTTTGTGCCAGCGACGAGTCTATGACCGTATATCTGGATGAATTTTATGCCGCTCATGTTGCGAAACCAAACGAAGAAACCGGCGAAGAAGGAGACATCGTCCTCGGCGAGCGTCGCACCTTTACCGCTCAACCGCAATCCTCCTTCTGTCTGATGGATCAGTCCACCGGGCAGGTATTGGCTTTGGTAGGCGGCCGCGGAGAAAAAACCGGCAGCCGTACCTTAAACCGTGCCACCACCACTACCCGTGCGGTAGGTTCCACCTTTAAAGTACTTGCTGCTTTCCTTCCGGCTCTTGACACCGGCGGTATGACACTTACCACACCGATTGACGACAGTCCTTATTACTACCCTTACTCCCAAAAGGAGGTTATTAACTGGTGGGCGGACGATGAAAAAGAACATTTTAACGGCCCGTTCTACGGCCTGAACACCATTCGTCGCGGTATTTCCTATTCCATGAACGTTGTAGCTGTCCGTGCTTTGGAAGCCGTTACTCCGCAGATTTCTTTTAACTATTTGAAGAAGCTGGGCTTTTCCACCCTGGTGGATTCCCGCTATGACGAAGCTACCGGCCAAACTTATACCGACATCAACCCATCCCTTGCTTTAGGCGGCTTAACGGATGGTGTCACCAACCTTGAATTGACCGCCGCATATGCTGCAGTCGCAAACAGCGGTGTCTATAATAAACCATACTTGTACACAAAGGTACTGGATCACGAAGGCAGAGTAATCCTCTCCAATGAGCCGGAATCCACTCAGGTAATGAAGACCTCTACCTCCTACCTTTTAACAAGTGCCATGGTAGATACCGTTACCGGCGGTTACCGTATGTCAACGGGTAGCAGATTAAAGTTTAAGGATTACCAAATGCCGGTAGCCGGAAAAACCGGTACCGCTTCCGGTAATAACGACCTCTGGTTCTGCGGTTACACCCCGTACTATACCGCTTCCGTATGGTCCGGCTTTGATAACAACTTTACTCAAATCAATCAGAATTATCAACAGGATATTTGGCGTACCATTATGGAGCGAGTTCATGCAGAAAAGCAACTTCCTTACAAGGAGTTTACCGTACCGGATTCCGTCGCAACCGCAAAGATTTGCACCAAGTCCGGAAAGCTGGCCATCACCGGTTTATGCGACTGTGCGGAAGGCGGTTCTACCGTGCGTACCGAGTACTTCGCAAAAGGAACCGTACCGCTTGAAAAGTGTGACGTTCACATCAAGGCTTCCATTTGTTCAGCTTCCGGCAAATTAGCCGGTCCGGAATGTCCGGCTACAGATGTATCTGAGAAGATTCTTCTTATAAAAACCGAGCCGGAATTACTGGATTGGGACGGAAATGTCATCGAATATACCACCTCGGATACTCCGAACTTACTTCCGACCGGCGAAGAATCCATGTGCGCAGTTCACAACCAGGTAGCCGTGACTCCGGACCCTTTGAATCCGGATATCACCGGTACCCCGGAGGACCCGAATGCGACCACAGACCTTCCTGTTCCTACACCACCGGAAGATATCCGACCTTGAATACTACCCTAAAGGAGAAAGCATATGAAACCCATTGCAAGCTTTACCATCAATCATTTAACCCTGTTACCGGGTGTTTATGTATCCCGGAAGGATGCAGTAGGAGATTCCGTCGTTACCACCTTTGATCTTCGTGTTACAAGACCGAATGCAGAACCGGTAATGAACACGGCGGAAGTACACACCATTGAGCATCTTGCAGCCACTTTTCTTAGAAATCATGCAGAATTCGGTTCCCGTATCGTATACTTCGGACCGATGGGCTGCCGTACCGGTTTTTATCTCCTGTTGGCGGGTGATTACGAATCCGCCGACATCCTCCCTCTGCTTCGCGAATTATTTGCCTTTATTCGTGATTATAAGGATGTCGTTCCGGGAGCTTCCGCTGTAGAATGCGGCAACTATCTCGATATGAATCTTCCTATGGCAAACTACTACGGTGCGCGTTATCTTGAGCTGTTGAATAACATCACCCCGGATCGTCTTGTATATCCGGATTAATGTCTCTTATAGGAACTAACAAAATTTCTTACTTCATAAAAAAGAGAACGGTTTCACCGTTCTCTTTTTCTGCTCCTCATCTACTTTACGTATTTTATCTCTCTGCTCCCACCGTTACACACTACTCTTCTTCCGGCGTATTAAATTCCACATTCACCGAACCGCTTCCGGAATCAATCAACAACTCTCCCGCAACATTTGTTCCGTAGCTTCCATCTTCTTTCTTTTTACCGTTGATACGAAACGTTCCCGAACCGCACTCTGCCTTTACCAAATAATCCTCTTCTTTTCCGTCCAAGCGCAGGGTAAGAGAACCGCTTCCCGTTTCAAATTCACATGTTCCGATAAGTATACCTTCCACCAAGACAGAGCCCGAGCCCGAATCTACGTCAGCTGATTTCGCTACAACATTTTTCATAGCAACCGAACCGGAACCACTGTCTAACCGAAGCATTCCTAACCTTGCCTCTTCCACAAAAATTCCGCCGGAGCCGGTATTAAGTCCTGTTTCCTCTGCATCTGTTCGCATTAAGGTCACTCTTCCAGACCCGCTGTCTATGTTCATCCTCTTCGTTTTCACATCACTTACAGCCACACTTCCGGAACCGCTGTCTACCATAAGTTCATCTGCCTGAAAGGACTCCAACAGCACCTTCCCCGATCCGCTGTTTACTTTCACCTGTTCCATAAAAAGATCCTCCGGAACGGTTACTGTCACGTTTTCCCGTTCCGATGCATTCCCAAACCAAAATCCGATTTTAATCTGCGGCGTTTTCTGTACAATGCTGAACTTTCCGTTCGCCTGTCGGATCTTGTATTCATCGGTAACATTCTCCGCCTCTATTGCAAGTCTGTCCCCGGGCTTTACCGTAATTTCTGCGTTACAATCCACCAGAATGCTTGTAATACCAAGCTCTTTGGCTTCCTCTACAGAATACTCTTCTGCCAGATTTATCCGTTCCTTTTCACCCTCCGAAAAGAAATTCACCCCCACAAGTCCGGTGGTCACACCCATCACTGCCGATACAATCGCTCCAAAAATTACCACTGTCAGAAAGGCAGCAAACGCCATGGCACAATATTTTATTACCTTTTGTATTCCGTTCATTTAATATCCACACCTCCAAACATACACAATGCATTTACGTACAACACCGGACCGTCATTCCGGTTTCCCACATAACTTTTTGCCCCACCGAACAATTCCGTGCGTCTAAGCTTCACATTCACGCCCTCCGGCACCTTAATATCGATACCTCCGAAAATAGCGGAAGCCTCTATTACCGCTCCGTCCTCAATCGCAACGCCCCGCAAATCCAAGTCTAGACCTCCGAATACCGCATCTGCCTCACATCCCGTAAACGGGGATTCCGTTGCAGTAACCACATTTCCGGCAAAGGTCGCCGAATATCCCTGTGTCCCGTTATAATGCCGCTTCGTTCCTCCGAAAAGACTTCGGAACAAAATACACAAACCTATCACAATAAAAATTGCCGGTACCAATATCTTTCCCAGTGTCCCCTGCTCAATCACCTGATTCCGTTCAAGCAAAAGCAACACACCGCATAATAAGAAAACCGAGTTCACCGGTCTTACACCGTTTTTAATCATGCTGATAACGCTCGGAACAATAATCAGCAAAGTCCACCAGCCCGGAAACAGCACCGGTATATCCCAAAATCCCATCACCTTTCCGAACACAAAGACACCGATGGCAATCCACACCAGTCCCCATAAAACATTCGCCAGCTTCTCTCTCATAAAAAATCCCCTTTCCTTGTTCTCTGACTTGATTTAATTGTACATCATGCATTGCGGAAGTTCAAGTTAGAAGCTCATTAGGTTTTTCTAATCAATTTTTAATGTTCGCGTTAGCAACGAGCTAAGAATGCAAAGCATTCGCGAGGTTAGCGAGTTGCCGGATGTTCCAACCGCGGCGACTGCCGCGACCGAGGGAATGCAAAGCATTCTCGAGGTTAGCGAGTTGCCACCTCACACCATCTCCAAAGAACAAAAAAGCCCTCGCATACTACATGCGAGAGCCGTTTCGTTCATTTATTAAGCAAGCTTAGCCTTTGCAACTTCAACCAATGCTGCGAAACCTTCCGGATCATTGATAGCCATCTCGGAAAGCATCTTTCTGTTAACCTCAACCTCAGCTAACTTCAAACCGTACATGAACTTGCTGTAGGAAAGACCGTTCATTCTTGCTGCTGCATTGATACGAGCAATCCATAACTGTCTGAACTGTCTCTTTCTTTCCTTTCTACCTGCGAAAGAAGAAGTGAGAGCTCTCATAACAGACTGCTTTGCAATTCTGTAC
>CAZJEN010000043.1:0-18208 GCA_964545045.1 uncultured Lachnospiraceae bacterium | reverse complement strand
GACCACGAAAAAAAGGCCCGTCTTTTGCTGACGGACCTGGTACAAAAGGTACTGACGGACGGATGCGAATTGCTTGGGATGGAGTGTCCGGAGGAGATGTAAAAAAGAGCAAGTAAAAGTCCGCATTTTCTTGGTTTTTGCGGACTTTTACTTAAATAATTCTATTCACTTACATCATGCTTTGCCTTGCTTCTCTTTTAAATACCTCTTTAATAAAAACGTACAAAAATACGGAAATGTAACGATATCATCACTGGTTCCTATATTCCCTGCCATAAGCTTTATTCCCCAGAAAATATCCGGATAAGCCTCGCTACGAATTAACGTACGCAACGATTTTGCCGTTCCTCTGGTGGCCTTTACCTCCACCGGAACCAAGCGATCCTGTGTACGTACAAAGAAATCCTCTTCCAAGGTGGAATCGTCTTTCTTATAATAGTACAGACCATATCCCATCTTCACTAACGCTTCGCCGACAATGTTCTCATATAATGCTCCTTTATACACACTCAGATTTTTATTCGCTCTTAAGTCTTCCTGAGCTTCCTCATCTAACATCGCCACAAAAAGCCCCGTATCAAAGAAGTATAACTTATACTTTGTATCATCGTAGTTTCCTTTTAGCGGCAATTCGGGAGCGTTCAAACAATAGCATACATTCACAACACCTGCGTCTCTCAACCACTCGATACAGCCGCGATAATCCTTAAACCTTGCTCCGCTTGCAATCTTGGATATTTGAAACTTTTTATTATCCTTTGCCAATTGTAACGGAATCTGTTCAAACACATTCAGAATTCTTGTCTGGTCAAGTCCCTCTGCATATTTTCGGATATACTCCTTGTAATCCTCCAATAATTGCCTTTGAACTTCCAGTGTTCCTTCAAATGTATCACGCCTAATGTATTCTCTTACTACCGCCGGCATTCCGCCTAAAATACAGTAATCTAAAAACAGGTTACTATAGGTTGTCATCTCTGTCTCATTAAACGGTTTCTGCGCCTTCATGTGTTCTAACATTTCCTCAGTAACCGCTTCTCCATATCCCTTAGCCCATAAAAACTCTTCGAAATCCATAGAACACATGTCATAATCCGATTTATAACCTACACTGTTACTCTCGATTCGTTTATAATGAATCCCCAACAGCGAGCCGCTGCAAATCACATCAAAACGTCCGTCAATACAGAAAAACTTAAGCGCCGTAGCAATTTCCGGGTACTCCTGCAATTCATCGAAGAATAAGAGTGTTTCTCCTTCTTCAAATCTTTTTCCCGGATCAATGCGGGAAATATTACGAATAATATCCTCCGTCTTATAACCGTCTTCGGTTATTTTTTTATACTTCGGTTCCTCTACAAAATTTATATATACAACATTCCGGTATGCCTCCATTGCAAACCGGCGAATCGACTCCGTCTTTCCCACCTGACGCGGTCCCTTCACAATCAATGGTTTTCGATTTTCGGAATGCTTCCACTCGTTTAAAAAGGAATCTATTTTTCGCCTCAAGTACAATTCTTCCATGTGCGTCCTCCTCTCTCATTCATAGTATAACAAAAAAATGAGCGAGTTTTCAAGAGATTTTACAAAAAAATGAGGGACTTTTCGTTATAAAACCACAAAATCCGGCAAAAAAGTCGCATCCGCAGCCCACGCCACAGATACGACCTTCTTCTCTTACTTCTGCTTTTCCAGCTTTGCCTTACATTCTTCTGCCTTTTTCATCGGAAATCTTGCGCTTACCTCGGCACCTTGTCCAATCATAATATCCACTATTCTCATCCATGCCTCATAGGCCTTCTCATATTCTCCCAGTTTCTCCCGACAAAATGCAATGGAAAATAAGGAATTCAACCATCTCGATTGCAGTTCCATATGCTTTTCCCAGTAATAAAAAGCCTCGTCATACTTTTTCAATTCGTCACATACATCTCCAGCCAGATCGTAAAAGCGCGGGTCCTCCGGATATTTTGCAATGGCACCTTTTACTACCCGGTAACATTCCTCATATTGCCCCGTCCAATAATAAACACTTACTAAACATACCAATTCACCTACATTTTCCGGTTCATCCTTTACAGCCTGTAGCTGTTCCTCAATGCACTTTGGTCCCTCTCCCAAGTCAATACGAACCGTATGCAGATTACATTTCATAAGGTAATAGAACTCTGTATCGTTATCTTTACTTAACTCCATTGACTTTCCATAATACTCCAAAACTTTCTTCTTGCATACACCTCTCATCGCATTATGCAGCCAGCCGTATCCCCGATAATCCTCCGCCGTCATGGTTCCTTCTTTTTCCATTCGCTCAAATTCCAGGTACGCCGTCATAAAATCCTCATGCTTATAGGTATCCTCATACACCGCCAACAAACGGTCCGCCAAATTGTCGTACCCCCGCAGGCTTTCCTTAAACAAATCATCCACCAGCACTCCATACAATTTCGATATCTCCGGCAACATCATCACATCCGGGAAGGTAGCTCCCGTCTCCCACCTGGACACCGACTGGGCACTTACGCCAAGCTTTTCCGCCACCTGCTCCTGGGTCAATTTCTTTTCCAATCTCAGCTTTCTGAGATTCTTTGAAAAATTGTCGTTCATCCTATACTCTCCTTTTCATCCCTTCGCAAATCCGGCACGCGCTACCGAATCTACTTTTTACTACAATAAGAAGACTTCTTGACCTTATCATACAGGAAACATTTCAAAAAATCCATATCACAATTTAAGTGAGGGCTCTCAGTTTTTAAGAGTTTTGTCAAAGTAAAACTCGGTTAAAACGCTCTTTTTACCGACAAATACAAAAAGCTCGCATCCGTAGCCACGCCACAAATGCGAACTTTGTCCTTACTCCTGTTTTCCCATCTTCTCCTTACATTCCTCAGCCTTTCTCATCGGGAACTTTACATCGATTTCTTCCTTCCACTCATTCAATATGCCCACAATCCGCATCCATGCCTCATAGGCTTTCTCATACTCGCCCAATTTCTCACGGCAAAACGCAATTCCATATAAGCAATCTAACTTCTCCGGATCCAATTCATGACGCTTTTCCCAGTACCAATATGCCTCCTCATACCTTCCCAATTCCTCACACGCATCACCGGCATGACCATAATGATCCGAATCCTCCGGGAATTTTGCAATGGCCTCCTTTGCCACCCGATAGCACTCCTCGTACTGTTTTGTCATATAATAGGCAGCCTCCAGACAAGCCCATTCTCTGGAGTCCTCCGGCTGCTCCTTTACCGCCTGCACCTGTTCCTCAATACACAGCGGACCTTCCGCTGTAAAACCACATCGGAATGCTAACTTCCTATATTTCGCACTGAAATACAGCTCCGGATCTGTTTCCTTGCTCAACTCAAGGGTCTTATCATAATCTTCCAAAATACTTTTTGTAGACATATAGATCATTCTTTCATACAGCCAAGTGCGTCCGCTGTAATCCTGGGCCTCCATGGTCCCTTCCTTTTCCATCCGTTCGTACTCTTGTACGGCTGCGGTAAAGTCCTCGAACCTCATGGTATCATAATACACCGCCACCAACCGGTCGGACAGCTTGTCATATCCCTGCAAATCATCCTTAAACAAATCATCCACCAGCACACCGTACAATCTGGATATCTCCGGCAATAACATAATATCCGGAAAAGAAGCCGCCGTTTCCCAACGTGACACCGACTGGGCACTGACGCCAAGCTTTTCCGCCACCTGCTCCTGGGTCAACTTCTTTTCCAGTCTCAGCTTTCTGAGATTCTTTGAAACATTTTCATTCATCCTGTACTCTCCTTTTACATCCATCCGCAAATACGACACGTGTCACCGTATTTGCATTTCATCACAACATCAAGAAGACTTCTTGAACTTATCATACAGGAAAACATTCAAAAAATCCATATCGCGTTACAAGTGAAAATTCTCGTTTTGCAAGAGTCCTCCTCTTACTTCCCCATCTTGGCCTTACATTCCTCAGCCTTTCTCATCGGGAACTTCACCGCAATATCATCATCTCGCTCATTATGGATATCGGCAATTCGCATCCAGGCTTCATAAGCCTTATCATATTCTCCCAATTCCTCACGACAAAACGCAATAGAGTATAAGGAATCCAACATCCACGGGTCCAATTCATGACGCTTTTCCCAGTACGGATATGCCTCCTCGTACTTTCCAAGTTCCTTGCACGCATCCCCGGCGAGACAATATAACTCAGAATCCTCCGGGAATTTCGCAATAGCTTCTTTCGCCACCTTATAGCACTTCTCATACTGCTTCGTCCAATAATACGCAGCCTCCAGACAAGCCCATTCTCTGGAATCCTCCGGCTGCTCCTTTACCGCCTGTATCTGCTCCTCCACACACTGCAGTCCTTCTGCCGTATTATCACATCGGAATTCTACCTTCCCGAATTTTGCCTGAAAATAAAGTTCCGGATCATTTTCTTTGCTTAATTCCATGGTCTTATCATAATCTTTTCTTAATTCTCTTCGACAAACGCCAAGCATTCCAGAGTACAGCCAAACACGTCCGTAATAATCTTTTGCCACCATACTTCCTTCTCGCTCCATCCGTTCATACTCTTTTACTGCTGCCATGAAATCATCATTTTTATATGTATCACGGTACACCGCCACCAGTCGATCAGATAATTTCCCGTATTCCTGCAAATCCTCCTTAAACAAATCATCCACCAGCACCTCATACAGTCTGGCAATCTCCGGCAGTAGCAATACATCCGGCAAAGTAGCTCCTGTTTCCCAACGGGACACTGCCTGGGCACTTACACCAAGTCGCTCCGCTACACTCTCCTGAGTCAACCGCTTTCCTTGTCTCAGCTTTCTGAGATTCTTTGAAAATATTTTATTCATGCTCTTTTCTCCTTTTCATCCTCTGCGAATCCGATGCGCGCCATCGTTTTCGCTTCTCATTATCACTCTAAGAAGACTTCTAAGGAAGTTCTTTCAGTACTTCCTTAGAGCCGCCGGCGGATCGCACGAATTTGCAGCAGAAAATGCAGCTCCGCTGCGCAAATTCGGCGCGGAAACGCCTTCATCAGCGCTTCCGATACTCATAGCATACAGAAAAAATATCACAAAAACAATATCTTATTTTAATTGAAGGACTCTCAAAAACTGAGAGTCCTCCGAGTCTGTTCTTATCGATTGATTGGAAATATACCCACAGAGCATATCGCCTGACTGTTCCTTCCCATCTTATTCCCCATACAAAATCCGCAGCTTCGCAATCAAATCCTCCAAAATGAATCTGGAGTCCACGGAGGTATATACCCGGATCTTTCTTCCCGTACCGTCAAACCGCGCCGAGGTATCCTCGTTAAATATCGGTGCCTCCCGGTACACATAGGTGCCGCAGTCCGGGTTCATGGCAATTCCCACTGCCGGGGAATCCCCAAGACTCCAACTCTCTCCTTTCGTCCAGCCTGCCGCCGGAGAATTGTTGTATTCCACCATCTGTTCAAACAGATGCTTGCCGATTTTACCGCTGCCTGCAATTCTGTCCTGAATCTCCGCCAGACTGATATGCATGCTTCCGTATACATTGCTCGGCACCAGCCAAAGCTCTGCCTCACTCTTCATGACGATGTTAGCCGCCTCAATGTCGTTTCCGGAATTAAACTCCCGGAAGGGAATCTCCGTTAAATCCAGATTATGTCCGCCAATCCAGATTATGGTCATGCGCTTTGCAATCTCCGGATACTTTTTTAGAGCCGCTGCCACATTGGTAATGGCTCCGAGACAAAGTACAAAAAGCGGTCTTTCGTCCTCTCTCATAGCTTCTTCCACGAGAAATCTGCCTGCCTCCGAAAGAGCACCGTCCACTGCTAACGCACCGTCATTCCCGCGAAATACCGGCACCTCCATGTCCATGCAAGTCAAAATCGTCTGTATTTCCTGCAAACTCTTTTCCATGGTTCCCGCAGTTCCCAAAAACTGCTCCGCAAAAATACCCTTTACCTCGAACTTCTTTGTCATCAGCGCATGAGCAATGGCAAATGGGTCATCTGCCTCACAAGCCGCATCTGTGTCCACAATCACACGGATACGCTTTTCCTCCGGTACTTGATATAACAACGCCATATAAGTAACCTCCGTTTCTTCCTACATTTCTCAGTACTGTGTTCGCTTCCGTTCCGGTCAACCAAACACACCATTTATCAAAAACGTCGTGTCAAAGCTTACACTTCTCTCACCTTCCGGAACGGATTCCACCGTCCCTTCTTATAGCAAATCAAAAACAGTACAAACAAGAACAAGTTGTGGGAAATCATGCACGCCCAGGCTGCCACCAGGCCCATGTCAAAGAAACTTGTACAAATGAAAGTACCCACGATACGCACCAGCCACATGCCCACAATATTATACACAAACGGACGCTTCGTTTCACCCACGCCCTGCATCATACCTTCCATAATAATGGAGAAGCCGTAGAACGGCTCCGATACCGCCACCATACGAAGCACCGTGGTTCCCAGTGCGATAACCTCCTCCGAATCAGAGAAGATATCCACCAGTGTCGGTGCCGAAATAAACAGTGCCGCACCGGAGAATATCATTAGTATAATCTCTATCGGAAAGAACATCCGCGCCAGCTCCTTCAGACGCTTTTCATCCCCCGCACCATAGGCATTGCCCGCCAAGGTCGCTGCTGCCGTTTGCATGCCGTAGCCCGGAATGTAAAAGGCGGATTCTACCGTATTGGCAATGGTATGTGCCGCCGTGGACACCTCACCCAGTGCATTAATCATAGACGCAAAGGCCACATAACCGAGACATGTCCCGAACCGCTGGAACAGATTCGGCATCATCACCCGCAGACACGGGCGGATAATCCCCATGTCCGGTCGCAGGTGCTCTCCTTTTGGGGACACCAACGGATGCCGCCAAAGCACAATCGTAATCAAAATGCCGCCCACAGTATAGGCAATGGCACTGGCTATGGCCGCACCGATAACGCCCATATCCGCGCCCCACATGGTAAATTCAAAAGAAAACACCTTAAGCTCTCTGGTGGGATAAATAAACAAAAAGTTTAACACCACATTGACCAGATTCACCACCACACCGATTTTCATTGGTGACTTGGTATCTCCCGCTGCCCGTAGCACCGTGCCGAAGATGGTACTTGCCGTTCGGAACAGCATCGGCAAATATAAAATCAGAAAATACTGCCCCGCCAGCTCCCGGATACCCTCATCCACCTGCATCCATTTCGGAATCTGTCCGGATAAACCTACGGTAATCAATGTAACAGCAACACCTACCGCCAACACCGCCAGCAATGCCTGGGATGCCGCTCGTTTTGCCGCAGCCTTATCTCCGGCCCCCAACGCCTTTGCGATAAACGCCAGAAAGCCCACGCCCACCGCAGATACCGTACTTCCCACCAGCCAGTTCACTGTAGTGGTAGCGCCAACCGCTGCCGTTGCCTGGGTACCAAGGCTCCCTACCATGGCCGTATCGATATATTGCACCGCCGTCTGCATCAGCTGCTCTAACATGGTGGGCCACGCCAAAGCAAGGATAACTCCTGCCATGCCGAAATTAAGCCGGCGTTTTGTCTTATTCTCCATAAATCTTCCTCTACAACTTCCTAATAAACCTTGCTCCGAAAGCCGCTAAAGACCTGTCCGCTTGTTTCTTATTCGCCCTGCTTTCCTTCCGGCTTCTTCTTCGGCGGACGCGGTCCCATAAACTGATAGAAGTACGTCTTTAACATACCGTTGTAAATCTTACGGTTCTTGTCCGCCTGACGGCCGAAATACTTCTGCGCTTCTTCATAAGAAGTAATCATATAGCAGGACCAGCTATCCAGTCCCGCAAAGGCCTTTCCGAACTCCTGATACAATCCCGGCAGAGCCTTTTTCTCTTCCAAACGTTCACCGTAGGGCGGGTTGGTAATCACAAAGCCGTACTTTTTCGCATGACTCAACTGGCTCACCGGACGCTGCTGGAAATGGATATACTCAAGCACACCCGCATCCTCCGCATTCTGTCTTGCTGCCTTTATCATATCCGGGTCAATATCATAGCCCTGAATCTGCATGGTCACATCCCGCTTAATTAAATCCTCTGCCTCATTTATCGCATCGTACCAAAGCTTCTTCGGCACAAGGTGGGTCCAATCCTCGGACAAAAACTCGCGGTTCATGCCCGGTGCGATATTCGCCCCGATCATGGCCGCCTCAATCGGAATGGTACCGCTGCCGCAGAACGGGTCCACCAAAATCCGGTCCTCTCTCCACGGGGTCAAAAGAATCAGCGCCGCTGCCAAGGTCTCCGTAATCGGTGCCTTGGAGCTGAGTTTACGATAGCCTCTCTTATGTAAGGATTCTCCAGAAGTATCCAGGCCTACCGTTACCTCATCCTTCATAATAGACACACGAATTGGGAACGGTGCTCCGTCCTCCGGAAACCATTCCTTCTTATAGCTTTGCTTCATGCGCTCTACCATAGCCTTTTTCATAATACGCTGGATATCCGACGGGCTGAACAGCTTACTCTTTACGGAATTCGCCTTGGTTACCCAGAACTTGCCGTTCTCCGGAATATAACGCTCCCAAGGAAGCGCCTTCGTCTTTTCAAACAATTCCTCAAAGCTTGTTGCCTTAAAACGTCCAACCACTAAAAGCACACGCTCTGTAGTACGTAAGAAAATATTTGCCCGCGGAATGGCGGTCACATCTCCCATGAAGCTGACCTTGCCGTCCTCCACTGCCTTTATCTCATATCCTAAGTCCGTAATCTCCTTTTTTAAAACAGACTCCGTGCCAAAATGACACGGAGTCAGAAACTCAAACAAATCTGCCATTCCTTTGTCCTTTCTGACTTTATCAACATGATGCTTTTGTACCATCTTATCATACTCGGCTAAAAAAAGAAACTCTATTTTTGAAAACGGCGATATCCTTCATAGCCTCCCGCCAGACTATAGGCCTGATACCCCGCCTTTCGCATCCGCAGCGTTACCCGGGTACTTAAATTGCCCCGGTCGCAACAGAACACAATTGTTTCTTTCTTCAAAAATTTCTCCTGAAAACTCTGCTCCTCCGAATAGGGAATGGAAACCGCCCCCTGAATATGCCCCTTCTCATAGCTTTCCGACTCTCTCACATCCACCAGCCGCACAGTTCCCTTTTCCTGTAACTTCTTTAATTCTCCTAAGGTTATCACATAACGGTACATCATATACGTCTCCTCCTTTCGGATGGTATAGGGAATTCTTCCCCTGGTATAGTATATGAAAAAAGAAAAACGGTGTACCTCCCACCAAGATACACCGCTCTTCCTAACATTACTTTCTACTCATACCCTATTTAAGTCTTACTTAATCACAATCGACAGCTCGCCTCGCCATGCCTTTGAATAGTAATTCTCCAACAAAATTTCCTCATACGGATAATCCTCTAAGCAAATCGTGTTTTTATACATACCGGTAAGGTTCCAATCTTCATCATGCTCCAGACCGCCTTGCCAAGTTACCTTCCAATCAAGTTCCTCTTTTGGTGAATACCCTTCGCATGCTGCCTTATGTTTATTCCCATCTCCATCATAGTACTTCCATATAAATGGGTTCAGATTAAGCATTCTTCCTATGGATTCTCCTGTCCGGTTATCATCCATGACCACGCTCTCTTGAGAGAATATAAGGTATAATTTTCCGTTTATCTCCAGGGTTTCTTTTAAAGTAACATAGTCCGGAAGGTTTTTCACTTCCCCGGTAGTCAAATTCACATAGGTCTGCTCTTTTCCCGGCTCCATCCACTCAGCACCGGTGATTACCAGCTTTAGGCTCTCCGATTCGGCAAAATACGGACTTTCCGCATCAAAATGAAACCAAATCGGACCTTCTTCATCGATTGAAATTGACTTCGAAGTCTCCAAAAAGTTATAGAAGCGTTCTCCATCCTCATTTTCCACATAAAAATGCAACTCCACAAGCTTCGCCGTATTCTCACTCGGTTCCTCCACATTTACCCGCATATACGTCGGATAAACTACGACATCCTGCACCGTTAAATTCTGTCCTCCCAGTTCAATTGCTTCATTTACCTCATATGTAATCGGTTGTGGCATATTCTCCGGATTAAGTTCTAACAGAAAATCGAATGTCATAATGTGTTCGTTTCCTTCCTGTACAACTTCATCCGGAAGATAATTTGTATTTTCGTAAGCCAATCTGTCCCACACCACCATACGGAACACTACCTTTTCCGGCGTAGACTCCTGCCATGTTCTGTCTGTCATATTTGCCAAAAGCATAGTTGTTGATACACTACGAATCTCTTCATTCGGACAATTATAATCACTCATCTCACATTCTGTCATACCAAGCCAGTCCTCTCCATGCTCATCAAACACCTTGCTGTTTGCAATCAAATGCTTGTACTTGTCCGACTCAAACCGATAAAAAACCGTCAGTCTCTCCTGATCCACAACCATAGACACAATTTCTACGGTTACACCGTTTTTTGTCTGCTTTAAATCTACCCCCTGTACATATTCGTTCTCAATGGCATCCCTCAGCGACTTAGAGAAGGCTACTGATTTCATCAACTCTTTTAACACCGGCACCTTGGAAAATGCCATTGCCACCGGCGCACACAAATTCACCGACAGTACAAACAACATAAACACCGCAGCCAGCCCTATAAGCGGCTGATATAAAAACTGCTTCCGCGCTTTTCTTCTGCTTCCTCTCTTGATGGACTCATCCACCGCCGGAACACCTTCATCCAATTCCTTCATCCATTCCGTAAACTCATTATTTCTGTTCATAAGATTCCTCCTCACCTAATTCCAAGCGTAACAACTGTAACGCCTTCCGTTGTCTGGTAGCTGCGGTTCCCTGAGGGATTTTAAGCAGTTCCGCCGTCTCAACCAGCGTAAATCCCGAAAAATACCGCAGTACAATCACATCCTTCAGCTCCTTCGGAAGCTTCTGCAATGCTTCCTTTAACGGTAAAGAATCAAACTCCTCCACCGCCGTTTCCGGAAGCTCCTCTATCGGACAGGTGCGTTTTCTTCTACGCAATTCATTATTGCATTCATTGATTAAAATCCGCGTCATCCATGTGGTAAAAAACTCCGGCTTCCGAAGTCTCTTATATCCGCACAGTCCTTTATAAATCGCTTCATCCAGCGCATCCACCGCCTGCGAATGACTTCCCAGATACAACATGGCGGTTTTATACAACTGTCCCCGTATGGCTTCCACACGATATGTAAATTCCTCTTTTTTCACTCCCTTACCTCCTTTCACCTATTAGACGTATTCAGAGGAGAACTTTATTTCCAAAAACAAAAAAATTTCTATTTTTTTCCTTACCTATTTTACCCGACCTGCTAACACTTGTCTATCCGTGAAAATATATCACCGGTACTCGTTTCGATACTCTCCTTTCCAGTACTCTCTCTTCCAGTATCCTCCTCTCTCAGACGGGCTGCCGCAGAAAAAGTAGATAGACTCAGTCGCGGCTCCCTCTTGCTTTCTGTTATATTCTTTAACTACAAAAGTCGCCCGATAAATCATTTGATTTTTGCTTTTCCCGAAGGGTCGCGTTCTTAGCGCAGTCGAAATCACCTCCTAGAAAAGACTGGACGCGAGGCCACTCCCGAGCGTCCTAGTCGTTCTTGGAGGAAGTTTGACGTAGCGTTGCGACTTGCAAACAAGCAAATGATTTATCGGGCGACTTTTGATTTCAAAAAGCAGAAAGGCAAGAGGGAGCCGCCACAACTTCCTTGCGACAGCCCCGCTCCGGCTAAAAACTAACGATTGCTTTCGTTTCTGCTTGCGTTACGAGCACAGTTACGGCAGTTCTGGGTATTGTTCTGCGCGTTATTCTGGGTGTTGTTCTGAGCATTGTTCTGAGTGTTGTTGCTCACACCACCATGGGTATTGTTCTGGGTGTTGTTCTTCATCCCACCGTTCTGAGCGTTGTTCTGGGTGTTGTTCTTTGCATTGTTCTGGGTATTCTCATTATTATAAGACATACTGCTACCTCCTGATAGACACTTGTTTTTCGGTTACAGGACATAGTATTTGCAGATGCCTTTCATTTATACACTTCCTTTTTTTGTCGCAAACAAGGAAGCAAACATACTGACAGACAAAGCAACCAAGATAAAGCAAATCGAACCGGCTGTGGAGATCGTCCGGTCAAACATAACTGCCACCAGCTTAATTCCCGTAAAAATCAAAACGGTAGCAATCCCGTATTTCACATATACAAAACGATCAGCCAGCTTTTCAAGCACGAAATACATTTGGCGCAATCCTAAAATTGCCAATAAATTTGATGTATAAACAATGGCCGGATTTGTGGTAACCGAAAATACTGCCGGCACGGAATCTATGGCAAAAATAATATCCGACAATTCCACCACCACCAAAACTACGAATAACGGTGTAGCATAGCGACTTTTCTTTCCATTCTCTATCTTTTTTTGTTTTCCGCTGTTTTTTTCTCTCAAAACAAAAAAACAGTTCCCGACAAACGTTTCCGTTACCGGCACAAAGCGGCTTACCAAACGCATCCCGAAAGAGGCCCCCGGCTCTTGTTCCCGAACTTCCTGCTCCAGCAACATTTTTACTCCATTTACAATTAATATTACACCGAACCCGTACAAAATCCACTCAAACCGTGTAACCACCGCCGTTCCGCAGAGAATAAATATAAGACGCAGAACCGCCGCACCGATAATTCCGTAATGTAATACCCGGTGTCGTAATTGTTCAGGCACACCGAAGGATGTAAAAATGGTCAAAAAAACAAACAAATTATCTATACTCAGACTCAACTCGATTAAATAACCGCCCAGAAAATCCAATGCAATATCCTGTCCGGCAAACAAATATAAACAAAGGTCCGCTACGAATGCTACAATAATCCACATAGTCCGTTGTCCCTTCGATTTTCATGTTCTTTCTTTTACTATATGCGATTTTGCCTTGTCTCTTCCCGTTTTACTTTCTTTATTTTGTTTTACGATTTCTTTATACTTTTTTAATTGCTTTTTGGGGATAAATGCAATAGAATAAGGATGTGTTAAAGATTCCCCTAAGTCTTTGACACAATATAACCCCTTATTAATATTTATACTCCCCTCATGAAAGGCTGCCTTCCCCGGCAGCCTTTTTACTTTCCTGTTTCCTAACTTATGCTTGCAAATATTGGATATATCGGGTATAATAGGACTGTTTTAGTGCTTATGCACTACCTCAAATGTGCTGTGTTTGCGGCACGGGAAAGGATTTTATTTTATGAGCATTTTATGTGTTTCGGATTTGAACCACGGGTTCGGTGACCGCACCCTGTTAAAGGATGTTTCCTTCCGTTTGTTAAAGGGAGAGCATGTAGGCTTAATCGGTGCCAACGGCGAAGGCAAGTCCACCTTCTTAAACATTATTACCGGAAAGATGATGCCGGACGAAGGAAAAGTAGAATGGGCAAAGGATGTCCGCGTAGGATATCTGGACCAGCACTCGGTATTACAGCCGGGTATGACTATCCGCGATGTATTAAAGTCCGCATTTGAATTTCTCTATGACGTAGAAGCCCGTATGACTGAGCTTTGTGCCGCTATGGGTGAAGCTTCCGACGAAGAGCTTCCGGGAATGATGGAGGAGTTCGGTAATATTCAGGATCTACTGGATGTACATGACTTCTATATTATTGATACGAAAATTGACGAAATCGCCCACGCCTTCGGTTTGGATGCCATGGGACTGGATACGGATGTTACCGCACTTTCCGGCGGTCAGCGTACCAAGGTTTTGCTTGGAAAACTCCTGCTTGAAAAGCCGGACATCCTTCTCTTGGACGAGCCGACCAACTACCTGGATGTAGAGCATATCGAATGGTTAAAGCGTTACCTGATTGATTATGAGAATGCTTTTATTTTGATTTCTCATGATATTCCGTTCTTAAACAGCGTTATCAACTTAGTATATCATATGGAAAACGGCGAACTGACCCGTTATGTAGGCGATTACGATAAATTCGAAGAGGTTTATGCCGTAAAGAAGGCTCAGCTGGAGGCTGCTTACAAGCGCCAGCAGCAGGAAATCAGCGAATTAAAGGACTTTGTTGCGAGAAATAAAGCCAGAGTTGCCACCCGTAACATGGCTATGTCCCGCCAGAAAAAGTTGGATAAGATGGAAGTCATCGAACTTGCCGCAGAACGTCCGAAGCCGGAGTTTCACTTTAAAGAAGCCCGCGCCGCCAGCCGCTACATTTTCCAGACGGAAGGCTTGGTTATCGGCTACGATGAACCGCTGTCCCGCTCCATTACCATTTCCATGGAACGCGGCGAAAAGCTGGTATTAAAGGGAGCCAACGGCATCGGTAAGACTACTTTATTAAAGAGTATTCTCGGTATCATTCCTCCGATTTCCGGTAAAGTAACCTTAGGCGACTACCTGTTCCCGGGCTACTTTGAACAGGAGATGACCGGTGCAAAAAATAACACCTGCATTGAAGAACTTTGGCAGAGCTTCCCGTCCTTTACCCAGTATGAGATTCGCTCCGCTCTTGCAAAGTGCGGTCTGACTACTAAGCACATTGAGAGCCAGGTTCGTGTTCTCTCCGGCGGTGAACAGGCTAAGGTACGCCTCTGTAAGCTCATCAATAAAGAGACCAACGTTCTCCTTTTGGACGAGCCGACCAACCACTTAGATGTGGATGCAAAGGACGAGTTAAAGCGTGCTCTTACCGCATATAAGGGAAGTATTCTTCTCATTTGCCATGAGCCGGACTTCTATGAAGACTTTGCTACCAGAGTACTTGATTGCAGTATGTGGTCCACAAAGATGTAACTTAATCAATTGTATAAAACAAGCGGTTAACGTTGTGTAAGACATAACATTAACCGCTCTTTTTATTACTTCAAACACATCCGGATCAGCTTCATATAAAGCTTCCGATACGGCTGATAACGCATCGGTAAATCCAACCAGGTCTTTTTATCTACCATACTCTTTTTGTGAGAAAATGTATCAAAGCCCACTTTCCCGTGATAAGCTCCCATACCGCTTTCTCCGACACCTCCGAAACCCATGCTGCTGGTAGCCAGATGCACGATGGTATCATTGATGCACCCACCACCGAATCTACAACGGGAAATTACCTTTTTGCTCACTGTTTTGTCATCGGCAAACACATACAATGCAAGTGGACGAGGTCTTTGATTAATAATTTCGATTGCCTCATCTATACCGCTTATTTCCACAACAGGAAGCAACGGTCCAAAGATTTCCTCCTGCATGATTTCATCGGAAAATGTAACTTTCTGCAAAATTGTCGGTTCGATTTTCAATGTGGCTACATCGGAATTTCCACCATATACCACCTTCTCTTTTTCTATCAAACCGCACACCCGTTCAAAATGCTTTGTATTAATCATTTTTCCGTATTGTTCATTCGTAAGCGGCTCCTTGCCGTATTGTCGTGCAATCTCCTCCTTCAATGCCATCACCAGTTCATCCCGCACATCCTTTTCGCACAAAATGTAATCCGGCGCCACACAGGTCTGACCGCAGTTTAAGTATTTTCCAAATACAATACGACGCGCTGCCAGCTTAATATTTGCACTCTTATCCACAATACACGGGCTCTTTCCGCCAAGCTCTAACGTCACCGGTGTCAAATGGTTTGCTGCCTGCGCCATTACTTCTTTTCCCACCGTCTGGCTACCGGTAAAAAACATATAATCAAACTTTTCCTGTAACAAACAAGTATTTTCTGCGCGTCCGCCGGTCACCACTGCCACGTATTCCGGAGAAAAAACCGACTCCAATAATTCCTTTATCACTGCACTTGTTGCCGGAGAATAGGCACTCGGCTTTACAACAACCGTATTTCCTGCTGCAATCGCATCCACCAACGGTCCCATGGTAAGCAAAAACGGATAATTCCACGGACTCATTACCAAAGCAACACCATACGGCATCGGTTTTACAAAACTTCTGGAAGGAAACAACGTAAGCGGAGTCTTCACCCTCTTTTCCTTTGCAAACCGCCTTACATGCTTTTGCATATAAGAAATCTCACTTATGGTCAATCCGATTTCGCACATAAATGCCTCGTCATGACTCTTTCCCAAATCAGCCTTTATTGCTTCCGCAATTTTACATTCATACTCCTTGATTGCTTTCTTTAAATCACCTAACGCTTTTTTACGGACTTCCACCGGAAGAGTTGCTCCCGATAAAAAATATGTTCTCTGCTTTTTTACAATCTCCTGAATCTGTTCTCTTTCCATATCATACATTTGCGCCGTCACACATCGGCCCAAAACTCCTTCTTTTATTATCAATCTGCCATTATTTTTATTCCGCTTCCATCACATCATAATAGAAACGTTCCAATTCCTTTGCATTCATAAGCTTCGGTACCGGATACAACGGATTACCTTCTTTTGCGGCATGAGTTGCCAATTCCGGTATATCCGCTTTACAAATCCCGGAAAGCTTGGTCGGAATTCCCATGGCCTCATTCAAAGCACGAATCTTTCCGATAAACAGCTTTGCTGCATCTGCGTCTTCCGCTTCTTCCGTTATCAGACCTGCAGCTACCGCAAGTTGCTTCAACTTACGATATACAGTCGTGTCATATGCATCTAAAACATACGGCAACAGTACCGCATTTGCCAAGCCGTGCGGTGTATTGTACTTTCCTCCCAAAGAATGTGCTACCGCATGACAATAACCCACATAAGACTTCGAAAAAGCCTTTCCTGCCAAGAAAGATGCGTGAAGCATATTCTTTCTTGCTTCCATGTCAGTTCCGTTTGTATATACTTTCTCAATATTCTCAAAAATCAGTCTAGTTGCTTCCAATGCATACTTTCTCGTTTCCCTTGTCGTGGATCGTCCAATGTATGCCTCCACTGCATGAGTCAGTGCATCCATTCCGGTAGTTGCCGTAATAAACGGCGGCAATCCCTTGGTAACCTCCGGCATAAGTGCCGCATACTGCGGAATCAACGGAAAATCATTAATCGGGAACTTATGTCTCGTCTCACCGTCCGTAATAACTGCAGCCAGGGTTGTCTCACTTCCTGTCCCGGCCGTCGTCGGTACCGCAATAAACAATGGCAAACGCTTGTGAATCTTTAAAATCCCCTTCATCTTCGCAATGGACTGCTTCGGTTTTGCCGCTCGCGCACCTACCGCCTTTGCACAATCCATCGGTGATCCACCGCCAAAACCGATTAACGCCTTACATTCATTTTCCAAATACAGTTCTCTTGCCTCTTCTACATTTGCAACCGTAGGATTAGCCACGGTTTTATCATATACCGCAAACTTAATTTGTGCTTGTCTTAACGCTTCCTTTAACGGTTCCAACAAACCAAGTCCGTGCAAACTTTTATCCGTTACAATCAACACAGCGGCTATCTTCTTCTGAAGCAAAACCTCTGCAATCTCCTGCTCCGAAGCCAATACCTGCGGATCCCGATACGGTAAAACCGGAATTGCGATTCGAAAACCCGTCTGAAATAATCTGCAATACAATTTCTCTACTATATTCATATTACACGCTCCCCATCTTTCTTATGTCCGACTTTTCCATCTCCGTTCTTCAAACATACTAATACTCTATGAACAAAAAAAGCTCCTGTTGTCTACCTACTCCAACAGAAGCGTCCTATAAAAGAATAACGTAAAATATTCTGATTGTCAAGAAAAAACCGACAAATCCCAACTCCTTCAAATCCCCACCTTGGTTACCATGTACGCGAGAAGGTCCACAACGTCCGGGGGACGTTGGTACTGGACCGACCGGAGCGAAGCGGAGAATTCGAACTCCGTTCGAAGACGATGAGTCTTCGAACGAAAAATAAGACCTAGGACAATGTCCTAGGTCTTATTTTTCATTCAATGTACGCGAGAAGATTCGAACTCCCGACACCTTGGTCCGTAGCCAAGTGCTCTATCCAGCTGAGCTACGCGTACACACAACATTAAGTTGTTTGCAGTAAAACTGCAAATGCCGCAGACCGGAATCGAACCGGTACGGGAGATTAGTCCCGCAGGATTTTAAGTCCTGTGCGTCTGCCAGTTCCGCCACTGCGGCACAGTCTTACTAATGTAAGTACTTTATGAATCCCTAAGGATTCGATGGGGCCTATAGGGCTCGAACCTATGACCCTCTGCTTGTAAGGCAGATGCTCTC
>CAZJEN010000042.1:0-23313 GCA_964545045.1 uncultured Lachnospiraceae bacterium | reverse complement strand
AATTTTAAATGAGGATGGTTTCAGAAGTGAGTAGCTGAAAACCACCGCAGTCCAGTAGATTAGGGGGGAGTATGAAAAGTAAATTAATAAGTATTATAAAAAAGTATTGGGTAATACCAGTTAGTGTATTGCTTTGGTATTACCCAATTATGCCACTTGGGTTGATAACATGTGCGATTATAGGGTTGACGACAGGAAGCGAATATATCAGTGTAGTCGTATCTATGGTTGGAATAGGCGCAGCGTCCTCTGTTTTAATTATCCTCAAATTAAAAAAAGTGACACATTTGAAGAAACGCATAAAACATATACTTACTTTAATTTCAATAATTTTTTTTACATTACTTTCGTATTATGTGGGGATAGTCATGATGTAATTGCTGTTTTATCGGTAAAATTGAATAAATGAAACTCCCTGTGTGTCGGGATGCGGTACGCAGGGGAAACAATAACCTTAACTATGGGAGACCGGAAATGCGTATCCGGATATTGAGCTTTTGGACGGGCTTTTTACAGTGTTTGATTGTTCGCCGGATTATTTGTTTCAATATGAGAATGGCACAAAATCCTATGTGACGCAGGATAATCCCCGGTATCGGGCACAGATTGAAGCGGCATTGTTAAAGGATGCTTTGGAAATCCGGTTTGGTTACGGATTAGTGGAGTTGTTTCTTACGGAGCAGAAGCAGGGCCTTCCGTGCGTTCATGGACTTCGTAAGGAGATGGCGGCAAAGCACGGATTTTGTATTCCGACGGTGCGGTTGGCGGACGAAGCGACCTGTGGGTCGGAGGAATATAAGATTTTGATATATGGCAGGGAAGTGGCTTGTGGAAGGGTATATGCAGGGAAATACTTTGCGGTAAATCAAAAAGCAGAGTGTGAAGAAGATATTGAGGTGACAGAGCCGGCCTGGGGCTTACCGGGAGTGTGGACAAGGCGGGAAGATAATGCGGTTTCGCCCATTCGTTTTATGATGATTCACTTGGAGCATTGCATTATGGAGCATTTGCCTGAGTTGTTCCACTGTCAGATGGTAGCCGAGCTGGTGGAGGTTGTGGAGCGGAAGTATCCGAAGGTGGTACAGGGGGTTGTGCCTGAGCGGGTATCCTATTCCTTTTTTAAACGGGTACTTTTGGTATTACTTTGTGAAAAGAAGTGTCCGGTTCATCCGCTCCACCGCATCATTGAACTTTTGGACGAGATGATAGAAGAAAAACCGACGGTGGAGGAGGCTGCGGAACGGGTGGCAGAAGCACTGAACAAAGCGTAAGTGATAGGACTTTACAGAAATATATATTTATGCTAAAATGTGCGTTGAAATAGTTTCTGACTATAACAACGCACTTGTTTTATGTATTTTTCAATACGAGCAACTTGTTATATACTTAAAACATCGAAGAAGTACATAATAGGCCACGGAGCCTGAAAGAAAGGAGATTTTTATGAACTCTAATATCGAAACCAAATGTATCCATGAGGGCTGGAAGCCGGGCCAGGGCGAGCCGAGACAGCTTCCGATTTACCAGAGCACTACCTTTAAGTATGATACCAGTGAGCAGATGGGTAAGCTCTTTGACTTAGAGGCAGACGGATATTTCTATACGAGACTGCAGAACCCGACCAATGATGCGGTTGCGGCAAAGATTTGTGCTATGGAGGGCGGTGTGGCTGCGATGCTTACTTCCTCCGGTCAGGCGGCAAACTTCTATGCAATTTTCAATATTTGTGAAGCAGGCGACCATTTTATCGCTTCTTCTGCAATTTACGGCGGTACCTACAATCTCTTCGGTGTTTCCATGAAGAAGATGGGCATTGAGTGTACCTTTGTTGACCAGACCTTACCGGCAGAGGAGCTTGCGAAGTACTTTAAGCCGAACACCAAGGCTGTGTTCGGTGAAACCATTACCAACCCGACGGTAGGTATTTTTGATATTGAAAAGTTTGCGAAGCTGGCACATGATCACGGTGTACCGCTTATCATTGATAATACCTTTGCAACTCCGGTGAACTGCAGACCGTTTGAGTGGGGCGCGGATATCGTGACCCATTCCACCACCAAATATATGGACGGTCACGGTGTTGCTGTAGGGGGATGTATCGTAGACAGCGGTAATTTCGATTGGATGGCGCATGCAGAGAAGTTCCCGGGATTGACCACGCCGGATGAATCTTATCACGGCATCACTTATGCAGAGCGTTTCGGTAAGGGTGCTTACATTACCAAGGCTACCGCACAGCTGATGAGAGACTTCGGTTCCATTCAGTCTCCGCAGAATGCATTTTACTTAAATCTTGGCTTAGAGTCCCTTCATCTTCGTATGGAGCGTCATTGTCAGAACGCGCTTGCTGTGGCAAAGTTCTTAAAGGCACAGGAGAAGGTGGCTTGGGTTCATTATGCGGACCTGGAAGGTGACGAGTATCACGAGCTTGCAAAGAAGTATTGTCCGAAGGGTACCTGCGGTGTCCTTGCTTTCGGTATCAAGGGTGGCAGAGAGACATCCATTAAGTTTATGGATTCCCTGAAGTTTGCATCCATCGTTACCCATGTAGCTGATGCAAAGACCTGTCTGCTTCATCCGGCAAGCCACACCCACCGTCAGATGAGCGACGAGCAGCTTGCGGAGGCAGGCGTAGCAACGGATCTTATCCGTTTGTCTGTAGGTATTGAAAATGTGGAAGATTTGATTGCGGATTTACAGCAGGCATTGGATCGGATTTAGTTTAATTGAATATGTGAACGGAAGCAACCTTGGCACAAGATGATGTCAAGGTTGCTTTTTTGTAATAAAATGCACAATAATCATTACATGATGGCATTCTTTTTTATGCACTTTGTATTAATTTTAACAAAAAGAAATCTTTCAAATGCGTTGAATTGTTTTGAGGAAAAAGAAAACATACAATTAATTTGTGCAAGTTACAATCAAAATACAAATAATGAGCAGAAAGTTCTACGCATTTGTGCTTTCTATTTGGAAAATACTTATGATATAATAAATATGTAACCAAAATATGTCAGGTTTGATAAATTTGTGACGAAAGGAGGTTCTTGGGGGGACAAATCGAAGATGACATAGAAGGTGAGCAATTTGTTACTTTATTTGGAGGTTAAAAATGAAAAAGAGATTCAAAAAATGGATCAGCGGTGTAGTAGCGGCTGCATTAGTAGTAACCAGCCTATTTGTTCCGACTAAGAGCGCAGATGCGGCAGGAGAGACCTTGCTGAATACCTACGGTAAATCGTTCGGTTACAGCGGAACCTGTATTAATTTATCTCAGTTGAAGAATTCCAATGACTTAGCTTTTTTAAAGCAGCACTATAACAGTGTAACTCTTGAAAACGAAATGAAGCCGGATGCAATGCTTGGTTGGTCTCCGAGTCTGATTTCCAGAAGCGATGCACAGAATCAGGGCTATTACATTCCGTCCGGTATGACCGAGACTTATGTTCCGAAGATTAACTTCAGTACCGTAGATGAGGCGCTGAGAATTTGTAAAGCAAACGGATTAAAGATGCGTGCGCACACCCTTGTATGGCACAGTCAGACTCCGGACTGGTTCTTCAGAACCGGTTATTCTACCAATTACGGCTATGTTTCCCAGGCACAGATGGATCTGCGTATGGAATACTACATTAAGTCCGTAATGAACCATGTATATTCCGGTCAGTATGCGGATGTAGTATATGCATGGGACGTTGTAAATGAGTACCAGCATGCTCAGAATTCCGGTTGGTTAAAGATTTACGGTAACGTAACCAACTATCCGTCCTTCGTAAAGAAGGCTTTCCAGTATGCTCATGATACCTTAAAGTATTTCGGCAAAGAAAATTCCGTAAGCCTGTTCTACAATGACTTCAATACTTACATTGAGCAGGACGATATCGTAACGATGGTAAATTACATCAACTCCAACGGCAAGATTTGTGACGGTGTTGGTATGCAGTCTCACCTTGGAACCACTTATCCGAGCGTAGATTACTACATCGGCGCAATGAAGAAGTTTTTAAATGCGGGCTTCGAAGTGCAGATTACGGAGCTTGATGTTACGAATAAGGGTGACGTTGACATGGCAAATTATGTTTATAATTTGTTGAGTCAGGTTTGTGCGCTTAAGAAGGGCGGCGCAAAGATTACCGGTGTTACCTGGTGGGGCTTGTCCGACCGTGTAACCTGGATTGCAAATTCCGCTCCGCTTCTGTTCTCCAGCAACGGAAACGCAAAGTATGCTTATACCCGTGCAATTGAAGCTTATAACAATTCCGGTCTTGCAGGAAGTAGCAATAGCGGAAGTAGCAACAGCGGAAGTAGCAACAGCGGTTCTGTTTCCACCAGCGAAAACACCATTCAGTGTGAGAGCATGACTAAGAGCGGTACCTATACCGGCAATATCAGTTCTCCGTTTAACGGTGTTGTATTATATGCAAATAACGATGCAGTTTCTTTCAATAAGTATTTTGCATACGATACCCATGATTTTACCTTAAGAGGTGCGTCCAACAATTCCACCATGGCAAGAGTTGATTTGGTAATCAACAACGAGACCAAGGGAACCTTCTACTTCGGAGATCAGTATCCGGCAGAGTACACCATCAAGGGAGTACAGCATCCGACCGGCGATATCAACATTAAGCTTGTTGTAACCGCAGACGATGGTCAGTGGGATGCATATCTTGACTACTTAGCTGTAGGTTCTGCAACCAACAGCGGAAGCAGCAATAATAATACAAACACGACTACCGGTCTTGAGGGTGTATATTTCATTAAAAATGTTCATTCCGGAAAGTATCTTGACGTTACTTACGGAAGTGCAGACAACGGTGTCAACATTCAGCAGTGGGAGAGTAACGGTGCAGAGGCTCAGAAATTTAAGTTAGTATCTGCCGGAGACGGTTATTACTACTTATACACCGGAGCATCGGGTTACACCAAGGTAGTGGATGTTGAAGGCAAAAAGTCTGCAAACGGCACTAACATTTTACAGTACGCATTTAACGGTGCAACCAACCAGCAGTTCAAGCTTCAGCAGCAGGCAGACGGAACTTACGCAATTCTTACGAGAGTTTCCGGAGATAAGTCCGGTTTGGATGTTTATGAGTGGAGTACTGAAAACGGCGGAAACGTAAACCAGTGGGAATTCTGGGGCGGTGCTTGCCAGAAGTGGGTTCTTGAGAAGACCAACTAAAGTGTATTTTAAGGAAAAATGAAAAAAGTATAACAAAAACGAGGCCGTCTCATTGGGGACGGTCTCATTTTTACTTTATAAATAAAAGAAAAGTATTCCGGGCATACTGTTAACAAAAAAAGAAGGGAACGGTAATTCTATGGAAGCGAAAAAAAGAAGTATGGAAAATAAAACCAATGTAGGAGATGATACGAATAATAAGAATGTGAATTCTGCAGATGACAGAGTAGAGAAGAGAGAGGCAGAAAAGCAGCGGGATGAAAAGATTTCCGAGTACGGCCAGACGGTATTGAATAGGTCAGAACCGGGGAAACGGATTCATTTATTGTCCATCATCGGTGAAATTGAAGGGCATGAGTGCTCCGCTCAAAATATGAAAACTACGAAATATGAGCATGTGCTTCCGCAGCTGGCGCAGATTGAGGATGATAAGGACATTGGAGGATTGCTCATTCTTTTGAATACAGTGGGCGGTGATGTGGAAAGCGGGTTGGCTATCGCAGAGATGATAGCATCCTTAAGTAAACCGACGGTGTCTTTGGTGCTGGGAGGAGGCCATTCCATCGGTGTACCGCTGGCGGTGTCCACTGATTATTCCTTTATTGTACCCACCGGCACCATGATTGTTCATCCGGTACGTATGAGCGGCATGGTCATCGGGGCTCCGCAGACCTACGAGTATTTTCGTCGGATTCAGGACCGTATCACCGGCTTTGTAGCTTCTCACAGTAAGGTAAAGAAGGAGCGCATTGAAGAGATGATGCTAAAGGAAGGGGAACTGACCAAGGATTTGGGGACGATTCTTGTGGGTGAGGATGCGGTAAAAGAAGGCTTTATCGATGAAGTGGGCGGTATACAGGCTGCTATGAAAAAAATCAAGGAAATGATGAAATAAGGGAGTGAGAAAGAACTTTGTGCGTGGAGGTGAATTCATGTACGAAGCTCTTTCCTTTTATTCTGACAGGGGAACTTTTTATGTGTTAAAAATGTAAGAAAATGAAACATAATACGGAAATCTGAATTGCTTTTTGTTGACTTAGAATACGAATTAGTATATAATTGTCAGCGGGTATATTGTGTTTCAATATTGCCTGTTGAATGAGTATTATTTAGGTACTATGAAAAGAAAGGGAATAACTATGAAGGTGAGTTTTAAGAAGCGAAGAATTGCTGTGTTACTTATGTGCGGGATGATGTCCGGTCTTGCAGCATGCGGAAGTGAAGCGGGGGAAGAGGCAACACCGACGGAGGATGTAAAGGCAACCGCAACACCGGTGATTGAGGCAACGGCAACGCCGGAACCGACTGCGATACCGGAACCGACACCGACGGCAACACCGAAGCCGACCAAGGCTCCGACGCCTACCCCGGCACCGGTATATGTGGAGAACGCATGGTTTGATAACGGAAACGGAGCGGATATGGCAGAAGCAGGAGCAACGATAGAAGTGAAGGCACCGGCGGCCTATACCTATAAGAAGCCGAGTGTTACATACGGTGAGATTATTACGACGAAGTATTATTCCACTACCTGCGGAAGAGAGAAGAACGTAATCATTGCGCTTCCGGCAGGCTATACCGAGGAGAAGCAGTATCCGGTAACCTATGTGTTACACGGCGTAGGCGGTTCCGAAAAGGATATGATCGGAAACGGCAGCAGCGGAGCACGTGTTATTGCGCAGAATTTAGTGGAAAAGGGTGAAGCAGAGGATATGATTCTGGTATTCCCGAATATGTATTCCAGTGCTACGCAGGCAGGCTTTACCGGTATTGACCATGCGAACATGGCTGCTTACGACAACTTTGTCAATGATTTGGCGGACGATTTGATGCCGTTTATTGCGGAGAATTATTCTATTGCTACCGGTCGTGAGAATACGGCGGTGGTGGGATTTTCCATGGGAGGACGTGAGTCCTTGTGCATCGGCTTTTCCAGACCGGATTTGTTCGGTTATGTGGGCGCTATTGCACCGGCACCGGGGCTGACTCCGGGCAAGGATATGTTCCTTGACCATATCGGAACCTTTAAAGAGGAACAGCTTGTATTTGAGAACGAGAGTCCGTATGTGCTGATGATTTGCAGTGGTGATAAGGATAGCGTGGTAGGACAGTTTCCAAAGAGCTATCATAACATTTTAAATACCAACGGCGTAAATCATATCTGGTGGGAAATTCCGGGCTCTGACCACGGTGATCCGGCAATTTCCAGCGGATTGTATAATTTTTTTAAGTCGATTTTTAAGGATGCACAGGAAACCTTAGAAAACGAAGGTGAGGACGGACAGGTAGCAGAGCCAACGGCAGCACCGGAACCGACAGAGGCGCCGGCACCGACTGCAACTCCGGAACCGACCGCAACTCCTGTTCCGGAAGCAACTGCACCCCCTGCACCGACCGCAACTCCGAAGCCGGCAGGCGACTATGCGAAGGATGCATGGTTTGATTACGGAAACGGTGCGGATATGGAGTCTGTTGCGGCTTTGGTAGAAGTGAAGGCACCGAATTCCTATCAGAATAAAAATAGCAATGTAACCTACGGAAAGATGGAAAGAATCTCTTATTATTCCACTACCTGTGAGAAGAACAGAAATGCAATCGTTCTGCTTCCGGACGGATATACAACGGAGAAAGAATATCCGGTACTTTACGTGTTACACGGTATCTTCGGTAATGAATACTCCATGATCGGAGACGGAAACAGCGGTCTTCGCATTACGGTAGGAAATATGATGGCAGAGGGATTGGCAGAAGATATGATTCTGGTATTCCCGTACATGTTTGCAAGTAAGACGATGGATGCTTGTTCGGGCTTTGATGCTAAGAGTGTAGAGGCTTACGACAATTTTATCAATGATTTAGTAACGGATTTGATGCCGTTTATGGCAGATAAGTACTCCATAGCTGAGGGAAGGGAGAATACGGCGATTATTGGCTTTTCTATGGGCGGACGTGAGTCTCTTGCCATCGGTTTTGCCAGACCGGATTTGTTCGGTTATGTGGGTGCAATCGCACCGGCACCGGGCCTGACTCCGGGCAAGGACTGGGCAATGACACATCCGGGCCAGTATGCGGAATCCGAGCTTGTATTTGAAGACGAGAGTCCGAAGATTTTGATGATTTGCAGCGGTGATAAGGACGGAACGGTAGGTCAGTTCCCGAAGAGCTATCATAATATTTTGATGAAGAACGAAGTAAATCATATTTGGTGGGAGATTCCGGGGTCCGATCACGGTGACCCTGCCATTACCAGCGGAATTTATAATTTCTGTAAAGCGATTTTTAAATAGAAATCGGAATATTTGAAAAATAAGGATTGACAAGACGTATTAGGAAGACTATAATACAGGTGTTGTTAAGAAAAGGAATCGGCGTAAGCCGAAATTTAAAAGAAAGTGAGGTATGCGATATGAACAACAAAGAAGCGAATGTAATGATGACAAAAAGAGAATATTTTTGTATGAGTTATGTGCAGAGAACATATGGTATGACCTCATCTTGTCCGCGATAGAATATCATTTTTGATTATGATACGATGAATGTGAGCCCGTAGTGCGAATGCGCTACGGGCTCTTTATCTATATTTACGACAAGATGCAGGTTTTGGAGGAGTTATGAAGAAGGTAAGTTATTATTTGAGAAAGTATTGGTTCTTCTATCTGATTGCGGTGGTCTGTCTGGTGTTGCAGATTACCATCGATATGTTGAACCCGATGGTGACAATTCGGATTATCGACGATGTCATCGGAAAGGGAGAACTTTCGTTGTTAAAGTATTCTCTCTTAATGATGCTGGTGTTTGCCTTGGGGCGAGTGGTGTTCGGTTACACCAAGGAGTATCTGTTTGATACCACCAGCTTTAAAATCAGTGTGGATATCCGTAAGGGCTTGTTTCGACATATCCAGAAGCTGTCCGTAAATTATTTTGACAAGAGCAATACCGGTGAGATTATGTCCCGTGTCAAAGATGATGTGGACCGTATCCAGGCTTCTTTCGGATATATCGGTATGCTGATACTGAATGTGATTATTCACATGTCCATGGTCGTGTTTTGTATGGTGCGTATCAGTCTGAAGCTGTCCGTGATTCCGCTGATTGCCATTCCGATTTGTGCGGTGCTGGCCATTGTACTGGAGCGGAAGTTAGACAAGGTATACGAGGATATCAGTGAAGAAAATGCGGAGATGAACACCGTGGCGGAGGAGAATCTGGCAGGGGTTCGTACCGTAAAGGCTTTTGCAAGGGAAAAATTCGAAATCGGAAAGTTCATGCAGCATAATAAAAAGTATTACGACTTGAATATGCGGCAGTCGAGGCTTTGGATTCGCTATTATCCGTTTTTTCAGATGATTTCCAAGGTGTTACCGATTACATCCATTATTGTGGGCGGTGTGATGGTGATGGACGGAGAAATCACACTGGGTACTCTCGGTGCATTTATCGAATACTGTAACAACGTGGTATGGCCGTTGGAGATGCTGGGCTGGTTGTCCAATGAGCTGGCGGCGGCTTTTGCATCCCGGAAAAAGATTAATAAGATTTATAATGAGACTTCCATGATTGCTGAGCCGGAGGAACCGGTGGTGATTCCGCAGGTAAAGGGTGAAATTACTTTTGAAAATGTCAGCTTTGAGCTGGAAGAAAAGAAGATTCTACAAGATGTTTCTTTTCAGGTTCCGGCAGGAAATACCCTTGGTATTATCGGAGCTACAGGTTCCGGAAAGAGTTCTTTGATTAATCTGTTGCTTCGTATGTACGATACCACGGATGGTTCGGTAAAGTTAGACGGTGTGGATGTAAAGGAATTATCTCTCGGACAGGTACGAGAGAGTGTATCTCTTGTAATGCAGGATGTGTTTCTGTTCTCGGATTCCGTCAGTGAAAACGTAAAACTGGGACAGAAGAACACGCTTAAGGACGAGGAAGTGACTACGGCGCTGCAGAAGGCGCAGGCAGCAGGCTTTGTGGGAAAACTGGAGGACGGTGCGGATACGATTATCGGTGAGCGCGGTGTGGGCTTATCCGGCGGTCAGAAGCAGCGAATCAGTATGGCGAGAGCCTTTGCTAAGAAGGCACCGATTCTTGTACTGGACGATTCCACGTCGGCACTGGATATGGAAACGGAGCGGATGATTCAAAAGACCCTTCGGGAAATTACGGGAATTACAAAGCTTATCATTGCACATCGTATTTCCTCTGTGCGTCATGCAGACGAAATTATTGTGCTGGAGGACGGTAAAATTGCGGAGCGGGGAACTCACGAGGAGTTGCTTGCAAAGCGCGGATATTATTATAAGACCTATCAGGCGCAGTACGGGGAATACATGGGTGCGCCGGAAGAGGTTGCGGTTACGGGCGAAATTGCTCTGTTTACAGAATAGAGGTGAGTATGAATGGCTAGAAATGCAACAAAGCAGGACGAGCAGATTTCAAATAAGACCAAACGGGAGACCTTGTTTCGGTTATTTCAATATTTGTTCGGCTATAAAAAGACGATTGCGGTTGTTATGCTTTTGATGGCAGCAACCACAACGATTGTATTATTGAATCCGATTATTTTGGAGCGGGCCATCGACGTACATATTGCAAATAAGGATTCGGAGGGCTTAATTAAACTGGGTATTCTCGGCATTACGCTGAATGTGCTTTTGATTCTGTTGATTAAGCTTCGTATGTATTTGATGGCGAAGGTGTCAAACGATGTACTGGTAAAGATTCGTAAGGAACTGTACGAGCATATCCAGACCTTAGGCTTTCAGTTTTTTGATAGCCGACCGACGGGAAAGATTTTGGCACGATTGATGGGAGATGTGAACTCCTTAAAGGATGTACTGGCAAACAGTGTGACCACATTGATTCCGGACGCAATCACGCTGATTGCGGTTGTGATTATTATGATTGCAAAGAACGGAAAGCTTGGTTTGGCTTCCATGAGCGCTATGCCGCTGATGGCAATCGGTGTATGGTTTGTGCAGAGTAAGTCACATAAAAGATGGCAGATTTTCCGTAAAAAGAATTCCAATCTGAATGCCTTTTTGCATGAGGATGTGGCGGGAATCCGTGTTATTCAGAGCTTCCATGCGGAAAAGGAAACAGAAGAGACCTTTGACGATTTGTTAAAGCAGCATTACGATTCCTTTGATATGGCGGTACGGTATGCGGATGCTTTCGGACCGGTGGTGGATATCTGTTGGGGAATTGCAGGTATGATGATGTACTGGGTCGGTGTAACTCTGATCGGAAAGGGAGAGGTGCAGGTAGGTGCGTTGATTTCCTTTGGCAGCTACATTGCCATGTTCTGGCAGCCGCTGATGAATCTCAGTAATTTCTACAATCAGTTGGTGACAAACATTACCGGCGCGGAACGTATCTTTGAAATCTTGGATACGGAGGCGGAAATTACGGATGCGGAGGATGCGGTAGAGCTTCCGAAAATCAAGGGAGAAGTGACCTTTTCCCATGTATCTTTCCATTATGACGATGATCCGGATGTATTGTCCGATGTCAGTTTTACGGTAAAGCCGGGAGAGACTATTGCTTTGGTAGGACCGACAGGTGCGGGAAAATCTACCATTGTGAACCTGATATCCCGTTTCTATGATGTACAAAAAGGAGAAGTAAGCATCGACGGCTACGATATCAAAAAGGTGTCAGTGGCGAGCCTGCGAGAGCAGATGGGTGTTATGACCCAGGACAATTTCTTGTTTTCAGGAACGGTACGGGATAATATCCGGTACGGGAAGCTGGATGCTACCGACGAGGAAATCGAGGCAGCAGCGAAGGCGGTCAATGCCCATGAGTTTATTATGAAGATGGAAAACGGCTACGATACCAAGATTAAGGAGAGAGGAGCGGGGCTTTCCATCGGTCAGCGTCAGCTTTTGGCCTTTGCCAGAACCATGGTGTCCGCACCACGGATTCTGATTCTTGATGAAGCAACCTCCAGTATCGATACTCATACAGAGCTTTTGGTTCAGCAGGGAATCGAGACTTTGTTAAAAGGGCGCACCTCCTTTGTGGTGGCACACCGTTTGTCCACGATTCAGAAGGCAGACCGGATTTTTGTGGTAGATAAGGGCGGCATTATGGAGTCCGGTTCGCCGGCGGAGTTAATGGCGAAAAAGGGCGAATATTACAAGCTTTATATGGCCCAGTTTGAAAATTAAAAAGTACGGATTTATGTTTGAGTTGATTCAACCCTTTCAGAAAAGTTTTTGGCTGAAAGGGTTGAGTTTTTCTGTTCTATCTTATATAATTATAAGATAGGAAACTGAAAAGAGGATTTTAAAAATGGAATTATTAAAAGCGATTATTTTAGGGTTGATTCAGGGTGTGGCCGAGTTCCTGCCGATCAGCAGTTCAGGACACTTGGCGATTTTTAAGAATGTATTGGGATTTAATACGGACACAGGGCTGTTGTTTGACGTACTGCTTCATTTAGGCACGTTGGCGGCGGTTTTTGTAGTGTTCCATAAGGATATCTTTGAACTGATCAAAGAGGGTTTCGCCATCATCGGTCAGTTTTTTCAGAGTTTGTTCGGTTGCTTGTTTAAGAAAGAAAAGTGGCAGCCGGTGGTGACCACTCCGTATCGTCGTTTTGTAATGCTTGTAATTGTGTCTACGATACCGACCGGTATTATGGGAATTTTACTCAGTGACTGGATTAATGCGGCATCGGCCACTTTGATTGTTCCGGGAATTTTACTTTTGGTAAACGGTGTACAGTTGTTAATTTCCGATCGATTACCGGACGGCAAGCTTACCGAGGCGGATACTTCCTACGGAAGGGCAGCAATTGTAGGTGTAGCACAGGGTGTAGCAACGTTCCCGGGAATTTCACGTTCCGGAACCACCATTACTGCGTGTCTTGCTTGCGGCTTTTCCAGAGAGTTTGCGGTAAAGTATTCCTTTATCATGTCCATTCCGGCAATTTTAGGTGCATTGGTACTGGAACTTTTGGATTTTGCACCGGAGATGCTTTCGGGTTCCGACGTAGTGAATTATCTGGCCGGTACTGTGGTTTCCGGTATTGTAGGTTATATTTGTATTAAGACCATGTTGGTAATTGTAAGAGGAAAGAAGTTTAAGTATTTTGCATATTACTGCTTTGCCATGGGAGCATTTGCGGTATTATTCAGCATTTTGGCATAAGTGCAAGGAGGGATGAAATGGCATCCGGAAAGAAACAAACAGGAGTGAAGCGGAATACCGCAACAAGTACTTCCAGAGCGCGTTCAAGCAACGGCACAGGTCGTTCGGCAGGAACGAGAAGCACAAGAAACACCGGAAGAAGCAGCGGAAGTACGTCCGGACGCAGCTCCACAGCTCGGAAGAATACGCAGAATAACAAAAAAAACAGCGAGATTAACAATGAAGTAGTTCTTATGATTGCTCTTGTGGTATCGGTGTTGTTGTTTTTGAGCCATTTTAATTTGGGTGGAGCCGTGGGAACTGTAACAAACGGGATTATGTTCGGTATGTTTGGTCTGGTCGCATATGTGTTCCCGGTCATTTTGTTTTTCGGTACGGCGTTTATTCTTGCCAACAGAGGCAATCGTGCTTTGACTCCGAAGCTGTTGTATGCAAGCGGTATGTTGTTTATGCTGACAGCGTTGATTCAGTTAATGACTTCTTATTTGCCGGAGCAGCTGGAGACGGTTGGGACGGTAGAGAAGATTTCGGTAGGACAGTATTATAAGCTGGCAGAAGTATATAAAAAAGGCGGCGGTATCTGTGGGGGATTGATTTGTTCTTTGTTTGAGCCGCTGTTCGGAAAAGTAGGTACCTATGTTGTTGTGATTGCGCTGTTTTTGGTGTTCTTTATGCTTTTTTCGAAAAAGGCGATTTTTGCATGGATTGCAAAGAAGAGTAATGAACGCTATGCATTACATAAGGTACATGCGATGGAACGTAGGGAATCTTATGAGGAACGTCAGGCAGAGAGGGAACGTCTGATAGAGGAAAAGCGTAGAGAGCAGGGAGAGCGTAGGGCAAAGACCTATTTGTTGTCCGAGGAAGAGAAGGCAAAGTTGGAGCCTATAACCGGAAAAGAGACTGTGAGACCGGTATCGGTGGAGGCGGAGAAGCCGGTTCGTCCGAAAAAAGAAAAGAAGAATTTCTTCGGAGGCAAAACACCGACCGGAGATTTTACACTTGACATGAATAATCAGTATACCTTGCCGGAGCAAACCGTTTCCGAGGTCAATGCGTTGTACAGTGAAGAACGGAAAGCCCAGAATGCAGGCTTGCATCTTATGGAGATTTCGCCTGAAACGGGAGAATATAAAGATACTACATATGTAGAACGGACAAATACAAACGGAAGCTACGGTCAATCGGGAATCGCTAAAAGCGGAGAAAACAATACCTTGAAATGGAACAATACCCCTCGTAAGGGACCGACGGTAGCAGAACAGCTGGATGCGTTGGGAGATGACGGAATCCGCCAGACTTCCGGGGGACAGAAGTTCCGGCCGACGGGGACTGTCGATTCCGAAGCTGCGTCGAGCTATGACGCAAAAGATGATTCTACAAGTGTAGATAATACTGAGGCAACCGCAGCTCCGAGAAGAACGAGAAAATCTTCCGGTGACAGTGAACCGATAGAACCTTTGGTAATTGAAGAGAGCGAGCCAATCAAGAAATATGAGTTTCCGCCGATTGATTTATTGACAAAACCGAAGGGGACAAAGGGGGTATCCGAGAGAGAACTGCAGGATACTGCTATGAAGTTACAGAGTACTCTTGACAGTTTCGGCGTAAGAGTTACTGTAACCAATGTAAGCTGCGGTCCGGCGGTTACCAGATACTAGCTTCAGGGGACTGTCGATTCCGAAGCTGCGTCGAGCTATGACGCAAAAGATGATTCTACAAGTGTAGATAATACTGAGGCAACCGCAGCTCCGAGAAGAACGAGAAAATCTTCCGGTGACAGTGAACCGATAGAACCTTTGGTAATTGAAGAGAGCGAGCCAATCAAGAAATATGAGTTTCCGCCGATTGATTTATTGACAAAACCGAAGGGGACAAAGGGGGTATCCGAGAGAGAACTGCAGGATACTGCTATGAAGTTACAGAGTACTCTTGACAGTTTCGGCGTAAGAGTTACTGTAACCAATGTAAGCTGCGGTCCGGCGGTTACCAGATACGAGCTTCAGCCGGAGCAGGGCGTGAAAGTCAGCAAGATTACAAGCCTTGCGGATGATATTAAGTTAAATTTAGCTGCTGCGGATGTGCGTATCGAAGCACCGATTCCGGGAAAAGCGGCTGTGGGTATCGAAGTACCTAATAAAGAAAATTCCACCGTATTGTTACGGGAACTGTTAGAGTCTTCTGAGTTCAACGGTCACGGATCCAATGTAGCCTTTGCGGTAGGTAAGGATATCGGTGGACAGACGGTGGTAACGGATATTGCTAAGATGCCGCACCTTCTCATTGCGGGTGCCACCGGTTCCGGTAAGTCCGTATGTATCAATACGTTGATTATGAGTATTTTGTATAAAGCAGACCCTTCCGAGGTAAAGCTGATTATGGTGGACCCGAAGGTGGTAGAACTTTCTGTATACAACGGAATTCCTCATTTGATGATTCCGGTAGTAACTGATCCGAAGAAAGCCAGTGCAGCGTTAAACTGGGCAGTAATCGAGATGATGGAGCGTTATCAGAAGTTTGCGGAACTTGAAGTTCGTGATATTAAGGGATATAACGAGCGTGTGGCAGATGCGGCAAAGCAGGGACTTGAAGAAGAAAAGTACAAGCACCTTCCGCAGATTGTGATTATTGTGGACGAGCTTGCGGATTTGATGATGGTTGCTCCGGGCGAGGTGGAGGATTCCATTTGTCGTCTGGCACAGTTGGCAAGAGCAGCTGGTATTCATCTTGTGATTGCAACCCAGCGTCCGTCGGTTAACGTTATTACGGGGCTTATTAAGGCCAATATTCCGTCCCGTATCGCCTTTGCGGTATCTTCCGCGATTGACTCCAGAACGATTTTGGACGGAGCCGGAGCGGAGAAGCTTCTCGGTAAGGGTGATATGTTGTTCTTCCCGTCCGGTTATTCCAAACCGGTACGTGTACAGGGTGCTTTTGTATCCGACAGAGAGGTCAGTGCGGTAGTTGAGTTCTTAAAGTCGAATAATGAGGGCAGTGCTTATAATACGGAGATATCTGAGAAGATTTCCAATATGCCGACGGGTGGAAACGATTCGTCAGGTGCAAATTCCGGCAATGCCAACGGCTACGATGAGTATTTCGCAGATGCAGGAAAGCTGATTATCGAAAAGGATAAGGCTTCCATCGGTATGTTGCAGCGTGCCTACAAAATCGGTTTTAACCGTGCAGCCCGGATTATGGATCAGCTGGCAGAAGCCGGAGTGGTAGGTCCGGAAGAAGGCACCAAGCCGCGTAAGGTGCTGATGTCTGCGGAGGAGTTTGAGCAATATATCGGAGATTATGTGTAATGTGATTTTTTGTGTGCATAATATAAGAGTTCTTTGATGCAAAGGAGGATTGTTTATGAACATATTAGGACTGTTACATGAAGTGATGCAGATTGTGGTAGAAATTGCCATTTTAATCTTTGAGTTTATCGGAATCGGTGTCATTATTTGTTCCGGTATCAAAGGATTTGTGTACTACATCAGAAAGAATCCGAATGTGAAACTCACACTGGCTCACGGACTTGAAATCGGTTTGGAGTTTAAGCTTGGCAGTGAGATTTTAAAGACGGTAATTGTCAGGGAATGGGAAGAGATACTGACGGTTGGTGCGATTATTGCACTGAGAGCGGCGCTTACGTTCCTGATTCATTGGGAAATCAAGGAGGAGAATAAGCACAAAAGCGAGCAGGAAGATAAATTGCAAAGAAGTCATTTGGTGGGAACAAAGGGAAATCGTAAGTAAAGTATTGGGGTGTCTTAAGACACCACTGTAAATAAAAGGAGGACGGTCAAGATGAAGACTGATATTGAAATCGCACAGGAGGCGGTGTTGAAGCCGATTAAGGAGGTTGCGGCGCAGCTTGGTATCACGGAAGACGAGCTTGATTTTTACGGTAAGTACAAGGCGAAGTTTACGGATGAGCTTTGGGACAGAGTAAAGGACAATCCGGATGGTAAACTGGTGCTTGTAACTGCGATTAATCCGACTCCGGCAGGAGAAGGTAAGACTACCACTACCGTTGGTTTAGGTCAGGCTTTCGGAAAGCTCGGTAAAAAGGCGGTTATCGCCCTTCGTGAACCTTCCTTGGGACCGTGCTTCGGTGTAAAGGGTGGTGCAGCCGGCGGCGGAAACGCTCAGGTTGTACCGATGGAGGATTTGAACCTTCACTTTACCGGAGATTTTCATGCAATTACTTCCGCAAATAACTTGCTTGCGGCAATGTTAGATAACCACATCCAGCAGGGCAACGCCCTTCGCATCGATACGAAGCAGGTGATTTGGAAGCGTTGTCTGGATATGAATGACCGCGCCCTTCGTAATATCGTCATCGGTATGGGTAAGAAGGCAGACGGTGTGGTAAGAGAGGACCATTTTATCATCACCGTGGCTTCCGAGATTATGGCGATTCTTTGTTTGGCAGCTGACATGGATGATTTAAAGGCACGTTTGGGCCGTATTATTGTAGCATATGACTACGACGGAAATCCGGTAACGGCAGAGCAGTTAAAGGCTGTGGGTTCCATGGCGGCTCTTTTGAAGGATGCACTTCGTCCGAACCTGATCCAGACCTTAGAACATACTCCGGCTATTGTTCACGGTGGTCCGTTTGCAAATATCGCACACGGCTGTAACAGTGTCCGTGCAACGAGAACCGCATTAAAGTTAGCGGATTATGTCATTACCGAGGCGGGCTTCGGAGCTGATCTCGGAGCAGAGAAGTTCCTTGACATTAAGTGCCGTATGGCAGGACTTAAGCCGGATGCGGTGGTGCTTGTGGCTACGGTGCGTGCCCTTAAGTACAACGGCGGCGTGGCGAAGGCAGACCTTGGTGCAGAGAACGTAGAGGCATTAAAGAAGGGTATCGTAAACCTTGAAAAGCATATCGAAAACTTACAGAAGTACAAGGTGCCGGTAGTGGTTACCTTGAACCGTTTCATTACTGACTCCCCGGCAGAGCTTGCATATGTGAAGGAGTTTTGTGAGGCAAGAGGCGCAGAGTTTGCACTTTCCGATGTATGGGAAAAGGGAGGCGAAGGCGGCATTGAGCTGGCTAATAAGGTACTTGAAACCTTAGAAACTAAGGCGAGCTTCTTTGAGCCGATTTACAAGGATGAGCTTTCCTTAAAGGAAAAGATTGAGACCATCGCAAAAGAAATCTACGGCGCAGGTAGCGTTACCTACGATCCGTCCGCGGAAAAGGCTATCGCAAAGATTGAAGCCATGGGCTTCGGTAATGTGCCGGTATGTATGGCAAAGAACCAGTACTCCTTATCCGACGACCAGACCAAGCTTGGCCGTCCGGAGGGCTTTAACGTAAACATCCGTGAGGCATACATTTCCGCAGGTGCAGGCTTTATGGTAGCCATCACCGGTACCATTATGACCATGCCGGGACTTCCGAAGACTCCGGCTGCGGAGAGAATTGATGTGGACGAGAACGGTATGATCACCGGGTTGTTCTAAGAAGGACGTAGTATTCCTCGTTTGACGAAAGGCGCAAGTCCTACAAATAGATATTTTCTAGGAGAACCTTGTTGATTTGCGAAGGTTTTTGAGGAGAAGCTATTTGTAGGGCTTTTTTGTGTGGAAAGCCGGGGAATACCAACTGATTTGCGAATGGTTGAATTTAGTTGGTATTATATATGGGAATGGTACCAATATATTTGCTGTTTTATTTGATTTATTGGTATCTCCGGGACTTGTGATACCAATCTTAATCTGAATTTGAGAATTGAGTTGGTAGTTGATAGAAGAAAGAAACCAATAGAAATGTGATTTGTGAAGAATATTGGTTGTTTGAGTACAATTCATACCAATGCTTGTCGGATTCTTTAAATTTGTTGGGGAGTCGGATAAAAAAAGATACCAACGAAGATATCAAATTGTATATTCTGTTGGCGTGTATGGAATTTTGAAACCCAATGAGAATGGAAGTCTTTTTACTTTGTTGGTACATGTTAAATAAAATGTTATACAAAAGGATGATATTACTTTCATTGCAGAATGAGAACGAGTGTGGTATACTTTTAGAGGTGAACTTATTTGGATTTTACAGGAGTTGAAAGAAATGAAAACAATAGATATATACGGAGATAACCGTTTTGAAACCTATACGAAAACGCGGGTTGCGTGTCGCGGAATCGTTATCAAAGATGATAAGATTTTATTGACTTACGAAGTAAATACCGACCAATGGTTTATACCGGGCGGCGGATTGGAAGATGCCGAAACTACGGTGGAATGTTGTGTACGGGAAGTGGCGGAAGAAACCGGTTGCGTGGTAAAAACCAAGGAACAGTTTTTGACGATAAATGAGTATTATGAAGAATGGTTTTTTGTAAGTCATTATTATGTATGTGATTATGTGGGAGATACGGAAAGAACCTTAACAGAACGAGAAGCCGAGGTTGGGCTTGAGCCGAGATGGATTCCGTTGGAAGAGGCCATCGAGATATTTTCTAAGCATCAGGAGTATGCGGCGGAGAATGAAATGAAGCGAGGAGCGTATTTACGAGAGTATAATGCACTTTTGACGTTTGTAGGCAGAACCGGCAATATGAAATAAATTGCGGTTGTACGAAAAAAGAATAGATAAGTACAGAAAGGTGTTCTGATGAAGATTTTGTACGGTACGACAAATAACGGAAAGTTACAGGCAATGAAAAATGCGTTGAAATCTTTTGATATCGAACTCATTGGATTGAATGATTTAGAAGGAGAACTTCCGCAAATTCGGGAGGACGGAGCCACTCCTTTAGAGAATGCGGAGATTAAAGCAAGAGCCTATTTTGAGGCCTTTGGTATTCCTGTGTTTTCCTGTGACAGCGGGCTGTATTTTGAGGAGATTGAGCCCGAGGAACAGCCGGGACTTCAGGTAAGGAGAATAAACGGAAAAGAATTGACGGACGAGGAAATGATAGCGCATTATGCCGCTTTGGCAAAGAAACACGGCGGGAGAATCACCGGGCGGTATCGCAATGCAATCTATTTTATCTTAGATGAATCACATCATTTTTCCAGCATGGATATGTCCATTGCCACGGAGCCGTTTGTTTTGGTAACAAAGCCACATCCAAAGCGTGTGAAAGGCTTTCCGCTGGATTCGTTATCGGTGGATATCGCCACCGGGAAGTACTACTATGATTTGGAAGTAAAGGATGTAAGCACGTCGGTGGATGACGGAGTGAGGGTATTTTTTAAAGAGGCGCTTCGGGAACGATAAGGTAAGTATGGGACCGGCATATATTGTGCTTGAGAAGGAGCTTGTTATGGAGTTTGAAAAGTATAAGGAACACCTAATCAGTTTTTGGATGCCGGAGTATGAGGCGCAGTACTCGACACGGGAACTTATGGTTGCAGGGTGGAATATGTTACTGGATGAGGTGTTTTCTCCTTTGATAGAGAAAGAACTCGGGATGTATTACCTTGGTAATCGCGTGTGGGCCGACGATTACTGTGAGCATCGCCGCAGAGTGTTAAGTTTGTTTCAGCAAACGGATTTGGACGGCAGTTTTAAATGGGGATGGAACTTCGATTTTATTCCGAAAATGTCAGGGAAAAAAGCTGTATATGTGCGGACTGATAAGTCGATTTTTACACATTTTTTTGAAAATGTTCATGAGAATCATGACAAGACAGAAGAACGGTTCCAGAAAAGCAAGGATATGTTTTTTGATAGATGTAATATTGATACTGCCGACTTTGAGTATTCTATGAAAAAGAAAGTGAAGGAACATGTGGATGCTTTTTATAAAACGCTTCCGCTTATTCGGGCATTTTATGAAGAAACAGAAACTTACGAGCAAACCATTCGGATGATAGATACTCTTTTAGAAAGCAACTACTATCGATTAATACAAGGAAATTATTTATATTTGACAAAGATTTTTTTGCAACAATATGTGGGCTTAGGAGAAGAAAATGAAAAGGAGTTGCAAGCGTTATTCGGAGATGAGATTACAAGGAAGAGTTTTTGTGAGAAGTTTGCGAAAATACCGATGAAGGGATAAAATAGAAGAGAGGAGCACCCCATGGAACAGATGCCGGAGCGCTTAGCGCGCACCACAATTTATGAAAGCGACCATGTTTGTTTATACACGGATAAAGTCCGCTTTCCCAGCGGATATATTATCGAGAAATACCATCAGATTCACTATCCGAAGGAAGCGGTTGCGGTGGTGATTTTTAACGAGAAAGATGACATTTTGTTTATCCATAACCGCAGATACACGGTAGGACACTTGGAATGGGAAATTCCTGCCGGGAAAATTGAGCCGGGTGAGGATGTCGAGGCGGCAGCAGAGCGGGAAGCGAAGGAAGAGACAGGTTGCGAGTTACGGGACTTAAAGTTCTTGTGCAGTCAGAACCCGTGCAACGGCATGTCGGATGCCCTTGTTCATGTGTTTGCGGCGAGAGTTACCACAGAAAATCAGATTCTGGATACGGATGAAATCAGCAGTAAGCGGTGGTTTACAAAAGAGGAGTATACGGAACTTTTGCGGACCAACGGAACGAAGGATGGCGTATCGATTCTGGCGGTGTTGTATGCGTTGCAGTTTTATAAATAAACGAGGTTTGTTGATTACGAATCGTATGAATGATGGGAGGAAGAGAGATGCTTTTATGTTCTAAATGTAAAGCAATCATTGATTTGCCGAGATGTTCCAAGTGCGGTAACGAGTATGAGAAGCGGAATGGCGTATGGCAGTTATCTGATATGCCGGATATGGTTGTGGACGGTGATAACGATAAGTACATCGGATATGAGCATATTGGAGAGAATTATTCGGGAAATAGGAAATATGTGATTGAAGATAAGGACATGGCAGTAGCTAAGGAAATTGCAGGACTGACAGGCAATGGTGTTTTCTTGGATTTGGCCTGCGGAGACGGTTGTTTTACCGTGCCGGTTGCATCCCTTGGAACAAAGGTGATTGCCGGAGATATTTCTAATACCATGCTTAAGGTGTTGAAGCAAAAGGCAGAAGCAAACAACGTTTCGTTAGAGAATGTAACCTTATGCAGAATGAATGCCCTGGAGATTCCTCTTGCGAATGAAAGTGTGGATACGATTATTGCAAACAGTGTGTTACATTTGATTTCGAATCCGGAAAAGGTAATTGGTGAAATATATCGTGTGATGAAAAAGGGCGGATGTTTTATTTGCATTGATGATGTGCCGGGAAAAAATATGGAAAGTACCTACGATAACAGCGAGTATAATACGGTTGTAAACAATCTGTACAGCGGATATTGGAAGGTATTAGGTACTTATGGGATTGTTCCGAAGAAGTACAGTTGGCGGTTTGACAGAAACGGGTATTGTGCCGGCGTGTTTGCAAGTAGTGAAACCATACATATGGAGCGGGGACAATATTATGAGATACCGTTGAAAGACGGATTTTTGCCGAGGTTTTTAGCGAGAGGATTTTCGGATCAGGTTGCGGTTCCGGAAGAGAAACATAAGCTTGTAACAGAAATGCTTTTGAAAGCGTTTAAAGAAACATACGGCGAGCATTTTGACGAGGTTGTATTTCAGGGAAATGAAGAGGATGTCTTACTTACGGTTTATCGGAAGTAGGTATGTGAGGAGGTTTTATGGAACCAAGAGCATTACTGGATGCATTAAATGTGGCGGAACGGTTAAAGGATACAACACGCCATTGCTATACAAGGCAGGGCAGACATGAAAGTGTTGCGGAACATAGCTGGATGATGACGCTTATGGCGTTTTTTATGCGAGACGAATTTCCGAAAGTGGATATGGACAAGGTGATTCGGATGTGCATTATCCATGATTTAGGGGAAGCCTTTACCGGGGATATTCCGGCTTTTGATAAGACGGGAGAAAATGAGAAGGTGGAAGAGGCACTGCTTTATGGTTGGGTTAAGACACTTCCTTCGAATTATGCCGATGAAATGATTTCGTTGTATGAGGAAATGGCGAGACGGGAAACCATCGAAGCTAAGGT
>CAZJEN010000041.1:0-23789 GCA_964545045.1 uncultured Lachnospiraceae bacterium | reverse complement strand
CCCATCCCCAACAAGCGGTGCCACTTTATAATCTTGTAGGTCAAGGCGGAATACACCCGGGTTCCCCCGTCGTCCATTACCCCCACCGGCACCGGCACAAACAACACCGCCAGCAGCACCAGCACAGCCACCGATATCCAAAGCTTTTTACTTAATTTCTTTTTTGTTTTTCCTTCCATAAACTCCCTCCTGTTATTTACCGTCCCTGGCTCTTTACTACCTGTGCGAGTTGCGCTTTCAACTCTGTCAACTGTGTATCGGAAAGTGTAACCACACAGCCGTTTTCCTCATTGTACAAATTATTTTCATATAAACGAAAGGTAACGGCTTCTCCCGTTGCGCCTCGAAAAACCAGCTTATAGTCAGCCAACGGCTCTGCCAATTGATATTTTACCTTCAGCTCATACTCATCAATCACGCTATCCCGGTCCTGCCCTGCGGTCGTCTCATCCTTCTCTGTCCCGGCGGAAGACTCATTTCCATTCATCTCCTCTACGACAGTATCTGATTTCAACATCGGCACATCAAAATACAGTGACATAAAATCGCCAAGCGCCGCTACCGTTTTCGCATCCGTAACCTTCCGTGATGCCTCTGCGGCTCCGGTCTTGTCCGTAATTTCCACGGAGGAACAATTGGCAACACTGCCAAACAGTGTGCTTCCCGCCAAACCGCCCAATTCCCGTTCCGGTATTGCATAATCCTCCGAGTTAATTCGCCCAAGCTCGTCCATCGGTTCCAGAAGCGGTCTCAGCCAAATTCCTCCCGCCACCAGTAGCAGACACAGCGGAATACAGCATGCCAGCACCCGCCCCCGCCTTCTTTTTCGTTCCTTTATTCGTTCTTCACTGCGACGGAATATCTCCGCCTTGCAGTCCTCTAAATTTCTCATGTTAACAGCTCACCATCCTCTCCCAACAGGGAGCGAAGCTCCTTTTTCGCGCGATACAAAAGATTGTCCACTTGCTTGCGGTTCTTCTTCATAACCTTCGCCGCTTCCCCGTAGGTCATCTCCTCAAAATAAATGAGATGAATTGCCACCTGCATGTCCTCCGGCAATGTCCCAATAGCCGCATTTACGACACGTTTCCGCTCCTCAGAAAGCGCTTGTTCTTCCAAAGATTTCTCCCCGGAAGACACCTCCGTAGCTTCAGAAAGCTCCGTAAACGCAATCGCTTTCCGATGCTTCAAATAATCCAAGGCCCGGCTTCGTCCTATCATGTACAGATAGGTCTTTAGGGACACCTTAAAATTATACCGGTGCTTATGTACAATCAAATCCGAAAAAGCATCGATGGCAATGTCCTCCGCAGCGTGCGTATCATGGACATAGCGGTCCACAAAAAACACCAGACCGTGAAACAATTCTTTCATAATCTCGTCAAAGGCACTTTCCTCCCCACTAAGAAAACGGCGGTAGCTACAGGCACCGTGATCCATTTGGTTTCCTCCTGACCGGGGCGTTTGCCCCTTCACTTATTATACGACTATGCGAAGGAAATTTCCTTATGTTTTTTCAAAAAACATAAATCCATCCGTCCATTTTTACCTCCGCAATCCAATTTCCAAATACAAAAGGCTGTTTCAACTCACCCTTCGGCAAACCTGAAACAACCTTTCATTCCTCACTTTCTAGAATATACCCGGTAACCAATTCGCGATTAATATTCCCGCCACAAAGGACACCCCGTTGGCTACAAAAGCATACAGTACATAAAACCAGCCCGGCTTTGTTTTTTCGGACAAACGGTTCATCCACAGGCAGTACACCACTGCCTCCAGTCCGAACACAAAAAACTCAAACAACACATAGAAGAACCCAAACGCCCACTGACCGGAGTTGTAATTGATAACATTTAACAGCACATTCAAAATAATCTGCGTCGCAGCATTCACACCGGCAAGCAGTAACAGCTGCTTCTTTTTGCGGAAGCCGAACAGAAGCGCCAAAAGCATTTCAATGATAATGGTCGCCACAATCCGGGCAATCAAAGAATATATCTCCACCCGGTAATTATAAGAACGGTACGCCTCAATACGCTCGTCGGTGCTCAGCTTCTCATTATACTCCACCGAGCCCATATTCACCCCGTCCATATCCACCGTATAGTAGGTGTCAAAGGCATACTTCTCGTAAATTCCGCTGGATACAAAGGTTCCTGTTTCCGGATAATACAGAAGAATCTTGAACCGGTTGGGTGGATAGTAGGTCCATGCGATTTCCTTTGTCTCACTGACAGTCCACCCCTCCTGCAAAAAGTAATAGCCGTCCGGGTCCTCATACTCCACAAAAGCCTTCCAGGTCTCGTAATCCAACGTACACCACTCATAATTCTCATTCCCGTTGTGCTGCGCATATGCTTCGGTTCCGTCCCAAACGCTGGACGGTCCGGTAGATTCTCTTTCCGACAAAAGTGTACCGTAGCAAAGCGCCTCTCCCATGTGTTCGAATTGAACCCGTACCGAAGCCTTCGGTCCCATGTCCGCATTTGCGGTCATCGGAGCAAGCAACATCCCCGTCATCACAAGGCATAAAATGCCGAATAAAAGCTTCCTCGTTCTGTTCCTTTTCCACTCACTCCGCTGATACACTGTGCCTTTATCTTGTTTTCTGTTACACCTCATGCTCTCTTTCATTGGCACTCCTCCTCTACGTTTTCTTTATTCCAGTGTAAAATGGTACTCCGTAAAATGCGGTCCGAAATAGCCCGACAAGGTTTGCTTCAAAGACTCCAACAAAAGGTCCTCATCCATCCGGTCGTAATAAGACTCCAGACTCTTTGATACAATCACATGCATACTCATGGATTCACCCTGTTCAGTAACTTCACTCCAGGGTTCATAATCCAGGAGCAGAACCTCTTCCCCGATTCCGTTTTTCTCCTTCCAGGCTGCAAACACATCCATCACCAGCCATTTCACCGTGCACAGTTCACTACAAACTTCTCCGTTTTCCACATAATAAACCCATACCGTTTCCTCGGTAACAATTTCTTCTCCCTTACATTCTCCCGGCGCCGAACTTACAGGTGCGGCATGTTCCTCGCACTCTGTACCCACCGGTTGATCCGAGCCACATCTTTTTACGGTCATGTGTACAAACGGGGTGCCTAATGCAAGCAAAAGGCATGCTGCTGTTACTGCAAGAGTCAGCCAAACAGAAGGGAACCTCCGTACCGGCTTTTTCTTTCCCAACATTCTGCCGTCTGCTTCTGCCGAAAATATGTACTCGTCCGCCTTTTCAATAAAGTCTTCTCGTATATTTGTAATTCCGTCATATATCCGTTCTTCTTTCATACTGCAACTCCTTTCTGTTCCAAAGCAGTCCGTAAGCTCTTCCGAAGCCGCAGCATCCGCTGTGCCATCTGCGCCGCGTTAATGCCGCACCGTTGTGCCAGTTCCTGCACCGAATCTCCAAACCAATACCGGCGGACAAACAACGCACAGTCCTCCTCCGGGAGAGAATCCAGCCAATCGCTTATGTACCCGGAAAGCTCCTTTGTCTCCACGGTCTGCTCCACATATTGGTCAGAAGGAACGCAGTCACCAAGCTCCGACAACAGCACTTCCATACCGTTGTACCGTTTCTTCGCCCGCGTGGCACGAAAACGGCTGATGGAAAGATTCCGTACCATCCGCCCCAGAAAGGCCTTCAAGGACTGCGGTATTGTCGGTGGAATCCGGTTCCACGCAGAAAGATACGTGTCGCTGACGCACTCCTCCGCATCTTCCCGTACATCCAGCACATTCATGGCAATCCGCTGGCAAAACCGGCCGTACTTTTGCTCCGTTTCTGCAATCGCCTGCTCGTCTCTGGCAAAATATAAATCGATAATCTGCTTGTCGTCCACGCTCGTTCCTCCTTTCCGTAAAGTTGTTTTCAAAGAGCTCTTATAAATAGAGTCGCAAAATAAAAAGAGATATTGAAAAGGATTTCAAATTTTTTTTAAAGAATTTTTATCAGTTCTCACCCTCTCAACTTCTTCGCTACACACGCCATATGTCTGCAATCCGTTCCGCAGCAGCCGCCCCAGATTTTGATATTCGCAACACTTTGCAGCTTTATCATTTCCAACCCGAAGTCCTCCGGTTCCGAACAATGCAACTCCTCGGCCCCGTCAAGTTCCGCATAGGATAACGGGGAAGTATTTGCCTGAATTCCCCGAAACCGTTCTCTTACCGTCTCATTCCGGTTAAACGGTTGCAGTAACGCCTTACGCACAATGCTCGGGTGGACACAATTGGTCATATAGCAAACCGGCTTGTTGATTGTGATTTCATCTATGTAACGGATGGCATCCGCAATGGGGGTTCCGTCAATCAACTTTCCGTCCTGTTGTATCGTAAAGCTGATGATATAGGGAAGTCCGGTATCGTCAATTGCCCTTGCCAATCCCGCCGCCTCGAAAAGCGTCGGCATAATCCCGACATACAAAAAATCAACTCCGGCTTTATAAAACTGTTCCACTGTCCACCGATGAAAGTGAAACGCTTTCTGCTCGGTAAGAGCACCCTCACCGGTATAGGCATCCCCCTTACAGCCCATGAGGCCGCCCACATACATCAGGTTTCCGCAGTTTCTTTGTATATCCTTAAGAAACGCCACATTATCGGCAATTACCGTTTCCGGGCAAGCAGCCTTTACGATACGCTCTTTGTTTGCCCGTCTGGTGGGAGTGGTGGCGATAAACGGAAGGCCGTTCTCTCTCGCAATGTCCATGTATTCCTTCCATAGTGCTGTCAGGGCAGCGGCACCCTTTTCCTCGTAAATCAGCCCTGCCATGGCAATATGTTCGTCAAAGATAAGGTTGTATTCTCTTTTTAATCGTTCCCCCAAGGCACCTTCCATGAGGATGAATTTGTTTTGATTTATGCAGTCTCTAAAGTTCTCACTCATCCTCTACCTCTCAATATACCGCATCACATCCCGCAATATCTCCAAGCTTTCAAAAGGCTTTCCGTTTAATTCCAAAGAATGGTCCGCGCCCTCTACGTACAGCGGTTTTATCCCATGCTCGTCAAAATACGCCTTACACTCCGGATACACCTCATCCGCAGTTCCTATCACCACCGTATCCTCTTTCCTTATATACGGCAATGCCCTCGGCATCGGGGTCAGATAGATTTGTGTCGGGTTTATTCTAAGCCTTTCCGCCAAAATTCCCGCCTCTGCGGTCCCGAAACTTTTAGACAAAAAGATCACCTCGTCGTAAGTGGAAAAATCAACATCTTTTACCTTTTCCCACACATAGTCTCTCGCCTTCAGTGTCTTTTCCTCCCGCGTCAGCTCCGGCTCGAAAAGAATACTGTTATACTTCATATGAATTTGTTCGTAGCCCTTCACCTCGTATAAAAAGCTTGCGTAGTACATGAGCGGGCAGTCCATGGTGTAGCCTACGCCTGGGAACATAACCACTAACTTTTTCTTTTCCATCCTCTTACCATCCTTTCCTACATACTCAGAATTATAGCATAGGATTCCCCTTTTGACATTAAAAATCTTGTCATCCCCATCCACTGTAGCATTCTCCACAAACAAAAAGGCCTGCAAAAGGATGTTTTTCAACTCTCCTTCTGCAGGTCCGTTTCACTTTATACACTTCCTACTTTAGCGCTTCCACTACCGCATAATAGGCATCCTTCTTGTTGTAATTTTCATCAAATAAGCCGCAATACGGGCCGTTCTGCTTGTAACCGTAATCCGTTTTCGGCAAGGACGGTCTGTCGTAATAGCCCCAAACGCTAATATTGGAAATCATAGTTTCCTCCGCGTTCAGCTCCGCATACATCCGAAACAAATCTCCGCAAAACTCCGCATGCTTGTCAGCCTGCGCCGGGTCATAATTTCGCACCGCCAGCTCGGTTACATGAACATCGACACCCAGACTATGGAACTTCGTTACAGCATTTTTGATTCTTGTAATATCCGATTTGTTCATGCATCCGTTCTGTTGTCCGTAACCGCCGACGTAACTCTGCATACCGATGCCGTCACACAGCTTGCGATAATTTCCGTTTTCGTCCTTTGCATAGGAATTGATGCTCTTTACCAATTCACAAATCGCATCCCTCTTTTTATCATAAAAGGTACTGTAATCATTGTAAAACAGCGCAATCTCCACATCCGGATTCTTTGCCTGCAGTTTCTCTACCGTATTCTTTGCATATAAGAACGACAGCTCTACATAATCGTCTCCGATAATAGTATAAAACGGATTATCTCCACCGCTTCGTTTCGTACGTACGCGCCGCGGATCGGAATAGACATACTCCCCTGTGCTATCTCCCACCGCCTCATTTACCACGTCCCAGCAATATACCGTACCCGGGTACTTTTCTTCAAAGTGGGTCATTACCTGCTCGATATAATATTCCAGACGTGCAAGCATCGTTTCCCGGTCTACATAAGCGCCGTTGCTTTGGTACCCTTCCCGGAAGAACCAGTCACTCATGTGTGCATCCCATACCAACACATGACCGCGGATTTTCACACCCTGCTGAATCGCAAGCTCTACCATTCTGTCAGCCGTACTGTAATTCATTACCGGCATGCCGTCTTTACTTCTTTGGGAAGCAGTCTTGTTCAAAAGTGAATAAGCTTTCATTTCATTACCGAAGCTTACACTGTTACATTCCGTACCCAGTAACGCCTTATATGCATCATCCTGCAAATTCCCACTGTTCATTACAATACCAAAGCTGAAGTTGTGCTTCTCTGCTTCCTTCAGCAGCTCACCACTTTTGTTTACCACAACCGGCATCTCTGTCGAACCTCCTTTGTATTCAGCATCCATATGGAAGGTAACGGAATATACCGTAGCCACAAACCCGGAATAATCCTCCATCTCCGTACATGCCATCAGACCGATACCTGCAACCTCCGTTGTCAACATCGGTGCAAGCTCATGATTTACCACACCGGAGGTCTGACCGTCATAGCGGACAAAAACCTCGTTAAAATCCTTATCATAAAGCTTCACAGCCAAATTGCCCGCTTCGCTCTTCATCTTCACGGTAACCCCGAGACAATGGCTCATGTCAATCGGCTCCGGAATTCCCAGCTTAATCTCCTGATACAGCCCTTCATATTTAAGAGAAATGGAACCGTCCGTCTCTATGGTATACTCCGTGCCGTAAGAGGTCTGATAGAAAAGATCATTAAAATCGTAAACCAAATCCGTCGGTCCGGAAACCTCCGGAGCTTTCGTCGGCTCCGGCATCGCTGTAGGAGCCGGGGTTGCTGTCGGAGCCGGGGTTGCTGTCGGGACCGGCGTTGCTGTCGGGGCCGGGGTCGCGGTCGGTTCCAAAGTTACTGTCGGGGCCGGAGTCGCTGTAGGCTCCAAAGTTACCGTCGGGGCCGGCGTCGCTGTAGGCTCCGAAGTTACCGTCGGGGCCGGCGTTGCGGTCACCTCCGGAGTCTGTGTGAGTTCTATATCCGTCTGCTCCTCACCGGAACATCCAATGAACATACAAACACAAAGCATACACAATACCGCAAGTAAAGATTTCTTCTGTAATTTCATAAACATTCCTCGCTTTCTCCCCATAGAATTCTTGATTCACACACATATCACATTATCTGTATTTTTAACTCCACCGCATCAAACTCTTATATTTCTCCCAATATCTTCACCAGTGACTCATGGGCCAGCGCAAAGGCCTCCGCTCCGCTTAATACCTTTGTCTCACCGCCTGCGATGGCATCTTTATCTCGCTCCAGTCCCGCAAAACCGGAGAAGTTAAACAGATGCGGCTCCAGGGATAAAAAGCCGTTAAAGCCCTTTGCATACAGCTTCTTTAAGATAGCCGCCACATTACCGTCTCCCATACCTGCCGGCACAACGCTTCCGTTCTCCCAGATTGCATCCTTTACATGGATGTAGGCAATATAGTCCTTTAACAACTCATATGCCTCCAAAGTGTCCTGCTTTGCCTGTACGAAGTTTGCAAAGTCAAAGATTGCCTTGAAATGGTCTCCGTAGAACGCATCCATCAGTTCTCTGCATTCCTTCGCCATCTCACCGTAGATGCCCTTTTCGTTCTCGTGCAGAAGCACCGCATCGTTGGTAGCGGCATAATCCACAAACTGTCCCAGACGGTCAAATACCTGCTCCTTATATTCCACATTTTTGCCCTCCGGTATATAGAAGCTGAACATACGGATATTTTTGGTGTCCATCTTATGCGCGATTTCTACCGCACGTTTGAACTCCTCAAAGTGCTTTTCAAACGGGTCTTCGATTCCGATTTTCCCCAGCGGAGAACCAAGCGCCGACAGCGCAATGCCTGCTGCGTCAAGGCGTTCCTTGATTTCCTTTACCTTTTCGTCGGAATGGTAAATCAAATTGTTTCCGTCCACACCACGCATCTCCACATAGTGCATCCCAAGCTTCTGTAAATTCTCAATCTGGGTGGTCAAATCCCCTGCGATTTCATCCGCAAATCCGGATATAAGATATTTTTTATCCATCGTTTTCCTCCTTTAGAACGTTCCCGTCGTATCAAACACAATGCCCTTGTCCTCTTTTTTCTTGGACTGTGCGCGCTTCTTGTTCAGTTCCTCTAAAAACAAATCCTCGTCAAACGGTAGCTCGATAGTTTTGTCCAGCCAGGAAGACAAATGCATGGCATTGGACAAGGTCAATCCCCGGATACCCTCCACACCTTCCGCTACCAGCTTTCCGCCGTGCAGAATGCGGTCTGCAAAGGCTTTTAATACACCTATATGCTGTTCGTTCTTTCCGTCGGTTTCAATCTCGATACAAGCCATGTCCGGCTTCTTGAAGCCTTCCTTCTCGTTCATGCAGAAGGTTCTTTCATTTTCCGCAAGCTTGTAATACAAAAGCTTATCGTATTCGCATATAATTTTACCCATCTCAAAGGTCAGCTCCAGACGATTGGTACCCGGTGCATCGCCGGTGGTGGTTACAAATACGCCGGTAGCTCCGTTCTCATATTCCAGATATGCGGTTACATCATCCTCTACCTCAATGTCATGCCACTTTGCCTCGTGACAGAAGGCTCTGACCTTGGTCGGCAGACCGCACAACCACTGGAGTAAATCAAGCTGGTGCGGGCTCTGATTCAGAAGAACACCGCCGCCCTCACCGTCCCAGGTAGCCTTCCAGCCTGCCGCATCGTAATACGCCTGGGTACGATACCAATCAGTAATAATCCAATTCACACGCTTCATAGCACCAAGCTCACCGCTTTCAATCATATCGTGAAGCTTACGGTACACACAGTTGGTCCGCTGGTTCAGCATAATTGCAAACACCGCCTCACTTTTTGCCGCCACTTCATTCATTTCCCGTACCTGCTTCGTATACACGCCTGCCGGCTTTTCGCTGATGGCATGCACCCCGTGCTCCAATGCGTAGATGACAAATTCCGGATGCAGATAATGAGGCGTTGCCACCAGCACCGCATCACAGGTGCCGGAATCAATCAGTTTTCTTCCGTCGTCAAAAATTGTCACATCCACCGGAAAATTCTCCTTCGCATAATCCAATCTGCTCTGTCGGATATCTGCCACCGCAGTCAGACGCATTTCCGGCACATTACCGTTTAAAATGCTGTGGGCGTGATTGGTTCCCATTCCTCCGATTCCGATAATTCCAAGTCTTACCTGTTCCATGTGTGTTCTCCTTTCTCATAAATACGTATCATGGTTTCAAAGGTATTCTCCACTCCTTTGACATCCCCCTGAAACCTTTTTCCCTCTTCCAAACACCGGTAAAAATCCCGGATGCAGGCTTGATGTCCGCAGCCCCAATAACCTTTGCCGATGCCATTTGACCTTTCATAGGAAAAATGCTCTGTACCAGTCTCCGCCGTCCAAAGAGTCACCTCCGAACCGTTCACCGTAATGCGCCCCTTCTCACCTTGAAGTTCCAAAAGTACCGGTGCGTCCGTAGCGTATCCGTTGGAAGCATAAAAGCAAGCTCTTGCTCCTCCTTGAAAGACCATCCAGGCTTCCACCGTATCTTCCACTTCGATTGTGCCCTTCAAATGATGATTGGTGCAGGTTGCTTCCACCTGTTCCGGCATTCCCAGATACCGAAGCAACAAATCCAGCGTGTGAATGGACTGGTTGATGAGGACACCTCCACCCTCCGTTGCCAAGCCGCCTTTCCACGGGCTTTCCGCATAATAATCCACGTCCCGCCGCCAGGTTACAAAGGCTCTGCCGCCGGCTACCCGGCCGATTTTCCCATCTGCAATCATCCGGTCCACAGCCTGCGTGGTCTCGTTGTAACGATTCTGAAAACAAAATCCCAGCTTGCCCGGGTGCAATGCATCTTCCCGGCGTAGCTCTTCAAACTGTTCTCCGGATACCGCACAAGGCTTCTCCATAAACACAGTCTTTCCATGCCGCAACAGTTCCGCCGCCATGGGCGCATGCAGATAGTGTGGCGTACAAATGTGTACCACATCCACATCGCTGTTACAAAGTTCCTGCCAGTCCGTGTGTACCTTCGTTTTTCCGTCTCCGTATTGCTCTACGAACCCGATTGCCTTCTCCCTTACAACATCACAGGCAACCGCAAATTCAACATTCTCCATGTTTTGCAACACCCAACCGTGTACCCGTGCAATATTTCCACAACCGATTATCCCGACCTTTTTCATCTGCACAGCCCCCTTCGGACACTTCTTTGCCTCATTTCAGCAATTTCAACATTTATTCCGAACTCTTTTCTCTATCCCTATTGTAAAACAGACAAAAATAGAATAATATGTATATAAAAAACTTGATTTATGTATTTTTCCGACTTTTAGACAGAGGTGATTTTCATGGCAACAGAAACTACCCCAAAAAGAAATAATATCCTGACCTTTCCCGTAACGGCTCCCTTTGACGTAGCCTATAAATACAGCCAAACCGCCACACCGGTAGGCCCTCATTCTCACAATGCCGTAGAACTGTATTTTACCCTGTCCGATTTGCCGGATGTTCTTTTAAACGACACCGTCTCGGCGGTTCCGGCCGGAACACTGATTATCATTCCACCGTTCTGTGTCCATCAGCTTTACCACGGAGCAGGCATCATGTATGAACGCTATATTCTGAGCATTAACATCCAGTGGCTGGATGCCGTATTTTGCGATAAAACAGACACACTCTCTTATCTGAAGCGGAGTACCGCACCTCTTTTACTGACTCCGGACGATGCCAAAAGAGAAGCTTTCATCTGTCGACTCAACCACTTGCTTTCCTTTTCAAAGGTTACTTCTCCGGAAGCCATGGCAAGTTTCTTTGACCTGCTTTCCATGCTGAATGAGATGGTTGACCGGCTTTCTCCGGAAAGTAATCAAGGCTTCCCTATTTCATCCGGTCAGAAAAAGACCAACGAAATGATTGCTTACATCCAGGAACACATCTATGAGAATCTGACCGTTACCGACTTGGCAAATCATTTTTTCCTGCATCCGGACTATCTGTCCCGGGTGTTTAAACGTCATGCACACACCACGGTCAGCCACTACATCACTCTTCAAAAAATAGCCACGGCACAATCCCTGCTGCGAGAAGGACACTCCGTGGCTCAAGTTCAGGAGCAGCTAGGCTATTCCAGTTATGCCTATTTCTTTAAGACATTTCAAAAAAATACAGGTATCTCACCGAGCAAGTATCGGGCACACTATTTCAAAGGATAATATCCCCTATAGCAACCATATAAGAAGAACGCCGTTACGAATTTCTCGTACGGCGTTCTCTCTGTATTCTCTACTTTTTCAACAATGTCTTTTCTACTCTATTCTTCTCTAAGCACAAAACGCTCCACCGCTTCATCCAACTTCGTTGCCTGCGTAGAAAGCTCTTCGCTCATTGCGGAAGTCTCCTGAGCAGATGCGGAATTATTCTGTACTACGGACGAAATCTGATTGATTCCTGCCTCTACCTGCTTTAACATATTCGCCTGTTCCTTCGATGCCTCCGCAGCACCGGAAGCCATGCCGGCAAACTCTTCCATATTTGCAAGTACGGTTTCAAAGGATGCAATTGCCTCATCCACGATACCGTTACCCGCCTCTACTTCAAGCAAACACTTACTAATTAATTCTCTTGTGGATACGGCAGACTTCGCACTGTCTGAAGCAAGCTTACCGATCTGGTCTGCAACCACCGCAAAGCCCTTTCCTGCTTCTCCGGCTCTGGCAGCCTCAATGGACGCATTCAAGGACAACAGATTAGTCTGAGATGCAATATCCTCGATAGCAGAAATAATATTTTCAATCTCTTTTGAGGTTGCAGTGATACGATTCATAGCCGCTGTAAGCTGGCTGAATTTCTCACTGTTCTGCTTTGCGTTCTCCGCCGCATTCGTTGCTCCGTTTGCTGCAGTTACTGCATTCTTCGCACTTTCTTCGGAGATATTTGATACATCTTCCACCGTAGCGGTAAGTTCTTCAATGGCACCGGCCTGGTCCGTTGCACCGTCAGCCAAATTCTGTGCACCGTCTGCCAACTGCTCCGAGCCCACCTTCAACTGAGCCGCGGAATTCCGAATCTGACGCATCGTATCGGATAACTGAGCATTTAACTTGTCCATTCCTTCAATCAAAGCGCCGAAATCGCCGACATAACTCTCTCTCGCATTGGAAGATACATTAAACTTACCCTCTGCCATCTCGCCAAGCATATAACCGGCATCCGCTATAATCGCATGCAACGACGTACATGCTTCCCGCAGACCGTCTGCCAACACACCCAGCTCATCCTGACTTTCATAGTTAACGTTAATATCAAAATCACCGACTCTAATCTGCTGTACCGCACCCTGCAACTCATTAATCGGGTTTACCAATGATGTCGTAAGGTCTCTGGAAACAACTCTGATTAAGCTCAAGTTAAATAATATCGCAACCACCAACAACAAAAGACCGACGCACCGGGAAGGAGTCGCAAACATCGAAACGCCTCCCGCTTTAGCAATCATCATAACATTCAACAGCGCAAGCACGGCAACCACAATAAATCCGATAATTACGGATTTAAAGGACAGTTTAAATTTCTGTTCCATGTTTGCATTCAGCAGCCTTTTGTTCTCTCTTACCTTCTTCTCTTTTTTGCTCATACTGCAACCTCCAAATCATTCCATCTTTTGCTAACCCACTTGCACTATACCCGCCCCAACAGGTATATTGCGTGCAATTGTTGTAATTATATCACATTCATCTCAAAAAAGAAAGGTATTTTCACAAAGTCAATGCCAATTCCGCCAAATTGACAATTTATTCATAAATTTACTGAAAACAAAAAACAGCAACCCATGTTTCCATAGATTGCTGTTCCTAAAAAGCACTACTGTAATGCCCACGCCATAAACCGTTCAATCATGGTGTCCCAAACGGCCCATTCATGCTGTCCCGGCATTTCCTCGTAATGTACCTTGATGCCCTGCTCCTTGCAGTACTGCAAATAGTCGCAGGAAAGCTTGTAGCTGTAGTCCTCAGTGCCGATGGCCGCAAAAAGCTTCGGAAGCTTCGTACCTTCCCGCACCGCCTTGTCAATCCATTCCTTGGAGTCGCTCATGCTGCCGCGAAGTTCTTCTAAACTTCCCCAGTTCAGCGCCACCGGACCGCACTTATCTTCCGCATCCTTCGCCGCAAATCCGTTTCCGCCGAAAATGTCCATAATAAAGGAAATTCCCGACAAATTCGCCGCTGCCCCAAAGAAATCCGGACGATTAAAGGCCCACTTAAAGGCACCGTAGCCGCCCATGGAAAGGCCAGCCACCAGACGCTTTTCCGGCTCTTTATTCACCGGCAAAAGGCCTTCTGCCACTGCCACTACCTCTTCGGTCAAGTAGGTAAAATAATCATAGCCGTGCTTCATGTCCGCATAAAAGCAACTACCGTCCACTTCCGGCATGACCACCGCAATGTTGTACTTATCCGCATAACGCTCAATGGAAGTATAGCGAATCCAGTCCATGCCGTTGCCTGCACCGCCGTGTAACAAATACAAGGTTGCCGCCGGAGCCTTACCCTCATGGGTACATGCCGGCAGAATAAAATAAAGATTCGTATGATATCCCAGCACCTGGGACAAATAATCAAAATGAAGCATTCCCATGACTTAATCCTCCTTTAACATATGGTCTAACATAATCGGAAGCCACTTGTCCCAGAACGCCCAGTCGTGACCGCCCGGACCTTCTTCGAATAAAATCGGCAGGCCCGCTTCTTTTCCGTCCACCGCAAACTTCTTTGCCCCCGGACAGAAGCCGTCCTCGGTACCGCAGCATGCATAAAGCCGCGGCAAAGACACGCCCTCCGCCAAATGCTTCTTATAAAGGAACTTAAAATCATTGTAGCTGCCTCTGTACTCTTCCAAAGTACCGAAGGAATTGATAATACGGTCCGGCATTCTGTCGTAGAAGCCCAGTTCCTCCAAATCGCCCGCGCCGGACATGCCCGTTGCTGCCGCAAAATAGTCCGGACAATTTAACGCCCACTTAAAGGCACCGTGGGAGCCCATGGAATTGCCGAGAACATACCGGTCCTCTCTTTTATTTGACACAGGAAGCAGATTCTCCACCACCTTCGGCAGTTCCTCCGTCAGATAGGTAAAATACTTCTTGCCCCGCACCATGTTGCTGTAAAAGCTGTTCCGCACCTCCGGGAAAATCACAATCAAATCCCGCTCGTTGGCGTACTCCTCGATGCGGGTTCTGCGCAGATACAAGGAACTGTCGTCGGAACCGCCGTGACATATGTACAGCACCTTGTGCTTCGGATAAGTTCCGTAAAACTCCTTTGCGCTCATCTTATGCCGCCACGGCTCAAAGGACGGCACAATGGCCATAATGTTGGTCTGCTCACGCAGAGATTCGGAATAAAATGTGTACCTGATAACGCCCATAAAACTTCTCCTTTATTATATATTTTTAATCATAAACTCCAATAATTTCTCTCCCGATTCCCGTTCAAACGGAAATACCCGGTGAAAATATTTGTAATAAATCAACATGGACCAGTAAACCTCATAACCGCCTTTGTCAAACTCATCCTTCATCGGAAAATATGACAAACAACCGTTGGTATATCCGTTTATATAAAAGAACTCCTTTCCTGTTCGTTCCACGCCGCCCAATGCAAACTCTGTCATCAGCTCATAAGGTACTCCGCACAGGCACCAATCTCCAGCAGAAAAATATTGTACCTCCGCACACTCTTCCTGTCGCCGCCCCCCCTGCTCATGCAACCGTTTCACTTCCTCCAGCCATTCCGTACCGTCGATTCCGCAAAGCAATTTTGCTTCCGACGCGATTTTTTCCGCAACCGCTAAAGAAGGGACCTCTGCATGAAGCGTCGTTTCTTTGGAATACATTCTCACGGTCGTATCTTTAGCAAACATCATCCTCTCTGTATGCTCCGCAAGCTTCTCTCGCACTTCCTCCGCCATTTTATGTAACGCATCCTTTGACCGGACAAAGGCCGGTCCCCTTGCGTCAACCGGTGTGGTCTCTGAATCAAAATACTTCGGCGCAATATTCCCGGAAGCTCCTTGTAATATCATAACCGGACAACCGTATTGTTCCTGCAGTTCCTCCCGTACTGCTCCAAAATAGTCCGGTGAAATCCGGTAATTATCGGCCTTTAACACATTTCCGTGGGCCGTCAGACGTACCAGAAGCAAGCGATTCTTCCCGTTTTCCTCTTCACGGGACAGTAAAAATCCGACACGCTTGTCTACCTTCAAACCTCCCGGTCTTCGGTTCACGCCAATCTCTACTTCGACATTGCCATAACCTACACAAACAGGCTTCAAACCGGTCATCGCCCGTTCGGCCGCCTCCGAAACCTTTTCACATATCATTTCAAAGTATTGCTTCTCGCTGTCCGCGTTGGGTGCCGAATGGGTATGAGAAAAACACACCATAACCTTGTCCATCGACACAGCGAGGATACGGCACACCCGTTCCCGCAGCAAATCTGTCATATCTTTCATAAACCCAAGACTGTCCACAGTAAGCAAGCAACAGCGCTCATCCTCTTCCCACACCGACACCTGAACAATTAAAGGACTTTGCACACCCCTTGACACATTATCCGGTCGGTAAAAGCCCACCAGTTCCATCGGTTCGGTGGGCGTAATATCCGCTTGTGCATAGCCTAGTTTCAACATAAAGTCCCTCCTTTGTGGTGCTTCTTTGGTATCACAAAGTCATAGTATTATTTTATCAAATTCGGGGTATATATACAAGCGTGAAAAAAGTCCCCTAAAAACGAAAAACACCTGCACATCACATGCAAGTGTTTTTCCACCGAAATCAGTTCAGCTCTCTCTTATTCAATTCTAAGTTCTTCAAATACGCTGACCATCCACTCGGTCATCTTCTTGTTGGTTTCATAGAGTTCCCGGAACTTTTCCTGCCCCGCAAACCAGGCAAGGGCTAACAACTGATTGGACAATACCACATACGGAATTGCTTTTTTCTCCTCCTGGGACAACTTCACAACCGTATCGTAACCGCAGATAATGTTCTTGTAAATCTGAATCCACTTTGTCAACTTCGCTTCGTTGTCTGCCTCAAAGCTTTCGGACAAAATCGCCGTTGCCGCATAACACGGGTCAAAGATTCTTACATTTCTTTCGCTTAACTCAAAATCGATAAAGCCCCATTTATCCTCTGCCACAATAATATTGCCCGGATTCGGGTCTCTGTGAATGACCTGCTTCGGAAGCTTCGGCAACAGCTTCCCGAATACTTCTTCGTACTCACCGAATATCTGCTCAGACACATCAAGCTTCCCCGTAAGCTGCGGAATCGCCCAACCGGTCACACTTCCGTACATGTCGGCATCCTTTACCAACACCTCTACCTCTGCAAGTGCTTTGTTCATCTGACCGATGACCTCGCCCACAAAACGAGCCTTTTCCGTAAAATCATCCTCGTACATGTTTCCGGTCTTAATCTGATGTCCCGCCAGACGCTTCGTCAGGCAAAAATAAAGCTCTCCGTCCGCAATGTACTCTTCTCCCGCAAGAGTTGCCACCGGCGTTGCCGCATACAGACCTACATTCTCCAATGCCTTGGAAATGGCAATGTTGCTTTTCAGCTTACCTAAATTTGCGGAAAACTTCAGCACATAATCCTCTCCTACATAAACCGCAGACTCATTTTTATTGCCGGTTCCGTCGTAATAAATATCGGAGACGGTTTCATCTTCCAATCCCCATGTCTTTAAAATTTCTGTTACTTTCTTATGTGAGACCATAATATGTTCCTCCTTAAAAATGTTAATCCGATAAGGCTTCTTTACCTTATATTGTTTTAAGTACTGTGCAGGTGTACAGCCGATTTCCCGCACAAAGGCTTTGTAAAATCCCGCGTGGGTTTCAAATCCGTACATTAGCGCCGCATCAATCATTTTGCTCCCGCAACTGATTTCATAAATCACATGAAGCAGCTTCCGGCGCAAAATATATTGCATCACCGGCAACCCTACCGCAGTCTGAAATAACCGATAGTAATGGAACAAGGAAAAGCCGGCCTTTTCACTTAATTCCTGTGCGGAAATCTCGCACTTCAGATTATCTTCGATATAATCAATGCTGTCTTGTATCAATTCTTTGTACACACTTACACCCCTTTCGTTTCTTTGTTGTAGCTACACCTATAGCATACACGATAGTTTAAGGAAAAACATTTCCGATTTTGGCATGTTGGTCTCTTTAAGGAAATGCAAAATACCCTATAGTGCCAAAAAGGTGCCAAGCAGTCTGTCCGCCAGGCACCTGTCTTCTCTTATTCTCTGTTTTCCCCCATTAACCCGTATTCTTCTCCCCATGGAGTCCAATAAAATGCCATATTCCCTATTTCCACATCTTTCGGCAATGTGACATCTGCAAGCTCATAACACTCACTAAACGCCATCTCTCCGATGTTCTTCACACTATCCGGTATCACCACATGATTTAACTTATAACAGGAACTAAACGCATTCTTCACAAGTTCCGTCACACTATCCGGAATGGTAATCTGCTCTAAGCTCTTACAGAAGCCAAAAGCAAACCGTTCAATCTTCTCCACACCGTCCGGAATCTCCACATGGGTCAGATTCTCGCAGGAAAAGAACAGAGAATCATCTATCACCTTCAGATTCTTCGGAAGGGTTACGGAAGTCAGCCCTCTGCACTCCGTAAATACACCGCCTAACATGGTTTCTATACTATCCGGCAAATCAATCTCCTTCAATCCGCTGCACCATGCAAATGCACTATGTCTGATTTCCTTTACACTATCCGGTATAGTCACCTTCGTCAGGCTGGAACAAAACGTAAACATGGTATGCCCGATGTACTCCACACCGTCCATAAGCACCGCTTCTTTCAGTCCGCTACATTCGTCAAAAATACGGATTCCCATCTCTTTTACACTTCCCGGAATCACAACCTTCTTTAAAGAAGTACAGGTCTGAAATGCATAGTCATTTATGGTGGTTACACTGTCCGGGATAGTAACACTTTCCATTTTTTTACACTGCATAAATGCACTTTGTCCGATTTCCTTTATACCGTCTTCGATTACCACACTTGTGAAATTATTCCATGCCAGAGCATAGTCGTCAATCCGGACCACAGGCTTTCCTTCGATTTCTGCCGGTATCACCAGCTTCTTATCCTTGAAGGAATCGGACAAACCGGTAATTACCACGCCCTTATCGGTTATCTTATATTTTACCGGGTAGGTCACCACAAGCTTCGTACCGGCCTTTTTCCGCGTATCCGTATCTCCGCAGACAGAACACTCTGCCGTCTCCGTTCCGTCTGCTTCGTAGGTTGCGTCCTTGTTATAAACATAGCTACCGTAGGAATGCCCGCTCGCATTTATCACTTCCGTGTAACTGTCTCCGCATTCGCAAAGAAAACTCTTCTCACCGACCGCTTCACATGTAGCTTCTATGGCTATGCTTTCTACATAACTGTGCTCATGAGGAGCTTCCGTCGGTACAGGTACCGGGGTCGGAGTCGGTGCTTCTGTTGCCACTGGTACGTCTGTCGGAGCCGGAACTTCCGTTTTTGCAGGTGCCTCTGTCAGGCCCGGTGCTTCCGTGACGTCCGGAATATCGGTTGCGCCAGGATCTTCCGTTATATCCTCAGTATCCTCTGCCTCTTTATCCGTTTCCGGGGTTGCTGTCAAATGTTCCTCCACCAACGCCGTCTTATCTTTCGGCGCATCACTTCCCGTTTCCGTACCGCATCCCAAAATCGACACGATTGCCAGACTTGTTGCACAAAAGACTGCAATTCTTTTTTTCATAGGAATTAACCCCTTTCTCATTGGAATTCACCTTTTACCGCCCACACCGAGCGGAATGTTATTTCTATTATTTTAACTGAAAATCAGTAAAAACACAAGTGGTATACCGCCTTATCGTCTCACAAAAAACGCCGGACAAACCTAACGTCTGCCCGGCTTCTCTCTTACTTATTTATTCACTCAATTCCTTCAGCACTCCAAGGCATCTCTCTTCCGACGCCTCAATCTGTTTGATATACTCGCGAGCCTGTTTCCGTACCGCTTTCTCCGCAAGCTTTGCCGGTCTCTGCTCCATATTATCCCAACCGCCAAGCAAGGACCAAGTCTGCTCCGCAAGGCTCTTTTCTTTCGCAAACAATTCTGCCAACAGTTTGTAGTTCTCTGCATTCTTTACGTTGACGCTGTCATTTACCTCCGCACACTCGGATTCCTTCTCAGCAAGTCGCTTGAAATACTCTGCCGCACAGCCTCTTCCATCAATCAAACAGGTGGTAGCATCGTCCTGACAAAGCATTTTCTCAAACAACAGAGATTCATTCTCTCCGGAAAATGCACTGTCCTCGGAAAGCATCTTCGCCCAAGCAACATAGCCTGCCACACCCTTACGGTAAGGTCCGTCCTGCCGTCCGGTCATAACGTCTACAGCCGTTTTCAGAATCTCTTTCACTCCGATCGGTTCGCCTTCCACCGGGCCGAGACACATCACCGCCTGGGTATCCGTGTTCTCCCACCAGTTGTCACAAACAAAGTAACCGCACTCGTCAAAGGTCACAGCTCCGCCGAATGCCGGGTCTTTCTGGAAAAAGTTCCAGCCAAGCAAGGTGTTTCCGTTGTCCCGGTAGCCGGTAATAATACACGCCTCCGGCGGCCCGATGATACCCTGGGCGATACACGGGTGCCCCTCGTCAATATGCTTCCTAATAAAGGCAATAAACTCTTCCTTGGTGGTGCTTTCCGTTCTTCCGATCATGGAGAACTCTCTGCCTAATGCCTTAGCCGCGTAGGAATACACCGTTTCTTCTCCACCTTCGGTAAAGGTATGGTAAATGTCCACATTACTCATATCCCACATTTCTTCATTCCAAGTAAAGCGGAAAGCTCCACCGCAGGCCACTAAAATATCCGCATAATCCAAATCCTCTCCCAAGTAGTCCGCACATGCCTTTAAGCAAATCGGATACGGGGTAGAACCGCCGTAGGTGCCCCATTCCACCTTCGGAACCCCGTATAAAATTGTACTGTCACTGTTCTGATACTTTTCCTTCTGTCTCATCTCAACATCGCTCCTTCGCTCTTTCCGACTGAGCAATCCGATACCGTACACCCCTTCCGCCAGCTCCGACGTTCCCATCAACGGCCGCTCTTTGCGAAAGGCACTGGGCGTCCGTCCCATAGCCTTTGTAAAGGCGCGTGTATAGCTTTCGTGGTTGGAAAACCCGTAGGCAAGGGCCAGGTCCATCACCGACTTGTCCGTATGCAGCAGTTCAAAGGCCGACGCAACCAACTGTCTGGTGCGCACATAGCTTCCCAGCGAAATGCCCGTATGCCGCTTAAAAAAGTCCCGGATGTGAGCATAGGAAAATCCCATCCTACGTTCCAGCTCGGTATAGTCGATTTTTCCTTCCCGGACATGTGCCTCCACGTAGCCCATAATGGCACGGGTGTGTAACGGATAACTCATAGTCAACTTCCTTTCTTTGCATCGCGATGTAAGTCTATTATACACTATGTGAGGAGGATTTCTTGACTTTTTTGAGGATGTGAAAAACCGAGCAAACATTTACGTCTGCCCGGCACCTATTCATCTTTTACTTCCTAACCGGTGCATCCTGAATAGAAATATACAAATCCACACCACCGATGTGAGTCTCCTCCTCCGAAAAACCTAAGTGCTCTTCTAAATACTGCTTGCCACCCCAAGTATACTTACTCATACGCAACCATTCGTTGAACCGCTTCCAGGCAAGCATAATACCTTCGCCGATATCTTCTTTTCCCTCCCTCTTCACAGAAGTCACTGCAAATTTTCCACCAGACAGGGTACGCCGTTTCACGCAGTCGTAAGTTCCCTTTGTAAAGTCTTCCGGCACATTCTCCAACATCTCGTACAGTTCATCCGGAATGGTTACACAAAACTCATACCCGTAGTTCTCATCCGAATCCACATCCGACGGATCCGGATTATTATAACCAAAAATCCGGTAGCTTTGGTCCGAAAAGGAAATCCCCTGGGCCTTGCCCCACTTCTTTATTTCCTCAAAGGCATGACTTTCCGGCTCGTCTCCGAAATAAGTAAAACAAGCCACCTTCATCGGTGAAAGTTCCTTAATAACCTTGATATCCGGGTAGTTCTCCACCCACGCGCTGTTCTCTTCAAAAAATCGTTCCATAATATTAATCCTCGCAAATTGATTTATTTTCAGTTGCGAAGAAATGTCTTTTACCTTCGAAGGTACCGTCTCGAATTGACTTTTAAAGGCTCTCGTAAAGCTATCCGTGGAGTTATACCCGTACTTTACGGCAACCTCCGTCACCGAGCATTCCTCCTTTATCAGTTCCTCGCAAGCCACCGTTAACCGCCGCATGCGGATATATTCTTTTATGGTATACCCCACCACCGACAGAAACATCCGATAATAGCCCGAAACGCTCATATAGGCCTGTTTCGCGCACTGCTCCACCGTAATCTCCTCTGCCAGATTGTCCTCAATAAAGTCAATGGAATTCTGTATTCGCTCGTAATAATTCATCTCGTTCGCTCCTGTTCACTTGCAAGTATGAGTTTATTATAGCGTAAAGCGAAGGGACGTGCCCGACTTTTTTTCTAAATAACCTTCTCAAACACCAGCAACTGCGGAACCGCATCTCTGCTCCCGTCTTCGTACCTGCGGGGGATTTCTAAAAACATCATAGTATGCCCGTTCATAGACTCAATGGAATACGGCATTGCCACAAGATGCGGTGCCGGAATCGTTGCTTCCAGATATAAAAAGCCCTTTGTCCAGCCTTTCAGAAACCAATACGACTCACCGCCTTCCGGAAAACAGATTTCTTTCCAAACAGAGTTTTCTGCTTCCGGACATTTCGGATATCCGTAAACAAATTGCTCCTTGTTCATAATAATGTCCCTGATTTCCCACTTACCAACCACAGCTTCGTCATTCTCAAAGTCTTGTTTTTCTATCGTCGGATCCATGCATTTCACTTTTTTGCATACAGGGATTTTCAGCTCTACCGTGCCGTCCTCATAATAGATTTCATAGGATGCTCGGATGATTTGGTAATCGATTTCGTGAATCTGGGACAACATGGAGCGATACCCATCGTCGAGCTGCTCTCGTTTGCAAACCAAAGTCGCCAGCTCTCCCGAAAAGGTAAGCGTCTTCTCTTCATATCCCAAAGACTTTGCAAGCCCGCCGGTGATTTCCACGCAAGCGGCAAGGTCAAGGTCTCTTTCACGATATTCTATCTCATAATTTACAATGACTGTACGCTCCCCAACCACCTGTTTCGGCAAGGTAGCTTTCATTTGCATAACCGCCTCCTCCGCCTCGGATTTGGTTGCGTACATTTTTCTTTCATAAGCGACACGGATGGTGTCACCGCTTCGAATTGCCATAGGAAACATCGCACTCTCCCCTTCCGATAATGTTTTCCTGATGTGATTTAATTTCTTCAACTGTAAGGAAAGTTCCTTGGATTTTTCCTCAATCTCCGCGCTCTTGGCATCTACCAATGCAAGGATATCCTCATCCGTACTTGCCCGCAATTGCTTTTTTATTTCCTCCAGAGAAAAACCAAGTTCCTTGAGTGAGATAATGCGATTGCAATCCGCAATCCTTGCGGCAGAATAATAGCGATAGCCCGTAAAACGGTCAATTTCGTCCGCCACAAGCAGACCTTCGTTGTCATAATACCGCAGCGTTTTGACCGGGATACGGCAAAGCCGTGATAATTCACCAATCTTGTACATAGCAACACACCTTTCTTTGCTTAGGGAAACGCTGATAAAAGTATTTCCCTTGCCGAATTTCGTTTGCGAAACAGCGCTGTTTCTTGATTACAGCTTGGTTATAACATTACAGTTAAGGGGAGAGTCAAGGGGGAGGTACATCTATTTCCTATAGTAGTAAAACCTATTATACCTTATTCGGCAGTTTAACACTATCATGTGCACTCTTTGCAATCAAAAGATGATATTCTATTGCAAACATCTCTACTTAGTCTATCTTTAAACTTATAAGAAAAAGAATACAAGGAAACCCAGGCTGCCTATTGACAGTCTGGGTTTGTTGTGTAAAAATCATAGGGGATGAGGGATTAGAACCCTCGACACTATGAATCCGATATTTTTTCATTAATCTAAGAGGTTTACACAAAATTATTTACACTCTCAAAATTATAGTTTTGTAGCATCCTCTTCAATCATCTCACATTAAAAATCCATCTCATCTATATTGGACTGCGGTGGTTTTCAGCTACTCACTTCTGAAACCATCCTCATTTAAAATT
>CAZJEN010000040.1:0-23908 GCA_964545045.1 uncultured Lachnospiraceae bacterium | reverse complement strand
ATCTGTTGCAGTTTGATCTCAGAATATATAAAAGAAAGGTAGTTGAACAATGGCTTTTTCTCTTCACGGGGTTCATGTTCCCCATAGAAAAAACACACAGGATAAGCCGGTAGCCCGTATGGATGCTCCAAATACGGTAGCGATTCCGATGGTGATGCATATCGGTAAGCCTGCACGTCCGATTGTAAAGGTCGGAGATTCGGTAAAGGTAGGCACGAAGATTGCAGAGGCGGACGGTATGGTTTCCGCTCCGATTCATTCCGGTGTATCCGGTAAAGTTGTTAAGATTCAGGACTTTCTGTTATCAAACGGTGCAAAGGCGCCGGCAGTAGTGATTGAGTCTGACGGCGAGATGACGATCGATGAGAGTATTAAGGCACCGGTAGTGGATTCCAAGGAAAGTCTTATGGCGGCACTGACGGAGAGCGGAATCGTAGGTCTTGGCGGAGCAGGTTTCCCTACCCATGTGAAGTTTAATGTTGACCCGGCTCGTATTGAGTATCTTGTAATTAACGGAGCGGAGTGTGAGCCGTATGTAACCAGTGATACCGTGACCATGGTAGAGCGTGGTAAGGATATGGCGTATGCATTGCGTGTGTTGAGCAAATACCTTGGTATTAAAAACGTAATTATCGGTATCGAGTCCAATAAGAAGACTGCGATTGCATCCATGAAGCAGCTTTCGGAGGATGTAAAGGATGCCTGCACGCTTCAGGTAAAGGTGCTTCCGGCGGTGTATCCGCAGGGAGGTGAGAAGGTTCTCATTTACCATACCACCGGTAAGGCTGTTCCGGTAGGAAAGCTTCCGATTGATGTGGGGTGTATTGTGATTAACTGTACGACCCTTGCTACCATCGGTTCTTATTTACAGACCGGTATGCCTCTTACGGAAAAGTGTGTTACCGTGGACGGTGGCGCAGTAAAGAATCCGCAGAATGTAATCGCTCCGATCGGTACTTCCATGGCAGAGATGTTTGCATTTTGCGGCGGTTTGACCGCAGAACCGGCAAAACTCATATACGGCGGTCTGATGATGGGGCTTACGGTGCCGGATGATTCCGCACCGGTGATTAAGAATACCAATGCGATTTTAGCGTTGACCGAGAAGGAAGCGAAGCTTCCGAAGACTACGGCGTGTATCCGTTGCGGTGCCTGCACCAATACCTGCCCGTTCGGTTTGGCTCCGGCGGCGATTTCCAAGGCATTCGAGAATAAGAATGCAGAGTTGCTTGAGGATTTGTCCGTAAATGCATGTATGGAATGCGGTTGCTGTAGTTTTGTTTGTCCGGCCAATCGCCCGTTGGTTCAGAACAATAAGCTGGCAAAAGTATTTTTAAGAGAAGAAAAAGCAAAGGAGGAGGCAAAAGCATGAGTAACAAATTAAAGCTCTCTGTTTCCCCTCATATACACAGTGGTCAGTCTACTGCGGGGATTATGCGTGATGTGTTGATTTCCCTGCTTCCGGCTACGATTGCGGGAACGGTGATTTTCGGGTTGCGTTCCCTTTTGGTGGTTGCTGTTTGTATTGCCGCATGTGTGGGATTTGAAGCATTGTTTAACAAAATGATTAAGAAGGGTCAGACCATCGGTGATCTCAGTGCCGCGGTGACCGGCCTGCTCCTTGCACTGAATCTGCCGGCGAATATTCCGCTTTGGCAGTGTGTAGTGGGTGCTTTGTTTGCGATTGTAGTTGTAAAGTGTTTGTTCGGCGGTATCGGATGTAATCCGGTGAATCCGGCCATCACCGCCCGTGTGTTTATGCTCATTGCCTTCGGTTCCATGACGGTACAGGCATTTCCGACGGTAGTGGATACGGTTTCGAGTGCAACACCGCTCAGCCTGAGCGAAGGTGTGGCAATGCCGTCTTTGCTTGATTTGTTCCTGGGCCTTAACGGCGGAGCTATCGGTGAGACCTGTGTACTGGCTCTTGTACTTGGTTTCGTTTACCTTTTGGTACGTCGTGTCATTACCTGGCACATTCCGGTGGCCTATATCGGTACTGTATTTGTATGCTCCTTCTTTATGGAGGGGATGGATTTCACGAGCGCTTTGGCAATGATTCTTTCCGGTGGTTTATTCATCGGTGCGATTTTCATGGCAACGGACTATGTGACTTCCCCGGCCACTGCGGCTGGTAAGCTGATTTTTGGTCTTGGTGCGGGTCTCATTACCTTCGTGATTCGTTATTTCGGCGTATATCCGGAGGGTGTATCTTTCGCAATTTTGTTTATGAACATTCTGACGCCTTACATTGATTCCTGGACAAGGCACAAAGTCTTTGGAGTGGGAGGTAAGAAAGCATGAAGAAGTCTTTAAATGTAAAGAGTATTGTGGTGCTGACGGCGATTTGTGCGGTGATTTCGATTTTACTTGCCGCAACCAATGCCATTACGGCTCCGATTATCGAAAAGAACCAGAATGCTGCCGCGAACGAGGCACTTCTGGTGGTAATGCCGAACGGTACGGATTTTGAAAAGTTGGATCTTTCTTCTTATGAACTTCCGTCTACCGTAACCGAGGCTTATAAAGAAGCCGGCGGCGGATATGTGGTGAAGCTTACCACTACGGGCTACGGTTCCGGGTTTGTGATTATGTGCGGCGTAAATGCCGATGGTACGGTCAGTGGAGCGGTGTGTCTGTCCTCTAACGAGACCTTAGGTCATGAGAAAACTTTCGGTGAGAATTTCACCGGTAAGAACAGTGATGAAGTGGCGGCAGTAGATATTATCTCCGGTGCTACCAAGACTACGGCGGCTTATCGCGATGCGGTAAAGGATGCCATCAACACAGCAACGATTCTCGGTGGCGGTTCCGTGGATATTCGTAGCGAAGAGGAGATTCTTGCGGATAATCTGACTGAGGCCCTTCCTGCAGGAGAAGGTAAGTTTACGAAGCTGTTCCTGACCGAAGTGATTGAGGGGATTGATGCGGTTTATACCGCAGATAACGGTAAGGGTGCCGTGTGTATCATCGGTGAGCAGTTTATCGGTGTGGATGAATCCGGTGCAGTAGTATCCGGTGCAGAAGGCGATGTGGCAGCGAATGTTTCTGCGCAGATGGCGATTTTGAATGCTTCTGTGGAGAAGGAGATTGATTTGACAGCATATGCTGATTTGCCGTCCGCTCTTGTATCCGCAACGAAGACAGAGACCGGCAATTATGTTCTTAATGTAAAGGGTGCCGGATACGGCATCAACGGCGGCGATGATTATCATCCGGCGTCCGGAGAGTATATTTATATCAAGGTGTCCATGACAAAGGACGGAAAGATTATTGACTGTCTGACGGTTTCTCAGGCAGAAACGCCGAATTTCGGTTCCGCGTGTGCAGAGGAGTCCTTCTACGGACAGTTTGTAGGAAAGACCGAGGCGGATTATGAAGCTGTTGACGGTATTTCCGGTGCAACGCTTACTACTAACGGTTATAAAAAAGCAATTTTACGTGCGTTTGAGTCTGTGAAGATTTTAGAAGGAGGTGCCGGAAATGAAGAATAACGATAATTTAGCTGTTTTAACGAAAGGTATTCTGAAGGAGAATCCGGTGCTGGTATTGATTCTGGGTACTTGTCCGACGCTTGCGACGACAACGAATCTGGTTGGTGCCTTCGGTATGGGAATTGCGGCAATGGTAGTACTGATTTGCTCCAATATGTTGATTTCCCTGCTTCGTAAAGTGATTCCGGACAATGTTCGTATCCCTTGTTATATCGTTATTATTTCGGGATTTGTTACCATTGTACAGATGATTGTACAGGCGTACTTTCCGGAGCTTTATGAGATGCTCGGTGTATACCTGGCACTCATTACGGTAAACTGTATTATTCTCGGCCGTGCGGAGATGTTTGCCGGAAAGAATAATGTACTTCGTTCCGCACTTGACGGTATCGGCATGGGTATCGGTTTTACCATTGCTCTTTGTGCCATGGCATTTATTCGTGAAGTGTTCGGTAACGCAAGCTTTGCGGGAATCCCTATTCCGTTCCTTGAGCCGTACAAGATTGCGATTCTTGTAAAGGCTCCGGGCGGTATGTTGGTTTACGGTTTACTGATTGCTCTTGTGTATGTGATTACCTCCGGTAAGGCTCCGCTTAAAACAGATTTTTCCTGTGCGGGCTGTCCGTCTGCAGGGAACTGTCATACCGGTGCATGTATGAAGAAAGGAGATGAGCAGTAATGGAAGTTTTTAAGACATTAATCGTTATTTTACTTTCTTCGGTATTGGTAAATAACTATGTGCTCAGCCGTTTCCTTGGAATCTGTCCGTTCCTGGGTGTTTCCAAGAAGTTAAATCAGGCGGTTGGTATGGGGATCTCGGTTACTGCGGTTATGCTTTTGGCGACTGCCGTAACCTGGCCGATTCAGTATTTGCTTTTGGATAAGGTAGGTCTCGGCTATATGCAGAATATTATCTTTATCCTTGTAATTGCTTCTTTAGTGCAGATTTTGGAGCTTTTGTTAAAGCGATTTTCTCCGGCACTGCACAAGGGGCTTGGTGTGTATCTTCCGCTGATTACCACCAACTGTGCCGTACTTGGTGTTGCGATTAACAACATTAACGACGGTTACAATTTCTTAGAGTCCATGGTAAGTTCTTTGGGCTGTGGTCTCGGATTTTTATTGGCAATGGTATTGTTCTCGGGACTTCGTTCGCGCATCGATGAAAGTCGTGTGCCGGCACCGTTCCGCGGACTTGCCGTTACATTGATCGCTGCTTCCTTCATTTCGCTGGCTTTCATGGGCTTTGCGGGTGTTGTGGATGCGCTGTTTGCGTAAAGGAGGTAACGAAAGAGTATGAATATTTTGATTGCTTTTTTAGTAGTAGGTGCCATCGGCTTACTTGCGGGTCTGCTGATTGCGGTCATGTCCCGGTTCTTCGGAGTGGAAGAGGATCAGGCTGTCAAAGCGGTTCGTGCCTGTCTTCCGGGTGTCAATTGCGGTGCTTGCGGATATAAAGGCTGTGATGATTACGCGGTGGCGGTGGCAGAAGGAAAGGCAAAGCCGAACCTCTGTGTTCCGGGTGCCGAGTCTGCCGCAGAGGAGCTGGGTGCTTTGCTCGGTATTGAGGTAGAGCCTCCGAAGGATGTGGTTGCCTTTGTTCATTGTAATGGGAATTGCGAAGCTACGGCTACCAAAACGGACTATGTGGGCGTAACCAGCTGTAAGGCAGCTGCTATGTTGTACGGCGGTCCGGAGTCTTGTCAGTACGGTTGCATGGGCCTCGGAGATTGTGCCGCAGCTTGTCCTGCCAATGCCATTTGCATGAAGGACGGTATTGCTCACGTAGATACCAGTCGGTGTCTCGGTTGTGGACTTTGTGAGAGCCTTTGCCCGAAAAAGGTTATCTCTATGGTGCCGCAGGAGGCTGCAGTGGTTGTTATGTGTAACAGTAAGGACAAGGGCGCGGATGCCCGTAAAGCATGTAAAAATGCATGCATCGGTTGCATGAAGTGTGTAAAGACTTGTCCTCATGAAGCAATTACCGTAACGAATAATTTGGCAAAAATTGATTATGCTAAATGTGTAGGATGCGGAGTGTGTGCAGAGAGTTGTCCGACCGGTAGCTTAAAGCAGGTATTCTTCCCGGATCTTTCCGAGGAGTTTGAAGATTTCAAGGTAGAAGAATGATGAATCAAAAAAGAGAGACTACGCCCACCGCAAAAAACGGTGGGCGACTATTTCGTAACGATGTTATTTTTATTGTAGCATTATTGCTGCTTGTTTCCGTATGCGGACTCTGCTTTTATTTTCTTCGGGGAGAGGGAGATAAAGTAGTAGTGACAGTGGACGGAAAAGAGTTTGGCACTTATTCTCTTTCCGAAGATGTCACGGTGGAAATTCGTACGGGAGCAGAGGATGAAGAGTTGAATGTACTGGTAATAAAGGATGGACAAGCTTATGTGGAGAATGCTACCTGTCCGGATGGTATTTGTGCCGGGCACAAGCCGATAAAAAGAGAAGGCGAAAGTATTGTCTGTCTGCCTCATAAGGTTGTAATAACGGTTTATGCTACAGAAGAAAAAGATGCACCGGATATTGTTGTGTAAAGGAGTATTGCTATGAGACCTACAACGAAAAAGATTGCCGTGCTCGGCCTTTGTACCGCAGTGGCACTGATTCTGGCTTATGTGGAATCGCTTTTGCCGCCGTTGTTTCATGCGGTTCCAGGAATAAAAATCGGTCTCCCGAATATTATTATTGTATTTGTGTTGTACAGGTTCGGTTTGCGGGAGGCAGCAACGGTATCTCTGATTCGTATGTTAGCGGTATCCTTTATGTTCGGAAATATGATGGCGCTTGTCTACAGCCTTGTGGGAGCATTTTTAAGCATGGTAGTCATGGTGCTGTTAAAAAAAATGAATTTGTTATCCGTGGTGGGGGTCAGTGTGGCCGGAGGTGTATTCCATAATGTGGGGCAGATACTAACCGCGATGGTTTTGCTTGGGACGGCGGAACTTGGCTATTATTTGATTGTTCTTACAATTACCGGTACGGTGTCCGGCATCTTTGTGGGTTTGTGCGGTGCGATTATTGTGAAACGAATACCTAAGAAATTGATATAAATTGGTATTGACAAAGTTCATATTGTAGTGCATAATGAGGTTGATAATAAATTAACAAGTACACAACAAGGAGGAGTTTTCCATGAAAATGAAAAAGTTACTTTGTTTATCTCTTAGTGTTCTTATGGTTGTATCTATGGTAGGCTGTAAGAAGGAGGCTGAGACCTTAAAGTTTGGTATGGGCGTGGTTACTGAGGTTTCCAAGGCAACCAATGCAGAGGAAGATGCAAATGGTCAGGGTCAGGCTACCATGAATGTAGCTGTAGTTACCGTAGATGCTGCAGGTAAGATTGTTGCATGCCAGATTGACACCGCAGATGCTACCGTAGCTTATACCGGTGAAGGTAAGGCTGTTGCGAATGATTCTTTCGCTACCAAGTATGAGCTCGGCGATGCATACAACATGGTTGCATACGGCGGAGCAGTAAAGGAGTGGTATGAGCAGGCAGATGCATTCGAAAGCGTTGTTTGCGGAAAGACTCTTGACGAGGTTAAGGCTTTGGTTGCGGGTGAAGGTAAGGGTACCGAAGATGTAATTAATGCAGGTTGTACCATTGCCGTTACCGAGTTTGTACAGGCAATCGAGAAGGCATACAACAATGCAGTGGCTTCCGATGTGACTGCAGAGCATACCTTAAAGCTTGGTGTATCCACTGCCCAGTCCTGCAAGGATGCTACCGAGGATGCAGACGGTCAGAATCAGTTAGAGACTACTTTCCTTGCAGTTGCTGTAGATGCAGAGGGCAAGATTGTGGCGGCTACCAGTGATTGCGTACAGGTGAAGTTCACCTTTGATGCAACCGGTGCTTCTACTTACGATTTGACCAAGGCTGTTTCCTCTAAGAAGGAGGCAGGTGCCAACTACGGTATGAGCGCATACGGTCAGGATTTAAACGGTGACGGTACCGTGAAGGAGTGGTTTGAGCAGGCAGCTGCATTTGATGCTGCATGTGTAGGCAAGACCGTTGCCGAGGTTGAGGCACTTGTTGGTGCTGACGGCTACGGTAACGCTGACTTACAGACCGCAGGATGTACGATGGCAGTTAGCGGTTTTACAAAGGCGGCTTCCAAGTTAAAGTAAGTGACAAAGATAAGTAAGGGGAGGTTCGCCTCCCCTTTTATATTTGCGAAAACGGTACGGTAGTTTGTGGCTACGGTGCCGTTTTGCTGTTTTGATAAATGTTGAAAAAAGAGTATTGACATTTTAGAGAGAGTTATATATACTTATCCTTAAAGTTAGCTGCGGCTAACTACTTTATAACACATGGGTTAGCAGGCGCTAACCCATGTGGCGAAAATCTGGAGGTGTATATCATGAGTGTGGCAATCATCGGAGGAAATGAGTGCATGGTCAGAGAGTATGCGGAGCTATGCAGTTACTATAAATGTAAAGTGAAAGTATATCCTAAAATGACAAACGGATTGAAAAATATGGGAGCACCTGACTTGCTTGTTCTGTTTACCAATACGGTGTCGCATAAGATGGTCCATTGTGCCTTGGGCAAGGCAAGCTCACACACAAGGATTGCCAGATCTCACAGCAGTTCCATAGCGGCACTCAAAAAGATTCTTGATGAATATACGGTATAAGGAGGGATGGGTTTGTCGGAGGAGTTATTGATAAGGCATTGTTCGCCAACGCTCGCAGGGATGAAAACGGGAAACTTATTTGCAGGGGAATTTTGCGATGAGGAGAAGCTTAGAGAATGCATGCGATGCTGGAACCGGATGCTGACCAAGAAGGGAGTGCGTGCCATACCGTTACAATTCAGAGAAGGGCGTGCGTTAATCTATGTGTATCGTCCGGAACGGTTACGTATGGATTTCAGTAACAGTACGTCAGAGCAGTTGTTACAGGAGAGAGGCTACTGTAAGGAAAAGCCGGCAAGCTGCATTGTACACTTGATAAAACGATTACAGGAATATGAGCAATTCCCTCATGAGATAGGCTTGTTTTTAGGCTATCCGCCGGAGGATGTCAGTGGTTTTATTACAAACAAGGGGGATGGCTATAAGTGGGTCGGAGGTTGGAAGGTATACGGCGATGCAGAAACAGCGAAGAAGACATGTGCGAGGTACAAGAAGTGCTCGGATGTATATCGGAGTATGTTTGCAAAAGGGAAAACGATAGGACAGCTTACAGTGGATGAGGGCAGGAAAAAAGATTATTTTTCCGGTTTTGCCCAGACGGAACGGAAGATAGGGGAAGCGGTATGAAGGATAAAAAGAGCGTAACAGATTACTTCTACAGTGATGAAAACGGAGATGCACATGCAGTGGTATATCGTGTGTTTCCCGGCATAGAAGTTGCATATATTTCGGTTCATATGGCGGACTTTGATTTTGGAATGTTAAAAAAGAATTCTCTAAAAAAATATGTGAGCATCCATTATTGTAAGGAAGGACGTATCGAACAGGAGGTGGATCGTGAGTTTTTCTACCTGATGCCTGGGGATTGTTCGATTGCTATTCATGATAAAAGTAAGAAGGCGTTTCGTTTGCCGCTCAAGCATTATCATGGTATAAGTATCGGAATTGATTTCAGTGAACGCCAAAGTCCCATAATTGATTTCTGGGAAAGTTGCGGATATGTTCCGACCGAAATTTTGAATCATATCTGCGGAGTGATGTCGTACACAGTTTTTCGTTCGTCGGAGTCGGTTAAGAATTTTTTTGATGCGTTGTATGAAGATGATAAGGAACGGCAACTGGATTATTTAAGGATGAAGCTACCGGAATTGTTTTATCGATTGAAGTTTTCTAAAACGGAGAGTTACGCTGAAGTTCGTACTCCGGTCCCGCGTACACAGGTTGATTTTGTAAAAAATGTTGCACTGTACATATCGGAAAACATTAACGAGAAGATTACGGTCAAAAGATTGACACAGGAATTCGGAGTGTCCGATACCTATTTACAAAATGCTTTTCGAAGTGTATACGGTATGCCGGTAATCAGTTTTATTCGAGTACAGAAGATGCAGTGTGCTGCGCAGGTGTTAATCCGGACGAACCGCACGATTGACGAGATAGCAGAAGAGTTCAGCTATGAAAACGAAAGTAAATTTTCGGCGGCGTTCAAACGGATTATGGGAGACTCTCCCGGGGTGTTTCGTAAGGAGCATACAAAAGTAAAAATTTTATAATAGTAAGTACAGGAATGCTTTTTGAGCATTCCTTTTTTTACAGCATAAACGAAACGGAGCGATGGATTGTTTCGGAGCATTGCAGAAGTTTTTTGGAGTAAAAGCATGATGTTTCAGGGATTGTTTTTGCGAGAAAATTACGTATAATGAGTATCGTTCGCTGGTAAGCGAATTTTTTAACGAGAACAAGTTAGCTGATGCTAACTTGTTGGGGTATAAAAATAGTTCATAGCGAGGTATTAATGAAACAATGGAAGCAATGAAAATCAGAAAAATAGCCATTTATGGAAAAGGCGGAATCGGAAAGTCCACGACGACCTCGAATCTATCTGCGGCACTGGCATGTAAGGGATATAAGGTGATGCAGATCGGTTGTGACCCGAAAGCGGACTCTACGAAGAATCTGATGGGAGGGAAGCGGATTCCTACCGTGTTGGAGAAAATCAAAGAGAAGGGAGAAGAGATTGTCTTAGGAGATATTGTGTATGAAGGTTTTGGCGGTGTGCTGTGCGTGGAGTCCGGCGGACCGACCCCAGGGGTCGGATGTGCGGGTCGCGGTATTATTACCGCATTTGAGAAGCTGGAAGCGTTGAATGCTTTTGAGGTGTATCAGCCGGATTTTGTAATCTATGATGTGTTAGGCGATGTGGTGTGCGGCGGCTTTGCCATGCCGATTCGTGGTGGATATGCCAGAGAGGTTTATATCGTTTCTTCCGGTGAAATGATGTCTTTGTATGCGGCAAATAACATTGCGGCAGCAATTCGAAGCTTTGGACCGCGAGGATATGCAAAGTTAAAGGGGCTTATTTTAAATTCCAAAAACATTGCCAATGAAGTCGGAATTGTGGAGGAAGCATTGAAGGAGATACAGACGACAATTACGCAGGTGGTTCCGCGTTCCGCGGATATTCAGGAAGCGGAAGCCGGCGGAGGAACGGTGTTTGAGGTTCTGAAGGATTCTGAAATGCATCAGGTATATAATGAGCTGGCTGATAAGATTTTAAACAGTGGGATAGAGTAATTTTTAAGGAGAATAGAGATATGTTTAAGAAAAAGATTACAGTATTGGTAGTGGCAGCAGTAATGGCGGTAGGAGTATTCGCCGGTTGCGGTGCAAAGGATGACGGAGAAAGTAAGGATGTGACTCCTACAACGGAACTGAGTGCGGAAGCAAAGGAAAAGAAGGATAGCGTATTCGAATTGAAGTATCCGGCACATATGGCTGAGTACGGTTATACGGAGAGTATTGTTTTGGAAAAGGAACCGGAAACGATAGTTTCCCTGAGTACATACCCGATACTGACTTTGTTTGAAATGGGGATTGATATGGCGGCAGTACCTTCCACGAAGGTAATTTCCTATCCGGAGGATTATGACGGTGTGATTTTGCCGGGAATGATGAGCGATACCTTTGATATTGAGATGGTGGTTGCGTTAGAACCGGAGCTTGTAATTATGCCTGTAAGCAGTGCGGGACAGTACGGAGCGGCATTGGAGGAATTGGAAATTCCGGTGTACTATCTAGCATTAACCAGTACAAGTATGGATGTGTACAGTTTGATTAAGGAACAGACACAAGCGCTGGTAGAAGCATTCTCCACAACGGAGGAGAAAAAGACGCTGGGAGATGGGGTTTTGGCGAAATTTGCTGCGTCTGATGCAGGACTTGAAAAAATTTCGACGCAGGTAAGCGGAAAAACGGTGATGTCTGTTACGGTTTCAAGTGAGACTTCTATTTACATGAATTCTGAGGCTTCTACCCTTGGCAGTATGTTAAAACGTTGCGGACTTACCAACGTATATGTTCCGGCAAGTGAGGCTACCGGACACTCCATGGCACAGATGGATATGGAAAAGAGTTTGGAGTACAATCCGGATTTGATTGTGGTGTGCGGAAGTTCTACTCTGGAGGATAACAAGGCATTAATGGATGCGATTTATGCGTTGAATCCGGAGTACTGGGATTCCTATGCAGCATTTAAGGAGGGCAGAGTGATTTATCTTTCCAGTGCGTATGTTTCTACTGCCGGTATTAATATTATTAATAATCTTGACAGTCTGATTACTGAGTTGGAGAACGTAGAATGGGAAAAGTAAAACGAAATGAGGGAAGTGTTTCTGTTCTGCGTGTGGGCGTAGTATTGGGAATTCTTCTGGCGTCTCTGATAGTACTGGTGTTGGTTTCCTGTACGGTGGGAAGCGGTGGATTTTCTGTAAAGGAAATTATAGAAGCAGTTTTTTCGGAAGAGAAAAGTACGGTAAAAACGATTGTGTTAAAGCTTCGTTTGCCTAGAATAGTGATGGCGATTTTAGTAGGGGCAGCTTTGTCTGCCTCCGGTGCGCTTTTGCAGGCGGTAATGAGAAATCCGCTGGCAGACCCTGGAACAATAGGTGTTTCAGCAGGTGCTGGTACGGCGGCGATTACAGTATTACTGATTTTTCCGAGCCTTACCATGTCATTACCGTTATTTGCGTTTGTGGGCGCAGCCTTAGCGTGTGTATTGATTTATTCCATGGCATGGAAGGGAGGGATTGACCCTACCAGAATTATTTTGTCTGGTGTGGCAATTAATTCTGTACTTGGTGCTTATAACTCTATGCTTCAATTGCTAAACAGTGATAATTTGTCCGGTGTGCTGGCATTTATGAACGGCAGCTTATCCGGTGTTGTTTGGCAGCATGTCAAGGTTATGGGAGTATATGCGGTAATCGGATTGTTTTTGTCGATGTTTTGTATTCGCCCGGCCAATGCATTGCAGTTGGGGGATGAGATGGCAAAGAATCTGGGGATACGGGTGAACTTGTGCAGAATCTGCTTGTCTGCGGTTTCCGCCTTTCTGGCTGCGGCTACCGTATCTCAGGTTGGAATGATCGGTTTTGTGGGACTGTTGGTTCCGCATATTGCCAGACTGTTGGTGGGTTCGGATTACAAAATTATGCTTCCGACGAGTATTTTGTTGAGCGGATGTGTACTTCTTCTGGCGGACACCATCGGAAGAACCGTAGTACCGGGGCTCGAAATTCCGGTAGGTATTGTGATGTCGGTAACAGGCGGACCGTTTTTCTTATATATGTTAAGAAAGAGAGGAAAATTCAATGCAGGTTGATTGTAGGAACATTCAGGTAGGATATGGAGAGTCTGTTATTATAGATGACATGAGTATCACGATTGAAAAGGATAAAATTACGTCCATTATCGGGCCGAACGGCTCCGGAAAATCCACGGTACTGAAGGCGGCAACCCGGTTGTTAAATTACCAGAAGGGTGAGGTTATTGTCAAAGGAAAGGACATTCGTCGTTTTAAGCCAAAGGAGCTGTCCAGATGTATCGGAGTGCTGGCGCAGAAGCACAGTGCACCGGCAGACTTCCGTGTAAGGGAACTGGTGAGCTACGGAAGAATGCCTCATTTAAAACTACTGGGCGGTTTTAGTGTAAAGGATAATGAATTGGTGGATGAGGCAATGAAGACCACCAATACCTACCATCTGCGTGATAAATCCATTTTTGAATGTTCCGGCGGAGAAGCGCAGAGGGTTTGGATTGCTACGGTACTGGCTCAGGACCCGGAGATTTTATTTCTGGATGAACCGACAACCTATCTGGATGTATCTCATCAGATGGAGGTTATGCAAATGGTGAAGGACCTGAATAAGAAGACCGGAGTCGGTATTGTGATGGTGCTGCATGATTTGGGGCAGGCGTTAGAGGTCAGTGATAAAATTATTGTAATCAAGGACGGAAAAAAATACAGTGAAGGAACACCGGCGGAAGTGATTACGCCAAAGATGTTAAAAGAGGTATACGGAGTAGATGCAGATGTGATTTATCTGGAAGGACGTCAAAAGCCGATTATTGTATATAAGGAATTAGATTAGTGTTAAAGTGGAGGAGAATACAGAATGAACGGAGCTGAGATTATCTCCGGACTAAAGCGTCTCGGAGATGTGAACAGTGCAAAAGAGATTAAGCAGTTGACAGCAGCACTGTTCCCGGGGGCGCATTGTCCGCTGATGGGAGCGATGATGGCTGTTGGGGGAATTGAGGATGCGGTTTTATTGGTGCTTGGAACCGACGAATGCACGTACTATACAAAAAAAGCCACAATCGGAGGTTTCTCTTTTGAAGGAATTGATAACCGTTGTTTTTCCGTGGTACTGGACCATCATGATGTAACCTTCGGTTGCAGGGAAAAGTTGCAGGAGGCTTTTAAAGAACTGATGGAGGATGTTGCACCAAAGGTAGTGTTTCTTGTGACAACCTGTGTATTAGAGGTGACCGGCGATGATGTGGATTCTATGGCAGAGGAATTGGAAACTCAGTACCAGATTCCGGTGCTCACGGTGCATACGGAGCACTTTAAGACGGCAAACCATATTCCGGGTGTCCGTGATACGGTAACGGCTTGCAGTTCCGTGATGGAGCGGGTGAGTGAAGAGAAGGTAAACAATAAAAAAGTAAATATTATCGGTCAGCGTTTAGGCAGGTTTCAGGAAACCCAGCTGTACGATGTTTTAGTGAAGCATGACATTGAAATCGGTATGATGCTTCCAGGAGGAACAACGCTGGAGGCAATCAGACAGGCTGCAACGGCAGGCGTAAATATCGTAGTCAATGAACTTGGGGTTCCGTTGGCGAAAAAGATGCAGGAACGGTTTGGGACGCCTTATGTTATGTTTGACAAGTATGTGGCACCGGAGTATGTGTTGCAGGCGTATAGAGAATTGTTCGGATATTTAAAAATTGCTATGGATGAAGAACTGGAGGCAATGTACAGGGAATGTGTACAACTGGTAGAAGAGGCAAAAGAAACCTTATCCGGTATGAAATATATCTACGGAAATACCTCGTTATCTTGTTACGAGTATAATGCATTTATGGTGTCTATGGGAATGGAACCACTCCTTATACAGACCAATGATTATCCGGGAGTTGATGACGCCTATGTGAAGCTTATTCTTGAAAAATATAATCCGTATGTGACGAAATCGGCAAACATTGCACCGCTACAGTATGTGTACGATGAACTGAAACCGAATCTTTATCTTGGACACGAATATGAGAAACGTCTCAGAGCAAAGAAAATCGCATTGGTGCATGACGGCAACCTTTCTTCCATGCTGGGCTTTGATGTGACCAAGGCAGTAATTGCAGAATTGGTGAGGGCAGCGAAGGATGCAAAGGAATTGGCTGCCGGAGAAGGAGGAAGTGAAAGATGAGTTTATGCAGATATCTTCCAACTCCGTCTGACCGCATGGGAGTTATTTGGACGTTGCTGTCGGCAAAGGGAGCGGTAGTGTTAGAGTACGGTCCTGCAGGTACGACGCATTTCAGCGTAAGCATGTATGGACAGATGGGAGTAGAACCGAATCAGAGTCTGTTCACGACACATTTAAGTGAAGATGATATTATTATGGGTGATGTAACCCGTTTAGAGGAGGCTATCCGGGAAATTGATAAAGGCTATCATCCGGAGGTGATTTTTGTGGTTTCCTCCTCTGTGACTTCGATTATCGGTGCGGATATTAAGGGCGTATGCAATTACATGGAGCAGGAAATCAATGCCCGCCTGATTCCTGTAGATACCGGAGGCTTTAAGGGAGATTATTCTTTGGGCATGCGGGAAGGCTATAACCTGCTGACAAAGTCCTTTGCAACGGGAAAAACGGAGAGAAAGGAAGCTAGCTATAATGTCCTCGGTGCTTCCGGCTGTGACTATCGTATGCGTTCGGATTTGTGGGAACTGAGGTCTTTGATGCGGGAGGGGTTTTCCTATACGGAGCATGGGATTCTCGGTATCGATTCCTCCGTGACAGCGTTAAAGGAGCTTGGGGCGGCCAAGGTGAATCTGGTGTTTAGGGAAGAGGCACTGGAAGCGGCAAAATATCTGGAAAAAACCTATGGGACACCGTATGTCTATGGTGCACCTTACGGTTATGAGGGAACCTCACGTTGGTTAAAGAAAGTGTCTGACATTATCGGAGTTCCGGTGAATCCTGAACTTACCGCTAAACTTCGGATGAGAAAAATGAATTCTGCCGGATATAAAATGTATGCTTCCATGTACGCCCATAAGGAAAATCGTCCACAGGCTGTGATTGTAGGAGATGTCAATCGTATTCAGGGCTTCTCGGACGCTTTGGAGGAGGTTTGTATCCCGGTGACCTTAAAGATTTCCAATCATTCATTGGCCGGTTTTGACGCAGAGGATATTATAAAACCGGCAAAGGAGAGAGAAAAAATAAAATTGTTAAAGGAAAAGCCATACAGCCTTGTGCTTGGGGATGATATTTCACTGCATCTTTGTGATGAGTCCTGTGAGAAGGTGGTCACCTCTTTCCCGTTGATTCGTAGCAAGCAAATTGCGGAACATATACCGTTTATGGGAATTCGAGGTATGGATTATCTTTTGGAGGCAGTGGATAGGTATTACGGCAGGTTGTAGAGGATAGGAAGGAAATAGCTTTATGGAAGATAAGGTTAAGGATGCGTATCGTACATCGAAGAATATATATGACGGAGTGCTGACACAAAGCAGTTTTTGGGGCAGAATGTATATTAAGTTTTTTTGGAGCGGAGTCGATGACAATGAAATAGCAAGAAAAATACTCGGATTCATTCCGGATGATTTTGCGGGATCCATATTAGATGTCCCGGTTGGAACCGCAGTATTTACGGAAAAGAAATGGCGTAGCTTAAAGAATGCAAAAATAACCTGCCTCGATTATAGTGAAGATATGCTTGCACAGGCAAGAGAACGGTTAAAGAATTGTCAGCATATTGAATGTGTACATGGGGATGTCGGTAATTTGCCAATGGAAGATGAAACGTTTGATGTTGTCCTCAGTATGAACGGATTTCATGCATTTCCGGATAAGGAGAAGGCCTTTACGGAAACATGGAGAGTGTTAAAGACGGATGGTACCTTTATTTCCTGCTTTTACATTAAAGGAAAATCACGAATAACAGACTGGCTTGTAAAGAACATATTGTCTAAAAAAGGGTGGTTTACACCCCCTTTTCAGACAGAAGAGCAGCTTAAGACTGTGTTGGAAGAGAGGTATAAGAATATAGAGTTATATGTAGACGGCTCCATGGCATATTTTAAATGTGTGAAATAAATAAAAGAAAATGTTGCACATGCGGAATCAAAGAGGGTATAATATTCGCGAAGGCAAAGAGAGAATGCCCAGCCTCGTCCGGTGGATGCTTGCATCCAAAAGGGCGAAGCTGGGCATACGAGCGCGCACGCGAGAGAGAATGCCCAAAGACGTCCGGCGGAGGCTGGGCATACTCACTTTGCCAAGCGAAATCATAAAGTTCGAAAGGGATGTGCATGAAGAAAAAAAGATGGTTGCGAGTACTGCTTTGTGCTATGTTTTTGCAAAGCATAGGTCTTGCGGGGTGTCAAACGAAAAACGAAAAATATACTACCTATTCCTTTGATTATTTTGATACGGTGACGACGATTACCGGATACGCCAAAAGTCAGGAGGAGTTTGACGGAGTAGCGAATGGCGTGTTGGACGAACTGGCAGAGTATCACAAGCTGTTTACCATTTATCACCGGTATGACGGAATGGAAAATCTTTGCACTATAAATGAAATTGTGGATGGGGTACATCCGACTGTAACGGTGGAACGGCGAATTATCGATATGCTGTTGTATGCAAAGGAAATGTATGAGAAGACCGACGGTACGGTGAATATTGCTATGGGAAGTGTATTGTCTATCTGGCATGATTACCGGACGGAGGGTATTGACGAGCCTTGGGCAGCCAAGCTCCCGCCGGTAGAGAAGCTGGAGGCGGCTGCAGAGCATACGGATATCAATCATCTGGTAATTGACGAAGAGACATGTACGGTGACATTGACCGACCCGGCCATGAAGTTGGACGTAGGTGCCATAGCCAAGGGTTATGCGGTGGAAATGGTGGGGCGTTCTCTGGAAGAGCAGGGAGTGTCAGGCTATGTAATTAATGTGGGCGGCAATGTTCGAACGGTAGGCACAAAAGGTGACGGCAGCAAATGGACCGTGGGAATCGAAAATCCGGAAGAGAACAGCGAAGAGGCATATCTTGCTTATTTGGAACTTTCGGGGGAATCCCTGGTGACCAGCGGATCCTACCAACGCTATTACGTGGTAGATGGGAAACGGTATCACCATATTATTGACCCGGTGACACTGATGCCTTCAGAAGGGTATGTATCGGTATCGGTGGTATGTAAAAGCTCCGCAGACGGGGACGCACTTTCTACCGCACTGTTTTGTATGGATTTGGAAACGGGAAAGGCATTGATAGAAGCACTTCCGGATACGGAGGCCATGTGGGTGCTTTCCGACGGAACGAAAGAGGAGTCCTCCGGATTTGCAAAATATAAGAAAGAAACGGTAAATCAGTAACATGAATAACCATAAAAACGGGCTGTGCATAAGTTGAAAATGCACAACCCGTTTTCTGTTTGAGGGCAATCAAATACTATGGAAGCACGAATTTGCAATGGAAACAGCAGCTTCGCTGCGCAAATTCGGCGGGGTAAACGCTTTAATCAGCGTTTACCTAAGAAACAAAATCCTCGGAACCGAGCTTGACTTCCACACCGCTCTTTAACGTAACGGTGCGACATACTCCTTTGTAAACAAGGGTAAGCTCCGTATCGTACTTCGGATGCAACGTAACCTCTGTCAGCATACCGTCTTTCCAGGAAAGATTGTAGGTCACGGCACCGACACCGCAAAGTCCTGTCACACATCCTTCACTCCATTCCTTCGGGAGGGCAGGGAGGAGAACGGTGCGGGCTTCGTTGGACTGCAGAAGCATTTCCGCAATGCCGGCGGTAGCACCGAAATTGCCGTCAATCTGGAACGGTGGGTGATTGTCTAAAAGATTTTCCAAGGTGGACTTTTGCATCAGTGCAAGAAGGTTTTGATAGCATTCCTCGCTGTTCCAAAGTCTTGCGTACATATTGATAATCCAGGCGCGGCTCCAGCCGGTATGACCGCCACCGCTTGCCAGTCTCCTATCTAACGTAACCTTTGCCGCATCGCACAGTTCAGGGGTGGCATCCGGCGTGATTTGGAAGGCCGGATGCAGTGCCCACAGGTGTGAGATGTGACGATGGCCCGGTTCGGCTTCGTCATAGTCCTCCTGCCATTCCATAATCTGTCCGTGTTTGCCGATGCGGATGCCCGGAATCTTTGCATTGTATTCCTTTGCCTTTTCTAAGAAGGCGGTGTCGGTATCGCCTACAATCGGTGCTGCAGAGAGGAGATTGCCGAACAGCTCATGTAAAATCTCGTTGTCCATGGTGGAACCGTAGGTGAGACAGCCGCTCATGCCGCTTTCCATGATGTAGGTATTCTCCGGAGAGACGGACGGACAGGTCACGTAGGCACCGTCCAATTCAATGAGGAAATCAAAGAAGAACCGTACCGCTTCCTTTAAGGCCGGATAGTATTCTTTTAAGAATTCCGTATCTTTGGTATACAAATAATGCTGCCAGATGTGGGTACAAAGCCATGCGGCACCCATTACCCAGAAGGTAGCCGGGATGTAGATGTCCTGCGGCGCGGTATCACCCCACATATCGGTGTTATGATGGGCTACAAAGCCGTTACAGTTATACATTTCCTTTGCGGTACGGATTCCGTTGGGAAGCATCCGCATAATATGCTCGAATAACGGCATCTGACATTCGGCAAGGTTACACATATTAGCCGGCCAGTAGTTCATTTCGGTATTGATATTGATGGTGTATTTGCTGCCCCAAGGTGCGTCGATGCTGTTGCACCAGATACCCTGCAGGTTTGCCGGGAGACAGTCGCCGCGGCTGGAGCAAATCAACAGATAACGTCCGTAAGCAAAATAGGTGGCAAGCAGACCGTTGTCCGGCTGCTCCGCGGAAATACGGCGGAGACGTTCGTCAGTGGTCAGCTTGTCCAGTTCTTTATCGTAAGGCAGAGAGAGCGTCATACGCTTAAAGTACGGCTGATACTCTGCCAAATGGTCGTGGTAAAGCTCTTCGTAGGAAAGAGCTGCCGCTTTGTTTAAGGTATCCTCTACCGTCTTTCGTGGAATGGCACTTCGGAAGGTGGTGGAAGCGGTAATAAGAACAAGTACCTCCGCGGCGTTTTCTGTAAGTAAGTGCTCACCGATGCCCTTTACAGAGGCTCCGTCGGAAAGCATACGCATACCGCAGCAAAAATCGGAGCCGCCACCGCCTAAGTTACCGGAAATATACAAAGAGTCCGAGGTATGCTCCGTGGTTTCGTAGAAGTTGCCTCTCTGTAAGGACGCTGCCAAATCCAGATGTCCCGGAGCGGAAGTGGTAAATCTGGCTACAATGCAGTTATAGTTTTTGCTGACAAAAGAATCGCAGCGGTAAGTAACTCCGGTGGATTCTTCGGTAGTAACGGTGGTATGTACCGCAGTTTCTAAATCCAGAGTGCGACGAAAGTTGATGCCCGTTGTCAGGCGTCCGCAGAAGTCAAAGTATACATCACCTAACGTCTGGTAGGTGTGTTCGCTTTGCGGAGTGCCGGTAAGAGCGTATTTGCACAGTTCCTCTGCTTTTCGGATATTTCCCGAAAGGATGAGGGAACGCACTTCTTTCAAATGAGCCTGTGCATCCTTATTGTTACGGTTCCGAGGACCGCCGAACCAGACACTGTCTTCGTTAATCTGGAAATGCTCGGAGGTATTATTTCCGTAAATCATGGCGCCTAGACGACCGTTGCCGATGGGAAGGGCTTTGTTCCAGTTGTATCCTGATGATGTGGTATATGTAAGCTGATGCATCGTACACCTCCGTAAAATATAATTTCTCTGATTCTATTATATCGTTGCAATTCGGATTTTTCCAGCGTATAATATGACATATAGACGAAGTAAACGGTATTTTTTCGAAGAGTTTTGTGTGGGGAGAAAAGATAGGACAAGAGAAATTAGAAACACGGAAGAATGTGCGGAGACGGAATTGCGAGGGAGGCGTGAGTATCGTGGAACTACAGGGAAACAGTACGGAAAAAAGTAACGGCTACCGTTTTTTGTTGGAAGGAGTGGTAGTGACCATTGCGATGGTGAGCTACCGCAGGTTTACGGAGGTAATGCCGGAGCATGCTCACGGAGAAAATGTATACGAGCTTCATTATGTGGAGCAGGGAGAAGGTACGGTGTTTTTAAATAAACAGGAGTACCGGGTAGAACCGGGGATTTTGTATATTACCGGACCGGGAGTGCTCCATGAGCAGATTCCCTCCAAGGACAATCCGTTAATTGAGTTCGGAATTTATATGCAGCTGCAAAAAGGAGTGACGGGAGGAGAACTGTTGCAGGGATTGAGTTCTCGTGCACTATGGCACGGACCGGCGCGAAAGACGCTGAAACGTTTGGTTGAAGAGATTTTAAGGGAACAATCGGGGAATCAGCCGGGAACCGGCGAGAAAATGCAGTATTTGCTGGCGGAGTTTTTGATAGAATGCATCCGCAGTGCTATGGCCACAAAGGAAGAGGAACGAGGACTTCCGAAGCCTCAGGAGCAGTTCGGCGCCCATGCCATACAGGAGGAAAATGCTCTCTTGGTGGCAGACGAAATCTTTTTATATGAGTATCGGGATATTACGTTAGAAGAAATGGCAAAACGTTTGGGGTTCAGTGTACGCCAGACCCAGCGTTTGCTGCAGAAAATGTACGGAAAATCCTTTACGCAGAAAAAGCTGGAAGCACGCATGTCAGCTGCAGTGACATTGCTCCAGAACAGTCGCTACAGTATTACGGAAATCAGCGAGATGCTTGGTTATGCTTCCATGGAGCATTTTTCTTACGCCTTTTCCAAGTACTACGGCTATGTGCCGAGTAGTGTCAGAAAAAAGGAAAAATTACAGTAGGGGCCGCTTAAAGCGGCCACCGTGCCTTTTATTGTTCGGAAAACTGGTCTTTGCCTACGCCGCACAGCGGGCATACCCAGTCCTCCGGAACGTTTTCCCACGGGGTGTTCGGTGCGATACCGTTGTCCGGGTCACCGGCTGCTTCATCATACACATAACCGCATACTTCACATACGTAAGTCATAAGGATACCTCCTGATTGGTTCAAAGATTTTACTTATAGTATGCTCGGTTTTGGGTAAATTTTACACACTTGTTGCAGAATCTTTGAAAGGGTGCTATACTAAACTGTGTTGTTGCGATGAAAAGGCAACAAAAGGAGGAAGCATGGAAACAGTCAAAAATCTATTGAAAAAATACAAGGAAATTATTATGTATTTGGTGTTCGGAGTGGCTACTACGGTGGTAAACTGGATTGTATATATTATATGCACCAAGCTGTTCGGACTTTCCGGAGGAGAGCTTTCCAACGGGCAGATTGCCGTTTGTAACGGGATTGCATGGGTGGTTGCGGTGACCTTTGCGTTTATCACCAATAAGCTGTTTGTGTTTGAAAGTAAAAGCACCGAAAAGCGCTTTTTACTGGTGGAAGCTGCAAAGTTTTACGGGGCCCGCATTTTTTCGGGTATCTTTGAAATTTTGTTGCCGAGCGGCCTGATCGCGATTGGATTGAATCAGTCGGTATTCGGTGTGGAGGGTGCCATTGCAAAAGCAATTACAAGTGTTGTAGTGATTGTGATGAATTATGTGTTAAGCAAGCTGTTTGTGTTTCGTAAGGAGAAAAAGTAAGGATGAGCGATTTGTTTACAATAAAGGGCATGGTAACGGTAAAAAAAGGTGAGGCTCGCAGCCTTAAGGCAGGCGGCCTCTGGATTTATGATAATGAAATCGATACGATTACCGGCGCGGTGGAAGACGGCGAGCTGGTTCGTGTGAACGACTTTGACGGTTATGTGCTGGGAACGGGCTTTATTAACCGCAAGTCCAAGCTTACGGTGCGTATGCTGACCAGAGATAAGGATGCGGAGATTAACGAGGAGTTTCTGGAAAAGAGAGTGCGTGCGGCTTGGGAGTATCGTAAGAAGACGGTGGATACAAGCAGTTGTCGTCTGATTTTCGGTGAGGCGGACTTTTTGCCGGGACTTGTGGTGGATAAGTTTTCCGATGTATGTGTGGTGCAATCTTTGGCTCTGGGGATTGACCGTTTAAAGCCGGTGATTTTGGACGCACTGACCAAGGTCCTGGCAGAGGATGGTATCAAGCTTCGGGGAATTTATGAGCGTAGCGATGCCAAGGTACGTGAGCAGGAAGGTATGGAGCGTTTTAAAGGCTTTTTAACGGAGCCTTTTGATACAGAGGTAGAGATAGTAGAAAATGGTGTCAAGTATCTGGTGGACATTGCAGATGGCCAGAAGACCGGATTTTTCCTTGATCAGAAGTACAACCGTCTTGCGGTGCAGAAGCTTTGTAAGGACGGGAAGGTATTGGACTGCTTTACCCATACCGGTTCCTTCGCGTTAAATGCGGGAATCGCAGGCGCAAGCAGTGTGCTCGGAGTGGATGCTTCTGAACTGGCCACGGAGCAGGCGAGAAAGAATGCGGAATTAAACGGACTTTCCGATACGGTAAAGTTTCAGTGTGCGGATGTATTTGAGCTTCTGCCGGAGCTGGAGTGTGAGGGAGAGCAGTTTGACGTGGTAATCTTGGACCCGCCGGCCTTTACCAAGTCCCGAAACTCCGTGAAGAACGCAGTGAGAGGCTACCGTGAAATCAATATCCGCGGGCTGAAGTTAGTAAAGGACGGAGGCTACCTTTGCACCTGTTCCTGCTCTCACTTTATGACGCCGGAACTTTTTACGGAGACCATTGCCCAGGCAGCAAGAGATGCCCATGTGCGTCTTCGTCAGGTGGAGTACCGCACCCAGGCAGCGGACCATCCGATTCTGTGGGCGGCCAATGAGTCTTACTATTTGAAGTTCTATATCTTCCAGGTGGTGAAGAGTTTTTAGGGGGATAGAAGATTCTGAAAGCTTGATTTTACACAGTATAAGCGATTTCAAAGAAATTGCATAAGTATCGTATTTTATCGTTAAATGGTGTAGTTTCATGGAAAATTGGTGTAGTAAATGGTGTAGAAAAAGAGTTATTAGGAAAAATGGTGTAGTAGACAAATAGGAGCGATGTTTATAACTTAATAAGTTTTAAGAACAAAGAATAGCAGGGATTTTCCAATTATTTGGAAGTCCCTGCATTTTCTATTTCTGTTTGGAAGCAGTATCAAAAGAAACGAGAAGAAAAACGAGAAGAAGAGCTTGGCTTGG
>CAZJEN010000039.1:2723-24221 GCA_964545045.1 uncultured Lachnospiraceae bacterium | reverse complement strand
AGAGCGCTGCGTTCGGGACGCAGAGGTCGCAAGTTCGAATCTTGTCGCCTCGATTTTATTTTTAGCCTGTTTTTGGTTGAATGCTGGAATAGCTCAGTCGGTAGAGCACTTCACTCGTAATGAAGGGGTCGTCAGTTCAAGTCTGATTTCCAGCTCTACTCGAAGTCTGATGTCCTTTCGGAGGAAAAGGGATCAGGCTTTTTTTTTCGTGTAGGCAAAGTGAGCATGCGAGCAATCTGCGTGTGCATGCTCACAAGCAGATGCGTAGTCATGCGAACGCACCCACGACGTAGCGCCTTTTGGCGCGGAGTTGGTGGCTCGCGTAGCGAGATGCCTACACGATTGACTTGCATGGTTTCTTGTGGCATAATATTCGTGAAGGCATCGAAAAGGAGGGCGCGCATGGCAAAGGGAGCAAACCAAAAGAAGAAATTGTTCTGTATTTTGGAACTTTTGAAGCGGGATTCCGACGAGGCGCATCCTGTTTCTACGGAGCGTATTGTGGATTATTTGGCGTCCAACGATATCGGCGCGGAGCGAAAGAGCATTTATGACGATATGCGTGCGTTGCAGGAGCTGGGATATGATGTGATTTCTGCCGGGCGCAAAGGATATTATCTCGGTGGCAGAGAGTTTGAATTGGCGGAGTTGAAGCTTCTGGTAGATGCGGTGCAGTCTTCGAAGTTTTTGACGGAAAAGAAGTCCCGTGAGCTGATTAAGAAGTTGGAGCAGTTTTCAAGTAGGTACGAGGCAGGAAAGTTGCAGCGTCAGGTGCATGTCATTGACCGGGTAAAAACTATGAATGAGAGTGTGCTATATTCGGTGGATACCCTTCATGAGGCCATTGCGGAAAACAAGACGATTACATTTCAGTACATGAAGTGGAACGGAAAGAAGGAATTGGTTCCACGGCATGAAGGCAAACGGTACTGTGTCAGTCCGTACTTGCTCATGTGGGAAGAAGAGAATTATTATTTGGTAGCCTATGATGAGGAGGCCTGCGGACGCAGATTTTATCGTGTGGATAAAATGGCGGATCTTAAAATAGAGGATAATCCGAGAACCCACGGAGATGAGTTTACGGAAAATGCGGCACTGTTGTCGAAGAAAACCTTTGGTATGTACGACGGCAAAGAAGAAAGGGTACGACTTTCCTTTGAGGAGCCGTTGTTGGGTGTTGTGCTGGACCGATTCGGCACGGATGTGATTTTAATTGAAAAGGGTGACGGGCGATACGAGGTTGCAGCGGATGTGCAGGTGAGCCAGCAATTTTTCGGCTGGCTGTGCGGTGTATCTGCAGTGAAGCTTTGTGGTCCGGAAGAGGTTGTAGAGCTCTATAAAGAGCATTTAAAGAAGCAAACGATGTTGTACGAATAAAAGACCAAGGAGGACGGTTATATGAGTAAGAAGGAACAAGTAAAGGCTTTGATTACGAAGCAGGAGCGCATGACCGGTGAGATTTTCGAGATGAGAATCAAGGCGGAAGGCATTGCGGCGGAGGCAAAGGCAGGACAGTTTGTATCGTTGTATTGTAAGGAAGGCGGAAGATTGTTGCCGCGTCCAATCAGTATTTGCGGAATTGATAAGGAGAAGGGTGAACTTCGTCTTGTGTACCGTATTGCCGGAGAAGGAACGAGAGAGTTCTCTAAAATGAAGGCAGGCGATGAAATTACGGTAACCGGACCGCTTGGAAACGGCTTTATGACAGAGGATATGAAGGAAGGCATGCATGCGGTGCTTCTTGGCGGTGGTATCGGTATTCCACCGATGTTAGAGCTTGCAAAGGTACTTCCGGGAGAGAAGATCATTGTTCTGGGGTACAGAGATGCGGATACATTCCTTGCAAAGGAGTTTGAAGCCTACGGAAAGGTTCTCATTGCCTCCGATAACGGTGCGGTGGGTGTCAAGGGAAATGTTATCGATGCCATGAAGGCAGAAGGGGTTAAGGGCGATTTGTTCTTTGCCTGTGGACCGAAGCCGATGTTGCGCGGTATTAAGGAATATGCAACGGAGCAGGGCGCAAGAGCCCAGCTTTCCTTAGAGGAGCGCATGGCTTGCGGTATCGGCGCGTGTCTGGCTTGCGTATGTAAGACCACCAAGGTGGACGAGCATTCCCAGGTGAATAACACGAGAATTTGTAAAGAAGGTCCGGTATTTTACGCAGAGGATATTGAGCTGTAATTATTTCATGAAATGCAGATAGAATGATGTTGTTTGTCCGAATGGACGGAAAGGGAAAAACATGAATTTGTCAGTTAATATAGCAGGAGTTACATTAAAGAATCCGGTAACGGTTGCTTCCGGGACCTTCGGTTCCGGTATGGAATACGGTGAGTTTGTTGATTTGAACCGTCTTGGTGCGGTAACCACCAAGGGTGTTGCCAATGTGCCGTGGCCGGGCAATGCTACCCCGCGTATTGCGGAGACCTGTGGCGGTATGATGAATGCCATCGGTTTGCAGAATCCGGGTCTGGCGACTTTTAAAGAAAGAGATTTAAAGTTCCTTGCGGATTATGATACAAAGATTATTGTAAATGTATGCGGCCGTTCCAAGGAGGACTATGTGGATGCGGTAGAGCAGCTGGCAGATACCAATGCAGACCTTTTGGAGATTAACATTTCCTGCCCAAATGTAAAGGAGGGTGGAATTGCCTTCGGTCAGAACCCGAAGATGGCAGAAGAGATTACGACTGCTGTAAAGAAGGTAGCAAAGCAGCCGGTGATTATGAAGCTTTCCCCGAATGTAACGGATATTACCGAGATGGCCCGGGCGGTGGAAGCCGGCGGTGCGGATGCGGTTTCTTTGATTAATACGCTTACCGGTATGAAAATTGATGTGGAGCGTAGAACCTTTGCGGTAGCCAATAAGACAGGTGGTCTGTCCGGCCCGGCCATTAAGCCGGTAGCGGTGCGCATGGTATACCAGGTGGCAAATGCCATCAAACTTCCGATTATCGGTATGGGCGGCATCCGTACGGCAGAGGATGCGCTGGAGTTCCTTATGGTAGGTGCTTCCGCGGTGGCGGTGGGTACCGCAAACTTTGTAAATCCGTATACCACCATTGAGGTAATCGACGGCATAGCTGCTTATATGGAGCGCCACGGAATTACGGATATTCATGAATTAATCGGTTGTGTAAAATAAAAAAGTATGTTATAATATTCCAAACAGTTTGTGCGTAATAAGTTACATATGGAGGACTTTGCATGAAAAAATTAAGATTATTATTGACATTATCGGTATGCGCTTTTCTTTTCGCCGCGTGCGGAAAGCCGACCGAGGGACCGGAACCGACACAGGAAGTTGTTGCAACGAGTACGCCAGAACCGACTGCTACACCAGAACCGACTGCCACGCCGACTCCGAAGCCGACACCGACTCCAAAGCCGACACCGACTCCGTTACCGAAGTGCGATCCGCTTTATGTAGACTTTAAGGATGGCAATTCGAATTCTTCTACGATGGAAATTGCCAACGGTTGGTCCAACGGCGGACAGTTTAATGTGACCTGGAGAAAGAAGAACATTACGTTCCTTGATGATAAAATGCAGTTGATAATCAGCGAGGACACCTCTGCGAAGGCAGGAAGTATTCCGTATGCCGGCGGCGAGTATCGTACGAGAAAGTTCTACGGATACGGCAGATATGAAGTGTCTATGAAGCCGATTAAGAACGATGGTGTTGTATCTTCTTTCTTTACTTATACCGGCCCGACGGACAAGAATCCGTGGGATGAAATCGATATCGAGTTTTTAGGAAAAGATACGACAATCGTACAGTTTAACTATTTTACCAACGGAAGAGGCAATCATGAGTATATTCATGAGCTGGGATTTGATGCATCGGAGGATTTTCATACCTATGCTTTTGAGTGGCATGAGGACAAGATCGTTTGGTTTGTAGATGGTGTGGAGGTATATACCGCTACGAATAATATTCCGTCTCACAGAGGAAAGATTATGATGAATGCATGGTGCGGCAAGGGAGTGGATTCCTGGCTGAAGGCATTTGATCCGAGCGGAATGCCGCTTACGGCGGAGTATGAGTGGTTCTCTTACACACCGTTTGAGGAGTAGTATGTGCGGGATGTCACAGAAGAATCTGTGGTATCCCGCTTTTTGTAAAGGCGAGATTTCCGAATCCACCGGGACCGCTGATTAACGATATGTTTTGCAAGTCGCAACGCTCCGTCAAACTTCCTTCAAGAGCGGCTAAGCCTTTCGGGAGCGTCCTCAAGCCTAAGCCGCTCTAGAAGGTGATTTCGACTACGCTAATATCCGCGTTGGCAAAGTGAGCATGCAGACACCGTGTGGTGTCTAGTCATGCGAACGCGCCCGCGACTGAGCGACATTGTCGCGAAGCGCGACCCTTCGGGAAAAGCAAAACACATCGTTAATCAGCGGTCCCGGTGTTTTATAATTTGTCTCCGATTTACAAAAAGCGAAGATATAGGAAAGAATTTTTTCTGCGACATCCCGTTGACGGCCCCCAAAAGAGGTAAGAATTTGGGTGCCTTTTGACTTTTCTACGGCAGAAACACTTGACAGCATATTTGCGGTAAGATATAATGGCTAAAAAGGTAATATATTACATATTCAAAGGTAGGAGGGACGATGGAGGAGTTAAGGCATGGAATGTCACCGCGGGATGTGGTGGCAGAGATGGACGGACGCTACGCGTTGTTTGGGTTGTTGTTTGCATTGCAGAACCGGTTGCAGGCAGTGGGAGATACTTTTTATGAGGAGATTACTTGCAAGCAGTTTTTTTTGCTGGCCTGTATGAATTTGTTTCAGGGGGAGGCTCCTACGGTGCAGGATCTGGCAGCGGTGATGGGGAGTTCCCACCAAAATGTGAAGCAGATTCTGAATAAGCTGGAACAGAAGGGTTTTGTGAAGGTGGAACCGGATGAAGAGGATCGCAGAAAACTGAGGATTTCCCTTACGGAGTATGCCATGTTGACCGGAGAAAAGTACCGGTTGAGGGAAGAAGAGTTTATGACCGGGCTCTTTGACGGAGTAGCGCAGGACGAGGCAAAGCAGGCGTTTTTTACGCTGTCTAAGATGGAAGAGAATTTGATGAAGATAAAGGCAGCATCGGAGAATGGAGGAAAGCAATTATGAAAACAGCAATTATTTATGTGTCACAGACCGGGTTTACGAAGCAGTATGCGGAATGGCTGGCAGAGGATGTATGCGGAGAATGTATGACGATTGCGGAAGCGGAAAAGAAGGACCTATCCGGGTATGATGCGGTGGTATTCGGCGGATGGTGCTTTGCGGGAACCATTAAAAGCTGGATTGGTTCAAGGAGAGATTGCCACAGTGGACGGATAAGAAGAAGCTTGTATTTGCGGTAGGTGCAAGCCCGATAGAGAATCCGGAGATAGAAGAAGCCTTTGGGAAGATTTTCGCCGGAGAGGAATGGAAGGATATTTCGTCGTTCTATTGTCCGGGAGGTATTTGTTACGAAAAGATGAAGTCGGTTTCCAAGGTGATGATGAAGATGTTTGTAAAGATGCTGGCGAAGAATAAGTCTGAGAAGGAGCAGGCAATGGCAGAGATGCTTGCAAAGTCCTACGATATTTCCGACCGGAAGTATATCCTGCCGATGGTGGAGTGCTTGCAGGCAAAGGAATAACGAAAGCAGAGTATGATTTTTCTGTGTCCAAAAGGGGACTTTCATTGACTTTGGAGACGAGTGGATTTATAATAAAAGAGTAACGAAAGAACAGATGCAGAGGGCTGCAGGAAAGGACATAGTATGGGATTTTTAGACAAGTTGGCAGGTAAGGCAAAGGATGTACTGGGCGACGGAGCTGTAGACAAGGTGTTGGACGCAATTGATGACAATTTAGATGATGTAGTGGCAAAGATTCCGGCAGACAAGAGAGACGATGTATTGAAGCTCTTACAGAACGGTAAGGTAGACGCTGCGATTGACAAGGTTTGCGAGGTTGCAAAGGTTGACAAGGACGAGGCAGAGGAATTAGTTGAGAAGATTAAGAAGCTTTTGAAGTGATTTCATGGCAGAGAGATTGAGAGGGCTCCGTGTCGGAAGATACGGGGCCTTAAAAATTGTGCTTGACATTCCGATTTATCGGTGTTATACTCGGAAAAAATGAAACGAGAGGTGCTACGATGAACCGGAACAGTCAACTTGCAAAGTTGAATAGGGACGACGATAGGTAGCGCTTGTATCTGTGAAGTATCATAGGTGCAAGCGCTTTACGTGTTGTGCCTATGTGGAATCGTAATATATGCAAGGAGCCACATGAGGTAGATAATTTTTCTGCTTTGTGTGGCTCCTTTTTCCGTGCAGGAAAAGTGAGCATGCGAGCAAGCTGCGAGAGCGTGCTCTCAGCAGTTGCGCGGTCATGCGAACGCGCCCACGACCGAGTGACGAAGTCACGAGGTTGAGGGAAGCACGGAGTGCGAACCTGCACGGGTGATTATCGAAAGGGGGCGATATGATGGGACAGAAAGACGATGTCCTTACGGATGATTTGCGAAAGGTGAATATGAAACTGTTACAATGACCGGCTGTGTCTGCGCTAGGGCACGGTACGGTCCGGAGAGGATAGCGCAGAAAAGAGGATAACAGTATGAAAACAATGAACGGAGAAATAACAAAGAAAACGGTAGCACCGGAGTGCTTACAGGAGCATAAGGGAGAGCAGGTACAGATTCACGGAAGTATTTATAAAATCCGGAAGATGCGGGGCTTTGCCTTTGTACTGCTTCGGACGGCGAGACAGGTGGTACAGTGTATTTATTCCGAGGAAAAGGCAAACTTCTCTCTGGAGGAACTTGTGGAAGAGAGTTGTGTAATCTTTACAGCAGAAGTGGTGTCGGAGGAACGTTCCCGCACCGGCTATGAACTGCATTTGCTTGCGGTGGAGAGTTTGTCCAAACCTTACGAGGCAAGTCCGATTGTCATTAATAACAAGCTGGTGGACACTTCCCTGGAGAATCTGTTAAATTTCCGTCCGGTGACGCTCAGGAACGAAAAGGAGCGGGCAATTTTTAAGATTCAGGAGGGTATCACCTTCGGTATTCGGAAGTTTTTGCAGGAAAAGGGTTTTACGGAGATTCATTCTCCGAAGATTGTGTATTCCGGGGCAGAAGGCGGAGCAAATATTTTCCGCATCGGCTACTTCGGAAGGGAAGCTTATTTGGCCCAGAGTCCGCAGTTTTACAAGCAGATGATGGTCGGCGTATATGAGAGGGTATTCGAGATTGCACCGGTATTCCGAGCAGAAAAGCATGACACCTCACGACATCTGAATGAGTATACCAGCGTGGACTTTGAGATGGGTTATATCGAAAGCTTTGAGGAAATTATGCAGACGGAGACAGCCATGTTACGTACGGTCATGGAATATTTGGAAGCGAATTATAAGTCGGAACTGGAATTGCTTTCTGTAAAGCTTCCGACGGTAACGGAGATACCGGCGATTCGATTTTTAGAAGCAAAGGAGCTGGTGGCAAAGGAATACCACAGGGAAATCAAGGACTACGAAGACTTTGAACCGGAGGAGGAGAAGCTTCTTTGTGAACTGATGCAGAAGAAGACCGGCAGCGAGTTTGTATTTGTGACCCATTATCCGAGCAAGAAGCGTCCGTTCTACGCCATGGAAAGTACAGAGAACAACGAGGTGACAGAAAGCTTTGATCTTTTGTTCCGGGGGCTGGAGATTACCACCGGTGGACAACGTATCCATTCTTACGAGGAACAGGTGGCAAAGATGGAACGTCTCGGGATGAACCTTTCTCTGTTTGAAAGTTATTTGATGATGCACAAGTACGGCATGCCGCCTCACGGAGGTCTGGGCCTGGGATTGGAGCGTTTTACGAGTAAGCTTTTAGGACAGGAAAATGTGCGTCGCGCGACGCTGTTTCCGAGAGATACGGGGAGACTGGAGCCGTAGGAAGGAAATGCTTCTTACGATTGGCAGAGTAGTTACTGAAATATTTCACCGGCAATAGAGGTCTCCTATTTTTGCTAAGTGCAACATGAGTTATAGGCAAAAAGTCAAGCGTAAGCTTGGCTTTTGTGCTATAATGTAGGTAAGGAGATAAAAGGTAAAAAACGAAAGAGAGGGTGTAATTTATGAGATTTGCAGAACTTTCCCGACCGTGGCAGAGGGTGTTTGAACTGGCGTGGCAGTCCTTTTGCGAGGGCAGCAAAGCCATTGGAGCGGTGATTACAGATGAGAACGGAGAGATTATTTCCGAGGGACGGAATCGGATTTGGGAGGGCTGTATCCCAAATCCGGCGGTATGGCATGCGGAGGTAGAGGCAGTGCGGAATCTGGATGTGTTAAGGTATCCGAATGTGAAGACATATACCTTATATGCCGGTCTGGAACCGTGCCCGATGTGTATGGGAACCCTTGTAATGGGACATATCCGTCATGTGGTCATCGGAGCGCCGGATGATTACGGCGGAGCCATGGGAATGATGCAGCATAGTCCGTTTTTGGCAAGAAAGAATGTGCAGGTAACCTTTGAAAAAGAAGAGTACGGGCATATGCAACGGGCATTTCAGACCTTATGGGAATTGGTTTATCATGGAGAGGACCCGCGTTTGCCGCAGAAGCTGGCGGATTTTTCTGTGTACAATAAAGTGGGGGTAGAGGCAGCGAAAAAGCTTTTGGCGGATGGTTATTTAAAGGAGAGAAAGTTTGCGGAGATATCGGTAGGGGAAGTGTTTGACGCATTGGCGGAGAGGGTTTTGTAAGGAAAGGAAGTTACAACTCCTCCTTGAATTTCCACCTCACTTGTGATAAAATGAAGCAAGCAAAAGATTGTGATGACACAGGAGGACATGACATGGAACAGTACAAGCAGGAATTTATCGAGTTTATGGTAGACAGTAAGGTGTTGAAGTTCGGTGATTTCACCTTAAAGAGCGGCAGAAAGTCCCCGTTTTTTATGAATGCGGGTGCGTATGTGACCGGTAGTCAGCTTCGTAAGCTCGGTGAGTATTACGCAAAGGCAATTCACGATACCTACGGGGATGATTTTGATGTGCTGTTCGGACCGGCCTACAAGGGCATTCCACTTGCGGTTGCGACTGCAATGGCATACAGCGAGCTTTACGGCAAGGATGTAAAGTATTGTTGTAACCGTAAGGAAGTAAAAGACCACGGTGATGTGGGCATCCTCCTCGGATATAAGCTTCAGGACGGCGACCGTGTGATTATGATTGAAGACGTAACCACCTCCGGTAAGTCCATGGAAGAGACCGTGCCGATTGTTCGCGCACAGGCAAACGTAGAGATTAAGGGCTTAATCGTTTCTCTGAACCGCATGGAGCGCGGCCAGGGTGAGAAGTGTGCGCTGGATGAGGTGGCTGAGTTGTACGGTTTCCCGACCGCAGCTATCGTAAATATGGCAGAGGTTACGGAGCACTTATACAACAAGCCGTACAACGGAGAGGTTATCATCGACGATACCTTAAAGGCTTCCATTGACGCATACTATGAGCAGTACGGTGCAAAGTAAGAATATAGCAGAGTAAATCAAAGATATAGGGTTTGAAACATTGACTGAAATGTAAGGAGGTATTTTATGCAGGACGAAAAGATTTATAAGACTATGTCTTCCGCAGGAGTTTGGAGTTTGGTGCTTGGTATTGTGGCTATTATTGCAGGTGCACTGGCCGGTGCGGCTTTGATTACCAATGGTGCTAAGTTGTTAAAGAGAAAGTCGGAAGTAATGTTCTAAAGGGAACAACCGAATAAGTGGTAAAGACAAAGGGCCGTGTCGTTTCGAATGAGATGATACGGCCCTTAAAAAGTATCTTGACCTTGCCCTAAGGGTAAGGTTTATAATGAAATCATGATATATCAGAACAACCCGGGAATATAAATTAAGAGAGGGATTATCATGAATCGGACTTATACCATCGGAGAATTGGCGGAGTTGGCCGGCGTTTCTACAAAGACGTTGCGGGTGTACGAACGGAAGGGTTTGCTTCTGCCGGAACGAAATGAGGACAATCAATACCGCATCTATACGGAGGCGGCGGTGCGGAAGCTGGAGCAAATTCAGCTTATGAAGTATTTGGGCTTTTCTTTGGAGCAGATAGAATTGTTTTTGTCACGGAATGAAACAAGCGGTCGGGAAGAAATGCTGTTGGCACAAAAGCATTTGCTGGAGAAGAAAAGAGAGCAGTTGAATTCGGTTATTGCCTGCGTGGATCGGGCGGTAACGGAGTGGAGAGAGGGAACGGCTGACAGTGATGCGTTTTTGCATGCTTTGGGGAGCATTGTGAAAAATCAGAGATCGGATGAACTGGTGGTTCGTTTGGGAAAGCATTCCGACGAGCCGCGGGGATGGTCGGAGTTTATTTTCGAACAGGCGAAGCTTGCGGACGGAATGCAGGTTCTGGATGCGGGTGCCGGATACGGCAATTTGTGGCGTTATAATCTACACCGGTTGCCGAAGAAGCTCAAAGTAACCTGTGTGGACAAGCATAATACCCATGCGGACGGATTCTTCGACTTTGTAAAGGAGAAGGAAACTACGGAAGAACTGGAAAAAGGGCTGATTTCCTTTGCATGGGAGGATTTAGAATTAAGAAAATATTCAGAAAAATATAATTGCATTTTCTTTAACCATGTGGCATCCTTTATTCAGGACAGAACTGCTTTGTACGAAAAATTTCGGGACAGTCTTTTGGAGAACGGGACGTTTATTTGTACCTGGGGCGGACTGTTGATTAATGAGAATGCGGCAGCGGTTTTGGACGATTTTTTGGATGATGCGACACCGTTAAAGACACGGCAGAAGAAGCATGAATCCACCATCCGCCAATACGAGAAAGAGCTTCGTACGGTATTCGGAACCGTGGAGCGACAGGAGTATGTGACGACACTTCGTTTTACCACGGCAGAAGAATATATGGATTATTTGTTGCAGATTTGTAAGCCTGTGGAGGCGGAGCTTGAGCAACGGAGAGCAGAGTTTTTGGAGTATTTGCGCGGTATTCAAAAGCCGGAGGGCGGATATGAGTTTGTGCGGGATACCTACTTGTACCGTTGCAAAGGTGAGGTGTTGCTATGCCTTCCAGAATGATTCACTATTTGGTGGCGGAGCAGGTGGCAAAGGAAGTATCCATAAGGGATAGGAACCGGTTTAAAATCGGCGCTCTTTGTCCGGACATGTCCACAAGGCAGGATGGTTCCAAGCACCGGACCCATTATGCGGATGTCGTGGGTAACGTAAAGGGTATGAATTGGAGACGTTATGTCAATACTTACCAAGAAAAGATGAAAGCGGACGATTTGTATCTCGGTGTACTTTGCCATCTGATTACGGACGGGGTCTGGTTTCATGAAATTATGGAACCGCAGATTCGTTCCAAGGTTGCTTCGAAGGAAAAACGTCAGGAACTGTATAATTACGGATATTCCGACTTTCATCGGTTAAACTATATTTTAAATGAGGAATTCGGTTTGGAATATGAACTGAAAGAGGACCGGAATATTGAGTTGGACAGTGTACATCCGGAACTATATGACGACGTCATCGGGGCTTTGTATGGGGATTTTTACGAGGAACCGGTTGCAAAAAAAGAGGATCTTACGGTATATCTGTATGAGATGGCGGTTGCCTGCATTGAGCTTTGTGTTACGGAGTGTGTAAATGCAATCCGGACATTTTATGAAGGAAGAGAGATGGATTCTCCGGAGAGATACTATGTACCGGTGAGAAAATAGGAATGATAGGGTAGACAAAGGAGTATATTGGTGTGTGGGAACGAAACAGAATAGGAATGAGAAAACGCGGGCTAAGGAGGAATGTGATGGCAAGTTTAACGGATTACCTTGTTTGGCGCGGCGATATTACGTTTGACGAAGTGCCGTTAAATGTGGTGGATGCGCTACTGTTGTCGCAGATGTCTTATTTGAATTTGCAGGGAATTATCGGAAAGACGGAGCGTAAAAAGGAATGTACCCTTGCCCAAGCGGCAAAGCGTTTCTGGCAATTACATACGGAAGAGGAATTTAAGGAGTGTTTGTCCTTTGCGGTGCGTTCCGCGGGAATATTGTTGCGGGAAATGGCAAAGACGAAGCGGTTTGGGGATTTGGTTTTACGGAATTATGTGAATCGGAACGATTTGAATTTGGAGGAACAGTTTGCTGCTTTGGAAATCGTTTTGAGCAGAAAAGAGAGTTTTATTTCCTTCGGCGGAACCGACGATACACTCATTGGCTGGAAGGAAGACTTTAATATGTGCTTTTTGTCTCCGATACCGGCGCAGATGGATGCAAAATCCTATTTAGAATCGGTGCTTCTCGGAAGTGCCAGAAAGGTATATGTCGGCGGTCATTCCAAAGGAGGCAATCTGGCGCTTTATTCGGCGGTAAAATGTAAGAAACTGTTTCGCAGAAGTATTTTGCATGTGTACAATTTCGACGGCCCGGGCTTTAACAAAGAGTTTATCGAAAGTGAACGTTATCAGGAGATGAAGGAGCGAATTGAAACCTGGGTGCCGGAGTCTTCCGTTGTGGGAATGCTTCTGGAGCACGAAGAGGATTATCAGGTAGTAAAGAGCTCCCAAAGCGGTTTTATGCAGCATGATGCGACTTCATGGGAGGTGATGGGCGCGGGATTTATTGAGCTCCCTGCGGTCAAGCAAAGCAGCAGACGTCTGGCGGCGGGGGTAAAGGAGTGGATGAGCGGTCTGAGTCCGGAGGAGTTGGAACAATTCGGAGAACGGATTTATGAGGTGCTGACTGCCACGGAGGCAAAGACCTTGGCCGATTTAAACAAAGATCGTTGGAAAAGCATCACCACAATTATCCAGTCTTTCAATGCTATGGATAAAAAGACAAAGGATATGTTGTTCAACCTGATAAAGGCTATGGTGGCAGCAAATGTAAAAAAGGAATCTCCGAAGAAGAGTGAACCGGAACTCATGAAAGAACTTGGGAATGTGGGAGAGGTTCGAATGATAGGAAGGAAGAAAATACCGGAGAATTCACATTGACAAGAAAAAAAGAATATGATATGATAAGCTACACACAGCGTTAAAACACCGATTTGTCCGATGATGAGGCAAATTCTTACCGGGGCTTGTACCGGTTTCGACGGGGGTTTTGAAGCTATGGAAGCCATCCGTGGTCCGGGACCACGTTAAAACTCGGAAATTAAAATTAAACGCTGAAGATAATTTAGCATACGCTGCCTAAGTGCAGCTGTCAGACCTAGTGCACCTACACATTAGGACCCTGGCATCGACTATGTAGGAAACGATATACGCAAAGCTTTGCGCGTATAGGCGTATTATGAAGCTACTGAAGCTTTCAGCCTGTTTGCCGGCGGTGAGTGGAGGGAATGTCAAATGACAAACTATGATGGAAGATGCCGTGGTGGATGGGCTTTCGGACAGGGGTTCGACTCCCCTCAGGTCCATACTTTTATGAGATTTTAGAGAGAGCGGGAATGCCGTATTTATGCGGGTTTCCGCTCTTTCTGTTTTCTTGTGGAAAGGTCGCTTGGGAGCATTTTTGACCGTGAATGTGAAAAAAAGTGGGGTACAGAATGGGGTACGGGAACCAGACTATTATAGACTAAAAATAGTGAAAGAGCGCTGACTTTCTTTTTTTTAGTAACCCACATAATAAGTTCAAGAAAAAAATACGAGGAGGACTTATTATGAAGAAAAAATGTGCATTATTAGGCTATGTGACAGTTGCAAACCGCGAAGAGTACGAGGTTGTCTACGAAGGAACGGTTAATTTGGTAGATGATGTAGAGGATGTTCCGAATTTCGAGGTCTTATATGCAGGGGTTCCGGTGCAAAGTTTTTCTGTGGCAGGAAAAGGAAAGATTACAGCCATAAATCCATTTGATGACCTGATGAAACTTATAGTAGCGAAGAAGCCAGAGCTCATTGTATTGGAAAATGTGAGTGGACTGCAGCTGTATAGGAACGGAGAGACGCTTAGAAATATCAGAAAAGCGTTAAATGATGCGGGATACACGGTTTCGCAGGAAAAAGACAGTTTTTCGAGACGTTTCTTTGTTAAGGCGGTTGCGGCTTAATGAGAAAGTTATATGGAAAACAAAAAAGGGACAGAAGTCCCTTTTTTTTTGTCTAGGGATTACCTTTTGGTCGCATACAACGCTTTTGGGTAGCATTTTTATATTTAATTTCTGCTTTTTACGAAGTTATAGGTTTTATTTTCTTTTCATGATTGTTGACGAGAATGGATACAACCGATATACTATAAGTGGATACAAGAAGTCCGCAAAATTTTAGATTTTGCGGACTTCTGCCATAAGGTATAAAGCAGTTTTTACTCCGTCATATTTCCCCCTCCTTCCTCATACACTGTAAAAAAGCCTGCATGAGGGTACGAGATTGGAAGGATGTATTGAAGAACGGGTTGTAGAGGTTGCAAGGTACATAGTAGAGCATAAGGCGACGGTGAGAGAGACGGCAAGGGCCTTTGGAATTTCAAAGTCCACAATTCATACGGTATAACAAAATAGAACGGTTTGTGTGGATGGTGAATTAGGGGATAAAGAATAGTTTTTGATTTAGAAAAGGCTGAGAAGAGCCGGGCAAGAAAGTATGCCCGGCTTTTTTGTTGACTTGATAGAGTGAGTACTGTAAAATGAAGATGTAAATTAATGATATGAAAGTGCGTAAGATTTTAGCTTTACGGACTTGTAATATAGAGTTAAAAAGGAGCCTACATGGTAGGTCCTTTTTTTGCCTTTATTATTCTATTAGACGGCTTGAGTGAAAAACTAAATTCTAGAAAAGCTTAAAAAATGGACTGTGAGCAAATATTTTTAATAAAATTTGATGAATTCTGTTTTTAATCGGCGAAAAACATGCTATAATACGTATAGCGTAGTCGTTTGTTTGCATAGCAAACAGACGACTAGAAAGTTTTGTGCAAAACGAAGTTCTACCCGTCTGTTGCGTTATGGATGGAAGAAGACCTGTCTGTGCACAGAAATTTATGTTATTTTTTAAGAAGTGCTGGTTTTAAAAGGACATCGTCTGGGGAGACTTTTTTGCGTCCTGAAAAAGCCAGTACTTTTTTGTCTAATAATAGTGCTGCAAGGTCAAAGGGTGTCTTTCCGTTTAAGCTGTCACGGACAGTGGAGTTGATATGCCGGGCTAAAAGAGTCATATCCTCCTGAGTGTAGTACTGCATGCTTCGCCCTTTCGGAATGACATACCGGATGAATTCATGGTTTTTCTCCAATCGTCCTTTCTGGCTCGAGGTGTAAGGGTCACAGTAAAACACTTTGGCACGTTGTCTACCCTCGGAATCTTTTTCGATAGACCATGGATCTTTGAATTCGGGACCGTTATCGGTCAGAATAATTCGAAAAGTGTTTACGAAGGTACGCCTGCCGAGGGCGGTATAGAGGCGATTGAATACAGCAGTGACTTCAGCCTGTGTACAGGAATCCAGTAAAAAGATAAGCATAAAAGAGGATTTCCGGAACAGAAGAGTCATGATGCATTTGCCGGTTTCACGGGTTCCTTTTACGGTATCAAGTTCAACGATTTCATACTCCGGAAAAGCATTGCAGTATTTTTCGAAATCTCTGTAAGTGCGCCGGTTACGGTAGTCGTAGTTGACCGGATTTGCCTGCCGATGCTTCTTGCGGAGCTTGTAGCGGACACGGCGAGGGAGGTCAATGTTTCGTACATCAAACAGCCCCAGGTCGAGATAATTGTAGAGAGTGCGTCTGCTGACAGGAATCTCGCTACGGTGTGAAGTGTAAATGTGACTGAGAGGTTGTCCTTGCCGGATAAGCGGCGAAATCAGGTCATTAAGTCCTTGAAGCTGCTGAGGGGAAACATTAATTCCCTGCCTGGAAGAATGTAACCGTTCCATGTATTGTGCGTGAGCCTTTTCGGCAATGTAGAACTGTTTGGAAAAGGTGCAGTCGGAAGCATTGACGCAACCGTTACAGACATACGGTGGAGTGTTGATTCCGGGACAGCGGTTCGGTTCGTATCTGTTACAGAGCCAGCGGCAGTCATGGTCGTTGCAGTACCGGCAGAACTCGGGACAGCAAGAGGAACAAAGCCTTGATTCTGTGCAGGTGTTGAAATGTAAGCAGTCATTACCCTTATAATGTAGGATTGGCTTATCATCCATGTATCGGATGATTTCCTTGGAAATAGTGGACGGATCTTTACAAAGAGAGCGTGCGATTTCATTGAATCGTTTGTGTTCGTTCAAAGATTTCTCAATGAAAATCCGGTCGGAAAGGGTAAGATGTTTTTGATTACCATAGGATTTATTGCACATGATGTACCTCCAATCTACACAGACAGGTAATCTGTCTTAAGGATACACCAGTGCAGGACTAAGTTCCAGTAAAATAGAATTTATATTTGCACAACTAGAATTTTGAAATTCATTCAACGATTCTATTAGACGAAATTACCAGTTGAAAATCGAACAAAAGTTTGGTATAATATCTTTCATAAGGAGGCGAACAAATGTTTGCAAACATTATCTATCATATTGACGTTAATTCGGCTTTCCTTAGTTGGGAGGCAACATATCGGCTTCATCATAAAGGAGGAAAAGTAGATTTAAGGGAGCAAGTGGCAGCGGTGGGCGGAGATGTAACCATGCGCCACGGAATCATCCTGGCCAAGTCCATCCTGGTAAAGAAATATAATATCCAAACTGGAGAATCGCTCCTTGAGGCAAGGCAGAAATGCCCGGAACTTATCATTGTACCGCCAAACTATAATCTATATGAACGGTGCAGTGCGGCGTTTATGGCAATCCTTCGGGAGTATTCGGATGCAGTGGAACAGTATAGCATTGATGAAGCATTCATTGATATGACGGGTTCCTGCCATTTATTTGGTTCTCCGGAAGAAACGGCACATATGATAAAGGACCGCATAAGAGAAGAACTTGGCTTCACAGTAAATGTCGGAATCTCGACAAATAAGCTTCTGGCCAAGATTGCATCGGATTTTAGAAAGCCGGACCGGGTGCATACTCTTTATCCGGAAGAGATAGAGAAAAAGATGTGGCCGCTGCAGGTGGATGATTTGTTTTTCGTTGGTCGGGCAACATCAAAGAAGCTTCATAACCTGGGGATTCATACGATAGGAGCCCTTGCAAAGAGCAACAAGGACATGCTTTGCAGTCATTTAAAGTCGGCGGGGGAGGTTGTATGGAACTTTGCAAACGGAATTGATTTAAGCCCGGTGATTACAAAGCCGGCACCGAATAAGGGATATGGGAACAGTACGACGATACCATTTGACGTTGTGGATGCCGAAACGGCAAAGGTGGTGTTACTGGCGCTTGCAGAGACGGTAGGGAATCGCCTTCGGAGGGATGATGTCCGTATATCAGTGGTATCGGTCGGGATACGGTTTTCTGACCTTTCTTACAGTTCACACCAGCGTGTGATACAGATACCAACGAATATTACGAATGAAATACACAAGGTTGCGGGAGAACTATTTGATGAGTTATGGAACGGACAGCCGATACGCCATCTTGGAATCCATACCGGAAAAGTAAAAGAAGATGACTGTATGCGCCAGCTTTCTTTATTTGACGAAGTGGACTATGAGAAGCTTATCACGATTGACAGGACAGTAGACGCAATCAGGGATAGATTCGGGATAGATTCGGTCAAGAGGGCGGTGTTTGTAAAACAGGAGATTGACCACATGAGTGGCGGAATATCTCGCGAAAAAAGAGACGTGGATTACAGTAAAATCAGGGTAGAATGACAGAAAGAGAGGTGTTAGTATGGCATTTGGAATAGGTACCAATACAAAAAAGCCGGATGCGGGTTCCTTAAAAGGGGAGCAGCGAGAAATTGCGTGCGAGTGCTGGTTCACATGTTCCGGCAAAACTACACCGATCATGATTAAGGTAGAGGATGAAGACGGGGAGATTCGTACGATACGGCAGATACAGGTTCATTCGCAGGAGAGGAAGAATTATGCCGGGATTCCGTCGGAGGAGTACGACTGTACGATTTCGATACTTGGACAGAAGTTATCGGTAAAAATAGTGCATTACCTGACGGAGAGCAGGTGGATGATATGTTTTTGAAGGGAAAAGGAGGAGAGGGGGGCAAGGAAGTTTGGTAATGGATGTATTTAGTAGAAAATTACGGTTACTATGGTAAATGTGCATAATCAGCACCACCGGCTAAGCCGGTGGTGCTGATTTATATGTGGATTTTCGTTAAACCTTGTAAAAACAAGGAATCACGTGTATAATGAACTCAGTGACAATTTGGAAGTGTTATGTCTATAAGGAGGATATTATGCAGAGATACGGTATTGGTGAAATGGAAATGAAGATGGCAAAATTACTTTGGGAGAGAGAAGGAATCGGTTCCGGAGCTGTGGTTAAGTTGTGTGCAGAGGAATTCGGATGGGCAAAATCTACCACATATACTATGCTCAGGAGACTGTGTGAGCGTGGACTGTTCCAAATGTAAACAGTATCGTAACATCGGTTATGAGTGAAGACGATTATAAGGCGAAAATCGCTACGGAACTGGTAGATGATAAGTTCGGTGGTTCGCTTCCGGAGTTTATAAGGATTGTTACAGCGAAATCCGGGTTGAGTGCTAATGACAAGGAGCAACTTAAGAAGCTTCTTTAGAGTTCACTTGCTTTTCGGGCGTGATGCATTACGAGATTAAAGAAGGTGATTTAGATGGGAGATAGGCAAGTCGAAAAGAATTGCTTAGATTATGTAAGGAAGAGTGCTGCACTCGGTAGTTTTGCCAAGAGTATTAAGCAGATGATTACGGCAGAATATATTCAAGATGAAAGTCCAGATTTTTTGTTTTCAGACGGGAACGTGGGTGTCGAGCATTTACTGGCGGATGTTATTTTCAATGTGAAACATAAGACGCCGCAGTCGATAGAGCGTAAAAATGCGGGTGATATACATAGGAAAATAGCATATTACCACGAGGATGAAAACCGGTTGGATGAAGAAATATCAAACGGAATAGCTCCGAAGTTTTTAGAAAACATCATTAATTCTGAGATTGGCGGAGTGAGTAAGTTTACATATCAGGCTTTTATAGGTAACTTCAAACGAGTATTTGGTGAACATTATGAAAGAAGGGAAGCGTATCGCTCGAAATGTGAAAAACTCGGATTCCTGATCGAACTGCCATACCCTCATACTGGTAATAGCTGCTACATTGTAAGTAAGGATGGAATAGTGCGAAGGCAAAGAGTTAAGCCTTTTCCATTGACGGCAGATATACTAAGGCACATTCAAAAGTATTCTGAGCTTGATTTTGTGATTTTATGTGCACGGCCTATTTTTGCGTCCAACAATCGGAAGGAAGTTAAAGTCATCTATATTAATCCAAAGGATGTTTACGGGAGTGTACGCGAGCAGGGCGTTGTTGTGTATGACGAATTTGATTACCCGATTAAATTCAGCAATCCGAATGTAGTGAAGCTTTCTGTAGAGCCGACTGAAAAGAGTTAATGAAGGGAGGAACTTTTCTCATACCTTGTGCCTTTTTGACGCGGTGGTCATAATAGGTATAGAAAGGAGAGAGAGTATGAGAAATAAAAACATGGTAGCGCCAACATGGGTGATACAATGCAAGTATCCTACACATTTGTGCCCTGAAACAGAGTACTTGGTAGATATACATACTGTAGGTTTGACTGAGTATGGTCACCCAGAATTGGCTGTCGTGGTATCTATTCCTCCAGAAACAGCGGGGGAGATACTTAATACGCTCGGGTCAAGAATTGCCAACGGGGAGCGGTTTGATATCCCAGGGGTGTATGAAAATATTTTACAAGATGGTTACCCGGTTCGGATGGTCCGGGCAGAATATGGTATTGGAAACGAGATGATGGTATTGATTTTGCCGGATGAATCTCGGAGGCTTCCGGAAGATGTCGGGTGTGTAACACCGTATTGTCAGCAGAAGGAATATATAAGGCTGATAGTGGATGATTATGGCAATAAGGGGCATCTATTTAAAGAATAACAGTTTTAGCCAAAGTAAAATTGCAAATACGCATTTTTACTTTGGCTAAGCGGAGGATAAAGCTAAATCAATCGCGGGTAATTGAATTCATCTGATAACTCTTGCTCGAGTTCGAGGAGTTCTTTGCCGATTTTTTCAAGTGTCAAGAAATCTTTAATGTAGAGGGTTATTGTGGCTTTGTCATGATGTTTTTCTAATGCAGCATTAATGTACTTAATTTTTATACCGCCGATGTTGCAATTATCGAGAGCAGTTTCTAAATCACTGATTTCAGCCAGGAGTTCGTGGCATTTTTCTTTGTAATATATCGCTTTTCTTGCGTAATTCTTTAGTAGTCGATCTTCGTTCAAGATTTTGTTGGCGCGTAGCTGATGCCCGCGATACAGTTCATTTGCTCGCTCCCGGAATTCTTCGGCTGTTTCGCCCTTGTGAACAAAGGGTAGATCTTCAATTCCCTCAGCCGTTCTATAGTAGAGTTCTTGAATGCTCACATAATCAAGTCGTTCATTTTTTTCACCGCGAACCAGCCCTAAAGGGCCCATGGCGTTTGCGTAGGACGTCTGGCGCTCGATGTATTTGCCCCTGTTTCCCAAGATGTCGCGAGCATTAAAACGCCCGTTAAGTACAGGGGTTACAAAATAGTGAATGTGGGGCGTGCCCTCATCCATGTGCAAAACTCCCTGAATTACATTCTCCTCACCGAATTCTTTTTTCATCCAAGTATTATTTGCTTCGCACCACATCTCGATATCGATTTCTTCGGCTACATCGTGAGACATCGATGTGATTATTTCTACTCCGATTACGGCATTTTTTTGTAATTTACGAACTCCTGGCTCTCGGTAATGTGACAGTTCTTTGTGCCTGGTTTTGAAGGCGAAATACCAGTCGGTATTTTCTTCCCCTATGATGCACCGGTTCTTTGAACATCGGTCACCATCTACATTTTTAGCAAGCAGTTTTCTGTTTACATGCTCGCAGCGCATTTTGATTTCTTGGATTTTGTTTCGGTTAAGCTTCTGAAATTTGATGATTGCATAGTTCTTTTTTCTCATAAGTATTCTCCTTTCAAGGTGAAATTATGTTGTAAGATTATTATGTGGGGCGCAAATTTTTTTAATGTTTTGTCTAGCTTGTTTATACATTTGCGCAAGTATTAAGGTGGAGAATGTAAAAATGAAGGAATAAAGAAAAGAAGACACAAGAAGAAAAAACAAACTCTTTCTTGTGTTTTTTTGTCGCTTAAAAGATGGATATCGGTGTGTGATACAATTAGCGGTAAACAGTAGGTATGCTGAATATATGTACAGAAAGTCTTATTGGTGATGGAATCGCTATAAAAAGAGGAGATGAATAAGGAAGAAGAGTATCCTAGATAATGATATGTTTTTGTATCAATAATGGAGATACATTTTTGTATCATAGATAACGATATGTTTTTGTATCAATAATGGAGATACATTTTTGTATCATAGATAACGATAT
>CAZJEN010000039.1:0-2623 GCA_964545045.1 uncultured Lachnospiraceae bacterium | reverse complement strand
GTTTTTGTATCAATAATGGAGATACATTTTTGTATCATAGATAACAATATGTTTTTATATCAATAGCGGCGATATAGGTGTGAAATGCGCATTAGTTTACTTTTTGTATTTCTCACAGCTCTGACCTTCGGGAAAATAAGACCATAATAGTTATATATATTTGAAGGAGGTCATGATTATGTTGGTTATGGTTATAAAAGTATTTTTGATTTTATGTGCTGTTTTATTGTTATTGTATGTGGGAGTGATACTTTTGGGCTATTTCGTGTACCGAAAAGAACGTAAAATGTCTGCAAAATGGGGCGTTGCGATGTTTGCACGCTTGGGCAGTGTAGCAGAACAGGTCAAGCTGATTGTAGATGGCTTGGAGAAAGATAATATGACAGGAAGGCAAGCAGAATTGTTGCGCGAGATTATTGTATTAGAGCATCTTCCTGAAAAGATTCATGAATACCTCGTAATCATAAAGAATCCTTGGATGTGCGGGGCTGCAGACCGTCTCAAAGCGGAAATTGAAAAACACATGAAACGGTTGGAAGAGTTAACACAAGAATTGAGTAGAGAAGAGCCAAAAAGCTGAGAACAAGGAAAGGGAGAGGAAGTGATCCACTCCCCTTTGTTCCAAAGATTCTGGTTCTAGTAGAAATCATCTTCGGTATCTGTTGCTGCAAATTCCAGATAAATAACTTTCATTGGTTCGCCGGAATTCCATTCAACTATAAGGGCTTGATTCGGATCGTATCTATGCGCATGGTCGTAACTGTATGCGAGATCATTATATAATACGAGAGAGCCTTTATAAGTGTCGAGGTCGTCAGAAAGGCTTTTTACATCTTCTTCATTTTCGAGCGTGGTGTAATATGTAACTTCGTCATTCAACCAGTTTTCGAAATGTTTTCGGATTGCGGCAGGTGTCATTTCTGGCTCGAATTCTAGACCTTCTCTTGGTACAAAATAGTTTACAGCGAACATTTCGTTAGCAGGAATCCCGGCTAAGAGTTCATCTAAGCAGTCTTTGAGTAGCATGTTTGTGCTCCTTTCTGGAAAAATAGTGTAACGTATCTGTTAAATATAGTATACACCCAAAAAGGTGTAATGTCAACAACTTTTTTACGCTTTAAATTTTACCGTGTGTTGTAAATATCAGAATTGCTTTAAGTATAACGTTGAAAGGGTAAAAAAAGAGCGAGAATCTCTCGCTCTCTATACTCATACTAAAAATGGACAATCGTCATCCTCTGGTTCTGGTGTATCATCGACCGGTAACGGAGTAGTCTGCGTTGATTTTATTCGAGAATCTGTGTCCTCGAGCCATGGTAAAGATTCACCCTCCGTAAATGGAAATTCCATATCATCGGTGTACGGTACTTCATTTTCCTGCAACACAGTATCTTTTAAATTTGTATTGGTTGTTTTTGCCCTAGGTGAGATCTTTGAATCTTGGTCTGTTCGCCAATCAAAGATTAGTTCGGACAGCGGCTTGCCACGTTTATGTGCATAAACTGGTGTACATGTTAATGAGCCAAATAACGTTACAGAATCCTGAAGCTCCTTAACTGCGGAATTAAGGCAATGCTGCATGAATTGGCGGTTAGTATAATTGACCGGGACGTCCATGAGACGTCGAAATTCGTTAATATCATGCGCAATGAATCGCTTTGTCTGCCATTGCTTGAGTAAACGGTAAAGGTGGCGCGTGTACTTGCTCTTAAAGGAACAAAATTCTGGAATCGAAAATGAGGTATAGGTTTTTTCAAAATTGTTAAAAAGCCATACAAAATCTTCGTTTAATTGTATATGTATGAAATCATCGCCTTGACAGTATAAGAAACGTTTAAAGATGCTTATAAGTTCGAAGCTCTGTATGGATGGAGCACTTGTATCGTTTTCGTCAGTTTGGTTCTCTGAAAGTTCGATGAATTGTACATGGATGCGTTGAAGGGAGCTACAGACTTCCTTGACGACATTAAAAAAATCACGTTTAAGGACAGTAGGTGTAGCCGGTTCATGGAGACTTCCATCCGGTAGTAACTCCACTGTAGGTGTTTTTGAGCTAATTACAGTGCTTCCGGAGTGGAAGCCGACGAGAGCCTTCAGCTCGCTGACCGGTATTGCTATACTTAATGTGTTGTTGTTTTTTAGTTGCGCGCAAATTGCGTAAAAAATGTCCAGAGATGTTGCTGTAAAGCCGGTAAACTGGATTTTATTAAGGGCATTGTGAAATTTAACGGTCTCTTGTAACAAAGTGACATACCTCCTTTGATATGATTATATCACACAAATGGTACAAAAGTCATTGTAATAATTGTACTAAATAATGATATACTTGTACCAAATGATTGTGCATGATGATAAACTTGTACCAAAAAAGTCGGCAAGCGTAAAAATGTGAGTAATTGGGAATAAAAGGGTGTAAATCTCGAAGACAAAATTATACCAAATAGAGACAAAACTATACCAAAACAAGATAAAATTATACCAAACAAAGATAAAATCATACCAAATGAAGATATCTTTGTACCAAAAGGTCTTGGAAACCGCTTTTTACAAGGCGTTCCGGGCGAGTAAAACAATTAAAAACTTAAAATAATATTAAACTTTTAGTAAACTATGTAATTATAAT
>CAZJEN010000038.1:0-24275 GCA_964545045.1 uncultured Lachnospiraceae bacterium | reverse complement strand
AACCTATGACCCTCTGCTTGTAAGGCAGATGCTCTCCCAGCTGAGCTAAGACCCCGAAATGTTTCTCGCTCGAACGGTACGTTTGATATTATATTAAATAATATCGGGTTTGTCAAGCAGTATTTTTTTCTTTTTTCAGATTTTTGATATTTTTATTTGGAGGGCGCTAATTTCGCTGTTGTTTTGCATACTTTCCAGGGGAAATGCCTACGGTTTTTGTAAAGCTGCGAATAAAGTTGGCATAGTCGGAAAAGCCGGATTTCTGGCATACATCCGTAATGCTTAAATCGGAACCGAGCAAAGTCCGAGCATAGGAAATGCGTCGTTCCAGTAAATAGTTACGCAGGGTCAGGCCGGTATGTTTTTTGAACTGCCGGCTGATATAAGTACCGTTTAAGTAAAATTCCTGCTCCAAGGTTTTGAGGGTAATCGGTTCCGAGAGATTGGCATCGATGTAACGGAGCAGGTCCCGGATCAGTTTCGGCATAATGTTGGAGGTCTGCCGGTCTGTGGTACGAAAGGCCTGATTGATTAAAACAAAAATACGGGCCAGACAGGATTGAATCAAAATATCACTACCGAATTCTTCGGAGTTAAGTAATTGTTCCGTTTGGGCAATCAGGGTAAGGTATTGATGCAATTGTTCCTCCGACAAGTGGACATAACAGACCTTGTCCCGGGAAGGTTCACGGAAAATGCTTTCAAGGTCGGAGGATTCCGTGGAAAAGTGACGAAGCACCGTGTCCTGTAAATTCAGGGTAATTCGCTCGTAAGTATTGGAATCCAACATGGCAGGACGATGATATTGTCCGGGACGAATGACCAGAAGGTCGCCTCGTTCCAGATGAAAGCATTGCTGCTCCACATAACAGTTTACGTTTCCTTTTAGGAAAAGGTAGATTTCGTAGCCTTCATGACGGTGAAAGGCACCGCTTAAGGAATAATTGGTAGTCAGATGTCGAATTAACAGTCCTTCTCGAAGGTTACCGGAAAAACCGGAAAAGATAGTTTCCATAGTAAAGAAGCTCCTTTCTGCGACATTTTTCTGCGACAAAGTTGTTTGGCGCAATAAAGCCTACACAAAACGCAAGGATTATTTCGTGAACAGATATTATACTGGTAGTATCATAGCATAAATGGGTCTTAATGGCAAGAGAGAGGATAAGGATCTGTGATTTGTCTTTTCAAATTGCGGGAAATGCGCTATAATGAATGTGTAAAAAAGGAGAGAAAGATGAAGAAATTCAGCAAGGGATGGATAGGTGTATGTATGGTTTGCTTGTTGGCGGGGTGTTCCTCCGGAGCAGACAATAAACAGGGAGATACGAATATAACGACAACGCCGGAGATTACGGCGGAAGCAACTGTGACTCCGGATGCAACGGCAACCCCGGTACCGACGGCGACTCCGAAGCCGACGGCAACACCTACCCCGGGTGTGGCATACGATGAGGCATACTGGCAGAGTGTAGTGGATGAGTTTTCGGACAGTCAATTTGATTTGACTACGGCTTTGATGCAGCCGGCCTTAAAGGATTATTGTAAGGGATATTTTAAACTGGGTGTCGGTCTTACCGGAAACGGACTTCAGAATATGGCCATTCAGTCGGATGAGTATATGACGGTGGCACGGAAGCATTTTAACAGCTGTACCCTGACGAATCTCATGAAGCCGACCTATATGTTGGACCAGACCGGCTGTATTGAGAATGCGGCGGCAGGCAACGAGGAGCCGGCACTTACCTTCAATACGGTAGACGAGGTGTTGCAGTGGTGTGTGGATACGGGAGTGCAGATGAGAGGTCATACTTTGGTATGGCATACCCAGACGCCGGACTGGTTCTTCCGTGAAGGCTATAAAAACGACGGAGAGTATGTGGACCGGGAGACCATGTTGGTTCGCCTGGACAGTTACATCAAGCAGATGATGACCTATTGCCAGGAAAAGTACCCGGGTGCGATTTATTGCTGGGATGTTGTCAATGAAGCGGTAGACGAGGCGGGTGACCCGAACAGCTTTTATCTTTGTCGTACCCAGTGTGACGGCCAGCCGAATCCGTGGTATGTGGTTGTGGGAGACGATTATGTGGAGCAGGCCTTCCGCAGTGCCAGAAAGTATGCGGCAGAGGGCGTGAAGCTGTTTTACAACGATTTTAACACCTACTTTAACACAAAGCGTGATGCGATTTACCGCCTGTGTGAGCATTTAAAGAATGAAGGGCTGATTGACGGTATCGGTATGCAGGCATATTGGACCGGTGCTGACACGGATATGATTGAAAGAGCAATTAAGACCTTCGCAAAGCTGGGGCTTGAAATTCAGATTACGGAGTTATCCATTGATGCGGCGGATTTGTCGAAGGAAGAGCTTTCTAAGCAGGCAAATGCTTACGGCTCCCTGTTCTTTATGTTCAGCTATCTGGATGAACAGGGCGGCGGACCGGCAAACATTACGTCCGTTACGTTGTTCGGCTTGCAGGACGGCTTTGTGATGTACAACGGCACCGATAAGACCACGTCCCGTATTTTCGATAAGGATTTTCTGCCGAAACCGGCGTTTGAGCGAATTGCAAAGATTATGAACAATGCCTACAAGAACAGAGAACGGTAAATGTTTGTAGGAGACAGGAGGATATTATGAGAGGACCGAAGGCACCGAAGGATCCGGTGGCAAAGCGACCGGCAGTGTATGTGATGGTGGATTCCGTAATTGAGGGAAGCCCGAGAGCAAACGGAAAATATCAGGATATTTGTTATTTGAACGGCAGAATTGCACAGAAGATTTCCGTATTGTGCAATGATATGCCGAAGGAGATTTTGGAGGCAGTACCGACCGGTGCAGGCTTCCGCAAGGTAGTACATACCATCGGCGTAACCGTGCTTGCAACGAAGAAGGAGTTGCAGGATATGTCGGTAGAGTTTACGCTTAATTGCCTTTCTACGGTACAGGGGAAGGCGGGTACCTGTTATAAGGCAGAGGTGCCGTGTAACGGACAGGAAGTGAAGATAACGGTAGCGGATTATCCGGACAATGAAGCGGACGGACTTCTCGGCTCCTTTGTAACCACCTTCCCGTCTCATGAGACGGCGAAGCTTACGGTATGTTTTTATCTGAACGACGGGTATACTGCGCCGACGTTTTCTCCGGATGCTCCGGTAGATTTTGATTCCCCACGTTATCGCGAAATGATAGAGCGTTCTCTCATCCAGACCGGTAACTTATACCGTGTGCAGAGAGCAATTGAAAAGGCACAGAAGGGCGAAGAGGTAGTGGTTGCTTACCTCGGTGGCTCCATTACCCAGGGCGCGGGCGCGAAGCCGATTAATACACAGAGCTATGCATATCAATCCTATATAATGTTTAAGAATCGTTTCGGCAAAGGAAACGGTGACAATGTAAAGTTTATCAAGGCGGGAGTCGGCGGTACCTGTTCGGAGCTCGGACTGACCAGATATGATTTGGATGTATTGCGTCACGGCACTGTGGTTCCGGACATTGTATTTTTGGAGTATGCGGTAAATGACGCGGGAGATGAGACCGAGGGCGTTTGCTTTGAAAGCCTTGTACGTATGGCGATGGACGGTCCGGGACAGCCGGCGGTGATTTTGTTGTTCTCTGTATTTATGGATGACTTTAATTTGCAGGAGCGTATGATTCCGGTAGGTAAGCGTTGTCAGAATGCCATGATTAGCTTAAAGAATGCGGTAACGCCGCAGTTTTCCGAGGAAATTCCGGTGATTACCAAGAGACAGTATTTCTATGACTTGTTCCATCCGAGCAATGACGGACACCGGATTATGGCGGAGTGTATCGATTATTTCTGGGAGACGGCAGCGGCAGCTCCGAAGGAGACGGCAGATGCGGTTGTTGATGAAATGCCGGCCATCGGTGATAAGTACCGGGGACTTTTGGCATTTGACAGAAGCAATTATATGGAGCACGAAGCGGTACTTAGTCTGGATTGCGGCGTATTCGCCGAGAAGGATACCATGCTTCAGTATGTGGAAAAGGATGCGGATTCACAGGCAAGTCCGGAATTCCCGGAGAACTGGATGAAGCCGCAGGGACAGAGCGGAGAACCGTTCTGTATGCGTCTGCGTTGCAAGGATTTGATGCTGGTATATAAGGACAGCGGAAATCCGATGTTCGGTAAGGTAGAGATTCGCGTGGATGGGGAAGTGACCCGTGTGGTTGATCCGCTTGAAGTGGGTTGGGACCACTGCACGGCTTACGTGGTATATGAAAGCGATGAGGCGGCGGAGCATGAGGTTGAGATTTCCATGCATCCGGAGACTGTCGAGAAAGCATTTACGATTTTAGGCTTCGGCTATACATTGTAAGAGTACGGAAGATGTGATCCGGGGAAAGGAGACGGCTATGGAGAAAAGGTATACGGTAGAAAAGGGAGCAACGGCAAAGTTCCGGAATGCTGCGGATTTTTGTATCGGAACCGGGCGTATGGGGCTGGCACTCCAGAGAGAGTATTACGAGCAGCTTAAGCTGGTACAGGACGAAATCGGATTTTCCTATATCCGCGGTCACGGATTGTTCTGCGATGATATGGGAATCTACCAGTACAGAAAGGGTTGGAAGGACGGTAAGGTTACCGTTGAGTACAATTTTACCTATCTGGACCGTGTGATGGATATGTATCAGGAACTTGGAATTCGTCCGTTCCTGGAGCTGGGCTTTATGCCGAAGATGATGGCCTCCGGAGAGCAGACTGTATTTTACTGGAAGGGAAATGTGACTCCGCCGAAGGATTACAGTGCATGGATTGCACTGGTACAGGCAACGCTCCGTCACTTAATTGACCGTTACGGAAGAAAAGAAGTTCTGACCTGGCCGATTGAGGTTTGGAATGAGCCGAATCTCGGAAGCTTCTGGAAAGATGCGGATATGAAGGAGTATCTGAAGCTTTACAAGGTAACGGCCCAGGCGGTCAAAGCGGTAGATGAAGGCTTGAAAGTGGGAGGACCGGCGATTTGCGGCGTAGATGACGAGAATTGGTTGCGTTCCTTCCTGGAGTTTGTAAAAAACAACAGTGCACCTCTTGATTTTGTGACAAGACATCATTATACCAGCTATATGCCGCAGTGGGACGGTCATTACGGTTATATCAATTTGCATGAGCCGAATTATGCCTTTGGTGAGTTGGAACGTTCCAGAGCGATTGTGGATAGCTTCCCTGAGTTTGAAGGAATGGATATTCATATTACGGAGTTTAATACTTCCTATATCCCGCAGTGTCCGATTCATGATACGAATCTGAATGCGGCTTACGTGGCACATATGTTGTCACGTTTGGGAGACAAGCATGCATCTTATTCTTACTGGACCTTCGGTGATGTGTTTGAGGAGAACGGGATTGCGTTTACACCGTTTTCCGGAGGCTTCGGTTTGGTGGCAAACGGTTTGATTCGGAAGCCGACCTTCTGGACCTTTGCGTTCTTTAAAAAATTAAAGGGTGATTGCGTACATCGTTCCGAAGAAGCGGTGGTGGTACGAAAGCCGGGAGATATTTATCGAGGCGTAGTATGGAATGCCGACGGCAGAAATACCGGCGAAGAGCTGGATATCACAATCGATCTTCCGGTGAAGAAGGGAGTTCCGTATTGCCTGATGGTAAAAACGGTGGATGAGGAGTGCTGCAATCCATTGAAGGTGTGGCATGACTTGGGAGAACCGGCAAACCCGTCCAAGGAGCAGCTGACGCTGTTGCGTGAAAGTGCAAAACCGTTTTTAACTACGTCTCGTTTTGAGGAAGGTACGGGAGTTGTGAATGTATCGTTGCATTTAAAGAAAAATGCGGTGCAGTATTTTGAACTGGTTCCGGCGGCGATTCACAGTGATACGGGATTCTCCTATGAGAGAACCTTACAGCAGGCAATCGAGGATCCGGTAGAAGAATAGTAGAAAAGTAACAGAAGAATAAAGAAGCGGGCTTTGCATCGGTGAATGCGAAGCCCGCTTTTTGATGTGAGTCATAAATTATCGATTCTTGCCTAAGTAGAACAGTGCTACCGTGCCCGGACCGGAGTGAGCTCCGATGGTTGGGCTGACATAGTCGATGAGGATGTTCTGAATGCCGAAGCGTTCCTTGACCTGAGCGGCAACAAATTCCGCATCCTCCAAACAGTCTCCGTGACTGATAAATACGATATCGTTCTGATAACCTTCGATTTGTTCTCCCATATGCTCTACCAGCTTCAGTAAAGCTTTCTTTCTGCCACGTACATTGCAGAGAGAGGTGAGGTGACCTTCATCATCCACATGAAGCACCGGCTTTACATTAATCAGGGTGCCGATGATTGCGGTAGCCTTGGAAACGCGGCCGCCGCGGTGAAGGTGGAACAAATCGTCTACCGTGAACTGGTGGCAAAGGTGAAGCTTGTTCTCTTCTAACCATGCAACGACTTCTTCTAAAGACTTACCTTGTTCCTTCATGGTAACTGCGTAATGTACAAACAATCCCTGACCGAGAGAGGCACAAAGGGAATCGACTAAAACAATCTTACGGTCCGGATACTGCTCCGCAAGCTCGTTTGCTGCAATACGAGCGTTGTTGTGACTTGCACTTAACCCGGAGGAAAAGCTGATATGAAGAATATCATAGCCTTCCTTTAAGTAAGCTTCGAAACTTTGTTGTACCTCGTCCGGAATGCAGGCATTGGTGGTCGGCATTTCTCCGGAACGCATCCGCTCGTAAAAGTCGTGCGGGTCCAACAGGTTATCTAAGCCGTATACCGTGTCGCCAAAGGCGTAAGAGAGGAATTGAACGGCAACGCCGTGCTCTTTGACATAGGACTCCGGTAAATCGGCGGTGGAATCGGTTGAGATAATATATTTCATAGAACCTCCTCATTAAAAACGACAAAATGTGGTATAAAATGATGTCGTATGTAGTTTTCAAAACTATTTTATAATAAAACGAAAAAAAGTGCAAGTAAAAAAGCGAAAAAAGTCTTTCTTTCAAGCCGCGGCTGTGCTATACTTATACCTTAGGGGCGGAAGCCCAAAAAGGGAATTACGAAAAGAGGTAAATTATGAACCACAAGGTAAAAGGATTCGGAAAACTGATTCTGGCATTGTTAGCGGCAGCGGCACTTGTATTTGTAGCGTTGTGCGGTGTCGGAGCAAATAAGAAGGGCAGTGCAAAGGGCATTCGTCTCGGCCTTGATTTGGCGGGCGGTGTCAGCATTACCTATGAGGCTGCAAAGGAAAATCCGACAGAGGAAGAAATGAACGATACGAAGTACAAGCTTCGTAAGCGTGTGGATGACAGCGGACAGACGGAGGCTGACGTATATCTGGAGGGTGATAACCGGATTAATGTAGACATTCCGGGAGCTACCGATGCAGAAGCTACCTTAAAGGAATTAGGCCGTATGGGTGAAATTTACTTTATCCTCGGTACGGATAATGTTGAACTGATCGGTCAGGATGCGGAAACCGGCGCATATCAGTATAAGTTTTTGAAAACCTGGGATGAAATTAAAGCAGCCGGTGATATTATTTTGGACGGTTCCGATATTCAAAATGCAGAAGCAGGTTGGTATAGTGAGTACGGTATCAACAACTATATTGTAAACCTTACTTTAAATGAGATCGGTAAGGGCAAGTTTGCAACCGCAACCAGTGCCCATGTGGGAGAAGCAATTGCCATTGTATATGATGGTGAGATTGTAAGTGCTCCGGTGGTACAGCAGGCGTTGACCGACGGTAAGGCGCAGATTTCAGGCAACTTTACCGCGGAAGAAGTGGAGAAGCTCGCAACGACCATTCGTGTGGGTGCATTGCCGCTTGAACTGAAGGAACTTCGTTCCAATGTAGTAGGTGCAAGTCTTGGTGCGGAAGCGGTAAAGACCAGTTTGATTGCAGGAGCAATCGGTGTGGCATTGGTATTATTGTTTATGGCGTTCCGTTATCGTATTCAGGGACTTGCTGCAGACCTCGCATTGGTGATTTATATCGGTCTGACGGTGGTTTGTCTGAATTTGTTGGAGATTACCCTGACGCTTCCGGGCCTTGCGGGTATTATCCTATCCATTGGTATGGCGGTAGATGCAAACGTCATTATTTTCTCCCGTATTCAGGAGGAAATCGGTGTTGGCAAGACGGTTCGTACATCTATTAAGCTGGGCTTTGAGAAGGCGTTTTCCGCAATTATCGACGGAAATATTACGACGCTCATTGCAGCGATTGTTCTTTATGCACTGGGTTCCGGTACGGTAAAGGGCTTTGCGACCACCTTGGCGTTGGGTATTGTGCTTTCCATGTTCACGGCATTGTTTGTAACGAAGTTTATTTTATACGCACTCTATGACATGGGCTTTGATAAAGAGAAGCATTACGGTCAGGTAACGGAGTATAAGTTCTTCGATTTTGTAAAGCACGGAAAGAAGTATGCATTGATTTCCGGAGCGTTGATTTTGGCAGGTGTCATCGGTATGGCGGTCGGTAAGGCAAGCACCGGAGAGATTTTGGCTTACGGTTTGGATTTTAAGGGCGGTACCGCAATGACCGTAACCTTCCCGGAAGGAACAGAGCCGACCATCAGTGAATTGGAAAAGGCGGTGCAGGATGCCATCGGCAAAAAAGCGACGGTGAATCTGGTGGGAGATGCCAATGCGGCAACCATTAAGACGGAGGAACTTTCCGAAGATACACGAAATGACTTGACGGGCTATCTTGTGAAGAACTATGGTGTATCAGAAAGTGAAATCGAGGTTCAGAGCATCAGCGGTACAGTCAGCGGCGAGATGAAGAAAGATGCAATCCTTGCGGTAGCGGTAGCTACGGGATGTATGTTGATTTACATTTGGTTCCGCTTCTCTAACCTTGCCTTTGCGGCAAGTGCGGTACTGGCATTGATTCATGACGTGTTGATTGTGCTTGCGGTATATGCGGTTGGACGTATCGGCGTCGGAAACACTTTTATTGCATGTATGTTGACGATTGTGGGTTACTCCATCAATGCTACCATAGTTGTATTTGACCGTATCAGAGAGAATTTGAAGGGACGTTTAAAGAAGGAAAGCTATATCGATATTGTGAATAAGAGTATTGCTCAGACATTCTCCAGAAATATTTACACGTCTTTGACCACCTTCTTTACGGTGGCAGCACTTGTTATCTTCGGTGTGAGCTCCATCAGAGAGTTTGCGGTTCCGTTGATGGCAGGTGTTGTATGCGGTGCGTATTCGTCCATTTGCATTACCGGTTTTTTGTGGTTGAAGCTTCACGAAAAGTTCCCGGCAGATGAGGAAGAATAAAGATTCATTTTTTAGAGAGATTTACAGAATGTTTATAAATAGTTTCTTTCCTTTTTGAAAAGGAAATGCTATACTGTTCTTGCTTTACGGAGGTGCTGTGGAGTAAGGACAGTATATGTATATGAGGTGATTTATGGATTTATCAGAGAAAAAGACGGCGTTGGATGATTCTGCGTCTATCTATCAGAAAAGAGAAGAGAAGAGTGACAAGGCTAAGTGGAAGGAATTAAAGGGATTTAAGGCAAAATGGGACCATTTTAGGGCTTACTATCTGTTGAAAACCTTTATTTGGGTATGTGTCATTGCATTTGTCGGTTATATGGTATATGAGATGTTTGCTCCGGAGAAGGAGAGACTTATCTATGTGGCGGTTTTGGACACCGTGCTCATGAATGACGTGATGGAGGAGTTGCAGACCGGCTTTGAAGAGCATATGGGAATGGACGAAAAAAAACAGGACACGTATTTTGATAATACAATGAATGTGTCCAATACCAGGGATGCGGCTTCGGCACAGATGTTTACCGTGCATGCCTATGTGGGAGATATTGATGTGTTGATTGCGCCGGAATCGGTGATAAAGCAGTACGCGGGAACCTATGTCCGAAATATATCGTCGGCGCTTCCAGAGGATTTGTATGATGAAGTGAAGGACCGGTTATGTTTTGTCAGTACCAACGGACAGGAGGATAATCCGGAGTTTTCGAATCCTTTCGGAATTTACATTTCGGATTTGGTAGTACCGAGTCCGTATTGTAATGAGGAGATTGTGTTGGCAATTAGCGGAAACAGCAAAAGAGGAGACAATGCGGTAGCGTTCATCCGTTATTTGCTGGGACGGTCGGAGGCTCTTCAGGGAGTTGCCGCAGAATAGTATGAGCTTAGGAGTCTTTTGTCCGAAGGTGGGCAAAAGACTCTTTTCGTGGCGGGTGAAATCAAAACCTTAACGACTATTTAACAAAGAAATATGATATACTACTGATGGTGGAAATTAAGTATAATTACCCGGAATAGATGAGGAACGATGAATGAAGCAACAGAAGGTACGTGGAAGAGAAAATATAGTTAAGTTTTCGTGGAGAGACTGCTTGATTACAATGGGTTTTTTGGCGATTGCGACCATTGCCTGCTTCCTGCTGCACGGTGAAGAGCAGGCGGACAGTCATGCTCCGCTTGTGTTTGTATTGGCAATTTTGTTGATTTCCAGATTTACGAACAGTTACTTTTATGGAATGATATCCTCGGTAATTGCGGTAATCGAGGTGAATTACATATTTACGTATCCGTATTTTTATTTGAATTTTACGCTCAGCGGCTATCCGCTGACCTTTGTTGCCATGTTTTCCGTGTCGATAGTGGTTAGTATGCTGACGACGCAGATTAAGCAGCAGGAGAAGATTCGTACGGAAATTGAGAAGGAACAGATGCGTGCGAATTTATTGCGTGCGGTATCTCATGATATTCGTACTCCGTTAACTTCCATTGTAGGCGCAGTGTCTGCGGTTGCGGAAAACCATGACAAGCTTTCGGAGGAGAAGACTTTATCGTTGCTGGCGGATGTAAAGGAAGAAGCTCAGTGGCTGGTGCGTGTGGTGGAAAATTTACTTTTGGTTACAAGAATTGATGCGGATTCCGCGAAGGTATCCAAGGAACCGGAGGCGGTTGAAGAAATTCTGGCGGAATCGGTGGCAAAGTTTAAGAAGCGTTTTCCGGGGGCTCCGATCAAGACCGAGATGCCGGAGGATGTGTTGTTTGTACCGATGGATGCCATGTTAATTGAACAGGTGTTGTGTAATCTGATGGAAAATGCGGTACTGCACGGAGGCGTTGTCAGTGAGATTTTAGTGGGTGTGAAAAAAGAAGAAGACTATGCGTTTTTCTGTGTTGTGGATGACGGCGTGGGAATTGCGACAGAGGTGTTGCCTCGGATTTTAAGTGAAAGTATATATCGAGAAAGCAGCGAAAATATAGACGGGAAACGTAATATGGGCATCGGCTTGACGGTGTGTCAGAGTATTATTCAGGCTCATGGCGGAGAAATTAAAGCTTATAACCGAAAAGAGGGCGGTGCGGTATTTGAGTTTTCGTTACCGATAAAGGAGGGATAGTATGCCGGTAAAGAATAAGGTCCTGGTAGTAGAAGACGAAAAGAGCATCAGTAATTTTATAGTTGCAATTTTGAACGCAAACAATTATGATGTAGTTACGGCAAGAACGGGTCAGGAAGCTTACAGCCTGATTACTTCTTGTTGCCCGGATGTTGTTATTCTTGATCTGGGACTTCCGGATATGGATGGAATGGATGTGTTAAAGGCAGTACGGAAATGGTCGATTCTGCCGATTATTGTTGTGTCTGCAAGGACAAATGAACGAGATAAGGTAGAGGCATTGGATTTAGGAGCGGATGATTATATAACGAAACCGTTCGGAACCGCGGAGCTCTTGGCTCGGATTCGTATGGCGTTGCGCCATACCAGAACCGCGGTTGCAAATCGTGATGTGGCTCAGAACGGAAAGTTTTCCGCAGGTGAGCTTATGATTGATTATGAGAAATATCGTGTGTTTGTGTCCGGTAAGGATGTGGGGCTGACACAGAACGAGTTCAAAATCGTAAGTCTTCTCGGAAAGTATGCCGGGAAGGTGCTGACCTATGACTTCATCATTCGTGAAATTTGGGGACCGAATACCAACGGAGACAATCAGATTCTGCGTGTCAATATGGCAAATATCCGAAGAAAGATCGAGGAGAATCCGGCAGAGCCGAAGTATATTTTTACGGAGGTCGGCGTAGGATATCGAATGATTGAAGGAGATTAAGGAAAGAATGAGAAGAACCAAAATTGTGTGTACTCTGGGTCCGGCGTGTAACAACGAACAGACTTTGGCACAGATGTTAAAAAACGGAATGAATGTTGCGCGTTTGAATTTTTCACACGGAACCCATGAGTATCATAAGGCCAATATCGAGATGTTCCGAAAGGTCAGGGACGAGCTGAAGGTTCCGGCTGCAATTATGCTGGATACCAAAGGCCCGGAGATTCGCGTAGGAAATTTTAAGAATGGTCCTGTAGTATTAAAAAGCGGTGACAGTTTTATTTTTACCACAAGAGAGACGGAAGGAAATGAGAAAGAAGTAGGCATTTCTTATAAAGCACTTCCGGCGCAGCTTGTTCCGGGAAACGAGATTCTGGTAGATGACGGTAAGCTGTTGCTTCGTGTTATAGCGGTGACGGATACAGATATTAATTGTGAGGTTATTACCGGGGGAACGATTTCTAATCACAAAGGTGTGAATGTGCCTAATGTACATTTGGATTTTCCGCATTTGAGCGAGCAGGACGAGGCGGATTTGCGCTTTGGTGTAGAACAGAATGTGGATTTTGTGGCGGCATCCTTTGTGCGTTCCAAAGAGGATGTCATCGGCATCCGTAATTGTCTGGATTATTACGGCGGTTATGATATTAAGATTATTTCCAAAATCGAGAATATCGAAGGTGTGGAGCATTTTGATGAGATTCTGGAGCATTCCGACGGTATCATGGTAGCTCGTGGTGACATGGGCGTTGAGATTGAGTACGAAAAGCTTCCGGGACTTCAGAAGAAGTTTATTAAGAAGTGCTATCAGGCGGGTAAGATGGTAATTACGGCTACCCAGATGCTGGAGTCCATGATTCACAGCACTACCCCGACCAGAGCGGAGATTACCGACGTGGCAAATGCGGTATTTGACGGTACTTCCGCAATTATGTTATCCGGTGAGACCGCTGCGGGAGACCATCCGGCAAAGGTTGTGGAGGTTATGTCCAAAATTGCGGAACAGGCGGAGCAGGATGCTTTTGAGATGGAAGTATATCGTTGGGCACAGTATGAGAATGATACCAACGATACCACCAATGCAATTTGTGATGCGGCATGTACTACGGCGAAGGATGTGAAGGCAACGGCAATTATAGCGGTGACTATGTCCGGTTATACCGCGAGACGTATGTCTAAGTTCCGTCCGCGTCAGCTCATCATTGCAGCAACTCCGAATGAAAAGACCTTCCATCAGTTGGCTCTTTCCTGGGGCGTGTATCCGGTGACGGCATTGTATCAGCCGGATGCCAATGTATTGTTTGACCATGCTGTGGCGTGCGGAAAGCGATACGGCTTACTTCACGAGAATGACAGAGTCGTGATTGCGGCGGGAGCCGAGGGTGTTACCGACGTTTTGAAGGTGCAGACGGTAAAAGGCGACAGAATGTAGGAAATAGTATAAAAGAGAAAAGTGTGCATTGTTTTTGTGAGAATTTACATGAAACGGTGCACACTTTTTCTGTTGTTGTCCATTGCGGAAAAAGGGAAAATATGATATACTGAAAGGGCGTATGAAAATTGCAAAATGGGAAGGAAACAGGAGGGATATTATGGCGACAACAAAGAAAAATACATCCTCCGGAAGGAGAAATACAACAGCGAAGAAAGGTACTGCAAAGAGTACATCTTCCGCAAAAAAGTCATCGGGAAAGAATCAAAAGAAGGAGTCTCAGGGACCGGATTTGGTCACGGTTATCGTAGTATTGGTGGCTGTGGTGCTGGTGCTGGTTCTGGTGTCGAAATATAAGGAGGAAAAACAGGGTGGTGAAGGCGGAAATCCGACAGGGGCTGTTTCGGCTACCGGGACAAGCGCGCCTGACACGCCGACACCGGACGGACGACCGGACACCCCGAATCCGACGCCGACTTCAGCGGCAACAAAGGCACCGGAGGCAACAGCAACGCCAGTGCCGACACCGACGGAGGTGCCGGTATTGTCTCAGACCGAGGCATTACGGATTGTGAATGAAATTATTCAGTTGGAGAATTATAGTGTCGAATTACTGGATGATCATTTAATGATTGATGGCGAGGAGTATTACTCTTTCTGTGTAAATAACGAAAAGGGAGAAGGTCTGGAACCGCTCCTGATTGTGGAGAAGAAGGAGGGTACGCTGCTTTGCTATGATATGACCGGTGTTGTGGCTCCGATTGAGAAGTTCCCACTGGATAAGACGGAAACCGGCAGTGACGGACAGGAGATGTTGACTGTCGAGGAAGCAAAGACAATGCTTGTAGGCTACACGGCAGAGCGTCTGGGGCTTGCAAAGGCTCCTGCCGAGTATGAGATGACGGCGGATGATTGGCCTACCATGGCGAACGGCAAGGATTGTTACGGAATCAACTTCTTTGAGGTAGTTGAAGGAAAACAAAAATACCGTGGAACATTTTATGTTGCAACGGACGGAAGTGCCGTTTTTGCGCAAGATGAAATAACGGGAGAATTTATCGAACGATAAAACAGTTACGGACAGGTGGATTAACGTGAAGGATAAAGTTGAGCGGTTAGCAAAAGGAATTTTTGAATATGAACAGCCGGCAATCGTGATTTCCGAGGAGATGATTTCCGCAGAGGTTCCTGCGGGAGAGGCTTTTTGCGGCAAATTTTCCGTGCGTAATCGTGATATGCGTGTGATGAAGGGCGTGCTTTATTCTTCCGATGAGGTGTTGGAGCTGAACGAGCGGCAGTTTATCGGAGCCGATAACGAAATCAGCTATACGGTGCACGGCGAGTATGCGACTCCGGGAGAGGTACATAAGGGAACAATTACCATTGTAAGCGAATTCGGTGAAGTTTTGCTTCCGTTTACTGTGAAGATAATATCGGTTTCTTGTAATTCTTCCGAAGGAGAAATCAGAGATTTGTTCCAGTTTGCGGGATTGGCACAAAGTGATTGGTTTGAAGCAAAGCGTCTGTTTGTTGAAGAGAGTTTTGCGAAGACGGTACTGGGGGATCGGGAAGCGGAGACTACCGTTTATCGTTTGCTCAGAAAGTGCCGTTCGGTGGACCGGGCTTTGGAAGAGTTTTTGGTTTATACGAAAAAGAAGTCCCGGATACAGATAAAGGCAGATAAGAATACATTGTTTTTTCAGCCGGGTGATAAGGCGTTAATGGACCGGATTACGGTTTCCCGAGATACTTGGGGACATGCGGATGTAGTTGTGGAGACGGAAGGTAATTTCTTTTTGGTATCCTCGCACCGGTTACTGTCCGAGAGCTTTAACGGAAATGCCTGTGCATTGGAGGTGGCCGTAGACGGGGCAGCATTGGCGGAAGGAAATCATTTCGGAAAGATTTACCTAAAGACGACCCGACAATGCATCGAAATTGATGTGATTTGCGTCTGCGAGCGGACCGCCAGAGAAGAGATGCGGAAGCGCAGGGCGTTTCATGAGATTGAAAAGAAGCTGCTTCAGCGGTATTTGGATTTCCGCCTCGGGAAAGTAAAGCCCGGAAGTTTTTTTGCGGAATCGGAGAGCATGGTGGAGCTTTTGTTGCTACGTCTCCAGGAAAAAATATTCGATACGGGAATCCGTCGCAGAAAAGAACTGCTGTATCAAATGTATCGGGCGTATCTGGCACTGATGGGCAAGAAGGAGAAATATGCGGAGAGCGAAATTATCCGATTGAGGGCGCAGCTGGAGCAGGAGCCGGCCGACGGAGAACTGGCCGGGGCGTTGTATTATCTTGAGGCAATGCGTCAGAATGATGCGGAAGAAGTGAAAGTATATTCCTCACGTATCAAGCAGCTTGCGGATCGTTACAAAGAGAGTGGTCTGCTGCTGTGGTTCCGCTTGTATACGGACAAGCGCAGTGAAAGCGGAAAAGCTGTATTGCTGGAGGAATTAGAGGAGCGTTTTCAGAGAGGAAATCGCAGTCCGCTTTTGTATTTTGAGGCGGCAATGTTATGGAATGATGAGCCGTCATTGTTGAGGAAACTCGGACCGTTTGAATTACAGGTGTTGTTCTTCGGTTTAAAAAATGAAATGCTGCAAAAGGAGACCGTACTGCAATTTTCGATTTTGGCTTTACAGTGCGGAGGCGAGTGCGGCAGACTTCTTGTGCGGAGCCTGTGTCTCGCTTATAAGCAGTACAATCTTCGGGATACTCTGCAGGCGCTTTGTACGCTTTTGATTGCAAGTGGAATCAGAGAGAAGAAATATCACTCGTATTTTGCGGATGCATGTGCGTTGCAGCTACGCATCCCTATGTTGCAGGAGTATTACATTTACACCGGAGACTGCAGTTCGCAAGCAAAAATCGACCAGTCCGTATTGATGTATTTTATCTACGGAAATGAATTAGAGGAGTCTTATTGCGCATTTTTATATGCGTATATTGTCCGGAATCAGGATTCGCTCAGTTCTTTTTACCGCACCTATTTGAAACGAATGGAGCAGTATGCGGTAAACAGTATTAAGAGCGGAAAAATCGATAAGAATCTTGCTACGGTTTACGGGGAGGTTTTGCGTAGTTCTTTATTGGATTCGGAACTGGCGGCGACTTTACCGGAATTGATTTTCAGTTATTACATAGAATGTGACAATCCGCAGATGACGGCGGTTGCGGTGCTTCATAAGGAAGAGGAACAAGAGTGTATCGTTCCGCTTACGGACGGTACCGCAACGGTGCGTATGTATACGGAGGATGCAAAGCTGGTGCTGTTGGATGCGGAAGGCAATCGATACCTTCCTGCGGGAGATTGCAGAATATCAAGGCTGTTGCATGAGGAGGAGTTGTTGTACCGTTGTTATGAGCTTGCGGGAGAGAATCGTATTCTGTTGTTGAATTTCCTGGAAAAAGTTCATAACTATCGTATGGCGGAAGTGGACTCCGTAGAACTCAGCAAGCGGGTGGTGCATGTGGACGGTTTGCTGGAGGCTTTTAAACAAAAGGAAATTCATTCCCTGATTCGCTATTGCTATGATAATTTCCAAGGAGAGTTGATGGATGGCTACTTGGCCAAACTGAATTTGGATTTTCTAAATAAGGAGGAGCGCAATCGTATGATTGAGCTTCTGATTGTACGGGGAAGGTACGATTTGGCACTGGATGCTCTTACCAAGTACGGTATGAAGGGCGTAGAAGCCAAAAGTCTTCTGCGATTGTGCGAGAGAATGCTGTTGCAATGCGACGGAGAGCAGAATGATATGCTGCTTCTGTTGTGTCGTCAGGTGTTTTTTGAGGGACGACCTGACGAGAAGGTGGTGCAATATCTGGAACAATATTTCTACGGCACCACGGACGAAATGTATCAGGTTTGGAAGAGTGCCGTGGAGTTGGAGCTGAGGACCGAGCTTTTGGAGGAGCGTCTGCTTGGGCAGATTTTATTCGCGGGAAGCTACGTGCCGGAGGCGTATCAGGTATTTTTAAGCTACCGGAAGAAAAAGGCAAACCCGAAGCTGGTAAGAGCATATCTTTCCCAAATGGCGTACCGATGCTTTTTGCTGGGTTGCGAGCTGCCGGAGGAATTGGAGGCGCAGATGCGGCAGGAGGCGGAAGAGGACAACGAGATTTGTACGTTGGCTTTGTTGAAGGCGTATGCGGAGAAGGAAGAGCTTACGGATGAAGAGGCATGCTTTGCGGAAGCGGGAATGCGAAGATTAGCGGAACAGGGAATGATCTTTTCGTTTTTCTCCGAGTATGAAGGCAAGGTTCCGTTGCCGCCGTGTATGGCCGACAAGTTATATGTGGAATACCATACCCATCCGGACAGCCGGGTTACGATTTCTTATTTATTCGATAACGAGGAAGAGGCCCGTTTTGTAAAAGAAGAGATGCGTCATATCGGATACGGTGTTTTTGTGAAGGAATTCATCTTATTCTACGAAGAGACGCTGCAGTATTACATTACCGAGGAACGAAACGGGGAATCACAGATTACCGAGAGCTTTTATCGTCGTTTGGATACGGTTAAGGTACATGACGAAACCACCAAATACGGTCAGATTAATTTAATTTTAACGGCACAGGATATGAAGGATGAAAAGACAACGATAGATATGCTGGAGAGTTATTACCGTATGGAATACACCATCAATCGTTTGTTTGAACCGATTAAGGAGTAGCAGGATGCAGGAAAACGGAAAACTTGTATTGGGTATCGATCTGTGTGATGATATTACGCAGGTGACGGTGATGCGTCCCTATGGGGCGGAACCGGATGCGGTTTCTTTTGATGTGAATACCAGAAAAGAGTATTTGCCTACGCTACTTTGTGTAGGAGAAAACGGTGAATGGAGCATCGGCGAGGGAAAAGAGCCGGGGATGAAGGTGTTGCCGCCTTTTTTCCATGCAGCCGCAAAAGAAGAGGACGTTGCGTTCGGAGGGGAACTTTATTCCGCAAGAATGCTGTTAGAAATCTATGTATCGTTGCTGATGGCAAAGCTCAGGGAGCGTTTTGAAGGACAGGAAATCGGTTTTATAGCGGTTACCTGTGAAGAAGCGAATACGAACGGGTACATACGGGAGCTGTTGTTTGAAATTTTCGGCTCTCGGGAAGGGTTCGGTACCGGGTGTACGGTGCTAAGTCATCTGGAGGCTTTTCTGCAGTTTGTGGTCCGACAGGAAATCGGGCTTTGGCAAAACGGTTCAGCAGCCTTTGATTATGCCACCGACGGTCTTTTGTTTTATCGTATGGAATGTCGCATGGCCGGAGGCCGGCGGCTTCTGGTGACGGAGTATAAGGATTATTCGGAGGTAATCCCACCGGGATTTATTACCGGGGAGGATACCGGTCAGGGGGCATTAATCTTTGAACGGCTGGCAGCGGAGGAGTTGCGCCAGAAGGTGGCATCCCTGTTTGTGACGGGCAGAGGCTTTGAAGGAAACTGGGTATCCGATGTGTTACGCTTACTTTCCGGAGGCAGGCGGGTGTTCCGGGGACAAAACCTCTATACTCAGGGAGCCTGTTATGCGGGAACGGAGCTGTTCCGCGGAGAATCCAACGCGGATTTCTCGGTGTTGACACCGGAACAGATTACGGCGGATATTTATCTGGTTGCCGAAAGTACGGAGCAGGAAGAGGATGTATTGCTGGCTGCGGCGGGAACCCTTTATCGGGAGGTCAATGCACAGCTGGATTTGATATTTGACGGTACGGATAAACTGACTTTAAAGGTAGTACCGGCGGGAGAGACGACGCCGAAGCTGCTTCGTTTTTCGCCGGAGCTTTCGGAGTTGCGGGGAGACCGGACCGGTCGGTATTGTCTAAGGGTGTTTTTTGTAAAACGTGATGTGATGGTAATTCAGTTGAAGGATACTGGGTTCGGAGTGTTTTATCCGACCTCTCACCGGATTTACGAAGAGGTCGTGGATTTTTCCCGTTGGGAGCAGTAGGATGATGGAAAGGAGGGGAATTCTATGGCGAGAGTGATTGTATGTGCAGGGAAACGAAGCAGGGTTCCCCTACGTTTGAATAATGTAAACAGTCCATTGTATTCTGCGGAAGAGATTTGCTTTTATTTGTATCATCATGCTTCCACCGCAGAGGATTACGTTACCCAGGACAGTTTGGCGGATTACTACGAAACGGAGCTTGGGTTACCTTGGGTAGCGGAGCGTTTGCGGGTATTAAAGGCTTCCGAGGCGGGAATTAAGGAGTATGTTTCTGTTATTTTCGGGGCAACGGCAATGTATACCCCTGAGGAGCTTGGGGAGTATTTGAAGGAAACGGACCGCTTACTGGATATGAAATATTGGCAGAGGCAAAAGGCAAAGGCGGATGTCTATCTGGAGCATCGGAATTACCGGGATGCCATGGGGCTGTACGAGCAGCTGTTGCGGAACCGTAAGGAGAACGAAATACCGGAGGTGGCGACCGGAAATATATACCATAATCTGGCGGTATGCGAGCTGCATATTACCGGAGCCGGGAGTGCAGCAGGGCATTTTGCGGAGGCATATGAGAAAAACAGGAGTCCGGAATCTTTACGCTCCTATTTGATAGCCCTTCGTTTGTCTCAGAAGGATAACGAATATTTGACGGCACTGGATACTTATGATGTCTCGGAGTACATGCGGACAGAGATGGATGCGGTGATGTTTGAGTGTATGGTAGAAGCGGGAGAGTCTTCGGAATATCAGGAGCTTCAACGGATAAAGAAGTTGTTTTCCGAAGGACAGCTGGCGGAGTATCAGACAGCGACACATCAGCTGTTAGAGACGTTTAAGAAACAATATCGGGCAGATAATATGTAGAACGGTGAGGATTTTGTATGGGCTTGTTTTCATGGTTTAGGAAAAAAAAGAAGAAAAACCGCGTGCCTGAGGTTCGCCAGGCCGGATTGTCGGGAACCATCGAGGACAGTGCGGTACGGCAGGCGTTTTATAGGGAATGCAGCGATTTGATTGACGAGGCTGTGCTCCAAAGCGAGCAGGCAAAGAATGAATACGGTCTGGTAACCACCTATCTGTCGGACGTGCAGAAAATCGAGGCTCTGACCGGAGAGAGCAAGGCAGAGGTGGAGGCAGCGGCCAACAGTCTGATTGCTTTGGAAAAGGAGAAGGAACGACTTCGGACAAAGGAACCGTCTATTTCCGAAGCGCAGAAGGGCTTTTTTGCATTGCATGAAGCAGAGATGCCGAAGACCATCCGGTGGCTCAGAGGAGAAGAAGAGTATCAGCGGGAAATCGAAAGAAAGATGCGGTATTTGGAGGGCGAAAAAGGGGCCTACAAAATGCAGCAGGAGGAGTGCCTGGACCGGAATGAGTTTTTCAAAAAGCTGATGGTAGGCATCAGCGTAGGTGTCGTGGGCTTTCTGATTCTTTTTTATCTGATAGGAGAAAAGACAGGAAAGGATTTACGGATTCCGTTTTTGCTGACGGTTATCGCGGCACTGCTGTTTGCGATGTATTTGCTTGTTTCCACCAGAAAAAACATCTATAATATGAAGGTGGCGGAGATAAGACGAAATCAGGTAATCGAAGTGGAAAATAAGATAAAGCTCCGGTATGTGAATTGTACCTGGGGCATCGAATATGCTTACGAGAAATATCATACCTCCGGTTCCATGCATCTGGAGTCTATGTGGAAGGAATACCTGCGGATCAAAGCCGAGGAGGAGGCCAGCCGGAAGAATGAACGCCAGCAGGAGGTACACCGCAATGTAATTATCGGACAGTTACGTCGTGTGGGCGTTTCGGATACAGGCATCTGGGTCATGCAGCCCCAGGCATTAATTGACAAAAACGAGATGGTGGAAGTGCGTCACAGCTTAAATGTACGGCGCCAGAAATTACGAGAGCATATCGACTATAATATGAAACAAAAGGAACGAAACGAAACGGCGATTATTCAATTTGTAAAGGAACATCCGGAATATGCGGAAGAGGTAAAGGATTTGATTGAGCGTTATCGTTTGTTGCAGCGTATGTAACGGAAGGAGAGAAAGGAGGCGGAGAATATGGCGGATGACAGAATTAAAAAGGTACGGCAGTTTTGTGTTTCGGTTATGATTCTCTGTCTTATGTTTTTCGGCGTTTTCACGGTACAGGAGCGGACGGGGCTTCAGTCGGCCAATGCCAAAGAAACGCTCGGTGAGTCGATGACGTCGCCGGAGGGAGGACAAGAGAAGGAGATAGAAGATGTGTCCGATTTGGGCGTGCACGGGGATACTTTGGTGGAAAGCTCCGCCTGGTCGCAGATTTTCGGGACAAAGGTGCCGGAGATTGCAACGAAGCAGGGAAATGCCTGTGTTCTCATAAAAAAGAAAGATGCGGTTCCGGAAAGCGTTACGGAGGAAATGATTTACCGGAAGGTGACGGTAAAGCTTCAGGGAACACTTTCGGCAGAAGATGTTTACCGGGTATCCGGAGAGAGCTTATATGTCGGGGCACCGCAAATAGAAGAAGTGGTGATACCGGAGGAGTTGAAAAATGTTCCGCTTACAAGGGAGCCGAAAACGCCGGAGGAGGATTTACTGCTTTCGCTGGCAGTGAACGAAAAGGACGGCATGACCGAGGTGGTGCTGGAGTTCAATTCGGTGTATGAGGTGACTGCCACGGAGGATGAAGAGTTTTTATACCTCAGTCTCGTGCGGCCTCATGAAAAGTACGACAAGATTATCGTAATCGATCCGGGACACGGAGGAATCGACCCGGGTACCAGCGGCGGAGGATATACGGAGGCTTCCGTAAATCTGGCGGTGGCAAAGTACGTAAAAGAGCTTTTGGATACGAGAGAGGATTGGAAGGTTTATTATACGAGACTGAACAATACCCTTCCGGATTTGTCCACACGGGTAGAGTTTGCCAATGCGCTGCATGCGGATATGTTGGTCAGCATCCACTGCAACTACAATCCGGTCAGCGTAGTAAACGGTGTAGAGGTTTTATACAGCAAGGTACAGGGAGCGGAGGATACCTTTAATTCCAAATATCTGGCAGGACTTTGCAGCACTTATGTTGCGGAGGAAACGGGACTGAAGGAACGGCCGCTGGTGGAACGGTCGTCCAATTTGCATATTATTAAGTACTGTAAGATGCCGATGGCATTGATTGAGTTCGGCTATATGTCGAATCGTAAGGACTTGTCGCTGATTACAACGGAAGAGGCACAAAGAGGATGTGCACGGGCAATTTTCCGTGCTATAGAAGAGGGATTTCAAGCTTTGGAGGAAAAGAATGAGTAGAATTATTTTTGCAACCGGAAATGCCGGTAAGATGAAAGAAATCAAAGAGATTTTAAGTGATTTGCCGTATGAAGTGGTTTCTATGAAGGAGGCAGGCGTTACGGCGGATATTATAGAGGATGGCACTACTTTCGAAGAAAATGCAATGATTAAGGCAAAAACCATTGCGGAGCTGACGGGAGAGATTGCCATGGCGGACGATTCCGGTCTTGAGGTGGATTATCTGGATAAGGCGCCGGGCATCTATTCCGCACGTTTTCTCGGAGAAGACACTTCCTATGAGATAAAGAATCAGTATTTGATTGATCAATTGGCGGGTGTGGAAGGAAGCGACCGTTCCGCACGGTTCGTTTGTGCCATTGCCTGCGTGTGGCCGGACGGAAAGAGCAAGGTATGCCGTGCTACCATCGAGGGTGAGCTGGCAAAGGCACCGGCGGGCGAGAACGGCTTCGGATACGACCCGATTTTCTACGTGCCGCAGTACGGAAAGACCACGGCGGAGCTTTCCATGGAAGAGAAAAACGAAATCAGTCACCGCGCAAAGGCATTGCGTGAAATGAAGAAGGAGTTCTAAGGTGAAAGCGGTTATTGTAAGTGATTCCCACGGACGCTTCGGCGGGATTCAGGATATTATTGAGCGGGAGGCACCCTTTGATGTGTTTCTGCATGCGGGAGATATTCAGGGCGGATCCGGTCGTATCGAAGAATGGGCCGGTTGCCCGGTGTACGTGGTAAAGGGAAACTGTGACTGGTCCGGAGATTATCCGCAGGAGGTCATCGTGCCGTTCGGCAGTCACCGGATTTTTCTGACCCACGGACATCGTCATGCGGTAAAGGTGGAGAAGGAGATACTGGCCCGGGCTGCTGCGGATGCGGGAGCGGATATTGCTGTCCACGGTCATTCTCACATTCCGGCGGCGGATGAACGCTACGGAGTAATCATACTTTGTCCGGGAAGCGTTAGCGAGCCGCGACAGCCGAACCGCAGACCGACCTATATCGTACTGGAAACCGAGGCGGGAAAGGGTTTGAAATGGGACATTAAGTATCTGGAGTAGGGGCGCTTTTTGACGAAAAAACGGTGGTTCGGAACCGAATGGAAAAATCTTATATTTTTTAAAAAAAGTTGTTGACAATTCGAAGAACGTCATATATAATATGTCTTGCGTCACGAAAACGGAATCTCGGTTCCCGAAAATACTCTGACCGGGGTGTGGCTCAGTTTGGCTAGAGTGCTTGATTTGGGATCAAGAGGTCGCAGGTTCGAATCCTGTCACCCCGACTCCGTGACATTATATAAGGCATGCGGGTGTAGTTCAATGGTAGAACACTAGCCTTCCAAGCTAGATACGTGGGTTCGATTCCCATCACCCGCTTTTGAAAATCCTAGATTTTCAAAGGCGACCATCGCCTAATTTTTTTGCTCCTTGCAGAGCAGTAAAATGTGTGTCAGTAGCTCAGTTGGATAGAGCAACGGCCTTCTAAGCCGTGGGTCGGGGGTTCGAATCCCT
>CAZJEN010000037.1:26530-26985 GCA_964545045.1 uncultured Lachnospiraceae bacterium | reverse complement strand
GAGAGCATCTGCCTTACAAGCAGAGGGTCATAGGTTCGAGCCCTATAGGCCCCATTCCGAACGGACACTTAACTTCATATGGCGGAATAGCTCAGTTGGCTAGAGCACACGGTTCATACCCGTGGTGTCGCTGGTTCGAATCCAGTTCCCGCTACTTTAAGGGATCATAGCTCAGCTGGGAGAGCATCTGCCTTACAAGCAGAGGGTCATAGGTTCGAGCCCTATAGGTCCCATATATACCTAATATATGGCGGAATAGCTCAGTTGGCTAGAGCACACGGTTCATACCCGTGGTGTCGAGGGTTCAAATCCCCCTTCCGCTATTAACAAAAAGACAGAATTCTTTACGGATTCTGTCTTTTGTTAATCACGAATGGCAATTGAGATACGAGACACCACGGGTCCCGTGGTTCGAGGGGTCCACGAGGTCCAGTGGACCTCGGTTCTGGACCGAC
>CAZJEN010000037.1:0-26430 GCA_964545045.1 uncultured Lachnospiraceae bacterium | reverse complement strand
CGGAGCGAAGCGTCCCACGACATCCGGTGGATGTCGGTTTTGGGACTGACCGAAGCGAAACGAAGAAGACCAAATCCCCCTTCCGCGGCCTTGGTCCTGCGCCGACCGGAGCGAAGCGTCCCACGACATCCGGTGGATGTCGGTTTTGGGACTGACCGAAGTGAAACGAAGAAGACCAAATCCCCCTTTCCGCAGACCCTCAACTTACGGTTTTCTCGCAAACTCTTTCAAACGCTCCACAAACATCTCATAATGTGAGTCCGTGCGCAAAACATCAAATTCTTCCTCCAATAGCCAATTAAGCATCATCTGCGAAGTGTTTCCTACCGCTTCCGGAATAGATCCGCCGTCGGAGTAACCGCGAAGAACAGGCGAAGTATGCTTGCCCTCAAAATCATAGGTATCCATATGAATTGCAAAATCTGCACTTTTTTCCAACCATTTCCAAGCATTTTCCAAATCATTGTTTTGAAGAAAGAGTCTTCCCATTTGCAAGCAAGCCATCCACCCTACCTGAGCTACATTCTGATAGTCTTTGTCCGGAAACAGAAGTTCCAGCAGGTCTACCTGAAGCTTATGGAGCCTCATTCTGTCTTCCGGCGCGTAAAACATGGTATCGTCATCATGACAATGGAGGCTTGCAGAACCGATGGCCAAAACCAATTGGTAGATTAAATAGGAAATAAACTCTTGCTTTATGGCAAAATCTGCATCGCCTTCCCAAATCCAAAGCATGCAACTTTCATAAGAGAGCATCGATTTCGGCATCTCCTCTGCAAGCTTTAACATCTCTTCTTTTTTTCCCGCATAATCGTATGCGTAAACAAGTGTCTGCATTGCTTCATAGCGGGTTTTGCTATCGGTGCACTCCGCAAGCACCCGGTTACAAAGAGAAAACACCTCCTCGTAGTCTTTTACACCATTTCGGGAGTAAACATTTACCAATGCATTGGCAAGCTTCTGCATAATCTGATAGGATCTTGGAAATTTGCCCAGTGCTTCCCGTAAAATCTCCACCTCTTTTTCAAAATTTCCTTCCCAATCCACCTTGTGAGCCTCTTCCAAATAACTCTTGATACGCTCCTCATTCTTTTCCACATCGATTCCCAGCAAAACATCCGAAGAAACATCAAAGATATGGCAAAGTGCAGGTAATTGGGAAATATCAGGCGCGGTCCGGTCACACTCCCACTGAGAAACTGCACGGGATGTAATTCCCAGATATTCGGCAAGCTGTTCCTGGGTGATATCTTTCTCCCGGCGCAACCGTTTAATATTAGAACCAATCGACATAATTTTGTCCTCCAAAAAGTATTCAAAAGCGCTTTTGTGATTTTATTATATCAAATACAAAAAAATAAGCGACGAAGTATTTGTCGAGTCAAAGTATAGCGCCACTTTGATTTTCATAGACATTACATCATAAAAACAATACAAAAAAGACATGCCCAAAACCGGACATGCCCTTTTATTTTATTTCACCGCTTCAATCTCTTCTATATTCGCCAGGAACACTTCCACCAGCTCCGGATCAAACTGTCTTCCCGATTCTTCCAACATAATCCGTTTGGCCTCTTCCTTGGAATATGCTTCTTTGTAGCTACGCTCCGAGCGAAGTGCATCATACACATCCGCCAGTGCCATGATACGGGCACTGAGAGGGATTTCCTCTCCCTTTAAGCCCTGCGGATAGCCGCTGCCGTCCCACTTCTCATGATGGCAATAAGCCATCTCTCGTGCAGTAACCAAGTAATCGCTGCCCTTTACCTCTGCAAGAACACCATCAATAATCTGAGCTCCCAACGCCGGGTGGCTGTGAATACTCTTTAATTCTTCCGTGTTCAAAGAGCCTTCCTTCCTCAATATGGCATCTTCCATGGATATTTTACCAATATCGTGCAACGGTGCCGCCTCGCTCAGTACCGACACATAAGAATTGCTCATAATCTCCCGGTACTTCGGCACCTTCTGTAACCCCCGGGCAATAATTTCCACATATTCACTGGTATGCTTGACATGCAACCCGGTCACACCGTCTCTTGCCTCTACCAGATTCGCCAAACTGACAATCAGGGAATGATGGGACTGAAACAGTTCCAATGCCTTATCCCGGACTTCTGTCTCCAATTTCGCCGTATAGTTATAACTATCGGTCACATCCTGTAAGTAATACATCTTTCCGCGCAATGTCCGGTTTTGGAAAATATCCCGCTCCGTCACCATATAAACATTGCCATCCATATGCATCCGCTTTTCCTTACCGCAATATTTGCGAATTTCATCTACCGCCACGGTATATTCCTTCTCATTCAACTGCGGAAACAGACTTAACGCAAGGGCATTGGCATATACGAACTGCCCCTGCTTTCCCAATACCACCAAACCATCTGCCAGATTTTCCGCCACATAATTTTTCGCCAGATTTACCGTATCAAAAAAGTCATGTCGGAAAATGGATACCAGCAGTATGATACCGGACCACACGTAGCTGATAGCAGTAGCATCATAGTCCATGGTAACACCGGACAAATACAAAACCAATCCCAATACCGGCAGAAGCACAATCACAGAAAGATACGCAATCTTATTTCGGTCCTCCTGCTCGACCTGCCTGTACCGGTACAAACATACCCCAAGCATTACCACCGCGTAACAGAGCACCAAAACCGTATATGCGGCATAAAGCACACCCGGCACATGTGCAAGATGAGGAACCAGGCCATCCCTTGAAAACGAGATTTCCTTATAAAACAACTCATGATGTTCGCAAGTCATTACCAACACCAATACCGCTGTATGTACCGTCGTTAACAGACAGACAAACGCACTCGATACTTTTATTCTACAATAATACAGAACAAAAAACAAAGCCAACGGCGGAATATAGACCTTACCTACATAACACAGCTTTGTCGCCGTCAACGCCGCTTCTACTGTCGGCGCGGTTATCTCAAACAGATACCCTACCGCATTCACCAATACGGCCAACCCCAAAAACAGCATAAAGGACTGAGGTCTGGACGGCCACTGCTGCAATAGGTATACCAAACCAAGCATGATAATGATGATTCCGACATATTGAATTGCTACACAAATTTCATACATACATTCTTCTTCCTATTTTCTATAAAATCCGGCCACCTCAGAAAACCTGCCGTATAACACACTTTGATTATTCAGCCCCTTTACTCCGTCGGTCATGCGTCTTACAAAACTTTCCAGCTTTCCCATATACTCATCGCTTCCGATGCTGCCTTCTGCCACGTAGGTAAGTCCCTTTTCCCAGCTGGCGGTCAGCTCCGCATTTAACAACGACCGAATGGAAGCATTTACCACCTCAAAAATAATCTCTCCCAAAAGGGTCGGCGTAATAATCTGTGTCTTCTTATTCAGAGCCAGATACTCAATCTTTACCAGTTTATTCAGTATCTCCGCTCTGGTTGCACTGGTTCCGATACCACTGCCCTTAATCTGGGCACGCAATTCCTCATCCTCGATGAGCTGACCGGCATTTTCCATGGCCAGAATCAAGGAACCCGAATTATACCGCTTCGGTGCCGCCGTTTCTCCCTCACGGATGGAAAACAGAGACACCGGAAGCTTGCTTCCCTTTTTCATGTCCTTCAAAGCCTCTAACATCTCCGCACCGCAGGTCAGTTCTCCCTCGGCATCCTCCTGTTTCTCTCCATCAGCTTTCCCTTCAGCGCTCTTCTCTTCCTTTTCCGTACCGTCGGAATTTTCCGCCCCTGCTTTGGCTGCAGGCTTTTGGTACAATACAAGATACCCTTCCTCCGCCAATACCTTAAAGCTGGCAAAGAAAGACTCTTCGCCGATTTTCACCGTCAGGGCCACCTTTCGGTACACTGCCGGAGGATAAAAAATACTCAGGAAACGCTTTACAATGGCCGCATAAACCCGTTTCGCCGTGGTAGACACGGAAGACAATGCAGAAATGCCCTGCCCCGTAGGAATAATGGCATAGTGGTCGGTAATCTGCTTGTCGTTGACATAACGGGTCTTCTCAAGCCCCTTGTAGCTTCCGCTTTGCAACACATGCTCCGCAAAGCCCGCTGCCGGGGTATACTGCTTCAAACCGCTGATATTTTTCACAATCTCCTTTGCCACTGCCGTAGACAGCACTCTGGCATCGGTACGCGGATAAGACACCAGCTTCTTCTCATACAGTTCCTGTACGATCTTTAAGGTCTCGTCCGGACTGATTTTAAACAACTTTGCACACTCATTTTGAAGCTCCGCCAGGTTAAACAACAGCGGCGGATTTTTCTTTTCCTGCTTCTTCTCTATCTGCTCTACGGTTGCGACGAGGCCTTCCGCTGCCCGTTGCACCGTAATCTGCTTGTCCTTCTCGGTAATTTCTTCGAAGGCCATTCCCTCCGGAAGATTCAATGCCGTAATCAAAGCCATGGCATCCTCTTTCTGCCGGAAACCGTTCTCCTTATAAAGCTTCGGAGAATCCTCGTACTTGGAGCCCTTCACCGCACGGAACTCAGCCTCGAACACTGCCTCTCCCGCGGAAAGCTTCGAGAGCACCCGGTAAAACGGAGTCTTTACAAAAGCACGGATTTCTCTCTCACGCCGTACTACCATGCCGAGGACACAGGTCATAACACGGCCTACAGAAATCGCCTGATTCTTCTCTGCCTTCAAAAAACTTTTTACCGAATTGCCGTATTTCAAGGTGAGCACTCTTGAAAAATTAATGCCCATCAAATAATCTTCCTTAGCCCGGAGATAAGCCGCATCACTGAGGGCATTGTACTCCGCAAGAGGCTTTGCCTCCTTGATACCGCGCAAAATCTCATCCTCAGTCTGGGAATCGATCCACACTCTGCGCCGCTCTTTTCCCTCCGGAACCCCGGCCATTTGGTCTACCAAACGATAAATATATTCTCCCTCACGTCCGGAGTCGGTACAAACATAAATGCAATCCACATCTTCACGGCATAGCAACCCCTTTACAATCTGAAACTGCTTTGCCACCCCAGGAATCACCTCATAGCGAAACTCTTCCGGCAAAAAGGGTATAGTCTCCAAGCGCCACTGCTTCAGTGCCGGGTCATAAACCTCCGGATAACTCATGGTAACCAAATGCCCCACACACCAGGTCACCACAGCCTCAGTCGCCTCCATATATCCGTCCTTACGTGAAAACGTATACGGAAGTGCTTTCGCAAATTCCTGCGCCACGCTCGGCTTTTCCGCAATAAACAAACTTCTTCCCATAACCCGGACTCTCTTTCTCCTCTATTATTTCTGACTTTTCTCCGTCTGTACCTCGGACACTTCCGTAACCTCCGGGAAGAAAAATCCCTTAAAATCATACTTAAACACACGTTCCAAATACTCGGTTCCCGCTGTAGTATATTTCCGAATCAAATTGCGAGACTCGTCAAATTCACTGTAAGAAAAACGACCTGCCGTAACGGTAATCAGATGTCCATCCTCTGTTATCTGGGCACCACCCTTGTATCCGGAATAATCAAGCGGCACCGTCTCTAACAATTCCCAGGTTCTTGCGGTTTCGTTTACAAGATATCTGGAAAAATAAGATGCGGTTCCCCGCTTTAACGTAGCCCCCAAATCCTCTGCCATTCCGTTGTAATCAAACTCCGGACGACTGTCGGTTCCCGCGATATGATTGTCGTAGAGATATAACTCATACACACTGGACGGCATCCGTTCATCCTTCACGCAGGTAAACGTATTGGCTCCCACAAAGGCCTCAAAATCATCGGTCTTTGTTAACAGATTACTTTCATATCCGGTTCCTTCAAACATCTGCTCTTCTCCGATAATATACTCCAACATCGGAATTCCGTAAATATCCGTGATTTTGAAGGCAGCCGACGGTTCTCTTGCTCCCAAAAGCACTCCGCTGCCGTCCCACATCTGCACGGAATTTAAACCAATCCAGTTCAGAATGCCCTCTTCATTCTTTTTACAAATCGCTTTGTACTCGTTCAAAACCGCGCCCATATCTACCAGCTCCGTCACCTCTCCGGAAAGCAGGTCCACAGACAACAAAATATCATCCGCGGAAGATACCTTTCCCTCCGCAGCATCCTTACTCGCCAGCACCAACAACGTTCTTCTGCTTTCATCCAGACAATAATCGGCACCGATGGTATAACCGGTCACATGATAAACACTCTCTGCCCGTCCGAAGGAATCCAGCGCAACAATCTGCGTATCGGAACAATTAAAGTACACTCTGTCCTCGAAAAACAGAAAACGTTTTGCGCTTCCGTTAAGCACCGGAAACTCACTTCGCAAAATACCGTCGTTATCATACATCTGGATTGCTTCCCGTGACCCGTTCACATTACCGAAATGCGCAAACAAACCATCGGAAAGTCCCGTGGAACTGACACCTCTTGCCACATCCAGCTTTTCCTTTCCGATACCGTAACGCTCCCCTGCCGGTACATAAAAGGTTCTTACACCGGAATTTCCCTCTTCATCTTCAAGCACCAGCGACACACGATTGTTGCATCCCGCAGAAAGACCGATTAACAAATATTCATGCTCCGTAGCATAGAGTTCTTCCCCGCAACATGAAGATGCAAACGTAGGAATCCCCTCCTGCTGTACACTGACACGATAGGACACCTTTGAAGGCATTTCCGTCTTAAAATACACATAAACAGACTGCGCATTGACACCGTACGGATTCCAGATAACCAACGGATTATCCTTGGTATACCCGCCGTCACGCTTTAATGCCTCGATACGCTCATACACCTGCGTATGTCTGGCCACATCGTAAAAATCCTCTGCAGAAAACTCACCGGGTTTTGAAAAATCCCGGTACACCTCCGGTGCAATGGTCTTTGTATCCGTTTGACGCTTGTTATACTGTTCCTGAAACTCCTTCAGTTGAGAAACAGTCTCACCGTTGCCCTTTCCCTTATTCAATAAAAGAACCAAAAGCAGACACAAAAACAGGCTGCTGATAATCGTCATAATCAATAATACTTTTAACGCTGTATTCTTCAAGCTGACGCCCTCCTTTACAGACACTTTCTCATTCTTATTTTACCAATTTACAACACACTTTGCAACCTTTGTTGAAAAATATCGTTGCACTTCTTTTCAGAGTGCGGTAAACTTAAACCAAAGAAATTGAACAAAAGAGCATTTCAAAGAAAGGAGTATTTTCTATGGCCACACCAAAACAGCAAACCTATGAAAATTTGGCAGAAAGCTTAATCGAGGCATTCAACCGCCGCGGTATCGAAGGATATTATTGCGCAGATAAAGAGGAGGCACTTTCCACAGCCCTTCGTTTTCTGACTCCGGGCTGCAGCGTTTCTTGGGGCGGCTCCATGTCCTGCACGGAAATCGGTCTGTTTGACGCGCTGAAAACCTCCGATTGTATTTTATATGACCGCAGCACCGCAAAAACGCCGGAGGAGCAAAGAGAGCTGTACGCAAAGACCGTTACCGCAGACTACTACTTCATGAGCAGCAATGCGGTTACTCTGGACGGCGAACTGGTCAATATCGACGGCAACGGAAACCGTGTCGCATGCCTGATTACCGGACCGAGAAACGTAATTCTGATTGTCGGTATGAACAAAATTGTTCCGGATGTGAAATCCGGTTTCGATCGCGTCCGTAATATGGCAGCTCCGCCGAACGGTGTCCGTCTGGGTCTTTCCACTCCTTGCTCCAAGTACGGCAAGTGCCACGACTGCTATTCTCCGGACTGTATGTGCTGCGAGTTTGTAGTAACAAGAAAGTCCCGCATTCCGGGCCGTATCAAAGTAATTCTGGTAGGCGAGGAGCTTGGATATTAAAACAAAACGGACTGTACGGCTTGAATTCTTCTCAAATCGTACAGTCCGAACTTTTATTTCGGCAAATATTTCTGCGCATGGGACGCTATCATAATATAGACAAAGTCACTTCCGTCCACACGGACAAAATAATTATCACTCACCGTCTTATCTCCGATTTCAAGCACCATGGTGCAAGGCTCTCTCTGTAGCATTCCGCCTTCATCAAACACATAACCGAGATAATCTATGGTAACGGTCACATATGGATCATCCAGACCATACTTCCCGAAATCCTTACAATTATACTCCTGAATCGTAGACGCCACAAAACGTATACTGTCATAGAAAATAGACGGGTAAGACACGGTACCGTCCCCGTTATCAATCGGAACATGGGAAATCGTTTCGCCATCCCTTACTTCAATACGAAGCTCCGTAATGGATTCCGGCTCCGCGCTCGGAAAGGTCTCTCCCTGCACCAGCTTAATTGCTTTCGTCGTAATCTGAGTATTCAGATTGGACGCCACCACATAAATCTTCCCGGTATTCTCGTATAACAAATAGTATCCTTCGGCATACGGAGTCTCGTCTCCCAGGCGGAAGCTGTGTACCGTACCGTCGGTCAAGGTAAGCTTCATGACACGATTTGTATCCTTTAAGCCGTAATCCGCCGTATCTACCTCTGCCGCATCCACCTGATAAGCACCGGAAAGCTCACAAAAGCTGTTGGCAATCGTCTGCAGTTTCTCCTCATTGGTCGGGAAATCTTCCTCTCCCTTTCTGATCCAATTTCCGAAGTTATCCTCCTCAATCCAGGAAAACTCATAGGAGTCTTCATCATTAGAAAAAGCGATTGTTGCTACATCCTTTAACAAAAAGGTGGTAATATCCGTCTCCGGATTGTCTGCATTCATCTGCTCTTTCTTCTTTGCCTCTTCCGAAGCAATTCTGTTATTTCGTAACGTAATAAGATAATAACCGCCCACAAGACAGCCCAATACCGCAACCAACGCTATCATCGTATACATTCTCTTGCGTTTTAAGCGCTTCAGACGTTGTAATCTCTCTTCTCTTTCTTCCATGAAACCCTCCCGCTAGCGATTTCTTCTGCGAAGCATGATACAAACACCGGCCACAATAAAAAGTACCGGAACAACAATTACCAGAACAATTGCAATGGTATTTGCCTGTGCTGCATTAATGGTCAGCATCTCCTCCGAATCAAAGGAAAGTGTCCGGATTGCAGACACCTCTTCAGCATCTGTCATATAATTTACACTGCCGGTCAAAAGACTGGCATTGGCATAGTTACTCAAGGCCAAATACGCATCAGCGAACGCATATCCGCCGGAAAGCACCACTGCTTCAGACTTTGTCTCGGTATTTTCCAGATACAGGCCCACGTGGAACGGTCCTACCGGGTCCCCCTCCTGCTTCGTCTGGCTGATTTTTCCGTTCTCTACACTCTTTGCATATGCCGCATCGGAGGTAGACAACATCTTGGATACCTTTATGTCATGAACGGTATCCGTTACCGCAGACAATGCATATGCATTTCTAATCGGCAAATAGTTTGCTGCGGATAAATTTTTCGTAATCTCATTGGTAGACTCCATAATCGGATAGAGTTCCAACAGAGAGGACGGATTGTGACGTGTAGAATCACCCTCCAAAATAATACGATTCTCTACCTGCACCCCGCAGTAAGCCAATAACCTGTCATAATTGGCCACATTCTCCTGCTTTTCCGCAAGAATCAGGAAATCGCCTCCGCGGTCCGCATATTCCTTAAACATCTGCAACTCTTCGTCGGTATAATCATTTTTCGGTACCGTAATAAACAATACATCGCAGTCCTCCGGAACCTGACCAGCCGTCATGGACTCAAAGGTATTGTAAATAATGTTCGCCTTTCCCAACAACTTCTTTCCCTCGGTACCGAGCGGATTTTCCCCGTGTCCGGTAACCGCATAGAAGTTGGTTTCCTGTCCGCTGACAACATAGCGGATTGCCGCATTTAACTGACCCTCAATATCAAGTCCCACCGGAACCTCCTGGTACTGGAACGTATACTGATCCATGGTGGTTTCCGTTAATACCATATCCTGTACGGAAATATATCTGCTCAGTCCGGTTGCCTCGTTCACAACGATGATACTGTACTGTACCACGGTCTTGTTCGTATACTTCTCCGCAAACTTCGGATTTAACAATAAATCCACCGTTTCAAAGGTAATCCGGTCACTGGAAGCTTCATACAAATCCATATACATCTCATAGGACGGCTCCAACCAGGAAAGCGTCTGGCCTTCCTTTGTCAGGTAATAGAACGTAAGGTCATCCTCCAAGCCCGCAAGCAATTCCTTAGTCTCCGTGGTCAGAGACTTTTCACCTCCGGCCGTCAGGTCTTTTTGCACCCCGGAAGCCGACGCAATCAAATTCACAATTACAACCGCCACAATCACCAGAATACTGGTCACGGCAGCGTACAGTCCGGAACGAAATCCTTTCCGCTGAAAGGAGGCTCCGATTTTATCGAAAAAGGACATACTTGTCTTTTCGTTCTTCTTTTCCATCTCTTCTCCTCCTTAACTGTAACGTCTCTTCCGTATATTCTGATACGTCAGGAAACAGAATACAAACGCAATACTCAAATAGTAAACCGGCATACGCAGCTCAAACACACCGGAAATGGTATTGTTATATACAGACATCATAGACAGCGTACCGAGTACCTTTTCTACCGTACCTTCCAAAACCTCGCCCTTCAACAAATACACCACAGACAACGCCGCCTCTCCGAGAGAAAATACCAGCACTGCCAGCGTTGCATTCTTCATGGCACGCCATAACCATACGGAGAACAGTACCCAGATTACGGAATAGGTAATCCATGCAGCCTTTGCCGTCGGCGGAATCAGACTCGCAATACCGTCAGCCAGACAAGTAATCAAAACAACAATAAAGGTCATAACCGCCGCAAACGCCTGGGATTCGGTCATATTTGAAATAAACAGACCGATTGCCAGATATGCACAGCTTACGAGGAACAATCCGAAAATCGCCATATAGGACATTGCAAAATTAACGATACCGAACTGTGCCAGAATCAACGGATAAATGCTGACAAGTAACATTGCGATTCCTGTCAAAGTCACAAGCGCCAGGTACTTTCCAAGTACGATTTTCCAAATAGAAATCGGTGCGGTAAGAAGTAACTGGTCCGTCTTCTGACGCTTCTCCTCGGACATTATACGCATGGTTACCATCGGTATCAATAAAACAAAAAACAGATTAATACTGGACAACGCATATCCGATATAGGAGTAACCCTCCCGCATATTAAACAAATATACAAAAATTCCGATAAACGCAAAGAAGAACGCTAGGAACAACCATCCTACGATGGAATTGAAATAAGCGCGTAATTCCTTTTTATAAATCGCTAACATTCCTATGCCTCCTCCTTTTCCTCTGTCTGTTCGGAAACTGCCGTCTCTTCATCCTCCGAAACCGGCATATTCCATGTATCCGACGTCGCCTCAAGGAAAATATCTTCTAACGTCTTTGTATTACGTACCAGCTTCACTAACGGAAGATTTGCCTTTGCAAATGCAAAGAACAACGCCTCACGAAGGTCTTCCGTGCTCTTTATACGCAGTGCAACACTGTTTTCTCTCTCACAAGCAAGTTCCTCCGTCTCGGAAACTCCTGCCACCGAGCCTACAATCTCCAGAACACGTGCCTTTTCTCCCAGAGCCTCCAGTTCGATATTCTCCCCGCGGTTTGCCTGCTGCTGCAACTCCTCCGGTGTACCGGAAAGTACAAGCTTGCCGTGGCTGATAATCATAATATGGTCACATACCGCGCTGATTTCCTGCATGATATGGGAACTGAGCAGTACCGTATGCTCCTTTGCAAGACGCTTCATCAAATCACGGATTTCAATAATCTGCTTCGGGTCCAAACCTACCGTCGGCTCGTCCAAAATAATCACTTCCGGATTGCCCACTAACGCCTGGGCAATGCCCACACGCTGACGGTAACCCTTGGAAAGATGCTGGATCAGACGATTGCGCATCGCCTCCAACTGAGTCACACCGATGACACGCTCCACCTCGGCCTCTCTGTCCTTACGCGGAACCTTCTTTAATTCGGTTACAAACTTCAAATACTCCGTCACTGTCATATCCGGATATACCGGCGGCTGCTCCGGCAAATAGCCGATGCTCTTTTTCGCAAACTCCGGCTCCTCTAACATATCATAACCGTTTACCAAGATTGTTCCTTCCGTTGCGGATATGTAACCGGTTAACATATTCATGGTTGTAGACTTTCCGGCACCGTTCGGTCCCAAAAAGCCGAGAATTTGTCCTTTTTCTACTTTAAAGTTCAAGTGATCCACAGCAACATGATCGCCGTACTGTTTCACCAAACCAATGGCTTCAATCACTTTTGCGCCCTCCTTTTTTTTGCTACTCTCCTACCATACCACATCTTATCTTACATTGCAACCATGAAGAGATTTTGTTTGATATGTGAAAAAAATGTGAAATGGGGCGCTGAAGCTATCGCAAGCCCAGCGCCGTCTCTATTTTCAGTATTAATTGTTCGGAATCCGCCGGCTTTACAACATAGCCGTGCACCCCGCTGGTAATTCCTTTAATCACCTTCTGTTTGTGTCTCGTACCGGTTAAAATTATAATCGGCAACTCCTTTAAGCCCTCTCTCTGACGAATGGATGTCAAGGTTGCGAATCCGTCCATCACCGGCATCTCGATATCCAAAAGCACCAAATCAAACTCTTCGGCATCCAGGCGCTTCAACCCTGCAAGACCACTGGTAACACCTACAAACTCGAACTTCTTCTCCAGAATATTCTGTAGCTGTTTCAATGCGATTGCACTGTCATCAATTGCAAGAATTTTCTTTTTCATCATCTCTCTGACCTCCTGTCATTTTATGAAAACATTGTCCTGAAATACTCTGCGTTTCTGTCTCCCTCTTGTATTACCCGTTCAAAGCTGTTTCTGATTGCCCGAACATCTCCCTGCTTTGCTTTCAGCTCCTGTTCATAAGCGGACTCGCCGAAGGCTTCCGCCCCCAAAGTACGGGCATCCCCCTTTACGGCATGAATCAAAATTGCATATTCCTCCATATTTTCTTCTTCCAGAAACAGTCTCAGTTGGGTCCTTCGTTCCTCCCACAGTTCTGCAAACAAAACAAGGGTCTCACGATACACTTCGTCATTTCCGTCAAAATTTTTTAATCCCTTTGTATATGAAAAACCATCCGGCTCCCGGAAACTTCCATCCTCCGGAAACACCTGAGACAATATCTCCTCCAAACGGTTCCCTTGAATCGGTTTCCCGAGACATGCCGCGTATCCCTTTTCTCGAAACTCCGCTTCATTCTCTTTCCGAATGGAAGAACCCACCGCAATTACCGGCACATCTTTATCGACTCCGCCCTCTTTCCATAGGCGTTGCAACGTTTCGTCACCGTTCGGTCCCGGCATATTCTGGTCAAGAAAAACCAAATCAAATTTCTGCTTTTTGACCAATCGCAAGCATTCCGGACCGTCTCCCGCCTCGATAATCTCCCAGTTCCGATTCGACAAAAACTTTTTTATCATAGTTCTGCTCAATCTGCTGTCATCCACCAAGAGAACCCGAACGCCCGACGATACCGTCACCGAATTCTGCTCTGAACCGTCTTTTCCTATACTCTTCTTTGTAGCTCCCGTACCTTCCTCCGCTTGTCTTCGTTTATTGGCATACAAGAGACACAGCACCAATACCGCCGATACAAAGCCACACCAGAATCCGATAAGAAACTGCGGCATTTCTACTCCCTCCCTTCTTTTATACTATCAAACAAAGTCTTGTAACACTGAGCCACTCTTTGATATTCCCGTGACAACAACGGGAACTTATCCCGGAGAAACGACAGATTTCCTTCCTTGCCCACTTTCTCCTGCTCCGTTGCCATCTCTGCAAGTTCCCAAGCTCCCAACGCATTCGCATCCTCTTTTACGGTATGCAACAGCATTACATAAGCCGGTACATCTTCCTTTCGAATATACTCATGCAACATACGAAGCCGTTCCTCACAAAGAGACGCAAACCGCTTCGCAGACTGACGGTACACATCCCGTCGTCCCTGCATACGTTCCAAACTTCCGGCCAAATCGATTCGCTCCACAGCCAATACATTTCGTATTTCCTCCGGACGGAAGCCCTCCAGTTTTGCATTTATTACATTAATACCGGCGGAAACCTCCCGCTTTATTACCAATTCATCCGGCAAATATTTCAGCAGCATTTCTTCCAACAACCGGCCACTGATCGGCTTACTCAGATAATCGTCAAAGCCCTGTTCCAAATAATAGTCCTTTACACCCACCACCGCATTTGCCGTGAGAACAATTACCGGAGTATTTGCACAAGCTCCGTCCTGCCGGCGCAACCGTTTCAACGTCTCCACACCGTCCATTCCCGGCATCATGTGATCCATCAGAATAATATCGTAATGGGTATCCTGTGTCTTTTTTAAGCATTCCTCACCGTTTGCGGCCTCTTCAATCTGAAGCAGGGTCTGTTTTAGCAAGCCTTTTACCACCACTCGGTTCATCAGATTGTCATCCACCACCAGAACCTTCGCCTTCGGAGCCGTAAAGGTCTCTCTCACATTTCCTCTGTCCGGCGTCTGCTTCATATAAGAATACTTTCCCATCGGCGTTGCATCCGCAATCCCCTGCGGAATACGCACATTAAACTCTGAACCACTGCCGTACTCACTGTCGATGAAAATCTTACCGTTCATCAACTGCAAAAGCTGTGCCGTAATACTCATACCGAGTCCGGTACCCTCTACCTTGTTATTACGCTTCGCATCGAACCGCTTAAACTCATCAAAAATAGCATCCATATCTTCTTTATGGATACCGATGCCGGTGTCCCTTACCGTAACGCATAAGGTCACATTCTTCTCATCCTGCGGCTCCCAATCCACCTCAATACCTACATAGCCGCGCTCCGTATATTTCACTGCATTACTCAACAAATTACTGAGTATTTGCTTAATACGAATTTCATCGCCGTACAGCATCGCTGGAATATCCTCCGCAACCTCTATAGACAAGTCCAGACCTTTCTCCTCCGCTTTGATGGAAAACATGGCAACCACATCATGAAGCAAGGAAGATACGCCGTATTCCGTCTCCGTCAGTTCCATCTTTCCGGATTCAATTTTGGAAAAATCCAACAAATCATTAATCAGGGACATCAATGTCTTTCCCTCTGTCTTAATGTTTTGCGCATATTCAATTACATTAATATTCTGTGCTTCTCTTAAAATCAGCTCATCCATTCCGAGAATGGTATTAATCGGCGTACGAATCTCATGAGACATATTAGCAAGAAAACTGCTCTTCGCATTATTTGCCGCCAAGGCCTCCTGATGGAGCTCCTTCAGCTGATGCTCCTTTTCCTTCGCCAAAGTCATATCGATAAAGCACCAGGTCTTACCTTTCACCCGGTCTCCCTCATATACCTCGGATTCCGTCACGGCGTAACATTTATCTCCCACCAGAAACTCGCCCTCATCTCCGGCCACCATTTCTGACATAACGTCCAAAATATTTTTGACCTTCTTCTGCTTCAAAATCTCCCGCATCCGTTCGTTACTGTACAGTACATGTCCGTCTTCGTCGCAAACCAGAATGCCCTCTTCCAACGTTTCCAACACTTCGTTTTTCGCACTCTCCGCCACATCAAAATATCGGAAAAAGTAAAGAATCAAAATAAAGAACGCATTGGTACAGAATAAACCGAACGGAATCAAATCATAATCCCTTAATCCTCCTACCAAACGCAGGAACCAGCACATAAGCGGAATCAATGCCGCAAACGTCAGGAATAAATACTTTTTATAGTTCTCCTTCCATTTCCGGTCCCGAATCCAAGCATAAATTATCACACCCACACATACTCCCATGGACGCCAAAGTAAAAACAGTATGAACGGTATAATACGGTCCCGCCTCCATACGGAATATCGCAATATATTCCCGTACTTCAAGAGATGCACTCTTATAGTACAAATGATGATACTCGTTTGTCGTGATCATGAAACAAGAAAAAAGGAATGCAGCTACCATCACGCCCCGAATCCACTTCTTTAAGTTCACCTTAAATAACTCGCAGACAAATAACACTGCCGAAATCGTAGCCGTGCAGAGTCCGATATACTCAAACCGGATTGTCATCAAGGCTTCCTCGATTACTCCGCTGTGTAATTCATAGGTATATGCCAGCCCGTTTAAAAGCACACCGATGGAATACATCAGCAAATGACTGCACAAAGCCGACTTTTTCTGGTAGGCTACAAATGTAATAAAAAATAAAGAAAGTAGCACCGCCACATATTGCAATCCTAAAATAAGGAGATCTGCATCCATAATACCCCTTTCCCCTCATAGGGTCTTCTATCTGCTCTACTATACACAGAAATCACAAAATCCCAACGGTTATTTTAGCACAATTTAATTCATTTTTCAATGTTTTTCCGCAAAATTCCACAAAAAATGGTATTAAAAAAGAGAATTGTAACAGTTTCCTCGTCACAATTCTCTTTAAAATCATCTCATATTAAACACACAGCTTATCATTTTACTTATTCGCCGGTGCTGTAGTTCGGAGCTTCCTTGGTGATGTGGATATCATGCGGATGACTTTCCTTTAAGGAAGCAGCGGAAATCTTAACAAAACGACCGTTCTGCTTTAAGGTCTCGATGTCCTTAGCACCGCAGTAACCCATACCGGAACGAAGACCGCCCAGTAACTGGAATACGGTATCCTCTGCAAGACCCTTGTATGCCACACGACCTTCTACGCCTTCCGGAACAAGCTTCTTCGCGTCTGCCTGGAAGTAACGATCCTTACTGCCGTTCTCCATTGCAGCGATGGAGCCCATGCCACGGTATACCTTATACTTACGGCCCTGGTAAAGCTCGAAGGTTCCCGGGCTCTCGTCACAACCTGCGAAGATGCTACCCATCATACATACGTTAGCACCTGCTGCGATAGCCTTGGTAATATCACCGGAGTACTTGATACCGCCGTCTGCGATAATCGGAATATCGTACTTCTTAGCTGCTTCGTAAGCGTTCATAATAGCGGTAATCTGCGGAACACCGATACCGGCTACCACACGGGTGGTACAAATGGAACCCGGTCCGATACCTACCTTTACACAGTCAACGCCGGCCTTGATAAGGTCCTCGGTTGCCTCTGCGGTAGCTACGTTACCTGCAATAATCTGAAGCTCCGGATATGCATCGTGTACCATCTGTACACAACGAAGAACATTTGCAGAATGTCCGTGTGCGGAGTCAATAACGATGGCATCTACCTTTGCCTTCACAAGAGCGTCTACACGGTCTAAGATGTTAGCGGTAACGCCTACGCCTGCCGCACAAAGAAGTCTGCCCTGTGCATCCTTTGCAGAAAGCGGATACTTAATCTGCTTCTCAATATCCTTAATGGTAATAAGTCCCTTTAAGTTGCCCTCAGCGTCAACAATCGGAAGCTTCTCCTTTCTTGCCTGTGCAAGAATCTTCTTTGCCTCTTCCAAGGTAACGCCCTCTCTTGCGGTTACAAGACCTTCGGAGGTCATGCTCTCCTTAATCTTCTTGGAGAAATCGGTCTCGAACTTAAGATCACGATTGGTAATAATACCAACGAGCTTCTTGCCTTCCGTAATCGGAACACCGGAAATACGGTACTTAGCCATCAACTCGTCTGCATCATGAAGTGTATGCTCCGGAGATAAAGAAAACGGGTCGGTGATAACACCATTCTCGGAACGTTTTACCTTATCTACCTCTTCAGCCTGCGCCTCAATACTCATATTTTTGTGGATTACGCCGATACCGCCCTGTCTTGCCATTGCAATTGCCATGCGGTGCTCCGTAACCGTATCCATACCTGCGCTCATCAACGGAATGTTTAACTTAATCTTCTTCGTGAGATACGTTGTCAAATCAACCTGATTCGGAATCACTTCCGAGTAAGCCGGTACCAATAACACGTCATCAAAGGTAATACCGTCACCGATTATCATGCCCATGTTTCTAATCCTCTCTTTCTTAGTAATTGTAGTAATATTCCCCTCAAAAAAATAACTTGAGGTTGTATTCTTTGTATTTTACTGTGTTTTTTTTCACTTGTCAAGCTAAAAATAAAGAAATGTGAAGAAATCTAAGTAAAGGTCTGTACGCAGGAAATGCGCAATCTTTTTCTGTGCCTTCTCGGCAAACAAAGAACTTCCGACCGGAGAGGAATTTTCGAACTTTAAGTAGGATATTAGACTTTCTTATTACTCCGCTTGTCTGTCAGCAACGCTCAAACAGGAGGTTTGAGCGAGCCCGCCATAAGGCATGGATGCCGCATCAGGGCGATTGCATCACTTTATTGTATACTTTCCCGGAGTAATTTAGAAAGACTTATATCCGGATTACGAGAGAAAATCCCTCTCCGGTCGAAAGTTCTGCTCCAAGCCTGGGGCACAGAAAAGGGGCCGCGCATTCCTGCGACAGCCCCAACACTTCATTTAATACTCCGACACCTTACGCGGAGCTTTCTGCTTGATATAAGAAATCATCTTTTCGTTCGGTTCAAAGTATACCAACGTCTGTATCTCTCCCGAAGACTCTACGATGCAATATACCTTACGATCCTTTTCCAAAGAGGTAAAGTCTAACTTCTTTGCTGCCGGATTGCTCTTGTAGCTATCAAGAGCGTGAGAGTTTGCCGGAGCCATAATCAGTACCTGATCAAAATCCAGACGATACATGTGCTTTCTCTTCTCTCCGGCCATAATCTTGTCGAAATCCAACTGGCCGTCACAGAACACATACTCGTACACTACCTTAAGACGCGGAATCAGATAGTATGCAAACACAAGTCCCAGCGCACCGAGAAATCCTATCAACGTATTCCCATAAAGGAAACCGTAAGCCAACAGACCCGCCACAATAACAATCGTTACCACCTTAATAAAGGTGTCCTTCGCCGTAACCTTTTTCTTTACACTTGCTTCCGTATATAAATCGTTCATCCGACTCTATTCTCCTTTACAATATGCAGATACCCCGGAGACATATTGCCCCCGAGGTTCTGTTATTTCACCTATTAAACTTACATCATGCCCATGCCGCCGGCACCGCCAGCCGGCATTGCCGGAACGTCTTCCTTAATGTTTGCCACTGCGGACTCGGTAGTAAGGAAAGTAGAAGCAACGCTGGTTGCGTTCTGAAGAGCACTTCTGGTAACCTTTGCCGGGTCCAGGATGCCTTCCTTCACCATGTCAACATACTCTTCGGTCAAAGCGTTGAAGCCCATACCAGCCTGCTGCTCCTTAACCTTATTTACGATAACGGAGCCCTCAAGACCTGCATTGGTTGCGATGCAACGAAGCGGAGCCTCTAACGCCGCAAGGATAATGTTTGCACCGGTTCTCTCGTCACCCTCTAAGGAAGCAGCAAGCTTAGCAACCTCCTTGGAAGCGTGGATATATGCGGAACCGCCGCCTGCGATGATACCCTCTTCCACAGCTGCCTTGGTAGCCGCAAGAGCATCCTCCATACGGAGCTTGTTTTCCTTCATTTCGGTCTCGGTAGCAGCGCCTACACGGATGACTGCCACACCGCCCGCAAGCTTAGCAAGTCTTTCCTGAAGCTTCTCGCGGTCGAATTCGGATGTGGTCTCCTCAATCTGAGCCTTAATCTGAGCCACTCTTGCTGCGATTTCAGCCTTATCGCCCTCACCGTCAACGATGATGGTATTCTCCTTCTGCACCTTAACGGACTTTGCACGACCGAGCTGATCCATGGTGGTATCCTTTAAGTCAAGACCGAGCTCGTCGGTGATTACCGTACCGCCGGTCAAAATTGCGATATCCTGAAGCATAGCCTTTCTTCTGTCGCCGTAGCCCGGAGCCTTAACAGCCGCTACTACGAAGGTACCGCGAAGCTTGTTAAGAACTAAGGTAGTAAGAGCCTCACCCTCAACATCCTCAGCGATGATGAGAAGTCTCTGACCGGACTGTACAATCTGCTCAAGCACCGGAAGAATATCCTGAATATTGGAAATCTTCTTGTCGGTAATGAGGATGTACGGATTGTCAAGAACTGCTTCCATCTTATCCATATCGGTAGCCATGTATGCGGAAATGTAACCGCGGTCAAACTGCATACCCTCTACTACATCTAACTCGGTCTTCATGGTCTTGGACTCCTCGATGGTGATAACACCGTCCTTGGAAACCTTTTCCATAGCGTCCGCTACCATCTGACCTACAGTCTCGTCACCTGCGGAGATAGCGGCAACCTTAGCTACCTGCTCCTTACCGGTAATTGCGGAACTCATGTTGGAGATAGCCTCTACCGCACACTCGGTAGCCTTTCTCATACCCTTTCTTAAGATAATCGGGTTTGCACCTGCTGCCAGGTTCTTCATACCCTCGTTAATCATTGCCTGTGCCAAAACGGTAGCGGTGGTGGTACCGTCACCTGCAACATCGTTGGTCTTGGTTGCAACTTCCTTCACGAGCTGAGCTCCCATGTTCTCGAATGCATCCTCAAGCTCGATTTCCTTTGCAATGGTAACACCGTCGTTGGTGATAAGCGGTGCGCCGTAGGACTTATCCAGAACTACGTTTCTGCCCTTCGGTCCAAGGGTCACCTTTACGGTATTTGCCAACTTATTTACGCCCTGCTCCAGCGCGGTTCTAGCCTCTGCGCCATACTTAATTTCCTTTGCCATGATACAAAACCTCCGTCAAAAATTAATCTTCTACGATAGCTACGATATCGTTCTGCTTTACGATGATGAACTCTTCCTCACCGAGCTTTACTTCGGTACCTGCGTACTTGGAATAAATAACCTGATCTCCAACCTTAACCTGCATGGTAACTTCCTTACCGTCTACCATTCCGCCCGGTCCTACTGCTACAACCTCTGCCTGCTGCGGCTTTTCCTTTGCCTGGCCCGGAAGCACAATGCCGGATTTCGTCGTTTCCTCTGCTACTAACTGCTTTAATACCACCTTATCGCCTAACGGTACTAACTTCATGATAATTCCTCCTTCTATTTCGCGCGGTCCTTACCGCTTTCTGTCGCTTTTTGTTAGCACTCTTCGCATTTGAGTGCTAACCGATATCCATATATTACATACTCCGAAAAAAACTTGCAAGTTTTTCCCTCGTGGCAATTTGAATTATTTTGCACATTTCCTATCGTATTCTAACACATACTCAATTATTCTAAGTTTTCCTCAATTATTCTCTACGAAAACACTGATTCATGCAGTGCTTTCATCAGCATTTCCCTAATATACACGGATTCCGTTGGTTTTCAGAAGAGTTCTCGGCAAAGCATCCTTGGAATTCTTCCAAGGTGCATCCGCATTGCGATAGTCGAACTTATCGGTGAACCACTCCAAATCATCCCGCACACGTTTCAGATTGGAAAGATATACTTCGTTTAACATATCGATGAACTCGTTCAAATACTTTCCGGACAGCTGTAAAGACGCCTGTTCGTAAAGAAGCGCATAGTGCTCGTTACAAAAGCCCTTGCAGCCCGCCAGCTTTTGTCTGAAATCCGACTCCTTCTCATATAAATAGAAAATCGTCGCAATGTACCGTTCAAACACTGCCTCTACCCGCTCACAAACAAAACAGGAGCAATTCAGCTTCTTTATGTACTCTACCACCGGCGCATCCTTCTTTTTAAACAAGCCGCCTCCTATCACCGGACCTTTCGCCAAACGCTCCACATCCTTGATGGTGCGATCCATGTGGGTCTTTAATATCAACGCCAGTCCCAGACGATTTTGCTGCAGGTACAGTTCCTTGGCATGAGTCGCACAAAAGCCCGCCTTATCCGTTACCATACGGACATCATCTTCCATATAGCTCGGTCCCAAGGTATACTCTATAGATGCTCTCTCCAACTGATGCCGCATGGCACAAACCGGACACTCACAGTCCGTATCCAGTGCCTCGTTTACCGGTATGGTGTATAACTGTTCCTTCATATTATCTTCTCCTTTCCGTCACATAACAAAGAGTTCCGCTTGCGGAACTCTTGCGTCGTAATCTCTTTATTCAGCGTGATTTGCTTTGGTCAAATCCTCCACAATCAAATCCTTAATCTCACGAGCCTTATTCTTAATACGCTCCGGTGCGGTTCGTGAAACAATCACTCGGGAAATCAAACGACCCGCATCCTCATAATGCCCTACTCGTCTGCCGATATCCGCCAGCATACATAACATCGTATTTTCATCCATACCGCAAATCGGGAACGCCTCCTTGGACATTGCCTCGGAAAAACCATCATATGCACTGCTTAAAAACTCCTGCTCCTGTTCATGTAAAGCAGCCTTATCCTTCTCCGCTGTGGTCTCTTCCTCCTGCTTTGCTCTGAGAAGCCATGCAGTCTTAAGGCAAGTATAAGCTCTCTCGCTAAGCTTCCCTCGTTTTACCACCGCACTGGCAAGAGCCAGACGATGGAACAAAATCGCGTCATCATAAGAATACACGCCGTCCAGTTTCAAATCCCCATGAAATTTCTTGGAAATCTGCTCCAAAACCAGCTTTGCCTGCGGCGTCGTAATTGCGGTAAAAAAACGGTTCACTCCTGCGTAGCCGCATCTCGGACAAACAATGGCATCGTACTTTAACGGATCAACCCCCTGATACCGCGGCCGTAAATCCGTATCGGTACCGATTAACTTTGCCTTACCGGTACGTACCGCACTGCTCTTAAACTCTTCATCACATACCGGACAAGTATGGGTCTTCTCAAACAAATAATCTATCTCTGTTTTCTCGTGTACCTCCGCCCCGGCAGCTTCCTTTTTCTCGCGATTTGCCTTGGTCTCTACATCCTCGTAAACCTCCATATCGCTTACGCCACCCAGACCCAAAGCCTCTAACCCTGACAGTAAATTACTCATTTATTCCTCCTTCGGCGCTTTCCATAAAGAAAGTCACCTCCCGATAAATGTTAAAACATTGATATCGTCAAAATAGCTTCTACATCCATGATACGATACTTTTTCCCTTTTATCAAGCATTATTTCCACAAAAAAGCCATACACTGTACGAAGTATTACTTAGCGAGGCATCCTATGAATTTTGACGAAAATCCAACCAAAGTCTATCGCATCGTAAAATACTCCCTTTTCCTGTTTTCCCTGGCCTTTTTTCTCTTTGCGGGAAGCAAACTTCTAAACGACACTATCCCTACCGCGGGCAAGGCCAAGAAGCTGCCGATTTACTGCGTGGATACGGAGGAGAAAAAGGTGGCGCTCTCTTTCGATGCGGCCTGGGGGAATGGTAGATAAGGAAACATAAAAGAATAGAGAGAGCCTTTACAATGGCCCTCTCACTCATAGCGTTCTTATCCTTTCAGATATTGCTCCATTTCCCTATCAAATTCCGAAATATACTCATTATCCTGGCGAACCCTGAATAATTCATATTCGCTACCGGCTTTTTCAATCGCCTGCTCATGTGATATCTTCCCTTTATCTTCCAGCACTTTCCTTCTGTTATTCACTAAGAATTGGTCCGTTAAGGCAAGCCAATCTTTCATGCTCATAAGTACTTCATCTTCTGCCATAAGTTCAGCATAATCAATAAACATGGTTACCAATCTGTTTAATTTACTCAATTCCTGTTCGTTCAAATAATTCTTTGCAATCGTCACATCGCGTTTTAATATTTTTCCACCTGGTGCATCCTTCCATGTTGTCAATCCCATAGTTGGTAACTCTGCATCCACTCTTTCATAAATTAGCTCTGCGGCTGTCTTTCCGGTGATAGCAAAATGCAACTTGTTTTGCACGAAAGAATAAAAAGCCCTGGTCGTTTCACTACTTTTGTCATAATCATAACTGCACTGTTCAAAAACATCTGCTATTTTTTGATATGCCCTCCGCTCACTTGCTCGAATTTCGCGAATTTTATCTAACAGTTCATCAAAATAATCTTTGCCAAAAGGTTTTCCATTTTTCAACATATCGTCATTCAACACAAAGCCTTTTGTAATGTATTCCTTTAGTGTTCTTGTTGCCCACTGTCTAAATCGTGTTGCTTTTTTGGAATTCACCCGGTATCCCACTGCTATGATTGCATCAAGATTATAAAAATCTGTTTCTCTTCGGACCTGACGTTTCCCTTCCGTTTGAACTATTTCCATTTTGGAAACAGTTGCAGTACGCTCCAATTCTTCCTCTTCAAAAATATTTGTTAAATGCTTAGAAATTGCCGAAACATTTACATCAAACAACTCTGCCATTGATTTTTGTGTTAACCAAAAAGTCTCATTTTCATAAATCACCTTGATGCAAACTTTTGTATCATTTATTTGATATAATACGATCTCATGAGAATCTTTCATACCCCATCCTCCTCTCACAATATAATTTATCGTTTGCTTCGAATGTTTGTTCTTATAATAACATACTTTCCTCCGCAAAACAACACATTTTTTATCTCGAAGTGCAAATTTTGCACTTTGAAACATCCCGCTTGCACTTTGGGATAAAGATGTATTTTTCCTACCTCGCTGACATACATTATACGAAGCACATCTTTCGAGGCATCCTATGAATTTTGACGAAAATCCAACCAAAGTCTACCGCATCGTAAAATACTCCCTGTTTTTGTTTTCTATCGCCTTTTTCCTTTTTGCAGGAAGCAAACTTCTGAACGACACCATTCCCACCGCAGGCAAAGCAAAGAAACTGCCGATCTACTGCGTGGATACGGAAGAGAAGAAAGTGGCGCTGAGTTTTGATGCGGCGTGGGGGAATGAAGACACTCGCAACCTCCTCGCTATTCTCAAGAAACACAATGTCAAAGTCACCTTCTTCATGACCGGAGAATGGATGAATAAGTACCCGGATGACGTAAAAGCAATCTTAGCCGATGGACACGACCTTGGCAACCACAGTGAAAACCATAAGCAAATGTCCCAGCTTTCCGCGGAGCAGTGCCGTACGGAAATTCAAAAAGCCCACGACCGCATCAAGGAGCTGACCGGCGTGGAAATGAATCTGTTCCGGCCGCCCTACGGAGATTATAACAACACTCTGGTGGAAGTATGCAATGATATGGGATATCACTGTGTGCAATGGGACATTGATTCTCTGGACTGGAAAGACTACGGCACAGACGCCATTATTAAAAAAGTTCTGGAGCATAAGCACCTGGGCAACGGCTCCATTATCCTTATGCACAACGGTGCAAAGTATACGCCGGCTGCGCTGGAGTCAATTATTCTGGGATTAAAGGAAAAAGGGTACGAATTAGTCCCGATTTCGGAATTGATACATAAGGAAAATTACGAAATGGACCATGAGGGACGGCAGCATGTGAAGGAAAGTGTCGTGACCCCAAGTCCGACTTCTGCTTCCACACCGAATCTGATTTCGAAAACCAGCAAAAAGGAAACGCCTGTGCCGCATTCTGCGGCATAGGCGTCAATCTTATCTATATTCGAAAAAAGTCCTACTACTTCTCAAATATCAAATGCATATTCGAGTGCCGATTAAGCGAATTCTTATCCTTCTCCAGGAAATCCCATGTCTTCTGATATGTACCCGGAACCGCTATCTCCGCATCGGATATAAACGCTACAAACTCCTCTGCTTTTCCTTCGTACTTTTCGGCAAAATCATCCGACATATCTCGCTTCTCATCATCCGTAAAGTCCTTCAACTCATTATACAGTACATGTTCCAGATTACATGAGTTGTAATATATTTTGTACGGGATTCCCTGTATTTTTCCGGTTCGTCGGAGTTTGAACAAGATGTCTGCCTTTCTCGAATTCCGCCCAATCGTTTCTTTAACCTTCGCAGTTTCCATACAGTCGGTATAATACTGAATCCCTTCCACTTCCGCATATTTCACACAGTCCTCATCCACATAAACACCGTCCGCATCTGTCAAATGTATGATCTTGATAAAATGCTCTGTTTGGTAGCGGTATTTCCTTTTTACCTCTTCTATCTTCTCATTGATTTTTAGCAGAATGGTATCCATAGATACGTAATCCTTTGTAGTGATATCACCACGGATTACTTCAAACCGAACCTCATTATCCGAAAAGTACTCTTTCATAATCGTGCCCAAAGCAGCCTCATCACTGGCTCCCTCCACGATAAACGCAATTACTTTCTTCTCAGCCATTCCTTATGCTCCGTCCTGCCTTTCTAAAGGCCCTTGCAATTTTCAAACTATCGGTTGCTTCATAAATCACTTCATCCTGACCGCCCAACGTAATTCCTCTTAAATAAACATCTCTTAAGTTATTTGACGGCTTAATATTTTTCATATGTATATAACGCTTATTCGGATTCGCAGTAGAAAACATAATACTTTCTTTATCCAGCATTTCTAACGCACGTAAATTGTGAGATGTAAAAATCAACTGTCCCTTTGCATTCTTATTAAAAATATCTAATAATTCCCCCAACATATATTCAAAAATCCCCGTCCTGCCTTTCTAAAGGCCCTTGCAATTTTCAAACTATCGGTTGCTTCATAA
>CAZJEN010000036.1:0-27659 GCA_964545045.1 uncultured Lachnospiraceae bacterium | reverse complement strand
GTTTTCTAAACACCAGCGCATATTTGTTACACCGTAGCAATTGATCCAGGAATTCTCTACAATCTTGCGTCGCAGATGCCGAACCTCCGGGTTCTCTAACTTATCGTAGTCTAAGGATAACGTCTTTTTGTTAAAGGCTGCGGCTTCGTTATGTTCCAGTTGTTTCAGCGCATTGTCTACACACCTGCCGAGAATTGCACCCATCACATGAATAAACAAATTTCCACATAAAGTGATGGCTACCAACAGGAACAGTTCTTCTTTGGTTTTCTTTTCGTATAATGCGGTAACGATTTCCGCCGACATCCACAGGGTAAAAAACGGTGTCAGGTTGGTAAAAAGGATTTGGAACAGGCGAAGCGGAAAGTAGTGCGGATTGTAGGAATGATACAGCCGAAACGCCCGTCTTGTGGTTTTGTAATTATGCATGGACTTCGCCCTCCTTATAGTATTTGCTTTGTACATTGAACATTTCTGCGTATTTGCCACCTGCGGTCATCAGCTCCTCGTGGGTACCGGATTCCGCAATCACACCGTCCTCCAGTAAAATGATACGGTCGCAGAAGCGGGTGGAGGCAAAACGGTGGGAAATATAGATAGAAGTCTTTCCTTCGGTTAATTCTCTGTAACGTAAATATAAGTTGTTTTCCGCAATCGGGTCTAAGGCTGCGGTCGGTTCGTCAAGGATTAAGATAGAACCGTTTTTGTAGATGGCTCTTGCCAACACCAGCTTTTGCATTTCACCGCCGGAGAGGTCTACGCTGTCATCATGAATGCCCTTCATTAAATGAGTATCGATACCGTTCGGTAACTTTTCGATTTTTTCGTAAATCCCGGCAAGCTTCATGGCGGCAACGGCATCTTCTCTTGCGGTAGGACGGGTAAGGTCCACGCTTGCCACAAACTCAAACATGGAGAAGGCTATGGTATGGATGTCCTGGAATACCGCGGAAATCATGGAGTAGTACTCCTTAATGTTATACTCGTTGATGTGCTTTCCGTTTACCAAAATCTCACCGGAGGTCGGAGCGTATAAACCGCAAATCAGCTTGATGAGGGTGGTTTTTCCGGCGCCGTTCATTCCCACAAGGGCCAGGCTTTCTCCGGCGGAAATCGTAAGATTCAAACCGTTTATGGTATCTTTTTCCGCGCCGTCGTAGCGGTAGTGTACATCCTTTAACTCAATAGTCACCGGACCGGTCGGCAACGGACAGCCTTCGCCGTGGTTAAAGGTGTTCGGATAGTTGTAGAAGTCACGATAGTAGGCAATTTTCTCGGCTCGGGTGTTCAACTTTGCTACACTACCGATGATGCCCTGTAAAAAGCCTGCAATGCTGCCGGTGAGACCGAAGTAAAACACAAATTCACCGACCGTAATCTTTCCGGCAAGGAGCAGTCCGATTAACACGACGTATGCCACACCGTTTTGTACAAAGGTCATAAGACCTGCAAGAACGGAAGCAAACAGTCCTCTCAGGGTACAACGCTTATTCCAAATGATAAGGTAGCTTTGGTAGTCACGCATCATTTTGTCAAGCCAGCCCTCTAAGTTGTACAGCTTAATATCCTTTGCCATGGAGAAGTTCTCGGAAAGACTGCGTAAGTAGTTTCTTTTCCGAACCTCCTTCTCCCAGTGGTGTTTGTTTTTCTCGAAATAGGCCGGCTGCCAGCGAGTGGTAAAGTAGGACAGCACAGATACCACTGCAACCACGGTAAAGATAATCGGGTTTAGCACGATAAGTAGGGATGCATAGGTGAAGATTCCGAGGAAATTTATCAATGTATTGCTTAAATCCAGCCAAAGAAATTCCAAAGCGCAATCTCCCTGACAGGAGTCACCGGAAGCATATTCGTGAATTTTCCGGTATTCCTGCTTTTCCGTGTTTTCAAAGTCGGTTTCGTAATGATAGATACGACTCATTTCCGCTTGATAAATCGAAGTCGGATAGTAGCGTCTTGCCGTACAACGGGAGTTGATAAAACTCCGCAGCAGCTCCAAAAAAACCAGAGGCAGTAAAAAGCTTACGGTAAACCGAGTCAACTCCGAAAAGGTTGCACCGCCTCCGATACGATCAATAAGTTCCTTGGAAAAGAAGGAGTTTAGCAGAGGCTGTACTACGGCAATCGGCACCACCGCAAATATGAAAAATACAAACATCTTATCCAGTCGCCAGAGCTTTTTTAATGCCCAGGCGAGACTTCCGAGTTTGGAATATTTTTTCTCCTTCTTTTTTGTTTCGTTGTTTTGTCTCATAATTCCCCTCCGTCAAGTCGGCAGAAGTGTTTCTTTCGTTCTGCCGGTATGTATTTGCATCAGGCGTTTGCCCTTTGCTTGACCTTACTATACCAAATACAAAAAGAAAAAGTGCAATTTGTTGTCAAATGTAAATATTTGATGTAAATTGCACTTTGTAGCTTTCTAATTTTTACTGCGGTAACAGTACCTCTGTAGAGAAAGCACCATCTTCGGAAGCTCTTGTAATATATCCACCGTATTTTTTTACAATCATATCGATTCGTTTCAGACCGAATCCGTGGCCTTCTCCTTTGGTGGTACGGTAGTTTTTCTTTTTCTTGCCAACCGCGGTGTTGAGAACGGAAATGTACAGGTAGTTTCCTTTCATTTCCATATAAATGCGAATGAGGCGTTCCGACACGGGAAGCTCTGTGCAGGCATCCATGGCGTTATCTAAGAGATTGCCGATGACGGTACAAAGGTCCAGTTCCGACACGGTAAGAGATACCGGAATGTTGGCCTCGGCTTTTACCGTGATTTCCTTTTGAGAAGCTAAGGAAAGCTTACTGTTTAGAATGGCGTCTGCCATGCGGTTGCCGGTTTTTATAACGGTTTCCACATTGGTAAGATCATCGTCCAACATGTCCAGATAAGCGCTTATTTCGTTAATCTCACCGTTGGCCATATGTACCTTCATGGTCTGGATGTGGTGGCGGTAGTCGTGACGCCAGCCCCGCATCTTTTGGTACATGTTCTCCACTTCCAGATAATATTTTTGAATCAGTTCTGTTTCAAAGGCCGCAACCTTTTTTGCAATCAGTTTATCAAATAACATAATGTCCTCTTTATAAGTATTTGACTAAAGCGGCGTGAATGTCATGGTAAACACCGCGGCTTAAAGGAATAACGGCACCGCTTGTCATGGTGACATCGGTGCGGGTAATCAGTTTCACATATTTTAAATTGACGAGGAAGGAACGATGTGCCTTAAAGAAGGTGTCGTCCAGCTCCTCAAAGAATTTTCCGAGCGTCATGCGGGTACGGAAATCTCCATGGGTGGCGTGGATGTTAAGATATACATTTTCCGCTTCCACATAAATAATGTCTGCAAGAGAAATCTTCACATCGCCTTCCGAAGTAGAGAGAAGTACCGAGCGCATCCGGTTGGTAAGGTTTCCTACCGCTTTGTCGAGAACAGGAGTAAGCTTTGCGGCATCCGCAGGCTTAATCAGATAATGAAGAGCGGATACATCAAAACCGTCGCTGAAATATTCGTAAAATCCGGTAATAAAAATAAGCTGTACGGCCTGATTGTCCTTACGAACCTCCTTTGCCAGTTCCACGCCGCTGCGTCCCGGCATTTCTACGTCAAGGAGCAGGATATCGAAGTCCTTCTCTTCCTCGTAGTCAAAGAGAAAAGAGTCGGCACTGACATATTGTTTTAACTCGATGAGATGACGGTTTTTCTTTCCCCAGGCGGTAACAATTTCGGTAAGATAGTCCCGCTGTTTTGCGTCATCATCACAGATGGCGAGTTTTAATTTCATTGGAATCTCCCTCTCAAAACGGTGTAAGTAATATTGTAATTGATTAAGCTAAGGTATCGGTGATTATTCTTCGAAACCGTAAATCTCTTGTAAATGCGAAATCTTACTTCCTAAATTACTAAGCATCGCATCCGCTGCAGTGAGAGCCGCCATACATTCCACGACCACAACGGCACGGGACACGATAATCGGGTCGTGGCGGCCGGTAATCTGACAAGTATAGGCGGAGCCGTCCTTTTTCACTGTTTCCTGCGGTGCGTACACAGACGGAGTCGGTTTTACGGCAACGCGGAATAAAACATCGGATCCGTCGGTCATGCCGCCAAGAACACCGCCTGCACGGTTGGTGCATTTGGTGACTTTGCCGTTCTCATCGGTATAGAACGGGTCGTTCTGTTCCGTACCGGTAAGAAGAGCGGCATCAAAGCCGGAGCCCAGCTCAAAGCCCTTTACCGCACCGATGGATAACATGGCGTGGGCAAGTCTTGCATCGAACTTTTCAAAGACCGGGTCGCCTAAGCCCGCCGGAAGTCCCGTTATAGTACACTCGATGGTGCCGCCGGCAGAATTATGTTCATCTTTTAATTTGGCTAAGAATGCTTCGGCCTTTGCGGAGGCTGACTCATCCGGCATGTTGAGCGGGCTTCTGTCACGCATAGAAGCTAACTCTTCCGGGGAGAAACGTTCCGCCAGATATTCCTTTGTATCAAAACATACATATTCGTTTATAGACTTTGCATAAGCACAAACTGTAATTCCAAGTTCATCAAGCAACGCGCAGGCAACGGCACCGGCCGCTACTCTGGCAGCGGTTTCACGACCGGAGGAGCGGCCTCCGCCCCGGTAGTCTCTAAAACCGTATTTGGCGTCAAAGGTAAAATCCGCATGACCCGGCCGGTAGTAGGAGGCAATCTCCGAATAGTCGCCGGAACGTTGGGACTCGTTGCGAATTAAAAGGGAAATGGAAGTGCCGGTGGTTTTGCCTTCGAACACGCCGGACAAAATCTCTACCGAATCGTTTTCCTTACGAGGGGTGGAATAAATATTTTGTCCCGGTTTTCTTCTGTCTAAAAAGGTTTGGATATATTCAGCGGAAAGCGGAAGCCCTGCCGGACAGCCGTCAATGATAACGCCCAGAGCCGCACCGTGGGATTCGCCGAATGTCGTAATTTTAAAATAGTTTCCGAAAGATGATCCGTTCATAAAAATACCTCCGAAATGCATACTAAAAATATTTTAGTCCAATTATGAAAAAAAAGCAAGAGCAGACACGATTCTGCTATGGAAGAAAAGTTCTTCCATAGCTTATGTTAGAACAACAAAGAAAAGGCTATAATACGTATAAATGTCAAAGAGAAATCGTGAGGAATTACGGAAAGGAGCGGGCGGATGTCAAAGGAGTTAAATGAAGCAATCGGCGGAAGAATCCGCGCGTACAGGGAAAGTCTCGGGATGAACAGAGAGGCATTTTCGGAACAGATAGGGTTGTCTCCTCAATTTTTGGCAGAGGCCGAAAACGGGAAGAAGGGCCTTTCTGCGGAAAGTATTTACAAAATATGCAATAAGTGTGAAATGTCCGCAGATTATCTTGTCCTCGGAAAGATAAAGAAAGATAAACTGAAGACTCCGTTGGATTATGCACTGCGGGATATGCCGGAAGAGTATTCGGTACAGTATGTGAAAATGCTTCAGACTGTAAACGATATGTTGGCCAGTGCACAAAGAAACGGTGCGGAATTGTACAAGAAATTAAACGAGTAACCGACCGGGAGTCGGCGGAATAGAAAGCGAATCGGAAGCAAGAAGGCGGTTAAGAACCGTTTTCTTGCTTTTTTGAAAAATGCATTGTTGTATTGAAAATGTCGAAAAAATGTGATAAAATAATATGGGATAGTGGAAAAGTGTGAATATGAAGCGGGAAATATAGTTTGAGTCTTTTGGGAAAGGATGCCAGAGATTGTTTGATATGCACGGAGGCAAAGGAGAGAGTATGAGCAGGAGCCGGAAAAAGGGACAAAAAGCAAAAAAGCAAAGACATGTAAAAGGTCTTTTGTTTTTGTGCTTTTTTATGTTTTTATTAAGCGGAGGCGCGCTTCTTGTACTGAATGAGACTCGAAAAGGTCTGATTGAAGAATGTGAGAATGAACTTCTTTGGGAGGTACAGCTGACGGCCCGTGAGGTTTCGGACGATATTGAGAATAAGTTTAAGGCATTGGAGACGATACAAGAGATGTTAAGTCGTTCCGATACGATCGGTTCGGAGACTGTAGAGGCGTTGACGTCTTCAAGAGACAGATACAAGATGAGTTATCTCGGAATTGTAGATAAGGATTATGTGTATTATGACAGTGAAGGTGATGTGCAACCGAATACCCGTACGGAAAGTGTGGAAGCGGCAATGGCGGGGAATTATGTGATTGCCCGTTCCTTGGATGAGGTGTCCGGTGACGGTGTGGCGTTTTTTGTACCTTGTATGGACGGAGAAAAAGTGAGAGGTGTGCTTGTTGCAAAAGCAGCAAGAGAAGAGTTACTTGATAAGTTGAGTGTAAAGCCACAGGACGGTACAGAACTGGTTGTGGATGCTTCCGGACAGGTTGTTCTTATGGCGGATGATTTCGGTAATTATTTGGAAGGAGTGTCATGGGAGGAGTTTTCAAAGAACGGGGAAACATGGAAAGCAAAGAGTAAGTTTGATGAGGAGATGCAACTGTTGGGATGTTCGGTAGCGTCTGCTGTAAATAAGTACGGAAATGAAATTTATTTCGCCGCGGCTACTGTAGAGGGGTATGAGGACTTTTTTGTAGTGCGTCTTACCAGCTCGGATGTGGTGGAAAAAGAAATTCGCGGTTCAATGTTTCGTATATATCTGATGATGATATTTATGGCCGGTTTTATGCTCTGTGTTGTGATTGCTGCAATTGTTCTTTATGTGAGAAATCGCAGAGAGGTTTATTATGCGGCCTATGTGGATCCGCTGACCGGGATTCCGTCGAAAGCAAAGCATAAGTTGGATGCGCAGGAACTGATAAATACAAGAGAAACGCAGTATGCCTATGTTACGTTCGATGTGGATAATTTTAAATACATCAACGAAATGTTCGGCTATGAATACGGAAATCAGGTACTGATACATATTGCGAAATCAATGCAGGGCTTTGTAAAACCGGATGAGTTGTATGCACGTGTTTCCTCGGATAATTTCGCGATGCTTTTGGAGAATAGCGGTACAAGACAAGAACTGACGGAACGTATCATGGAGTTGTTCCGGACCATTACCGAATGTCGGGAGTTGGAGAAAGTTAATGTTTCTTCCCTGAGCTTTTCCTGCGGAGTATATTGCATTGAAGGAAAGATGGACATTAATACCATTCGTGCCAATGCCAATCTGGCCCGTACGGAGAGCAAGAAGAGCGTGGTGGATGAGATAACATTCTATGACGAAAATCTGAAAACACGTCGCGTGGAAGAGAAGGAACTGGAATACGAAGCGGAACAGGCTTTGGTAAACAAGGAGTTTTTGGTATACTTCCAGCCGAAATATGATGTGGACAGCGAGAAAATAATCGGTGCGGAAGCATTGGTGCGTTGGAATCATCCGGTCAGAGGAATGCTTTCTCCGGGGCGGTTTGTTCCGGTATTTGAGAGTAACGGATTTATTACGGACGTGGATTTATATGTATTGGAGCGGGTTTGTGAATTGATTGAGAGTTGGATACAGGCGGGGGTTCCACCGATTTGTATCTCGGTCAATTTGTCCAGAGTTCATTTGTATGAGCGGGATTTGGTAGCACGTTTGACGGATGTGGTGAAACGGCATAATGTTCCGCCGGAGTTCATCGAATTCGAGTTGACGGAGTCTGCGTTTTATGAAGAAACGGAAAGTTTGCTCCGAATTATGTCGGAGATAAAGGATGCGGGCTTCCGGCTGTCAATGGATGACTTCGGTTCAGGGTATTCTTCCTTAAATCTTCTTCGCCGTTTGCCGGTGGATGTCTTGAAGCTGGATAGGGTATTCTTGGAAGAATGTGACGAGGACAGTAACGAAACAAGAGGTAAGCGGATTGTCATGCACGTTATTTCCATGGCAAAGGATTTGGAGATGGAAGTATTGGTGGAAGGCGTAGAGACGCTGGACCAGAAGGAGTTTTTACAGACGGCAAGATGTGATATGATACAGGGATATTTTTATGCGCGACCGATGCCGATGAGGGAATTCGAGCTTTTGTATAAAGGCGAGAAGGGCTTAAAGGCGGCCGTTCATGAGCCGACGGTGCAAGATAACGTATAGGATGCGTCCCAGAACCGGATACAAGGCAAGATTTACGGCCAGATAGAGCAGAGCTACCGAGATTCCGAAGAGGGTAACCGGGACGGATTGTATCTGGTGCCAGGCAAACAAGAGAAGCATACCAAGCAACAGTGAAATTCGATATGCATTAAAAAATGAAGGAGAATAGTGATACCGTCTGTACAGACCGGACAGCGGAACTTCACTGTTCTCTTTTTTGGTATTCTCCTGTGAGGAACCGGTTAAGAAGGTTGGTAGAAGAAGGCAGACCAGGGCTATGCCATAAGGTGCAAATTGAGACTGACCGAGCAGGGTGAGAAAGAGCCCGGTAACGGTTAAAAGAACCAGCATGAAACGATAGCAAAGTTGTGCGGAAAGAAAGCGGCAGAGAGCGAGAAGACGCTTTCTCTGTTCGTTTGCGGTTGGTGTGTTTTCGGTATCGTTCATGGACAGTCCTCCGTTCCTTGGATGATATCAGTTTAACACAGGAAGAAGGACTTGTCAAAACACGGAGAAAAAACGGAAAATCTGTTATATTTTGGCAAGGGAAACAGTGAAGAAAGTAGGTTTTTATGTCGATATAATTGATAACCGAAAAAAATATAATATTCTTTAAAAAAGGCTTTGAAAAATCTCCCAAATATGTATATAATAGATACGGAGGCTTGTATAGTCTCGTGAAAGGAGAATAGGGAAGATGTTAAGCAGTGATATCGGAATTGATCTTGGAACCGCAAGTGTTCTTGTATATATAAAAGGCAAGGGTGTGGTATTAAAAGAGCCGTCCGTAGTGGCTTTCGATCGTGATTTGAACAAGATTAAGGCAATTGGTGAAGAGGCAAGACTTATGCTCGGCCGTACACCGGGAAATATTGTTGCGGTGCGTCCGCTTCGTGCAGGCGTTATTTCCGACTATACCGTAACGGAGAAGATGTTAAAGTATTTCCTTCAGAAGGCGGTAGGTAAGCGTCGTTTCCGAGGCAGACGCGTCAGTGTATGCGTACCGAGCGGAGTTACTGAGGTTGAGAAGAAGGCGGTAGAAGATGCTACCTTGCAGGCGGGTGCAAAGGAAGTAGCCATCATCGAGGAGCCGATTGCGGCCGCCATCGGTGCGGGTATTGATATTGCCAGACCGTGCGGTAATATGGTTGTGGATATCGGTGGCGGTACCACGGATATCGCAGTTATTTCTTTGGGCGGTACGGTAGTAAGTACCTCCATTAAGATTGCCGGCGATGATTTCGACGAAGCAATCGTTCGTTACATGAAGAAGAAGAACAGTCTTTTGATCGGTGAAAGAACCGCAGAGGACATTAAGATTCGTATCGGTTCCGCATATCGTCGTCCGGAGTCCATCTCCATCGACGTAAAAGGACGTAACCTTGTATCCGGTCTTCCGAAGACCATTTCCGTTACCTCCGAGGAGACGGAAGAGGCACTTCGCGAGACTACATCCCAGATTGTGGAAGCGGTACACTCCGTATTGGAGAAGACTCCGCCGGAGTTGGCTGCGGATATTGCAGAACGCGGTATCGTATTAACCGGTGGCGGTAGTTTGTTATACGGCTTAGAAGAGTTGATTGAGGAGAAGACCGGTATTCCGACCATGACGGCGGAAGATCCGATGACTGCAGTTGCCATCGGCACCGGCAGATATGTTGAGTTTTTAAGCGGCAAGCGTGACTAAGACGGCAATGATGCTGTCCGTAACCTGCATGGAGGCGAGATAGAGCTTTTTACAGAAAGGAGAAAAAAGTGGTTCGAGGATTATATACAGCATGGACAGGTATGGCAAACGAACAGAAGCGTCTGGATGTTATCTCGAATAACTTGGCGAACTCGGCGACGGTAGGCTACAAAAAGGAAGGTGTAACCTCTCAGTCTTTTGACGAGCAGCTGACCATTAAAATCAAGGATCGGTCCGAACCGATTACGGGAGATCGCATTATCGGCAGTATGAGCCTCGGTGTGAAAATCGGCGAGGTGTATACGGACTATTCCGGCGGTTCCTTAAGGGAGACCGGCAATACCTTCGATTTGGCATTGGACGGAGAAGGATTTTTCCGAGTGGCGGAGACGGATCGGAACGGGGAGACCCATATGCGGTATACCCGTGCGGGCAGTTTCCATATGACCAGTGACGGTTATGTGGTAAACTCCGAAGGCAATCACCTGCAGGGAGAGTCCGGCGATGTTCTGGTGCCGACGGATGCGGGCGAGATTTTAGTGGATATCGACGGTAGTATTTATGCCGACGGCGAGTATGTGGACAAGATTAATCTGTACGATTTCGAAGATTACGATTATCTGAAAAAGTACGGTGACGTGATGTACGAGCCGGTAGACGGTGCTGTGGAAAAGGATGCCACAGGCCTGATTCGTCAGGGCTATACCGAACAGTCCAATGTAAATGTAGTAACGGAAATGGTTAACATGATTGCAATTACCAGAGCCTATGAGGCAAACCAGAAGGTGATTCAGTCCGTAGACCAGACGTTGGAAAATTCCGCAAATTCCATTGGACGCGTATAGCGTAAGAAAGAGGTGACGTTATGTTAAGATCATTGTGGACCGGTGCATCGGGTATGATTGCACAGCAGACCAGTGTAGATACAATTTCAAATAACCTTGCCAACGTAAATACCGTTGGTTATAAAAAGGAGACCGTGGAGTTCCGTTCCCTTTTGTATCAGAAGCTTCAGACGGAGACCACGGATAACAACGGTGATCCGAAGCCGGTCATCGGTCAGGTAGGTTCCGGTGTACGTACCGGCGCCATTACCTCCCGTTTTACCCAGGGAAATTTGACCCAGACAGACGAACCGTTTGATCTGGCTATCGAAGGCGAAGGCTTTTTTGCGGTAAGAACACCGAACGGAGAGACGGCATATACCCGTAACGGTTCTTTGCTGTTTGCTATTGCTTCCGACGGATTGGCCTTGACCAATTCCGAAGGTTATCCGCTTTTGGATACCACCGGTACGCCGATTGTACTTCCGGGGACTACAGATGTATCCAAGATTTCCATTGATGTGGACGGTAAGGTGATCGAAGCGGTAGATGTGCCGTATGAAGCGGCAGACGGTACTACGAAATATAATACGAAGCACGAGATGAGGGCACAGCTTGGTATCGTGCAGTTTAACAATCCGTCGGGTCTTTTGAAGGTGTCCGGCAGTATGTATCAGGAGTCCTTGGCGTCCGGAGAGCCTCGTATGGAGGTAGAGGATGATGCGTTAAAGCGCAGTGTGATTCGTTCCGGATATTTGGAGGCGTCCAATGTACAGACCGTGGACGAGATTGTAAATCTCATCGTGGCACAGCGTGCTTACGAAATGAATTCCAAGGTAATTACCGCATCCGACCAGATGTTGCAGCAGGCGAATAACCTGAGAGGCTAATATACAAAAGACAAGATAAGTCGTACATAGGCTTACGATAGGAGGAAGCATGAGTATCGGATTAAGCAGTGAATTGCTCTATTCCCAGATGCAGAAAAGTAAAAACGACAGCAAAGCAGTCGGGCTTCAGAATAAGCTTACCGGTATCAACAGCGATACGGCCACAGACGAAGAAATAATGGAAGTCTGTAAGGAGTTTGAGGCATATCTTGTTGAGAAAGTATTCGACCAAATGAAGGATGCTTTGACCGACAGCGAGGAAGAGGAAAGCGATTATCTGAGCTATTTCGGAGATATGATGTATCAGGAATATGCAAAGACGATTTCGGAAAACGGTGAGCTTGGTCTTGCGCAACAGCTGTACGAGTCCATGAAGCGGAATACTGTATCTCCGGTGCAGGAGCGCCTGCAACCGACGGATGAAGCGGTAAGTGCGGCAGCGGCATTGGCGTCCGAAAAGAAAGACGATACAGAATAGAAATAAATAGGAAAAGAAGTACGGGCGTTACGGGCGTGAGCCTGTAACGCCTTTTCCTTTATAGGAAATCTTACAATTTCCTATAAAGGAAAGACGCTCCGCGTGGATGCGCACTCGCGCGATTGGAATGTGTCGCAAGCGACCGCGCTCGGCGCGAGAGTTCCGCAAGCGGAACTCTGTGTTTAGTAGGAAATCAGGTAGGCGGGAGTTTGGTATAAGGAGAGGTCATGGAAAAAGAAACAATCAAAGGATATGTTACCCATATCAAATACCGTAATGAGAAAAACGGGTATACCATATTAACACTGGAGACCGACGAGGATGATGTTGTATGCGTCGGTAGTTTTTCTGCGGTCAGCGAGGGGGATTTGCTTTCTGTTGCCGGCACTTATACCGTGCATAACGTTTATGGTGAACAACTTGCGGTGGAGCATTATGAGGTACATGAGCCGGAAAATGCGGTGGCCATGGAGCGTTATCTTGCTTCCGGAGCAATCAAAGGCGTCGGAGCAAAGCTGGCGGCCAGAATCGTACGGCGCTTTAAAGAAGATACCTTCCGGATTATGGAGGAGGAACCGGAGCGCCTTGCCGAGGTGTCCGGAATCAGTGAAAAATCGGCTCATGCCATTTACGAACAGTTTGTAGAAAAGAGAGAATTGCGCCATGCTATGTTGTTTTTGCAGCAATACGGAATTTCCAATGCATTGGCGGTAAAAATATACGAACGCTATAAAGACCAGATGGAGTTTGTACTGACAGAGAACCCGTATCGTCTTGCGGAAGATATTGACGGCGTCGGTTTCCGAATTGCGGATGATATTGCCGTGAAGGTAGGACTTCGCAGTGATTCGGAGTACCGGGTTCGTGCGGCGATTTTTTATGTTTTGACTCAGGCTGGAAGTAACGGTCATGTTTATCTTCCGGAGGAAGAGGTACTTCTCGGAACTTGTGAATTGCTGGAACTGGGCAGAGAAACCGTAAAGCGTCAAATTGAGTTTTTACAGATGGAAAAAAAGATCATTGTCAAAGAGGTCGAGGGCGACCGTTTGCTGTATGCTTCCATGGCTTATTATACGGAGCTGAATGCCGCCCGGATGTTGTTGGATTTGAATGTAAGCTATGAGTTGACGGATTCTGTACTGGAGACGCGTCTGGTTGCGTTGGAGCGCAAAGAAGAAATCGAATTGGATGAGTTGCAGCGCAGAGCAATCTTTGAGACCGCAAGACACGGTGTGTTTGTATTGACGGGCGGTCCGGGAACCGGTAAGACCACCACGATTCGTACCATGTTGGATTTTTTTGAAGGGGAAGGCCTTGATATTTTACTGGCGGCACCGACAGGACGTGCGGCCAAGCGTATGACGGAAACCACGGGCCGTGAGGCAAGGACCATTCATCGTCTGCTGGAGTTGAAGGCAGCCGAAGGAATGGGGAATCATATGCATTTTGAACGGAACGAAGAAAATCCGTTGGAGTGTGATCTGATTATTATCGATGAGATGTCCATGGTGGACATTTATTTGATGCATGCATTGTTAAAAGCGATACCGGTAGGAACCAGACTGGTTCTGGTGGGAGATGTAAATCAGTTGCCGAGTGTAGGGCCGGGAAATGTATTAAGGGATATTATTGAGTCCGGCTGCTTTTCGGTTGTTACGTTGGATAAGATCTTCCGTCAGGCGCAGGAGAGCGATATTGTTACCAATGCTCATAAAATACATGCGGGCGAAGAAATTCGTTTGGATAATAAGAGTAATGACTTTTTCTTTTTGCAGAGAGAAGATATTACTGTGATTCAGCAATCCATTTTGTATTTGGTAAAAGAGAAGTTGGCAAAACATCTTCATGTGAAGCCTCAGGAGATTCAGGTACTGACGCCTATGCGTAAGGGAGAGCTGGGTGTTGAGCGGTTAAATGAATTGCTTCAGGAACATTTAAATCCCGCATCCCCCGGAAAAAAAGAGAAAGAGGGCAATAAAGGCGTATTCCGGGAAGGTGACCGGGTGATGCAGATTAAAAATAATTACCAGATGGAATGGGAAATCCGGAGTCGTTACGGGATTCCGACGGAATCCGGAACCGGTGTATTTAACGGAGATTGTGGCACGATTCAGGAGATTAATTTCTTTTCTGAGCGGGTCAGCGTCTGCTTTGATGAAGGAAGAATCGCAGAGTATCCTTTTGCTCAGTTGGACGAGCTGGAGCTGGCTTATGCGGCAACGATTCATAAATCCCAGGGAAGCGAATATCCGGCGGTTGTACTTCCTATTTTAAGTGGGCCGAGGCTGCTGATGAATCGCAACCTTTTGTATACGGCGGTGACCCGGGCAAAGCAGTGTGTTACCATTGTGGGAAATGCGGCAACGGTATGGTCTATGATAGAGAATACGGATGAGATGAAGAGGTATTCGGGACTGGGACGACACCTGGAAGAAATGAACGAATAAGAAACCGAATTCTGTCAGAAAACTCTTGTTTTTATTGAGGAAATGTTGTAAAATAGAGGAAAGGAAAAGGAGGCGAAGATCTGAAAAACGGTAATAGGGGGAATCTGCTAACGGATTGTATCTTTCCACCGCGATGTCCGGTTTGCGGAAGTCTGCGGATACCGTGGGAAAGTAATACATGTTCCGATTGTGCGGCAAGGCTTCATTTTGTCAGAGAACCGGTCTGTATGTGTTGCGGACGGGAGATTTCGGATGAAGGGAAGGAGTACTGCGGCAGATGCGAGGAGAACAGAATGTCGTTTGAACGCAATTTTGCAGTATGGCGATATGATAAGTGGATGAAAAAATCGATTGCCGGGTTTAAGTATGACGGTCGTAAAGAGTATGTGGATTTTTATCTCAGACATATGGCAGGATGTTACGGAAGGCAATTGTTGAAATATGGTGTTACGGTACTGGTGCCGGTGCCGATTTCGGTAAAAAGGCGAAGGTATCGGGGCTTTAATCAGGCTGAACTTTTGGCGGATGGGTTGGCCAAGGCGTTGGGAATTGTTTCCGCAAGGTTTATTAAACGTGTCAGAAACACGGCGCCGTTAAGCGGGTTGTCTCCGGCAGAACGAAGAAAGAACTTAAACGATGCATTTTGCTGGAATGAGAAGGAAGCTTCAAAATGGAAGGAATTACCTCATACGGTAGCGTTGGTAGATGATATTTTCACTACGGGAACGACTATGGAGGCTTGTGCCGGCGTATTATCGGAGCACGGTATTTCTTCGGTATACGGAATTTGTATTTGTATCGGAAACGATTAGGATAATTAAGTCAAATGAGGAGGAATGTAACATGGACGTACGAAATTGTAAAGGCTGCAGTCGTTTATTCAACTACATCGGAGGACAGCCGCTTTGTCCGGAGTGCAGTAAGGCTTTGGATGTGAAATTCGATGAGGTAAGAGATTATGTATATGACCATCCGCGTGCGGGAATGCAGGAGGTTTCTGAAGAAAATGACGTTACCATCGCACAGATTAAACGTTGGATTCGTGAAGAACGTTTGGCATTCAGTGAAGAGGCGCAAGTAGGTTTGGAATGTGAAGGATGCGGTAAGATGATTCGTACCGGTCGCTTTTGCGAGCCGTGTAAGGCGAAGTACATTAACGATTTCTCCGCATATGCTCGACCGAAATATGATGATGAGCCGAAGATAGCGAAAGCGCAGGGACCGCAGATGCGCTTCCTGAATCGTAAGTAAGGCATTTTATTTCAGAAGAAAAGGGTATCCCTTAAGTTATACGACTTAGGGATACCCTTTTGTTTTTGATAGTTTAGTTCAGGCGGATGCCGTCTTCTTCTAATGTAATGATGCTGTCCTTATAAAGACGCCCGATAGCACGTTTGAATGCATTTTTGCTCAGACCGAATTTGGCCTTGATTGCTTCCGGGTTGGATTTGTCGTGATAAGGAAGGAAACCGCCGGCTTCTTTTAAAAGAGCGAGAACGCCTTCTGCATCATCGTCCATCTGGAGGTAGGCCTTTTCACGAATAGAAAGCTCTAGGCGACCGTCCGGCTGTACCTTGGTCACACGAGCCTGAATTACGGTACCCGGGCGAAGCGGAGTGACAACTTCACGCCGCGGAATCAGGGCAGAATAAATATCGTCTACAGCTACGTAAGTGCCGAATTCATCAATGTGTTCGTATACAATGCCGGTTACCCGGTCATCCTTTTGATAAGGGGCATTGCCGGATAAATAGTCATATACGTGCATGGTGGCGCATAATCTGCCGCTTTTGTCGATGTAGAGGGCAACTAAAACTTTTTCCCCCTGTTTTACCTTTGCGGTCTGCTCCTTAAACGGAAGCAACAAATCCTTTGCCAGTCCCCAGTCCAGGAAGGCTCCGATAGTGGAGGTTTCTTTTACGGTTAATACAGCGGTTTCGCCTAAGGTAAGCGGCGGAACCGTGGTGGTTGCGATGGCACGGTCTTCGGAGTCGCGGTATACGAAAACCCGAAGGGTATCCCCATGTTTAATACCTTCCGGAACCTGATTGCGCGGAAGCAATATTCTGGTTTCTGCGATGGCTGCGGTGTCGGTGGAATAGGATGGTACTCCATCGGTTTTACTTTCCAGATAGACACCGTTTTCGGTTGACCTGCAGACCGTAAGGGTCTGCACTTGTCCTAACATAATCATAATTCATAATCCTCTCTGTAATATGGTGAGTGAACAGTTATTTTTTAAATTCCGCAATGGCGTAGGGAGCACCATCCCGGTCGGCAAGAACGACAGTGCAGAGGGTGTCGGTCTGTGAAAGGTGAGGATAAAGGATATCTCCCAGCTGTGCGGATTTTTTGTATTCTACACGTAACGATGTGTAATCGGTATCCGGTAACAGGGCACTTGCCATTGTAACGTACTGTCCGTTGTTGACATGGTTGTTGGAATCCAAGTGGGATACGTTGACCGTAATAGGGGACAACGGTACCGATTCTTTCGGAATGTCAATTTTGCGCGGAGCATATTCCATCGGATACGGCGGGTCCAATGGATAGCGGGATGCGTAAGCCGGGTCCGGCTTTACCGGGCGACCGTTTGTTGTATCCGCAAAGACCCAGACGGAGTTGGCTACTACCAGAAGGTTTCCTTCTTCGTCGGTTAAGGTGAAGTTACGGTAGCCGAACATGGACTTAAAATCATAGGGCCATGTGTTGACATGTAAACGTTCGCCGTAGTGCGGGAAACGAAGAACCTCAATCTGCCAGGAATTCATCAACCACACACGTTGTTCTTTCTTTAAGAAATCAATGCCGATTCCTAAATCTTCCGAATGAAAGATGCTGCAATCCTGAAAGTAGTTTATAATCGCCGGAAAGGATAGTTTTAATTCTGAATCTACCTCGCTGTACCGGACTCTGGTGGAAAACGAATACATAGTGTCTCCTTCGTTGGCGGCGTCAGGGTAAAACGCCGCAAAAATTGATATACTTTTAGTATGGACTCAAGTATAGCATAATTCTGAAAAAAAAGCTAGAAATATAGAGGAAAAAAATGTATACTGATAGAGGGAGTGATTTTTGCAGGGAGGAAACCGTATGAAACGGATGTATGCGTTGGATGCAAACCGTGTATTTTTGGTCAGTGTGGCAGGGGCACAGCTGTTGATTTATTTTGTGGCCGGCTTGGGAGTACAGGATGATATGTTGCTCCAGTTTTTGATTGAGGCTTTTCTTGCACTTCCGGGTATTTCCTATCTTGTGATGCGGAAGTTGTCCGTAAAGGATGGACTCGGTGTTCGAGCTGTCGGATGGAAGGATTGGCTGCTTATGATACCGTTAGCTCTCTGTCTGGATAAGATTGCCGAGTTTATTAACGTGTTTTCCCAGTTGTTTGCTACAAACAGTATAGGGAATCATGTGGCGGAGTTGGTGATTCAGTATCCGTTCCCGGTGGCCTTTTTTGTGGTGGCAGTGATGCCGGCTCTGTGTGAGGAACTGATTTATCGCGGTGTTCTTTTTCAGGGTTATCGTAAGAGCGGCGTTTGGATTGCGATTTTGTTGACGGCGTTTTTATTCGGCATGATGCATATGAATCTGAATCAGTTTTCTTATGCCTTTGTGTTGGGCTTTCTCTTTGCTTTATTAAGGGAGGTTACCGGCTCAATTCTGCCGGTAGTTTTGATGCACATTTATATTAACGGTAAGTCGGTGGTTGTACTATATGCTTCCGTGCATTATCTTACAGGACTTCGCGAACAATATGTACAAGCGCAGACGGCAGGAGATGCAGCTTTGACAGCGGAATTGTTAGAGTCTGCCCAGGGGGTACCGATTGATAAGGCAAACTGGTTGCAGGAATATATGAATATGGGAGAAGGTTCTGTATCGGATTTGATTCCGACACTGGTTCCCGGGTTTTTAGTGGCTGTAGTTGTGGCGATTGTTATTTATGCGCTGTTATTGCGGTGTCACGGCGGGAAGGAAAAATGGAAAGAGATGTTCTCAAAGGAAGAAATTTCTGAATCAAAGGAATGTGGTGGATGGTTTCGGAATGTGTATTCCCCGGCGTTGCTGGTTGGTCTTTTGTTTTGTGCGGGATTTATGCTTTTGAATTTATAGAATAGGAAAAGAAAAAGCCCGTGCGTTTGCACGAGCTCAGACACGAAGGTCGATGTTCTGTCCCAGGTTCGGATTGACTGACTGTTCCATCAACTTGATCATGTTTTCTCCGGTGCCTTCGATGGTTTCAAGTGTCTTCTTGAAAACGGCGACACTGACCATATCGGAAGCTTGTAATGCAGAAGCCTGCATAGAAAGTGCGGCAATGTCCATAAGGCATCCTCCTTTCGTCTGTATGGAATATAACAGACAATGATTTGTTTCTGAAGTTATTATAACATATTTTTAGAGAAAATGCAAGAAAAAGGCGCTAAGCGGCGCGGAAAGAGGTTTTTATGTTAGATACCATGATTATCGGAGCCGGACCTGCAGGGATGGCAGCAGGCATTTATGCGGCAAGAGCGGAGCTTTCCCACTTGGTACTGGAGAGCGGTCTTATGAGCGGCGGACAAATTATTAATACGTCGGAAGTGGACAATTATCCGGGCTTAAAGGGAATCGGCGGTTTTGAACTGGCGATGAAATTCAGAGAGCATTGTGACGGATGCGGCGTAAAGTTTCAGGACGGCAAGGTGGTAAAAGTAGAAAAGAAAGAGAGCGGTTTTCAGGTTTTGCTGGAAAGCGGAGAATGCTATGAGACGAAAACCGTGCTGTTTGCCACCGGAGCAAAGCACAGAACCTTGGATATTCCGGGAGAAGCGGAGTTCGCGGGAAGCGGAGTTTCCTATTGTGCCACCTGCGACGGAGCATTTTTCCGCGGAAAGGAAGTGGCGGTCATCGGCGGCGGTGATGTGGCAATTGAGGATGCGCTGTTTTTAGCCCGTATTTGCAGTAAGGTGTATCTGGTACACCGTAGAGACGAGTTCCGCGCGGCAAAGACTCTGGTGAATCGCCTGCGTGCCTGTGAGAATGTGGAATTCGTATTAAAGGCAACACCGGCTGAAATTAAAGGAAGCGGGCGCGTGGAGAGCCTTTGTGTGAATACTCCGGAGGGAGAACGAGAGTTGCCGGTTTCCGGTGTATTTGTGGCGGTAGGTATGCTTCCGAATTCGGAGCTGTTAAAAGGGCTTGTGACCCTGGATGAATCAGGCTACGTTGTAGCGGGAGAAGATTGCAGAGCGGATGTTCCGGGGGTTTTTGCAGCGGGAGATTTGCGTACGAAGCATTTACGCCAGGTGGTAACCGCGGCAGCGGACGGAGCAACGGCGATTTACGAGATTGAGGCTTATCTGAATCAGCAGTAAGAAATAAGGGCTGTCGCATCATAATGAGACAGCTTCTTTCATGCAGGAAAAAATTGGACAGCCCGGTGTGTTGACAAAGCATACCGGGCTTTGTTATAATTGTGTTACAAGTTTGTAATAATTTTGTAACAATTTTAGGGAGGCACTATATGAGAAATCGAAACTATGGGAGAATACTGCTGTGCGTCGGAACTGCGGCATTGGCAGGAATATTGTCGGGCGGTGAAGCCGGTGCGGAGGTGTATGCGAAGCGTTTGCCGTTACAGCCCGAGGTGCAGACAAAGCAGGTTTCTTTCATGAATATTAAGGAATTTTGGAATGCTGTAGGAGCGGAATATCAATACATAGAAGGCTTGGAAGAAATCAGCGATTGTGTATTGCAGAAAATCGGAGAAGCCGGAGAGGATAAGGATGAACTGGTCTTGTTTTCTCGTGCAAAGGGTCTGGAAGGAACGAGAGTATATGCCAATGTGACCAATTATGTCAATGTCAGACAGAAGGCATCTACCTCATCGAAGATAGTCGGCAAGCTTTACGGAGACTGTGTTGCGACGGTCATAGAAGAGGACGGCAACTGGGTCTATGTGAATTCCGGAAATGTAACAGGATATGTGGTTAAGGACTATTTGTTGTTGGGAGAAGCTGCCGAGGCGGCTATCGCAAAGAAATATACGCCGAAGATTCAGGTGACAGCAAATGTGTTGAATGTGCGTTCCGGCGCAGGTACGGGATATGGAATTCTGGATACTTTTACCAAGGGAAAGGAAGCGGAGCTTCTTGAAAAGGGAAAAGAGTGGATGAAGATTCGGTATACCTCCGGTGGAACGAAGAAGACAGGCTATGTTTATGCGAAATATGTAAAGATAACAGGGGCACCGAAGTTCGGTGAGACTCTTGCGGAGGAATCGGCACGGATTGCCGCAGAGAAGAAAGCAAAAGAAGAAGCTGCGGCGAAGGCGGAAGCGGAACGTAAGGCTGCTGCCGAACAAGCAAAGCGCAATAAGGCAAAGCAGGTGGCAGATTATGCAAAGACCGCAGTGGGAACCGCCTATGTCTGGGGCGGGACCAATATGAGTACCGGAGTGGATTGCTCCGGACTGTGTTATGCGGCTTATAAGAAGTACGGATATACGTTGCCGAGAGTATCCAGAGATATGGCGGCCAGCAAGGCGTTGTTATCCGTAACACCGAATAAGACGTACTTAAAAGCCGGTGATTTGGTGTTTTATGCTTCCGGCGGAAGAGTGGATCATGTGGCTATGTACATCGGGGACGGCAAGGTAGTACACGCTTCGGATTATAACACGGGAGTAATCATCTCCAGATACAATTACCGGACTCCTCATAGTGCGAAGCGAGTGATTTATTGATTTTCAGGCAAATGTTTTCTGCATGAGTTACGGTAGACGGAAGGAGACATTCCGGTGTGCTTGTGGAATAGGCGGCTGAAATACAGCGGATTGTCGTAGCCTACGGCCTCCGCGATTTCGGTAATGTGATAGTCGGTATTTTCCAAAAGGTTTTGTGCATTCATCATCCGTAAGGATAAGATGTACTGCATAGGAGTCACCTTTACGATCTGCCGGAAGTTGCGGATAAACCAGCAGGTACTTAAGTGCCTTGATTTTGCGTAATCTTCGATGCTGATAGCGGAATGATAATTTTGATTAAAATAATGGGTAGCGCGTTCGATTTCATCCTGAATGTCGCTGCCCGTTTTGCGTCCTTCCTTCTTGTAGCGATTGACGGTGAGAAAAATCTGACGCAAAAAAAGAGAAAGCAGTTCTTCGTAATTCGGCCGGCAAAGCTGGAGCTCCTGAATAATCTGCCGATACAACTGCTGATAGTCGGGGGTTGTACCGGTATAAAAGATGTTTTCCGTATCAGGGATATCGTAGTGGGTAAGAAGCTTATCGACTTCGGAGCCGGTAAAATGAATCCAGTATACTTCTGTTTTGTCGGCGGCGTAGTAGAAGTATTTTTGCGGATCGCCGGGACGATAAAGTACCATGTTGCCCTCGGTAACAATCTGTTCGTTTCCGCGAATAAAGAAATGGGCCTTACCGGAGGCAATATATAAAAGCTGATAGTCTTTGCGGCCGGAAGGACGTTCCGTAAGAAAGACAGGCATGGTGTGAATGCGGTAATAACCGCAGCAAGTGACGATAAGTGGTTTACTTAAGTCCATGAAATCAGAAAATGAGTCGTGCAAATAGGCAGCGTTTGTATACATAGAAATCCTCCAGTGTATTTGTACTTTCATTATGCATCGGAAGTGCGGAAAAGGCAAGTGCAAATGTATCATTTTGTGCATGTTTTGTTCTATTGTGTTTATGTTCAGTGAAGGTATTTAATGATACAATAGCATCAGGAGATTTTGATTACAAATGGAGGAGGTATCGTATGAAACCAACATTGGACTGGCTGATTAATCCGGAGGTGTTTGCGGTAAACAGACAGGAAGCACATTCGGACCATACATTTTATTGTGACGGGAGTTCGTTACGTCAATCGTTAAACGGAACATGGAAGTTCTCTTATGCGGAGAATCCGGAGAAAAGAGAGAAGGAATTCTATCGTGAGGACTATCAGACGGATGGCTTTGCGGACATACAGGTACCGGGGCATATTCAGCTTCAGGGGTACGGAAAATGTCAGTATGTCAATATGATGTATCCGTGGGACGGAGTGGAAACGGTAGTACCTCCGGCTGTGCCTGTGAAGGAGAATCCGGTTGGCAGCTACGTGACATATTTTAATTTAGAGGAGGGGCTGCTGGGGAAGGACGTTTACTTGTCCTTTCAGGGAGCAGAGTCTGTAATCTATGTATGGGTAAACGGTGAATTTGTGGGCTATAGTGAGGATACCTTTACTCCTTCCGAGTTTTTGATTACACCGTATGTAAAGGAGAAGGGTAACAAGCTGGCGGTAGAGGTATACAAGCTTTGCAGCGGAAGCTGGCTGGAGGATCAGGATTTCTGGAGATTTTCCGGTATTTTCCGCGATGTGTTTTTGTATGCGGTGCCGAAGCTTCATGTAAGAGATATGAAGGTGACGGCAGATTATGATTATACTGACGGCAGCGGATGTTTGGGCTTAGCGTTGTCTCTTATGGAAAGCAACGGAACGGAAGATAAGAATAGTGCTTATGCGGGTGTAAATGCAAGCATTTCTTTGAAGAATAAGGACGGAAAACTTGTGTTTGCAGAAAGTGTAGGATGTAACGGAGAAACGGTTTCCTTTGAAAAGAAACTGGCGGAGGTAGAACCTTGGAGCGCGGAAGCTCCGTATTTGTATGAGCTTTGTGTGGAGATTACCGGGGCAGACGGTACTATAATCGAGACCGTCGCTACGAAGATGGGCTTCCGTACCTTTGAGTTAAAGAACGGCGTGATGAGCCTGAATGGAAAACGAATTGTATTTAAGGGTGTGGATCGTCATGAGTTTTCCGCAGAACGGGGACGTGCGATTACGGAGGAGGATATGCTTTCCGATATCCGTATGATGAAGCGAAACAATATTAATGCGGTGCGTACCAGTCATTACCCGAATCAGACCCGTTGGTACGAGCTTTGTGATGAGTACGGCATTTATGTGATTGATGAGACGAATCTGGAAACCCACGGTACCTGGATGAATGACCGGGGGTGGGCAGGCGGTTTCGCATGTAACCTTCCGGGAGATTATCCGGAGTGGAGAGGTGCGGTGTTGGATCGTGCAAAGTCTATGTATGAGCGGGATAAGAATCATGCCTGCATTTTGATTTGGTCCTGCGGAAATGAGTCCTACTGCGGGGAAAATATTGCGGCAATGGCGGAGTATTTTCATAGGGTAGATAACCGCAGATTGGTGCATTACGAGGGCGTGACCTGGAATCGGAAGTATGATTCCATTACCGATATGGAGTCCAGAATGTATGCAAAGCCGGCGGATATTGAAGCGTATTTGAAGGAGAACCCGGAGAAGCCGTATATCAGTTGTGAATACATGCATGCCATGGGGAATTCCGTGGGCGGCATGAAGCTGTATACGGATTTGGAAGAGAAGTACGAGCAGTATCAGGGTGGTTTTATTTGGGATTTTATCGACCAGGCCTTGTACAGAACTTTGGAGAACGGGGAGAAAGTGCTTGCCTACGGCGGTGATTTTGAAGAGCGACCGGCGGACTGGGGATTTTGTACCGACGGTATTGTGTATGCGGACCGGAAGGAATCTCCGAAGATGCAGGAGGTTAAGGCACTGTATTCCAATTTAAAGATGGATGTGACGGATGGTGTGCTGACCGTAAAGAACCGGAACCTGTTTGCGGATACGACAGGATATCGGTTTGTTGTGACCTTGGAGAAGGAAGGAACGGTGCTGGCGCAAGAGGAGCATACCCTTGTGATTTCTGCGGGTGAAGAAACGTCTATGAAAATCGGGCTTGTACTTCCTTCAGAGGGAGGCGAGTATGTCTATACAGCATCTGCATTGTTACGGGAGGATACCCTTTATGCGGAAGCCGGATATGAAGTATGCTTTGCTCAGGAAGCGGTGAAGGTAGCTTTTGATGTGGCAGATAATGCAGGGAAAGCAGTTGTAACCCGTCCGGACATCGTGTACGGCGATTTCTGTATCGGCGTACGCGGCGAAGATTTTTACGTTCAGTTTGATAAAGGGCAGGGTGGTATTACTTCGTTGGTATATCACGGAGAGGAGTATATTACGAGAGTACCGCAGGTAAGCTTCTGGAGAGCCTTTACGGACAATGACAGAGGCGCGGGATTCCAGATTCATGCGTCCAGGTGGGAATTGGCGGGCAAATATGCAAGATACCGTAGGGATCTGATTTCCTGGGAAGAGAAGGATGATTGTCTGGAGCTTGTGTTCCCGTTTGATGCCCCGATTGCACCGGCATTTACCTATAAGGTGATTTATAAGGTATACTTTGATGGCAGAGTAGAGGTGCGGGCGGAATATCCGGGAGTGGATACTGATGTGGATTTCCCGGTATTTGCCATGGATTTTAAGATGAAGAAAAAGTATGAGAACTTCCGTTATTACGGCTTGGGCCCGGAGGAAAACTATATCGACCGTAACTTTGGCGGAAAGCTGGGTGTACACGAATCCACCGCAAAGGAAAATCTGTCCGGATACGTGAATCCGCAGGAGTGTGGCAACCGTACCGGAGTACGGTATGTACAGGTAACGGACGAGAACGGAACCGGTGTGCGGTTTACGAGTGCAGAGGAACCGCTTGAGATGAGTGTTTTGCCGTACAGTGCGGCGGAGTTGGAAACGGCAATGCATTTGGAGGAGTTAAAGGAGCCGTCCTATACCTGGGTACGCCTGGCTGCAAAGCAGATGGGTGTGGGCGGTGATGATAGTTGGGGGGCTCCGGTACATAAGGAGTTTAAGATTGACCCGAGGGAGCCGATGACATTGGCATTTGTCATCAGCCCGGTTGCACAGAAATAAAAACGGTGGTAAAATCTTGGGAGAGAACCCCCAAAGAAAAGAGGATATGGAACAGTGAGAAAAGAAGAAGTAAAACAAAAGCTGGCGCAGGATGCGTTTCTGCCGATGCTTGAACTGTTATACGGAACAAAACGGTCGGTGCTTGCGGCACAGAAGGCGCGTTATGAAAAAGCAGTGGAGCGGTTTGCGGAATTGTATCCGGAGCGGGAGGAGATTTCTATATTTTCCGCACCGGGCAGAACCGAAATCGGAGGCAACCACACAGACCATCAGCACGGTTGTGTGCTGGCGGCTGCTGTGCAGTTGGATGTGATCGGAGTGGTGGCGTTTCATGAGGATGGAGTGATTCGTGTGTGCTCTGAGGGATACCGTCCGTTTTCGGTAGAGTTGTCCGATTTATCGGTGCAGGAAGGAGAAAAGGGGTCTGCGGCAATCGTGAGAGGTATTGTGTCCAAGTTTGCGGCATTGGGGGCAGAGGTTGGAGGCTTTGACGTCTACTGTACCTCCGATGTGCTTTCCGGCAGCGGGATTTCATCTTCTGCGGCCTTTGAGACCTTAATCGGTACGATTATCGATACCTATTATAATAACGGCAAGGCCGGTGCGGTGGAAATTGCAAAAATCGGTCAGTATGCGGAAAATGTATATTTCGGGAAAAAGTGCGGTCTGATGGACCAGATGGCAAGCTCCGTTGGAGGACTGGTATTTATTGATTTTGCAGATACGGAAGCTCCGGTGATTGAGCCGTTTGCTTTTGATTTTGAAAAGGCAGGGTATTGTATTTGTGTAACAGACACCGGAGGAAATCATGTGAATCTGACTCCGGATTATGTGGCGGTACGTTCTGAGATGGAGTCGGTGGCAGCGCAGTTCGGGAAGGAGTATTTGCGTCAGGTGGACGAGGCGGAGTTTTACAGAGAGCTTCCGAAGCTTCGCAGCACCTGCTCCGACCGTGCGTTACTGCGGGCGGTACATTTCTTTGGAGACAATCGTCGGGCAAAAGAAGAAGCAGAGGCACTTCGTGAGGGCGCTGTCGACAGATTCCTTTCTTTGGTGCAAGAATCGGGGGATTCTTCGGAAGCATTCCTTCAGAACTTATATTCCACCTCTGCACCGACGGAACAGGCGATTCCCTTTGGCGTGATGGTAAGTAAACGAGTGCTCGCAGGAACGGGCGCGGTACGTGTCCACGGGGGCGGCTTTGCCGGAACCATACAGGCCTTTGTGCCGCTTTCTTTGGTTGAGGATTATGTAAAGGAAGTGGAGCGGGTATTCGGAGAAGGTGCCTGCTATGTTTTCCGAATTCGTCCGATAGGCGGTGTGGAAGTGAAAATTTCTTAAAAAACTGCTTGACATCCCAGAAAGAGCGTGTTATACTTTAAGGGCTGTGTAAGCAAAAGCAGAGTATCCGCTCTCACCTTCCGCGTACATTGTACCGCAAAAAGGTCTGGTAAAGTTGATTTTCCCGGTGACGGGGTTATTAGGCGGATAATCTGTGATTATCCGCTTTTTTATATTTTTATTACGGAGGTACAAAACCATTAGCGAGTTAATGTTGAACGAGCAGATCAGAGACAAAGAAATCCGTTTGATTGGTGACGACGGAGAGCAGCTTGGTATCATGTCCGCAAAGGATGCATTGAAGATGGCGAAGGAAGCCGGTCTTGACCTTGTTAAGATTGCGCCGACCGCAAAGCCGCCGGTATGCAAGATTGTCGATTACGGTAAGTACCGTTACGAGCAGGCAAGACGTGAGAAAGAAGCGAAAAAGAAGCAGAAGACTACCGAAGTAAAAGAGATTCAGTTGTCTCCGAATATCGATGTGAACGATTTGACCACCAAGGCAAATCAGGCACGTAAGTTCCTGGAGAAGGGCAATAAGGTAAAGGTTGCACTTCGTTTCCGCGGTCGTGAGATGGCACACATGGCAACCGGTAAGGAAGTTCTGGATACATTCTTAGAGAAGGTTTCCGACGTTGCCGTAGTAGAAAAGCCGGCTAAGTTAGAAGGCAGAAGCATGATTATGGTGCTCGCCGAGAAGCGGTAAAAGTTGCATGAACGCACAGTACAGTGCTTCAGACAGATAATTATTATTACGGCGTCAGCCGTACAATGAAGGAGGATTCACCATGCCGAAGTTAAAGACAAATAATGCACCAGCAAAGCGTTTTACCATGACGGGAACCGGTAAGTTAAAGAGAATGAAGACCGGTAAGCAGCATATCTTAACCAAGAAGTCTTCCAAGACGAAGAGAGATTTAAGAAAAGCTACCATGACCGATAAGACGAACGAAAAGAATATGAAGAAGATTTTACCTTATCTCTAAGATTTTGTGTAAAGGAGGCAAAACAGAATGGCAAGAGTTAAAGGCGGTTTAAACGCAAAAAAGAGACATAATAGAGTATTAAAGCTGGCTAAGGGTTACAGAGGTGCCAGAAGTAAGC
>CAZJEN010000035.1:0-28813 GCA_964545045.1 uncultured Lachnospiraceae bacterium | reverse complement strand
CATTAAGGCAAAGCCGGCATCTGCGAAGGGTCAGTATTTAAAGAGTGTAACACTTGCGTCCACTATGGGCCCGGGTGTTAAGGTGAACACCGCAAAGTTAGGCTAATATAGTTATTTTGATTAGGCATATCAAAAAAGTCCTTAAATGGTTGACACAAAAATAAATGTGTTATTCGGAACCGCCACAGTTGCTTCGCAACCGTGGCGGTTCTTTTGTTCTAGGGGGATTAGGGTGTCAAAGTGGCTTGAAAAGGCATACCATCCCCTCTCCTCGAGAAGGAGGGCTTGTCATCACTTCGGATGAAGTCTTTCTAATTACTCCGGTAAGTGTGCTTTGGAGTTACGCAATCGGTCTTATGCGGCATCCATGCCTTATGGCGACCTCGCCCGAACCTCCTGTTCGGGCATTGCTGATAGATGAACGGAGTAATAAGAAAGTCTAACATCCTACGTAAAATCCAAGTCCTCCTTCTCGAGGAGAGGGGATGGTAGTTGTTCTAAGAAATTGCTTCCTTTGAGACAAAATTAGAATTTCATTAGAAATAAGACAAATCCATTGTTTTTTAGTTATAGGTAGATATAATGAGAAATGGCAGTAAATGAAACGGAGAAAGCCGGGGAGAAGGATAATGGAAGCAGATATGAAACAGGAAATAAGCGAGTCGATGAATACAGAGGTGACGCAAGCAGATGCTAAGAAGGAGAAACGTTTTCAAAAGAAAGAGAAAAGAAGAAGGTACATCGGTTTTTTCTATGCCATTCTGTTAATTTTGGCATTTGACACTGTTAGTTGGCTTGTAGAAAAATTGATACTGGATAAGATTGGGATTACGGAGGAAGGGAATCAACTCGTTTATCTGCTATACGAGATTATACATAGGGTGTTATACGGTGTAGTCACAGTTGTTTTTGTAAATAGGCTTTATCGTAGGAGTGTGTCAGAGATTTTTCATCTGAATAACAGTAAAAAAGCGTTATGGGCGGCTATCGGTGAGTTTGTTTTCCTGGCAGGACTAATTGTTGTAGATGGAGTTGGCTGTGATTTCAGGTATTTTCATGCACCGAATCTTACCGTGGCTTTGTTGGTGCTTGAAATCGTATTGTATCCTTTGGTGGTTGGATTTTTTGAGGAAATACTGTTTCGTGTCTTTGTGTTGGATGGATATTTCTACTGTAAAAAACAGAGCCGGATGAATCGTCTGGTTTATGCAATCATAGGCACTGTGTTTTTTGGGGTACTTCATTATACGGAAGGAGAACCGATACGGATTTTATTAGCCGGTGCAGGAGGATTTGCTTTTACAACGATTTATCTGAAAACACGCAACCTTGTGATTCCTATGCTGGTGCATGCTGTTCATGATATGATTGTATTTTATTGCGGCAGCTATTTGGTTTACAATTGGACACCCGAAAAGATAGAGTTCAATAACAGCATGCATATTGTGTTGCCTATTGTCAGCATTGTGGTTTCCTTTGTCATACTTTTATGGGAAAAGAAGAACGTGCAATGCATAGAAAAAAATGAAAAAAGTAGTTGACACGGGAGAAATTCCGTGATATAGTATCAAATGGACTGTGGCTAAACCCCAGTCAGACCGAAGACAGCAGGTGCCGGAGATACCGGCGTAAGAGAAACCGCCTGCCGAGGAATCAAGCGTTTATGGTTTTGTTTGACTCTTTGCGTCTTCGCGGAGAGTTTTTTTGTTTCTTTCAGAGCAAAACATTCCGTGAGGACGGAGTATATAAATTGCTTGTTTTTTCGTCTTTGGATTCCGGCGTAAGCCGTATTCTAAAAGGAGGTAAAAAAATGGCAAAGGTTGAAATCAAAAAGCCGATCGTAGACGAGATTAAGGGCTACGTGGAGAAGGCCGGTGCAGCGGTATTAGTTGATTACCGTGGTCTTACCGTTGAGGAAGACACCGCACTTCGTAAGGCATTAAGAGAGGCCGGTGTTGTATACAAGGTATACAAGAACACTTACCTCAACTTCGCATTCGAAGGCACCGAGTTCGCAGAGCTTGCTAAGCACCTTGAGGGACCGACCGCAGTTGCTTTCGGTATCGAAGATGCAGTAGCTCCGGCAAGAGTTCTTGCAGAGTTCGCAAAGAAGGCTCCGAAGCTCGAGTTCAAGGGCGGTGTAGTTGAAGGCGTTTACTACGATGTAGCAGGTCTTCAGAAGGTTGCTACCATCCCGTCCAGAGAAGTACTTATTTCCAAGCTTCTCGGCAGCATGCAGTCTCCGATTACCAACATGGCAAGAGTTCTCAAGCAGATCGCAGAGAAGAACGGCGAGGCAGCATAATGCAGCGTAAGGGTATTGCCCCGGTCAGAAAGACAAGCGCAATCGCACCTGCAGCGTAACGCAGATTACAGAAGCGGCATAGCCGCAATACACAATAACTTATTTATCATTTCAATGGAGGTAATGTAAAATGACGACTCAGGAATTTATCGATGCTATTAAGAGCATGACCGTATTAGAGTTAAACGATTTAGTAAAGGCTTGCGAGGAAGAGTTTGGTGTTTCCGCAGCAGCAGGCGTAGTAGTAGCAGCAGCTGGTCCGGCTGCAGCAGCAGAGGAAGAGAAGACCGAGTTCAACGTAGAGCTTACTGAGGCTGGCGCTGAGAAGGTTAAGGTTATCAAGGTTGTTCGTGAGATCACCGGCCTTGGCTTAAAGGAAGCTAAGGATCTTGTAGAGGGCGCTCCGAAGGTAGTTAAGGAAGGCGCATCCAAGGCAGAGGCTGAGGACATCAAGAAGAAGCTTGAAGAAGTTGGCGCAAAGGTTACCTTAAAGTAATTTTAAGCGAAATCAGAGGGCTGTCGCACTTGTGCGGCGGCCCTTTTTTACGTTATGCATGTGCCTTCGAGGTGTTTACTCAGAAAGTACGTGTGCACAAGGTTCCTTTTTCATGGGCTTCGGATGAAGTCTTTCTAATTACTCCGGGAAGTGTGCGATAGAGTGACGCAACCGGTCTTATGCGGCATCCATGCCTTATGGCGACCTCGTTTGAACCTCCTGTTCAAACGTTGCTGCGATGCAAGCGGAGTAATAAGAAAGTCTAACATCCTGCGCAAAATTCAAAAGGAACCTTGCGCACACGCACTTTCTCTGGCAAAAGAAGAAGGCACATGCTAGATTAGAAATGGGCCGCCGCATAAAAGCGGAGCGACAGTCAGCTGATTTCGCAAAGAAATATAGTGTGTAGATTAGGGAGTGCGGTCTTGACTGTTTGTGTTAAGCGTGCTAAGTTAGAAGAAAAGGGAGGTGTTTTTATTTCAGCATATCAGAGAATTGTTTGGTTTCACAATAGAGTTGCAGAGAATGCATATCCGAATGCCGGAGCTTTGGCGAAGCGGTTTGAGGTTTCGAGCCGACAGGCGCAGCGGGATATTGAGTATATGAGAGATTCCATGAATGCACCTTTGGAGTACTGTGCGAAGGAGCGTGGGTATCGATATGAGAAGGAGTATGTGTTGCCGAGCTTTTTCTTGTCGGGAAGTGAGAAGGAGACGGTACGGTTGCTGGCAAAGCAGAGTAAGGAATTAAGTTCTTTCGGGTACGGAAAGTATCAGGGGCAGGCGGAGATTTTGTCCAAGATATCTGCCGGGTCGGGGAACGGTGAGGGCGATGGCAGTATGACAAGGGAGCCGTATTTCGCGGAAATTGAGATGCTGGGGGGAAGAACATCTGTGGCACCGTTGGAGTATTTTCTTTGTGAGAAGACGGAAGGGCAAATTTATACCTATGCATTTTTTGACCCGGATGTTTTTATCAGTGTTTTGATTGCCGGCGGTTTGGATTTTCGTATTATAAAGCCGAATTGGTTGCGGGAGCATATGAGGGAAAGGCTTTCCAAGCTTTTAACACTGCTATGACATTATATGTCATACCTCCTGTGAGATAATAGGGTCAGAAAGAAAAAGGAGGAGTTTGCTATGGCAAAGAAGAAATTGGACATTGAGGTGTTTTCCGCATGGAATACCTATGCAGTCAGCATGATGAGTGTACTGGAGCATTGTGGGATGTGGAACAAAGAGGATACTTTTCAGAAGTTTTTAAGCGTAACGGGAATTGCCTCCCGGTTTTGTGTGGATGAAAATTGCAGTTCGTTACCGGTGACGGATTATGACTGGATGGAAGACCACGCTTGTTTTATGGAACGAATCGGTGTGCGGACAAAGAAGTATTATGCTGCACCGGGAGCGGAAGAGTATTCTGCGGTGCAGGAGGAAGCCGTTGTGGCAATCAAGGAAGGAATTGAAGCCGGAAGGGCGTGTGTTACGTGGGGAATCGACACCGGAGAATTTGGTGTGATATACGGTTATGATGACGAGGATAAAGTGTTCTTTCCGAAGGGAATCGGAAGCCGGAATACGAATACCAGTATGCCTATATTATACAGTAATTTAGGTAAAACCTTTGAGTGGGCACCGGTGTTGTATTGCGAAATTCCTGAAAAGGTACACGAGGTAGATTGGAATCGGGCGTATGCAGAGGCACTTCGTTTGTATATAGAGGGAATGCAGACATCCCGTGATGATTCCGGACGTACCTATGGTTTTGGGGTATATGATGTAATTGCAGATGCTGTACGCGAAGATAGGTTGGATTCTTTTGGGTTTAAATATTGTATAGGAATCTTTTATGAGCGGAAGGATGCATTATTACTGTATCTGGAAGAGATGCAGAAGGAACAGCCGAGTGAAGCATTGGCACAGTTGATAGATTCGTTCCGGACAACGGTTGATTTATACCGTAGGATGATGTTTGAGATACTCGGAGGAGGCACCGAAGGGTGGAATACCTTGTTTGAGCCGGTGAATAAGACGTGTTATTCGGAGATTATGAAAGTGCTTGGAGAATTAAAGGCAAGTGAGGAGCAGAATGTGGAACTTGCGAAAAGGATGATTGAAAGAAAATAATTGTTTGAGTAACTGTTTGAAACAGTCTGTAAAAACCGAAGCCTGTCGCATCCTGCGGCGGGCTTCGTTCTTTATCTATAAGATGGAATTATTTGTCTGAATAAACGGATTTTTTTGAAATAAAAAAAGTTGTCTCAATAACTTGACAACTTGACATAATTATGTTATCATGAAAAATGCACTATTGTGGTGTGGTGTGCCCATACAAGTATATTATAGCACATCCTGACGGAAAAGAAAAGAGTTTTTTTACATTGATAAGAAAGTCTTATTTTCCGGCAGACCAAAAATAATCCAAGGGGTGAAATCGTTCATGGAAAAGAACAGAATTAAGCCGATGCAAGTAGGCAAGGGTGTCCGCATGAGCTTCTCCAAGCAGAAGGAAGTACTGGAGATGCCGAACCTCATTGAGGTACAGAAGGACTCTTATCGCTGGTTTTTGGAAGAAGGATTGGATGAAGTATTCAGAGATATTTCTCCGATTTCGGATTACAGTGACCATCTGAATCTTGAGTTTGTAAGTTTTCAGCTTTGCGAGGATGATGTAAAGTACAGCATCGAAGAGTGCAAAGAGCGCGACGCTACCTATGCAGCACCGTTAAAGGTGAGAGTAAGACTCCATAACAAAGAAACGGACGACATCAAAGAGCATGACATCTTCATGGGTGATTTGCCGCTGATGACAGCTACCGGTACGTTCGTGATTAATGGTGCGGAACGTGTTATCGTTAGCCAGTTGGTTCGTTCCCCTGGAATTTACTACGCAATCGGTCACGATAAGATCGGTAAGACCCTGTACTCCAGTACAGTAATTCCGAACCGTGGTGCATGGTTGGAGTATGAGACTGACTCCAATGATGTTTTTTACGTGCGCGTAGACAGAAATCGTAAGGTGCCGATTACGGTACTTATTCGTGCTCTTGGTATCGGTACCAACCAGCAGATTATCGATCTGTTCGGTGAAGAGCCGAAGATTATGGCAAGTTTTGCAAAGGACCCGTCTGAGAATTACACGGATGGTTTATTAGAGTTATATAAGAAGCTTCGTCCGGGCGAGCCGCTTTCCGTAGAGAGCGCAGAGCCGCTCATTAACGGTATGTTCTTCGATGCAAGACGTTACGATCTTGCAAAGGTAGGCCGTTATAAGTTCAATAAGAAGCTTGCATTTAAGAATCGTATTGTTGGTTTTACCCTGGCGAAGGATGTAGTGGATACTACCACCGGCGAGGTTCTTGCGGAGACCGGTACGATGATTACCGAGGAGCTTGCAATCAGCATGCAGAATGCGGCTGTTCCGTCCCTTTGGGTTCAGACCGAGGAGAGAAACGTTAAGATTCTTTCCAACCTTATGGTTGATTTGAATGCATTTGTTGACTGCAACAAGGCAGAGCTCGGTATTACCGAGGAGGTTTACTATCCGGTATTGAAGGAGTTAATGGACACCTATACCGGTGAGGAGCTTCTTGAGGAGATTAAGCGCAACGTAAATGAGCTTATTCCGAAGCACATTACCAAGGAAGATATTTTGGCTTCCATTAACTATAACATTCACTTAGAGTACGGTATCGGTAATTCCGATGATATCGACCATCTCGGTAATCGTCGTATCCGTGCGGTAGGTGAGCTTTTACAGAACCAGTACCGTATCGGTTTGTCCCGTATGGAGCGTGTGGTTCGTGAGCGTATGTCTACCATGGATCTGAGCACCATCAGTCCTCAGTCCTTAATCAATATTAAGCCGGTGACGGCAGCGGTGAAGGAGTTCTTCGGTAGCTCCCAGTTGTCCCAGTTTATGGACCAGCACAACCCGCTCGGTGAGTTGACCCACAAGCGTCGTCTCTCCGCATTAGGTCCGGGTGGTCTTTCCAGAGACCGTGCAGGCTTCGAAGTTCGAGACGTACACTATTCCCACTACGGAAGAATGTGTCCGATTGAGACCCCGGAAGGTCCGAACATCGGTCTTATCAACTCCTTAGCATCCTATGCACGTATCAACGAGTACGGCTTTGTGGAGGCTCCGTATCGTAAGCTTGACAAGTCCGACCCGAAGAATCCGCGCGTAACGGAAGAGGTAGTTTACCTGACCGCAGACGAGGAAGATAAGTTCGTTGTAGCACAGGCAAATGAGCCGCTTGACGAGAATGGATACTTTGTAAACGCAAACGTTTCCGGTCGTTACAGAGAAGAGACCTTGCTCTTCGAAAAGAAGAAGATTGATTTGATGGACGTATCCCCGAAGATGGTATTCTCCGTTGCTACGGCCATGATTCCGTTCCTTGAGAACGACGATGCAAACCGTGCGCTCATGGGTTCCAACATGCAGCGTCAGGCAGTACCGCTTCTTATGACCGAGGCTCCGGCAGTAGGTACCGGTATGGAAATGAAGACTGCAGTAGACTCCGGTGTCTGTGTGGTTGCTAAGAATGCCGGTGTGGTTGAGCGTGCGGCGGCAGCTGAAATCGTAATTAAGACCGACGACGGTTCCAAGGATACCTATAAGTTGTCCAAGTTCACCAGAAGTAACCAGGGTACTTGTATTAACCAGCGTCCGATTGTTAACAAGGGCGAAAGAGTAGAGGCAGGTCAGGTAATCGCAGACGGTCCGTCCACCTCTAAGGGTGAGCTTGCTCTCGGTAAGAACCCGTTAATCGGATTCATGACCTGGGAAGGTTACAACTACGAGGACGCAGTTTTATTAAGCGAAAGACTTGTTCAGGAAGATGTGTATACTTCCGTTCATATTGAGGAGTACGAAATCGAGTCCCGTGACACGAAGCTCGGACCGGAAGAAATCACCCGTGACGTTCCGGGCGTTGGTGAGGATAAGTTAAAGGATCTCGATGAGCGCGGTATTATCCGTGTGGGTGCAGAGGTTCGTGCTACCGATATTTTGGTTGGTAAGGTTACCCCGAAGGGTGAGACCGAGCTTACCGCAGAAGAGAGACTTCTCCGTGCAATCTTCGGTGAGAAGGCAAGAGAAGTAAGAGATACCTCCCTCCGTGTTCCGCACGGTGAGTACGGTATTATCGTAGACGCAAAGGTATTTACCAGAGAAAACGGTGATGAGCTTCCTCCGGGAGTTGAGCAGACTGTTCGCGTTTACATTGCGCAGAAGAGAAAGATTCAGGTCGGCGATAAGATGGCAGGTCGTCACGGTAACAAGGGTGTCGTTTCCCGCGTGCTTCCGGTAGAGGATATGCCGTTCCTTCCGAACGGTCGTCCGCTCGACATCGTGCTGAACCCGCTGGGCGTACCGTCCCGAATGAACATCGGACAGGTGCTTGAGATTCACCTTTCTCTTGCAGCAAAGGTTCTTGGTTTTAACGTTGCAACGCCGGTATTCGACGGTGCAAACGAGAATGATATTATGGATACCCTTGAGATGGCAAACGATTATGCGAACACTTCTTGGGAAGAGTTCCAGGCGAAGTACAAGGATATTTTGGATCCGGAGGTTATGGATTACCTCGGAAACAACTTAGAGTACAGAGAGCAGTGGAAGGGCGTGCCGATTAACCGTGACGGTAAGGTTCGTCTCCGTGACGGACGTACCGGTGAGTACTTCGACGGTGCGGTTACCGTTGGTTTCATGCACTACTTAAAGCTCCATCACCTGGTAGACGATAAGATCCATGCACGTGCAACCGGTCCTTACTCCTTAGTAACGCAGCAGCCGTTGGGTGGTAAAGCTCAGTTCGGTGGACAGCGTTTCGGTGAGATGGAGGTTTGGGCATTGGAGGCATACGGTGCTGCTCATATCTTACAGGAAATCCTTACCGTGAAGTCTGATGATGTTACCGGACGTGGTAAGACTTACGAAGCAATTATCAAGGGTGATAACATCCCTGAGCCGGGTATTCCGGAGTCCTTCAAGGTATTGTTGAAGGAGTTGCAGTCCTTAGCACTTGACGTAACGGTTCTCGATGAGGACGGTAACGAGGTGGTAATGACCGAGGATATCGATTACGGCGATGCTGAAATCGAGCCGTTAATGGATGATGACAATCACTTCCGTTACGACGAAGGTTATGAAGAAGCAGGTTTCAGTCGTGTGTCTGCAGACGAAGACGGTAACTTCACCTACGATGAGGAGAGTTACGAGGATGAGTCCGATGACTACGATATGGATGATGCAGACTATGATGAATAATGAAGGGAGAGCAAAATAATGCCGATGGACATGATGAATGACAGCATGAAGGATATTACCTATGATGCGATTAAGATAGGCTTAGCTTCCCCGGAAAAGATCAGAGAGTGGTCTCGCGGCGAGGTAAAGAAGCCGGAAACTATCAACTACAGAACCTTAAAGCCGGAAAAGGACGGTTTGTTCTGTGAGAAGATTTTCGGACCGAGCAAGGACTGGGAATGTCACTGTGGTAAGTACAAGAAGATTCGTCATAAGGGTGTTGTTTGTGACCGTTGTGGCGTTGAGGTTACCAAGTCCAGCGTACGTCGTGAGCGTATGGGTCACATTGAGCTTGCTGCTCCGGTTTCCCATATTTGGTACTTTAAGGGTATCCCGAGCCGTATGGGTCTGATCCTTGATCTTTCCCCGAGAACATTGGAAAAGGTTCTTTACTTTGTATCTTACATTGTACTGGATCCGGGTAATACCGATCTTCAGTACAAGCAGGTTTTAAATGAAAAGGAATATCGCGAAGCATACGATAAGTACGGCGATACCTTCCGCGTAGGAATGGGTGCCGAGGCTATTATGGAGCTGTTGCAGGCAATCGACCTTGAGGCTGATTCCGCAGAGTTAAAGCAGGGTCTTCGTGAATCTACCGGCCAGAAGCGCGCAAGAATTATCAAGCGTCTCGAGGTAGTAGAAGCATTCCGTGAGTCCGGAAATAAGCCGGAGTGGATGATTATGACCGTAATTCCGGTAATTCCGCCGGATTTACGTCCGATGGTACAGCTCGACGGTGGTCGTTTCGCAACTTCCGATATGAATGATTTGTACCGTAGAATTATTAACCGTAACAATCGTCTCAGAAGATTGCAGGATTTATCCGCACCGGATATCATTGTCCGCAATGAGAAGAGAATGTTACAGGAAGCAGTTGATGCATTGATCGACAACGGCCGTCGCGGCAGACCGGTAACCGGTCCGGGTAACCGTGCATTAAAGTCCTTGTCCGATATGTTAAAGGGTAAGCAGGGTCGTTTCCGTCAGAACCTTCTTGGTAAGCGTGTTGACTATTCCGGTCGTTCCGTTATCGTAGTAGGTCCGGAGCTGAAGATTTACCAGTGTGGTCTTCCGAAGGAAATGGCAATTGAGCTGTTCCGCCCGTTCGTTATGAAGGAGCTGGTAGCAAGAGGCATCACCCACAACATGAAGTCCGCTAAGAACATGGTAGAGAGCTTACATCAGTCTGTATGGGATGTATTAGAGGATGTAATTCGTGAGCATCCGGTTATGTTGAACCGTGCTCCTACACTTCATAGATTAGGTATTCAGGCCTTCGAGCCGATCTTAGTAGAAGGTAAGGCAATTAAGCTTCATCCGCTCGTATGTACCGCATTTAACGCGGACTTCGACGGTGACCAGATGGCAGTACACCTTCCGCTTTCGGTAGAAGCACAGGCAGAGTGTCGTTTCCTCCTGCTTTCTCCGAACAACCTCTTAAAGCCGTCCGACGGTGGTCCGGTAGCGGTTCCGTCTCAGGATATGGTCCTTGGTATTTACTACCTGACCATGCACAAGCCGGGTGACCTCGGTGAGGGCAAGTGCTTCAAGAGTGTAAACGAGGCAATTCTTGCATACGAGAATGGTGAAATCACCCTTCATGCTATGATTAAGGTGCGTCGTCAGGATAAGATGACCGGCGAGCAGAAGACCATCGAGTCTACCTTGGGCCGTTTCATTTTCAACGAAATCATTCCGCAGGATCTTGGTTTTGTAGATCGTACCAAGCCGGAGAATGCTCTTCTTCCGGAGGTTGACTTCTTAGTAGGTAAGAAGCAGTTAAAGCCTATCCTTGAGAAGTGTATTAACATTCACGGTGCTACCAAGACTGCTGAAACTTTGGATGCGATTAAGTCTCTCGGTTATAAGTATTCTACCAGAGCCGCAATGACCGTATCCATTTCCGATATGACCGTTCCGCCGAAGAAGAAGGAAATTATTGCTGAGGCAGAGGCAACGGTAGATAGAATTACAAAGAACTTCCGCAGAGGTCTTCTTTCTGAGGAAGAGCGTTATAAGGAAGTTATCGATACCTGGAGACGTGCCGATGATGAAATTACCACCGAGCTGTTAGACGGTCTTGATCGTTACAACAACATCTCTATGATGGCGAAGTCCGGTGCGCGAGGTTCCGATAAGCAGATTAAGCAGCTGGCAGGTATGCGTGGTCTTATGGCAGATACCTCCGGTCGTGCCATCGAGCTCCCGATTAAGTCTAACTTCCGTGAAGGTCTTGACGTACTCGAGTACTTCATTTCCGCACACGGTGCTAGAAAGGGTCTTTCCGATACCGCACTTCGTACCGCAGACTCCGGTTACCTTACCCGTCGTCTTGTAGACGTATCTCAGGAGTTGATTATCAACGAAGTAGATTGTCGTGCAGAGGGCGTAGATGAGATTCCGGGTATGTGGATTAAGGCATTCCATGACGGTAAGGAAGTAATCGAAAGCTTAGAAGAGCGTATCACGGGACGTTTCTCCTGTGAGACGATTTATGATGATAACGGCGAGATGATCGTAAAGGCAAATCACATGATTACGCCGAAGCGTGCAGCTCGTATCGTAGCAACCAAGAAGATTCAGGAGGCCGGATCCAATGCGGCTGTGAAGATTCGTAACGTACTGACCTGTCGTTCCCATACCGGTGTTTGTGCAAAGTGTTACGGTGCGAACATGGCAACCGGTGAGGCTGTACAGGTAGGTGAAGCAGTCGGTATTATCGCAGCACAGTCTATCGGTGAACCGGGTACCCAGCTTACCATGAGAACCTTCCACACCGGTGGTGTAGCAGGTGACGATATTACCCAGGGTCTTCCGCGTGTCGAGGAATTGTTCGAGGCAAGAAAGCCGAAGGGACTTGCAATTATTGCAGAGTTCGGCGGTACCGTTACCGTTAAGGATACCAAGAAGAAGCGCGAGGTTGTTATCACCAATTCCGAGACCGGCGAGGCAAAGGCTTACCTTATCCCGTACGGTTCCAGAATTAAGGTAATGGACGGACAGGTACTTGAGGCCGGCGACGAGCTGACCGAAGGTAGCGTAAACCCGCATGATATCTTAAAGATTAAGGGTGTACGTGCCGTTCAGGACTACATGCTTCAGGAAGTACAGCGCGTTTACCGCTTACAGGGTGTAGAAATCAACGACAAGCATGTCGAAGTGATTGTACGCCAGATGTTAAAGAAGATTCGTATCGAGAACAACGGAGACACTTCCTTCCTTCCGGGAACTATGGTTGACATCCTTGATTACGAGGATGAAAATGCAAGAGTTCTTGCTGAAGGCGGTGAGCCGGCAGAAGGTAAGCAGGTAATGCTCGGTATTACCAAGGCATCCCTTGCAACCAATTCCTTCTTGTCCGCAGCATCCTTCCAGGAGACCACCAAGGTTCTTACCGAGGCGGCTATCCACGGAAAGATTGACCCGTTAATCGGTCTGAAGGAGAACGTAATCATCGGTAAGCTTATCCCGGCAGGTACCGGTATGAAGTGTTACCGCAGTGTGAAGCTTGACAGTGATCTTCAGCAGCAGTTTAATGTAGCAGATGAGTATGCAGAAAATGCTGAGTTTGAAGAGATGGAAGAGCTTGATATGGGTGATGACATGGAAGGCTTTGATGATCTTGCGGCTTTAGACGGCGAGGATATGTCCGATGAGGAAATCGCAGCAGATTTCGCAGAAGACGAAGAATAAGTGTAAAACAGCACGAAAACGTGCCTGAAATAACGGGATGCCTGTAAATGCAGGCGTCCCGAAAATAAGAAGTGCATTGCACGAAAAGGAGGACATTATGTTAGTATCAGCAAAAGAAATGCTTCAGAAGGCAAAAGCAGGTAAATATGCAGTTGGTCAGTTCAACATCAACAACCTTGAGTGGACCAAGGCAATCCTTTTAACCGCACAGGAGATGAATTCTCCGGTTATCCTTGGTGTATCCGAGGGTGCAGGTAAGTACATGGCAGGTTATACCACCATCGTTGGTATGGTAAACGGTATGCTTAAGGAGTTAAACATCACCGTTCCGGTAGCTCTTCATCTTGACCACGGTAGCTACGAAGGCTGCTTGAAGTGCATCGAGGCAGGTTTCTCCTCCGTTATGTTCGACGGTTCCCACTATCCGATTGATGAGAACGTAGCAAAGACCACCGAGCTCGTTACGATTTGTAACGAGAAGGGTATGTCCCTTGAGGCTGAGGTTGGTTCCATCGGCGGTGAGGAAGACGGCGTTGTTGGCGCTGGTGAGTGCGCTGATCCGGACGAGTGTAAGGCAATCGCTGATCTTGGCGTAACCATGCTCGCTGCAGGTATCGGTAACATCCACGGTAAGTATCCGGCAAACTGGGCTGGTCTTAGCTTTGAGACCTTAGCAGCAGTTCAGGAGAAGACCGGTGAGATGCCGCTTGTTCTTCACGGTGGTACCGGTATTCCGGAAGACATGATTAAGAAGGCAATTTCTCTTGGCGTAGCTAAGATTAACGTAAACACCGAGTGTCAGCTTTCCTTCGCTGATGCTACCCGTAAGTACATCGAGGCTGGTAAGGACTTAGAAGGTAAGGGCTTTGACCCGAGAAAGCTTCTTGCTCCGGGCTTCGAGGCTATTAAGGCAACCGTTAAGGAAAAGATGGAACTGTTCGGTTCTGTAAACAAGGCTTAAGGCATATGGAGGGCTGCTTCGGCAGCCCTTTTATGTTATGAAAAATCGCCATGTGTAAGAAGAGACAAACTGTGTTCCTAAAGAGGATGCACTTTTTCGGCAAGAGTAGGAAGGCTGCCGAATGCAGCCCTGCAAATCCAACCATCGGTTGTATTTGAAACAAATGATTGATAAGTGTTTTTTTGGAAAAGGTGTGTTATGATGTAGTTACACCGGTGAAGATCATTTGTAGGAGGTGCTTTTATGCAACTGAATTTAGGAGATAAGATACGAGAATTGCGTCGGCGTGACGGACGCACACAGGAAAATCTGGCGGAGGCTTTGGGAGTGACCTCCCAGGCGGTGTCCCGCTGGGAATCCGGGGGAAGTTATCCGGATGTGGAAATTATCCCGTCCATTGCCAATTATTTCGGAATTACTATTGATGAGCTGTTCGGGTATCAAAGTGACCGGGAAGAGAAAATTAAGGCGATTCTTGCGAAAGCCGATGAGGCATTTGATAGAACCGGCGGAGTGATAGGAAAGGACAAAGGTGACTTTGAAGAATGTGTTGCCATGCTTCGGGCGGCAGCGGAGGAGTTTCCGAATGAGCCGCGGATTATGGTAAGGCTGGCGGATAATTTGAACTTTTTGGGCTGGCAGATGAACGGTGCAAAGTCCCGGACGGAAGACGGCTCTGATTATATCAATGATGATGCGGATTACCATGCGCAAAATGTGTATTGGCAGGAATCCTTGCGTATTTGTGAGAAATTGTGGGAAATGGATGCTCCGGCGGAATACCGTGAGGCAACAATTTTTTCTATGATTATGCTGTACGGAATGATGGGACAGCATGAAAAGGCAAAAACTCTTTCAGAAAAGCAGCAATCGGTCCGTCTTTGCAAGGAAGTGTTGTTGGCACGGGCTGCTGCCGGAGAAGAGATGGACTGCTATCAGGGCGAGGGGATATTGGACCTTTTAAGTGAACTGGAAACGATTATTGTGAATTCTGTGATGTCCAAAAATTCCACGCAAACCACGGAGTACGGAAGAAAGGTGTTGCTATCTCTCGTGAGTTTGTATGAAACGATTTTCAGTGACGGAAGATGCGGAAGAGAACACATGTCTTTAAGATTTCTGTATATGAAATTGGCAAATTACGAAGCACGGTACGGCGGGGATATGAATCGGGCAATCGGTTATTTTGATCAAATGTTTGAACACCACAAGGAGTACTGCCGTATTTGCGATACGAAAGAATATCACTATTCTGCGCCTTTAGTATCGAAGGTAACCGTACCGAGGGAACGGCACCCGTTCACACCTATTCAGGAAAACTTCTGGGAAGGGACGATGGCGGAATTGCCGGAGGAGCTTTGTAACGAGCTTCGTAAGATTGAAAAGTATAAGGAGTGCTTTTAGGGGATGACAGGGGTCTGTCGGTTGCATTTAACCGACAGACCCCTTTATTGCGTTCGAGATGTTTTGCCTGTAAAGAGTTATGTGCCTGCATGCAGTAGGAGTTTCGAAATGAATATTACAGTTCTTTACGTAATCTTGCAAGCTGCTTCTTAAAGAACCCCACATAAATATCAAACTGTTCCTTCTTCAAAATAGGAATCAGCTTCAATGCAGCTTCCGTTTCCTCTATCGCCTTCGCAATATTTCCTTCCGCTTCGTAGCATTCTGCCAGCTTCTCCATCATCTGAAGCAGGTTTTCGAAGGAAATCCATTTCTGCTTTTCTGCGGCTTCGAATTTTTCTTTGCCCTCTAAGAGATAAGCGATTTCGGTGAGCTTGGTAAAATAAATCTCCGGGATTTGCTCTAATGCGGCCTTTGCGCTGTCGATATCGCCCTTTGCCTTGTAGGCGTAGGCAAGGAAGCGCAGGGAATCGTATTTGACGTCGCTTTCACGGGTGGTTTCGCTGAGCTTGCTTGCAATGGCGATGGTTTCGTCCGGGTTCTCTGTGTAGTTTATGACATACAGCAGGTTATTAAGAATAATATCATTGTCCGGGTATGTTTTTAAGCCTTCCTCTAATATCGCTCTGCTCTTTTCAGGGGCGATTTCCCGGTACGGATAGGCGTTCTTGCAAATAGCATCCACCTTCTGCTCCAGTTCCGTTAAGTGAAAGTCAAACAGATCGTCCATGGATACGCCGAAGTAACTCGCCAAAATAGGAGCAAGAGAAATGTCAGGCAGAGCCAGATTGTTTTCCCACTTGCTGACGGCCTGAAAGGAGATGCCGATGGCATTTGCCAGTTGCTCCTGAGTGATACCCCGCTGTTTACGGAGCTCCTTTATTTTTGTTCCGATGTTCATTGTAATGTCCTCCATATATGTTCTAAATGTTTTTTGCTTAGTATTCAAGGCGGCGCCTGCCTTATATGTCTTAGTTATATCATGAATCGGACAGAAGGACAATAAACGGATAAATGACTTTTTTCAACCGAGGGTTGAATAGAAAAATGGCGTAGAGATCTGCTCATCGTTTGTTTCGCAGTGCTACGAAACAGCAGATGCCGGCATTGATAAAATGGAGAATAGAACACCAAGTCAGGGCATCATTTCCGGAAAGACAGCCTGCAAAGATGTTCATGAAACCAATGAACATCCAAAGGAAGGCTAAGCCAATGAATATCTTACTTCGCATGCTTTCTTTTTCTTTGAATGCTTGTGCGGTTTCTTTTACCTTCGGCAAATCCTCATCACTTGCATATTCATCATGTAACAGATAATCGGCGGAGACACCGTACAGCTCACTCAGTTGTTTCAGGTTTGCAAGGTCCGGTGTGGTTTCGCCTAACTCCCACCGGGAGATTGCCTGACGGGATACGCCAAGCTGTTCCGCCAGTGCTTCCTGGGACAACCCGCGGGCTTTTCTTAATTGCATCAGTTTTTCTTCGAATTTCATAAAGGACTCCTCCTATGGTGTTTTGATACTAGAAGTGTATCGAAAAGGGCAAAAAAGTTCTACCACGCGGGTGTAACATTTCCGCAACCGGATGTAACATGGGAGATTTTTATCAAAATAATTGGTTGCGAAGGGTTACTTCCTCATCACAAAGTAGAACCGGTGTACTTCACCCTCTACATAGCCCTGTTCACGAATTCTTTTCTCTACCTCTAACAATCGGTCAAAGCATTTTTCTACGGAAAAATCTACAAACTCCCACACTATGATTTTTGCAAACCAAACCAGAGCAGTGGTATCAAAAAAGCGAATCGGCTTATAGGTTTCGTCCTGCTCCAGTGAGGTGAATCCTGTATCGGTAAACAATTTCGCCTGCATACGCAGATTATGTCCCGGAAAGGATTTCTCATGATCCGGGAGCACCAGCTTTACCAAATCCCAATCATTATCTTCGCCGACCTGCTGGGTGATGAAAAGTCCGCCCGGTTTTAGGACGCGGTAAATTTCCTTTGGGTCATAGGAACCGTGACGATTTAACACGATATCAAAGGAGGCATCATCAAAAGGCATTTGAGATTCGTCCTTCATTTCACGGAAATCAATGCCGAGGGGAACCAGTGTTTCACGACATAAGGTCACATTCGGGGCATAGCCTTCGGTAGCACCGGTAAGATGATACGGGTGTCCGAGGGATAACAAAAACTCACCGCCGCCGGTATCCATGTCAAGAATCTTGTCCGTTGGTTTTAAGTACTTCTGAATGACGGTTTTATAATCCCAAGGCATGTTGTTTTCTTCGGAATGGTACTTTCCTTCGATGTGGGAAAAGTCCCAGCCCTTGATGTGAGCAATCTCTTCTTCAGCAAGCCATTTTGCTTTTAATTCATTTGCATTCATAATAACTACTCCTCTCTGCACCGGAGATTGCATAAAAAACTTTCCGGAATCACCATGTTATCTCCGCCACAGCCTAATTCAATTCCACTTTCGTTAGGACCGTGGAAGTCACTTCCTCCGGTTTGAAAAAGGTTCTTCTTCACGGCTATGTCCATAAGTATTCGGGCATATCTGGCATTCTGTGACGGATGGATACATTCAATGGCATCCAGACCATCTTGCAACATGGAATTTATCATTTGTTCCGTGTCGGTATTTTCTAATCTGTATTCTGCCGGATGTGCCAAGGATACAACGCCACCGGCATCATGTATTATTTGTGCCACGGTAGAAAACGGATGTGTGTTGTATTCAACAAAAGCAGCACCGCCTTTGTGAAGATATTTCGTAAGAGCTTCCTTAACCGTTTCTGCATAACCTTTTTGAACCAAGGCCTTTGCAAAGTTAAGGCGTGTAATAGTGCTCATGTCTGATACAATCCCTAGGTCGGAATCGGTTATTTCAATACCAAGCTTTTGAAGAGATTTGCGAATGGCATTATTGTGTTCATGGCGCAGTTCTTTGAGCTGTTCAGTATAAGGACGTAATGCCTCTGGGTCAAACCCGTAGCCTAAAACATGAATGTTGACACGTTTGGAATTCAGGATAAAAAAGGAGTTGATCTCTATACCGTTGATGAAATGTATTTTTTCTTTCTGACAATATAGCTGTGCTTCTTCCAAGCCGTCAATGGTATCATGGTCGGTAAGAGAGAGGGCAGAGAGTCCTTTTTTCTTCGCGTAAGCAACCAGCTCGGATGGAGTATAGGTGCCGTCCGAGTATACTGAATGCATATGCAAATCTATATTTGGCATAGATAGCCCTCCTTTCAACACATAATCTATTTTTATTGTAGCAATTCATGTATAAAAAGTCAACGCAACCACGGTTCGCTCTTGCACTCCTGTGAAAATATGGTATGATTAATAGTAGATGTTTTCGACAAAATCAAAGGATACGTGAATTGTTCGTTGGAGGAGAAAACATAGGTGAAACAGGAAGAATATTCTATGAATGTAGAATGATGCCATTGACAAATATTTACAAATATCGCTTCTGCGATTGTAGATCGAAAGGATAGTTAAAATGAAGTTTGTAATTCAGAGAGTGACAAAAGCAAGCGTAACTGTGGATGGGACCTGCATCGGTGCCATTGGCAAAGGACTTTTGGTTTTCATCGGTGTGGGTGCCGAGGATACGAAGGAAGTGGCGGATAAGTATGTGAAAAAGCTTCTGGGACTGCGGATTTTTGAGGACGTGGAGGGGAAGACCAATCTTTCCTTAAAGGATGTGAACGGAGAGCTTCTTTTAATTTCCCAGTTTACCTTATATGCTGACTGTCGCAAGGGAAATCGGCCGTCCTTTATTAATGCGGGGGCACCGGCACTGGCCACGGAGTTGTATGAGTATATTATTGAGAGCTGTAAGAAGGAAGGCTATCCGGTACAAACCGGTGAGTTCGGCGCGGATATGAAGGTGGAGCTTCTGAACGACGGACCGTTTACCATTGTGTTGGATAATCTGTAGAGCGTTATGAGATGCAGGATGTGATCTGAGCGCAAAGGAAGGCATTTGCGCAATCGTCATGGGAGGACATTACATGATTTATTTAAATTCCTTTTCCTTCCCGGACGGGGAGGAGGAACACAGCTTTTTTATGAGCGTAAAGCGGACTTGCTACGATTCTTTTTATCCCTTCGGTCAGGTGGCGAAAAAAGAGATTTCTATTCTGAATTTTGAGGATGTGACCATACTGTACGGAGGCAACGGGTCCGGCAAGACCACGATTTTGAATGTCATTGCGGAAAAGCTGGAGCTGAAACGGGAGTCCATGTACAACCGATCCAATTTTTTCCCGGATTATATCGCTCTTTGTGATGCGGCACTTTCCCGGGATTTGACGGAGCACAGCCGGATTATTACCAGCGACGATGTATTTGACTATATGTTAGGGGTGCGGACCTTAAACGAGGGGATTGATACGAAGCGTGAGGAACTGTATCAGGAGTATCTGGATGCGAAGTATTCGGATTTTCATTACCGCACCATGGAGGATTTTGAGCGGCTGAAGCAGGTGAATCTGGCAAGGCGCAAGACCCAGTCCAAGTATGTCAGAGAGAACCTTATGGACAATATCCGGGAGCATTCCAACGGGGAGAACGCATTCCGCTACTTTCAGGAGAAGGTGGAGGAGAGCGCGTTGTATCTGTTGGATGAGCCCGAAAACAGCCTGTCTCCGGAACGGCAGCTGGAGCTGGTAAAGTTTATTGAAGAGGCGTCAAAGTATTTGAATTGCCAGTTCATTATTTCCACTCATTCACCGTTTTTATTGGGGATGAAGGGAGCCAAGATTTACGATTTGGACACTCAGCCGGTGCGGCCGAAGAAGTGGACGCAGTTAAAGAATGTGCAGCTTTATTATCAGTTCTTTAAGGAACGGCAGGGAGAGTTTGAATAAGTACGGCTGAGAGCCGGAGGAAAAGAGTTTCGATTACAAACGGAAGAAGAGGAGGAAATAAAATGGATATAGACGTTTATTCGCAGTATTTTGCGGCAGAGTGTGTGTATAACGGTCGTGCGCGTAAGGGAGTAGTTGTGAATTTGACCTCAAGTTCGGAAGCCGGAACCATTCGGTATTGTGTGAGTGTTTCGTTCTTTCCGCATGAAAATCCGGAGGACTTTGCGATTTCTTATGATGCGTATGCTGAAAAAGAAATTTATCATGCGAAGGGCAGACGCTCGAAAAAAAGAGAAGCCGGAATGCTTGCCGAGATAAGAATCCATGCGGATGAATTGGCAAAGGGGCTTGACGGAACGATTGATTGGGAGAAGCCACTTTGTGAGGCCAGACTGGGCTGAGAAAAGGGTTTGATGATACAGGGAAGCAACGACAGAAAAAGGAGAAAACGGCATGAATTTCGAAAAGATTACGGAGTTTTTAGACTCTCTGGAAGCAAGAGGTATCCCGTCGGTGGATTGTATGATTTATAAAGACCACGAGTTGGTATACCGCCATATGAACGGTACGACGGACGCAAAGAAGGAAAAGAAGGTTGACGGAAGCGAAGTGTACCTTATGTTTTCTATGACGAAGGTGCAGACCATGACGGCGGTGTTGCAGCTGGTGGAGCAGGGCAAGCTTTCTTTGGAGGATGAAGTAGGCAAGTATCTTCCGGCTTACAACAATTTGACAGTGAAGCAGGGAGATTCCGTTGTTCCGCTGACGACCCCTATGAAGCTTAAGCATTTGGTGTCCATGCAGTCCGGTCTGGATTATGATTTGGGACGTCCGGGCATTTTGAGGGTGCTTAAGGAAAAGGGCAATACAGCCACGACACAGGATATTGTAAATGCTTTTATAGAGTCGCCGTTGAATTTTGTGCCGGGAGAGCATTTTAACTACAGCCTAAGCCATGATGTGGTGGCATCGGTCATTGAAGTGGTATCCGGTATGACCTTTGGCGAGTATTTAAAGAAGAATCTTTGGGAGCCTCTGGGATTTAAGAATACTTGGTTTGCAAATCCGATGAACGATGATGTGAAGAATCTGGCACAGCAGTTTATCTGTAATGAGAAGGGTGAGATTATCCCGATGGAGCAGTCCTGCTGTTATCAGTTTACGGAGAACTACGAGAGCGGCGGTGCGGGGCTTATCAGCTGTACCGAGGATTATGCGGTGTTTGCGGATGCCTTGGCCTGCGGCGGTATCAGCAAGGACGGCGTACGGATTTTAAAGCCGGAAACCGTGGAACTCATGAAGACAAATCTTTTAGGAGAAGCATCCAGAGAGGATATCGTAAAAACTATGGGCCGAATAGGTTACGGTTATGGATGTGGTGTGCAGATTGTGATGGAGCCGGAGAAGATGAATTCCACCGCACCGGCAGGCGTGTTCGGTTGGGACGGTGCAGCAGGAAGTTGTATCACCATGGATACCAAGTCTAAGACATCCATTGTGTATTTGCAGCATGTGAGAAACTGCGGATGGGCCTATGGTGAGATTCATCCGGCATTGCGGGATTTGGTATTCGGAGAGGAATAATCGGAGATTTTGGGTGAAATGTCGGAAACAAAGAGGCAACCCGGAAGGAGAATTCAAAACTTGATTTTTTTAGGTATATTTGGTAAGATTTTCTTTGGAATATACCATGTAAAATAAAGAAATTAACAATAAGAAAGGGATTAAAACAATGAGAAAAACAATTCATGCAGAAAATGCACCGGCAGCGGTAGGACCTTATGTACATGCGGTAGAGGTAGGGGATTTCGTTTATACCTCCGGCCAGATCGGCCTTATCCCGGCAACCGGCGTATTGGCTGAGGGCGTAGAGGCTCAGGCAGAGCAGGCGTTACAGAATATTCAGGCAGTGCTTGCGGCAGCAGGCTGCACCATGGCTGATGTTATCAAGACAACTGTATTTTTAGCAGATATCGCGGATTTTGGTAAGATTAACGAGATTTACGCAAAGTATTTCACCGGTGAGACCCCGGCACGTTCCTGCCTGCAGGCTGGTGCACTTCCGAAGGGCGCACTGTTCGAAATCGAAGTGGTTGCTTATAAGGGCTAATGAATAGGCCTTATTATGTGTATATACTTCGTTGTACCGACGATTCTCTTTATGCGGGGATTACGACGGATGTGAAGCGGAGATTTGCGGAGCATTTGTCGGGAAGCGCAAAGGGGGCAAAGTACACGAAAACCCATCCGCCGAAGGAGATTGTGGCAGTGTGGCAGGCGGGAAACCGTTCTGCGGCATCAAAGCTTGAGTGGCGGTTAAAGCATCTGACGAAGGCACAGAAGGAGATTCTGTGTAAGGAGCCGGGGCGGATTGAGGAGTTTGTTCGAATAGAAGAAACATAATGAAAAGGTACTGTGGCATGAAGATGTGCTACAGTACCTTTTTAACGTAAACTGATTTGAGGTTGATGTTTTGTGTATCCGGACAAATATGGAGAAAAACTATACCGATGTTGCCGGGATAGAATCTCCATCCACCTTCGGGAACTTCCTACGCATAATCAAAAAGCAAACCAGATGCGCGAGGAATGTTAGTGCCCAGGATACCGGATAGGAGGTGAATAGTACCTCCGGAGTGTGGAACTTCGGAATCTGAAAAATGGTGGCAATCCATAACAGGCGGAGTCCACAGGCACCGATCATGGAAACGACGGTCGGAACTACACCGTAGCCCATACCGCGAATAGAGCCTACAATGGTGTCCATCATGCCGCAAAGGAAATAGGTGGTGCATATAACAGAAAGACGTGTGACGCCGGCTTCTATCGAGGCAGGCGTGTCGGTGTAAATGTGAAGCAGGTACGGGCTGAACAGGTAAACCAGATTGCCGAATACCAGGCCGGTCACAATCGTACTGCCCTGGGAGCATAATAAGATTTTTTTGATGCGGGAATACTTTCGAGCACCGATATTCTGGCTGGTAAAGGTCAGTGCCGCTTGATGGAAGGCGTTCATGGAAACCCAGACAAAGCCTTCGATACTGGAGGCGGCGGAGCTTCCGGCAATGAAAATTTCGCCGAAGCCGTTAACGGAAGACTGAATAATTACATTGGACAGAGAAAAGACAACGCCTTGAACTCCCGCAGGAACACCAATCTTTATCAGGCTGAATAATGTGGTTTTGTCGATTCCCAGATTTTTTAAAACAACACGGAAGGATTCATCCTCTTCCTTCATCAAACAACGAAGTACCAATGCTGCGGACATATACTGGGAGAGAATCGTTGCCAGAGCAACACCTGCCACATCCATGCGAAAGACAACGACAAAGATGAGGTTCAGGATAACATTTAATATACCTGCCGCAGTGAGATAGTAAAGAGGGCGTTTCGTGTCGCCCTTGCTGCGGAGCAGGGAGCTGCCGAAGTTGTAAAACATCATGGCCGGCATACCCAGGAAATATACACGCATGTAAAGGGATGCCAGACCGATAACTCCGTCCGGGGATTTCATCAGTTTTAAAAAATGCGGCGCAAACAGTAAGCCTATGACGGTTAAAATAGCACCGCTTAACAAGCTGACGGTTACTGCAGTATGTACCACTTTGCTTGTGCGTTCTTTGTCCCCTGCGCCGGTGTACTTTGCGGAAAGCACGTTGGCTCCGATGGAAAGTCCGAGGAATAAATTGGTCAGTAAGTTAATTAAGGCAGAGGTGGAGCCTACTGCGGCTAAAGAATTATCGCCGGCGAATTTTCCGACAACGGCAACATCTGCGGCATTGAATAATAGCTGCAAAAGGCTGGACAACATGAGAGGCAGGGCGAATCGGAGCATTTTCGGAAGCAATGCGCCGGTTGTCATGTCTAATTCATAAGCACCTGTTTTTTTCATGACAGAAATCCTCCAATCATTCTATACTATGTGTTTGAGTGAAAAGTGCGCCGGGGAATTTCACTTTCGGCAAAATTCACGACGCACTTGATAATGCTATAACGTTGCTTCGAAACGTCCGGAAGCACCGCACGGAAGCACCAAACCGCTTTCACGTACCGGCAGGCCGATTTCAGAAGATTCGATGTGTCCGGAGAACCGGTGAAGCTCGGTGCCCAGCAAATAGGACAGCAGAGCCGGCTGAAGACCGGTGGTGTAGGAGTTGATTAAGAAGAATAACGGCTCCTCCTTTAAGACCTGGGTGGTCAGTTGTACAAAGGAGTGAATCTGCTCTTCGATTTTCCAAATCTCGCCCTTCGGGCCCCTGCCGTAGGACGGCGGGTCCATAATGACCGCGTCGTAACGGTTGCCGCGGCGGATTTCACGCTCCACAAACTTAACACAGTCGTCGACGATATAGCGAATCGGTGCATCTCCGAGGCCGGACAGGGCAGCGTTTTCCTTTGCCCAGGTAACCATGCCCTTGGAGGCATCTACGTGGGTCACGGCTGCGCCTGCTGCGGCAGCGGCTAAGGTAGCACCGCCGGTATAGGCGAACAAATTCAAAACTTTAATTTCACGATTCGGGTCAGCCTTCTTTGCGGCACGGATTTTATCGCCGAACCAGTCCCAGTTAACCGCCTGCTCAGGGAATACACCGGTATGCTTAAAGGCAAACGGCTGAAGGCGGAAGGTTAATTCCTTATAGTGTAACAGCCAGTTTTGCGGCAAATCAAAAAACTCCCATTCGCCGCCGCCTTTGTTGCTGCGGTGATAGTGAGCGTTTAACTTCTTCCATTCCGGGGCTCTCTTCGGAGTATTCCAAAGTACCTGCGGGTCCGGTCTTAATAAAATATAATCGCCCCAGCGTTCCAACTTTTCGCCGCCGGAAGCATCCAATACTTCGTATTCTTTCCAATCATTTGCAATCCACATAGAAATCCTTTCTTTCCGCCGATGTCAGGCGGTGAAACGGGTTGAATCCGTTCTTCTGCTTTATTGCTTCCTATTGTAGCACTATATTTGTGCTTGGTCAATCTGAGAATATTTATTCGTGGAAAATGTAGAAAAAGAGAGGTTTGTCAGACGTTTTTTATGGTTACTTTTCGGGCTTTTTCTTGACTTTGATTTTGTTTTATATTAGTATAATAATAGGGAAGTTTATCAATTATTCTCGATGACAAGTGGGGGACAAAAGATGGTGATTGATTTTAAGTGCCCGATGTGTGGTGCAGGAATGGAGTACGATAGTGAACTGGGAAAGCTGGAGTGTGATAGCTGCGGTCATACGCAGGATATAGAGGACGCTCCGGAGATTGAACAGGAAGAAACAATTGAAGTGGAGCCTTTTGACGGAAGCAAGATTCCGAATGAGACGGAGGTTGCGGAAGAAGAGGTTTTGGAAGAAAAGGAGCAGTCTGTGTACACAGAGGAACAGGAGTTTTTCTGTAACGGCTGTGGTGCGGCCATTGTAACGGAGCCGGAGGTCAGTGCGACCCATTGTCCGTACTGCGGTTCTGCGGTGGCGTTCCGGGCGAGACTTTCCGGACAATATGCGCCGGATAAGGTGATTCCGTTTACGGTGTCCAAGAAGGAAGCACAGAACTTATTCCGGAAGTGGGCAAAGAACGGTATTCTTTCTCCGAAGGATTTTATGACGGAGAAGCGTTTGGGAGAGATTACGGGTGTGTATGTGCCGTTCTGGCTGTATGATATGAATGTGGATGCAGAGGCGGATTGCCTGTGCAGCAAGAAGCGTTCCTATCGTCGGGGCGATTATATTTATCACGAGACCAAGTATTATCATGTATACCGTCGGGCGAATCTGACTTATCACAAAGTACCGGCGGATGCGTCTGTAAAGATGGACGATGAGACCATGGATTGTCTGGAGCCGTATAACTATAATGAGATGAAGAACTTTTCTCCGGAGTATCTGGCGGGCTTTCAGGCGGAAAAGTACGGAATCGATGCGGAGGGCTTACAGAGCCGGGCCAAGGGACGTGCACAGAAGTATGCGGAAAAGTACCTGGCAGACAGCATTAAGGGCTATGCGTCCACTACCTATCAGAAGAAGGAGTGTATCGTAAAGCGGGCCCGGGAATTCTATGCATTGCTTCCGGTGTGGACCTTATGTTACGAGTATAAGGGAGAAAAGAAGACCTATACCATGAACGGGCAGACCGGAAAGATTATCGGAAAGGCTCCGGTTTCCGGTGGTCGTGTGGCAAAGTGGGCAGGAATTTTGTACGGCGGAAGTTTTGCTTTATTGGCACTTCTTACGTTTTTACTGGTATAGGGGGTGTCAGGGATGAAAAAGATGTTACATAAGTTATTCGGAATAGTTTTCGTTCTGGCTATGGTTGCAGGGTGTCTGCTTCCGGCAGGTACGGCTGCGGCAGAGCTTACGGAAGGGGACTATTACGCGGAATTTTTTGAAGAGTTCGGTTTAGAGTTCGATTTAGAGGATCTTACGGGCGTTACGGAAGTGGAGCCGGAGAAGCGGTATACCTCCGACCGTGAGACGGCAAAAGAGCTTCTTCGCAGTAATCTTGAGAGAACCGGCATGAGTTTAAATGAGGAACAGCGGGTTTATGACTTCTTCGGCAAGTTCAGCCGGACGGATTTGAATGAAATCGAGAGCTGGATTGAAGAGAAGGAAGAAGAGGGCGATATCAGCATTCGCGTCTTCGTGGCGGAAATGGACATGGATGACGAGAAGTATTTCCTGGAGGAATGTGCGGATGCCCTTTGTGATAACGGTTATGCCGAGGAAGATTTGGCGATTATGCTTCTGAATCTGGATGCGTATAACAGAGGCGTTTGCATTCAGGGCTACGGTTTTTGTGAGACAAGAGTAAATGATGACCGGATTGAGTACATTTTAGATGATATTATCGAATGGTTTTCCGATGACGATTATGTCTACGGAGTAAAGCTGTTTGCGACGGAAGCGGCGTATTATGCAAAGTCGGATAACTTCGGAAAGTACTTTAAGGACAATTCCTTAAAGGCAAAACTGCATCGTATGCCGTGGCCGGTGATTATTCTTGTGCCGGCAGTGGTGGCATTTGTCGGTATTTTATTGATGAAGGGGTCCAAGGGCGGCAAGATGACCACCAACGGCTTGACTTACATCCAGAAAGGTGTTTCGGGACTTACAGCAAATAAGGATGATTATGTACGGACCAGTGTGTCCAAGACTTATTCGCCGCAAAGCTCCGGCAGTTCAGGCGGAAGAAGCGGCGGCGGTCGCAGCTCCGGAGGCGGCGGAAGAAGCGGCGGCGGACGGTCTCATTCCGGCGGAAGCAGACGATTCTAATGTGTTTGACTACGGAAGCGAAGTGCTTGGCGGGATATGCAGTGTCGGACAAACGGCTGGCGCTGTTTATTACGCCGATTATTAGATTATAAATATTTAAATTCAGGAAAGGGAGATTTGCCTATGGGAAAAGCGTTAACGGAAGTTTCACAGGAGATTTTAGAATTGGCGGACCTTTGTCGCAGTAACAGCGGTATCGATCCGGAACTTTATAAAGTACATGATGTAAAAAGAGGACTGCGTGATTTAAACGGTAACGGTGTAGTGGCGGGTCTGACGCGGATTTCGGATATTGTGTCTTTTCGCATGGAAAACGGTGAGAAGATTCCTTGCGAAGGTGTACTTCGATATCGTGGCATCAATATCCGGGAAATTTGCAACGGTTTCTTAAGCGAGGGACGGTTTGGTTTTGAAGAGGTGACCTATTTGCTGTTGTTCGGACAGCTTCCGACGGAAACGGAGCTTGCGGAGTTTAAACAGCTTCTCAATGCTTCCAGAACGTTGCCGACCAATTTTGTCCGGGACGTTGTGATGAAGGCGCCGAGCAAGGATATGATGAACACTATTTCCCGTTGTGTTCTCACTTTGGCTTGCTATGATAAGAAGGTGGACGACATCAGCCTTCCGAATGTGCTTCGTCAGTGCATTATGCTGATTGCGGTGTTCCCGATGCTGGCGGTGTACGGTTATTGTGCGTACAATCACTACGGCAAGGGAAAGAGTCTGTACATTCATAATCCGGACCCGAAGCTTTCTACGGCAGAGAATATTTTACGCATGCTTCGTCCGGATAAGAAGTATACGGAATTGGAAGCGAAGATTTTAGATATGGCGCTGGTGCTTCATATGGAGCACGGCGGCGGTAACAATTCCACGTTCACTACACATGTAGTAACGTCCTCCGGAACGGATACCTATGCGGCTGTTGCAGCGGCGCTCGGTTCCTTAAAGGGTCCGAAGCACGGCGGAGCCAATATTAAGGTAGTGCAGATGTTCAACGATTTGAAGCATTCCGTAAAGGATACCAAGGACCCGGCACAGGTGGAAGAGTACCTGGTAAAGCTTTTACATAAGGAAGTTTTTGACAAGAAGGGTCTCATTTACGGTATGGGCCATGCGGTATATTCCCTATCGGACCCGCGTTCCTGTTTGTTAAAGGAGTATGTAGAGACACTTGCCAAGGAAAAGGGAAAGATGGCGGAGTATCGTCTGTATAAGATGGTAGAGGAGATGGCGCCAAGGATTATCGAGCGGGAGCGTCGTATTTATAAGGGCGTCAGCGCTAACATAGACTTTTACAGCGGCTTTGTTTACAGCATGCTGGACCTTCCGGCGGAACTGTTTACACCTCTGTTTGCTATGGCCCGTATTGTGGGCTGGAGTGCTCACCGCATGGAGGAGCTTATCAATCAGGATAAGATTATCCGTCCGGCATACAAGGCGGTGCTGACGGACGGTGAGTATGTGGAGCTGGAGGAGAGATAAGATGAAGAAGTT
>CAZJEN010000034.1:0-29569 GCA_964545045.1 uncultured Lachnospiraceae bacterium | reverse complement strand
TGGAGGAAAGTGCAAGACAAAGTAAAAAGAATATAAAATATTAAATTAATTTCTTTTTTTAGTGGAAATTTGTCAAAAAATAGTGTATAATGATAGAAAGCAAGTTAGAACACCGTGAAATTATGTAAAGGGGGCATTTGATGATAAGTTATTTATTAGGTAATTACCTGGTAGAAGAAGGTTTTATGACCAAGGAACAATTGTCACATGTGGTTTCCGTGCAGGAGCAGATCCGCGTAAAGCTCGGTTTGATTGCTGTTTCCGAGGGCATGCTTACTTTGGACCAGGCAGATGCGATTAACCGGTTGCAGCAGACTATGGACAAGCGTTTCGGCGACATTGCCGTGGAGAAGGGATATTTAACCGATGCTCAGGTAGGCAGTCTTTTGAAAATGCAGGGCAATGAGTTTTTGACCTTTGCTCAGACCTTGGTGGACGAAGGGATTGTTTCCATGGACAAGATTCAGCTTGTACTGAGAAGCTATCAGGTAGAGAACGGTTTTACCAATACGGAGCTGGAAGCAATTAAGAGCGGTGATATCGATAAGATTGTTCCGTTGTTCCTGCCGAAGGGAGCGGAAGACTTCGAAGATATTGTGACGGTTGCATTGAAGACGATTGTACGTTGTATTGATCGTCATGCATATCCGATGACCGGTGCTTTGGTAAACAAGATTGATCTTGTGAAGCCGGTATCTCAGGAATTGGAAGGCGGAGACGGCTGGAAGGTGTGCTTTGCCGATGAGAAGGGTGGTTTGTGTAGCCTTGCGTCCGGTTTTGCTAAGGAAGCGTTTACGGAAGTAGATGAGGATGTACAGGATGCGGTAGGAGAGCTGTTGAACTGTATCAACGGTTTATTTGCTACAGCGCAAAGCAATAAGGGAATCACGTTAGAGTTGATGCCGCCGGAGATGGGAGAAGATGCATCGGTATCCGGCAGTGACATTCTTGTTATGCCGTTCGGTATAGGCGATACTACAGTGAACTTTGTTGTTACAAATAAAAAAGGTTGGAGGTAGTGCCATGGCGATTACTGTATTGGTTGTAGATGATTCCAAAACTTCAAGAAAGATGTTGACCGATGTGCTGACCAGAATGGGACTTGAAGTAATCGGTGAAGCAGTAAACGGCGAAGAAGGCTTTTTAAAGTATAAAGAACTGCGTCCGGATATTGTGACGATGGACATTACCATGCCGGTGATGAACGGTTTGGAGTCCTTGCTTTTGATTAAGCATGAAGACGAGAATGCAAAGGTTGTTATGATTACGGCAGCGGGCCAGAAGAACAATCTGATGCAGGCGGTAAAGGCAGGTGCGGAAGAGTTCCTAACGAAGCCGTTGGAGGAAGAAGAGATTCGCAGGGTAATCGGTGAGATTTCCGCAAAGCTTGAAAAGTAGGAGTGTAAGGGCTGTCGCATAGCGGCGGCCCTTTTTGTGGGGACGGTGCCTGCTTTCAAACCGCCCGATATCCGTTTGATTGTTTGCAAGTCGCAACGCTCCGTCAAACTTCCTCCAACCGGTTCTAAACGTCTCTCGGGTGAGACCTCGAGACTTAGAACCGCTAGGAGGTGATTTCGACTGCGCTAATATCCGCGTTGGCAAAGTGAGCATGCGTGTACCATGTGGTGCACAATCATGCGAACGCGCCCGCGACCGAGCGACTCTGTCGCGAGGCGCGACCCTTCGGGAAAAGCAAAAACATGTTCCAACTGTCCATCCGGTGACTTGGCGAAGTTTTCCTCTAACCCACGAAGAAAGAGCCGCCGCATTCGCGACAGCCCTGTTGCTTCTATAAATATGTAGGAAAACATGAAAAATCCTTAAAGTATAATATTATTATAAGTACTCTTACTCTTTTCTCTTCAGCAAAATCTTAAAGTGTGTGGCATCCTTCAAATCGATACCGCTATCCCGTTTGATTTGTTGCTTCACATAAGGCAGTACATAGTGCTCGCTGTACACAATCTCGTATTCCTCCGGAATCATACGCAGCAATGCTTCCACCTTGAGCGGAAGGTAGTTCTCATTTACCTCCCGGTCCCAGTTTTCCGTGTAACTGTATTTCAGCAAATAGTGAACCAGATGAAAACGATCCTCTATGCTTCCCCAGATACTCTCGTATTCTGCCAGCTTTTCCGGAAAGAGTTTTCTTGCCTTTTCCACATCGGAAGGATCTGCTTTTCCGGTGGCGGTTTCGGACACCATCATGTCACGGATGGCTATATACTTAAACCCGGAGCCGAAGACTCTTTCCCAAAACTCCGCTACCGACGCCTCGGTGCCGTAGGAATACACCTCATGAAGTGTACTGGAAATGTTAATTAAGGTCTCCCTCGGATTCATGGCAATCTCATTCCATTCTTTATAGAACCGGCATTCCGGCAGTAGCTCTTTTGCCTTCTGAATCATGTCTTCGCTGATATCATAGCCGATGTAATCATATTCCGGAAACAAATACTGCATAGCCCGGATTAATACTCCGTTGGCACATCCGAAGTCCAGTATGGTATCAATGGGCTCGAATATCTTATCAATAAAGAACATCTTGTCCATAAAGGATTTTTGCATCCGCTGTACATATACTTCCAAATCCGCAACCTTTTCCATATGCGCATAACCTCTCTTTTCTGTCAGATTTTATGATGCCACCGAGGAATCTTCTTCCAAGCTCATTGTTAAGCTGTCATACACCGCATTTATAATTTCCCAGGCCCGATTCTCCGCTACCGCATTCAGCTTGTGCCCCAACGAGATGGTCAATACGTCTCTTAATGACGTCACACCGAAGGTGCAATTACATGCAGGCATCAGGTTCGGAATAAAATAGGCATCTCTTACGACCATATCTCCGGCAACCTCTTCAAAGGATATGTTCCTTATATTCGATAACTCGAAGTTTTCACTGCCGTAGCTTAAGGACAACGCACTTCGCATCATCCCCAGCACTTCCATGTCCCGGAACATGCCGTATCTCGCGTAATAAGCCGCGCCGAAGGCATCGGCACTGAGCAGCATAAAGGTATACAGCGTCTCCAACATTTCTTCCGGATGCTTTCGTTTCTCCTTAATGCAGCGGTCGGTAATTACTACGTTGTCCCAAAAGTCCATACTGCGGTCATAGTGCAAAAGCGGCTTAATGCAGGAGGCATAATTAGCCAATCCTTTTTCATTCTCTCTTCCGAAAAGACTTCTCGTATCTACCGATATAATAGCTTCAATGGCATCTCCCTGAAGCATTGCTCCGGCAATGGCGGTGCTGACAGCGGCACTGATTGTTACCCCCAGTTCCTTACATTTCTCTCTTAACTTCAAAAACATCGGCTTCTTAATATTTCTGCAAACCAATCCGTACCCGGTGGAAGCATTGTGCGTTTCAATCATATGCCTATAATCTTCCCAGGAAAACTCTACTTGTTTTTCTTCGCACTTTTTACTTACCGCAAGTAATCCTTTCCGTACTGCCTCCGAAATTTTGTACAGCTCCGGCAAATCTTTCTCGCCAAGCTCCGGATACGCATCCTTCCTTGACGGCATATCTCCGGTACGATATGCATAAATCAAGTCATCCATCAGCAGTTTTACCGACATTCCGTCTCCGTACATATGCTGACAAACCACCATCAGATAAAAACGATCGGCCCGTATCACAACCCCAACGATAACGCCCGGCGTTTCCTGCAGGTTAATCGGCTTATAGATCATTTTGCGTATTGCCGATTCCCATGTAACATTCTGTAGCTCATCGTATTCGATTAATGTTACATGTTTCCCCGCGTCCTCAAACCACATTTTGCTTCCGGATTTGCATACAATATGACAAATCAACGGATGCGCTTCTTCCAGGCAGCGTATTGCCCGTTCCATTTTTTCATGACTGTAGCGCCCTTCCACAGTCACCTTCAGGGTCACATATGCCGTGGGCATATAGTAAAACCCTTGTCCCGCTACAATTTCCTTTCTCGTTTTTTTACCCATGCTTTCATCCTTCCTTCCCGCTGGTATTCCTACCGATTTCATTATAACATGGGATATTTTTCCAATACAACCGAACTTTCTTCCTATTAGCGGGCATCACACTCCCCTCTGAATCGAAACAAGGCCGCCGCATCCGCGACAGCCCTGTGATTCCTTTTACTTTTCCCTATACTGTACCAGCACATCGCACACGCTTCCGGCCGGCGGCGGGGCAAGCAATCCCTGCGCCTTTGCCAGGTCGCAAATATCTACGGCGTACAAAGTCAGGAACATATAATTGCATGCCCGGTCCACATGGTCCTCCAAATGAGCCGGAAACATTTTCTTGTAGCCGGCAACATACTTTCGTACTGCTTCTTTATATGCATCAATTACCGGTGCAAAAGCTTCCTCAACCAGCTTTGTAAAAGCATCGTACTGTGCCTTCGTAAAAGCCGGCACGGCGACGGTCAGTTTTCCGTCTCTTCTTATAATATAGCCTTCTTCAATGGCAGAAGCTGCCGCCTCTGTATCCGTTACTTCATCCCCCTTCAGAATCGCTTCGCACACATTCACCTGATTGGACCACATCATTTCCCGGTAGGCAAATCCCCCAAAGTGGTACGAGGTATGAGAATAACTACCTTCGCTTCCCCGGTTGCCGCATTGTTCCCTGCCAAGGCTCCTCACCGGATACTTGTGGTTATTCATCAAATGAGCGTGATAGCTCCAGCGTCCTCCGTCATAGCGCACCGGATGTTCCTTCCATTCCACGTTTTTCGGCTGTTCATAGCACTGATATAAAATATTTTGGGACAATGCGTCATTAATATAAGTATACGGGAACGGGCAGGTAGTGCCGTTGTACTCTCCCGAACCACTGATACGAATCGATAATTCCACCGGTCTTAATGCAGATTCCTTCATACTGTCACACTCCTTTTTCAGTTTCTTCCGAGCCTCCGAAAGCCGCCAGGTAATCGTACCTTCCGGAATATTCCAGCGCTCGGAAATTTGCTTTACAGAAAGGTCGTCATAATAATATAGAACAATGATATCCCGATAAGTTGCGGACAACATGGCAATCTTCCTTCGCAGAGCATCGTAAACTTCCTCCTGCTCTCCCGAAAACTCCTCCTCGTAGGTCAGGTCCTCCAAAGTATCATAGGAATACATCGCGCGCTGTTTTCCCATAAACCGTCGGAAGCTTTTTGTCACATTAGCTGCCACGCCCCAAAGCCAAGGTTCGAATTTGCTCTCATCCATAAGCTTCGGAAGCTCCCGCACCGCTGTATACAAAATCTCCTGTGCCAGCTCCTCTGCCTCTTCTCCGGAATAGGTATGGTTCATCGCATAACCGTATACCCGTTCCACGTACTGCTCCAAACGATCGGAATTCATTGTTTTCACCGCCTTTCATTCATAAAGTGTCAAAAGAAGTAAGTTCATTGGGTGGTTTTCAATATTTTTATATAAATTTAAAACCGGAACGCTTCTTTCGTACATTCCGGTTTCAACAACTCTGTTATATCATTATTCCTTACATCCGTCACATTTCCCCGTATGTACACAAATGATCTCGCCACATTTTGGGCAAGTCCATCTTGCACGCTCAGACGCAAGAAACTTCACTATCCCTTTATCCCGTATCATTTTTAGATTTTCCATAGGAGATTCCTTTACAGGATACTGACTCCCATATCTTGTCTCCTTCTCAAGAATCTCTTCACACGGATACTCCGGGCACACATCACAATATGCCCACTCATTCTGTACCAGTTTTTCACAGATCCATATATGACAAATTTCTTTGCAATATCTCGACTTCACTTCATACGGTCCTCTGCACCCCTGACATGGTGCGTCCTTTTGCAATGCTTTCTTACATAAGGCACAATTCAGTCCGCAAGGGGCAATCATATCTGCGTTTATCAGACTCATATCTGTCCTTTCTTAGATCAACGCCGTACTGAAATACCGCTCCGCTCTGTCCGCCAGAATCGTAGCAATTACCTTATCCTTTCCGTACTTTTCCGCCATCTGCTTTGCAGCCCAGACGTTTGCACCGGAGGAAGTACCTACCAAAAGGCCCTGCACCTTTGCCAGCTCTCTGGCGGTGTTGATAGCGTCGTCATCGGACACCTCTACAATATCGGTAATAATTTTTGTATCTAATACCGCCGGCACAAAACCGTCGCCGATGCCCTGAATCTGATGAAGTCCAGGCTCGTGGCCGAGAAGTGCGGACACGTTCTTCGGCTCTACCGCTACAATTTTACAATCCGGGTTCTGTTCCAAAAGATAGCTTGCGATACCCTGCAAAGTACCTCCGCTGCCGATACCGGATACAAAAATATCGATTTTCTTACCCAGCTGCTCTACAATCTCCCTTGCGGTTCCCTTGTAGTGGGCCTGCGGATTCGCAAGATTCTCAAACTGCTGCGGCACAAAATACTCATCGGAAGAAGACGCAAGCTCCAGTGCCTTCTGCACAGAACCGTCGATGCTCAGCTCCGGCGGCGTCAAAACAAGCTCCGCACCGAGAGCACGGATAATCTTCTTACGCTCGTCACTCATATTCTCCGGCATTACAATAATGACCTTATAGCCCTTGCGCACGCCACAAAGGGCCAGACCGATGCCGGTATTACCGGAGGTCGGCTCGATAATGGTCATACCCGGCTTGAGGGCACCGCTCTTTTCCGCTTCCTCTAACATATTCAGCGCAATACGGTCCTTGATGCTTCCGCCCGGATTAAAAAACTCTGCCTTTGCATAAATCTGCAGTCCGGTGGTAGCTTCCAAGCTCACCAACGGTGTATTTCCGATTAAATCCAAAACATTGGTTATGTACATACTCTTCTCCTTTTTTAGAAACTTACTCACGAAATCTTTCCGCGGTCTGATATAAAAATACATATTCACAAATACCGAATGCCAGCACTCCCAATACATATAAGAGAGCCACAATAATACCGATTATCTTTAACAGGAAAATCAAAATCGGAACAAGGATAATGCCGCCCAGCACTGCAAAAAACAACTTAGACATCATATACCAACGAACCGACAATTCCGGGTCTCTCCGTTCCACCACACGTGCATTTGCAACAATAAACTGATACGCACCGATGACTTCCAAAATCACCGCTGCCACAAGGAGCAATATGCCGAAAATTAAACCGACTCTGTCCAGTATCAAATTTGAATACTTTACCATTACCATAAAATACCCGGTACAAGCTCCCCCGACCAACGACAATCCGACACCGACCAGCATACAAATTCCGGCCACCTTATATGCACTCTCTTCCCATCCAAGACGAATCATCAGGACAGCCTGTGCAATACCAGACCCAAAGCTTACAAGCGTTCCGAGCAATATCACTACCGGAATGTTTCCGAACAAATTCTCATTGGTCAAAAAAGTTCCGATACCGGTCGCTAAGAACAGCCAAAAGATTGCAATCAGCGACTTTCGGATAAGTGTTGCGTCACGACCGTCTTTTGACCTGTTTCGTCGTCCTCCATAAGTAGAACCTGCCGTTCCTCCCTGGCCGGTCGTTACAGCTGTTCCGGCGTTTGCATTGCTTTTGTTCCTGTTCCACTTCTGCAACATAGCTTCACGCTCCACCAACATTCCGCAAGTCACATTTGATGCACACGTCGCACATCCGCCGCTCAGTCTGTCGTTACAGCATCGTGCAATTTCGCATAAAGCTCCGGACGATTTTCCCGGACCGCTTTTACATCCCGGACATCCTACTTCTGCCTTATCTAAACAATCATCACAATTTTTCCCGCAATATGAACTCCCCATGATTCCCCTCCTGATTTACATGTTTTCACTTTTGCTTCCTGCTCTTCTTTACTTTACTGCTTTGTTACAGCCCTAAAATTGTAGCATATAACAGAATATAAATCAAGAGCCTTCCACCAAAGTGAAAGACTCTTTCCTTTAAAACCTCATCGCCACCAGTCCCATCGGCACAATCAGCAAAAACACGCCGAAGGCCAGGGTGGTAATCCGGCTGAACTTACTGCTGATGTACATGACCGCGCTGCCCATCAGTACCGACGTCACTACACGAACTCCGTAGATAAAATACAAATACTGCCCGATGGTGATGGCAAACGGGAAGTTCCGCACGCACGGAATACTCTGTACCAGCACATCCTTATCGGTAAAGGCCAGTACCTCGCCGATTTGGAAATACTGCACCAGATGGATGGAAAGGGTTGCCACGATACAAACACCCAGCATAATCAAAACCTTGCGTACCAAGGTCTGCACCCTACCCTTGTATAACGAATGCAGCACCATCTCCATATGGGAGGCCTTTTCGCAGGCCATAACACCGGACATCACCAGCCCCACCGTAAGCAACGTATACAGATAATTTCGGGAAATGGTCTGCTTATCGTTATGAAGCAACAGCTCATAGGACCCGGAATCAATCAGCATGACCGTACGACCGGTCTTTAAAGAATACGCCAAACCCTCTTCTGCTTGTTCCAGTACCACATTCAGGCCCGCAATCTGCCGTTCGTTTTCTTCAATTGCCTCCTTCAAGTCAGCGATAAACCGGTCAATCATTCCGGTATCCGCCCCCATCATAAGATTCCTCATTCTGTATTCCTCTTGCTGTAGCAAGGAAGCCTGCCAGCGTTCGATATCCTCCTCCATCTCCGTTCTGGTATCGTACATGCTCTGCACGCTTTCCTCCGTGATTTCTCCGGCGAAATCCTGATACCAGTGGGTTACGTATTTACTCCGGAAATCCATGTAATTGGACTCCACAGAGGCCGTATAGGCCAGATAAATCAAAATCGCCATAATGAACAAGCCCTTCTGGGAAAGCATCACCTTCTTTAACTCCCAGGTCATAAGAGAACAGGAAGGCTTATGCTTACTGATAAATATCCGCAGCTTTTCAATGACCTTCAGAGTACGATACTCGCTCCGCGGATACTGTCTCGCATATTGCAACATGCAGACAAGCACCATCACCACCGTTCCGATAACAACAAACAAATCAGAGGTCCCTACAATATTCATAGGCTTCCCAAACACATTCAGATTATAATAGTTGGCATAATCCGTTCCGCAAAAAGCGTAGGTATACAGATTGATATACTTCAGCACGCTCCACTTGCCCGTGGGAATAATAAACGCATACAACGCGTATTCTCCAAGCATCAGAAGAAAAAAAGCGGCAATACAGAAGCTTGACCGGAACACCGACATACAAAAATACAGCAAAAGACAGGCAAACAGACATCCTATGGTCTTGCGCAGTACATATAACACAAAATATTCCCCAATGGAATAGTGCCCAATGACACTGCCAAGCTCCGGGATGGACTGCACCGGTCGCGTCATGTCACAACCCGGAAAAACCACTGAGCTTATAATGAAAATACTGCCGTATAAAACCACCGCCGCCCCCAACACACCGAGACACAAAATCCCGATTCTCTGCAGGGATAGCACCGTCCGCCCCCGCTCCGTGCAACGCACCAGAAGATACAGCCCCTTCTGCCACTCCGCCAGAAAACAAAGCACGATATACACACCGATTAACAAAAGAATAAATGTGGACAAGGTAAACTGAAGCACCGCCATAACCCCCCGGTTTTCACCTTCCACCGGAGTAATATCCGAAATCTTCGCATAATCCTCACCGGTCTTAATGAGATTCCGGTAAACAAAGGAATCATCCGCAGAAAACAAAGGATTCTCCTTCATCATAACCACGTTTTCCTGCACCGACACCATATAATCGTCATACCCGTCAAGATAGGCCGTCAGCTCCTCTCCCACCGGCGTAATGGACTTTTCGTCATTACACTGGAACGCGAAAAAGATACCGTGCAGCAAAAGCAAAATGCCGAACAATAGCATGGTTTTTCCGTTCCACAAAATCCGCTTTAACTCTAACATCCCCGTCACCCCCTAGTTCTCGGTCAGCTGCTCCTGTGCATGGAACAAATACACATCCTCCAGAGTAATGGCATGCTCAGGCAACTGTCCCTTCTCCTTCATCAGCTCCTCCGCCTCCGACAAAAGCTCCGGAATCGGTGCGAACCGGCAAAGATTGCCGTGGTGCAGCAGAAGAACCTTTTTCGCAATGGTCTCAATATCCCCGATGACATGGGTAGCCAAAAGCACCGTCCGCTCCGTCGCCACGGAAGCAATGTAATCCCTCAAGCGGATACGCTGGGTCGGGTCAAGCCCCGCCGTCGGCTCATCCAAAATCAGAATCTCCGGCTCGTCAAGCATGGCCGCCGCCAAAAGTACACGCTGCCGCATACCGCCGGAAAAGGAACCCAGCTTATGATGGGCATCTCCCGCCAGACAGACAATATCCAGAAACTGCTCTGTCTGCTTCTTGCAGTCTCCCCGCTTCATTCCCTTTAAGGCCCCTATGTAATGCAGAAAATCCCTCGCCGTAAAATCCTCGTACATGCCCTGCAGCTGCGGGGTGTAGCCCACTCTCTTGCGATACCCTCTGCCCAGAGACAAAATATCCTTTCCGTTATACAAAATTTCACCGGAAGTCCGGGGAATGTTGTCCGTAATCAGATTTAACATGGTGGACTTGCCCGCACCGTTGGCTCCCAGAAGTCCGTAGACCCCCGTCTCAAACTTCACACTCAAATCATTTAACGCCGTCTTGTTTCCGTACTTTTTTGTCACATTGATTAATTCCAACATCTTTCTGCCTCCTTATCCCATTAGTTCTCCTTATACCGGTATACAAAAGTAAACTCCGGTTCTCCGGTCAAAAAATCATCACACTTGCAATGAAAGACAAACTTATCATCCGTATTTTCTTTCTGATACGCTACACATATCACATCCTCATTACTCCACCACAAATCACCGTAAAAGAATCTGATTTCTTCGTGTCCTTCAAACTCAGCCTTTTCCAATTCTCCCAAATAATTAAATACTGCCGTCTCTTCCATCGCAGCATTGTAGATATGAATATATCTTGCATAGTTCCCAGCGCCGTCTGCATTTTCTTGAACCAACCGTTCCGTAACATAAATATATTCTCCGTCTGTCTTCATTTGTTCCGGTGTAAAAGTATGGATGTTCTTAACAGGCTCTGTCCCGTTATAACCGATGATTTCTTCTCTATTTAATTGCACCTTTTTTTCGCTTTCTCCGGATACATCATCATACCAGCATAACCACAATCCCTGCTTCTTTTGATAAATAATCGTATTATCTTCCAAAACCACATAATTTCCGGTAAAGTCACTAAACAGATCCAAACGCTCGTCCGTCTTTTCTGTCAAATGATAGCGGTGCAAAGCTCTTTGATTTCCCTCCCTTTCACAGTAATAAAAGTACTCTCCGCAAGCATTCACATTTGTGATTTTACCGTTTTCTTTACTTAGGAATTCATCATCCACATATTCCACCTCTCCTGTTTCAAAATCCAAAACAGCCGCCCCATAATAGATGGTATCAATTAAATTTCCCTGACCTCTGACACATAACGGAATCATCGCCTTTCCTTTATGGACAACAAAACCGTTTCCGCTTTTATCGAAAAAAGAACTCTGTTCCGTCTTCTCCAATGTCAGATATGTTCCCACCTCATTCAAACCGGAACCATCCAGCTCAATCGCCAGAATCTTATACACATATTGTGTATCGGTCTCCTCTACTGCATTCACATAGATTTTATTGTTATACATGCAATAGCTGTCGATGGTATATTTATCGTTGGTTGCAGCACAAAACACATCCCCATCATGCTTGCACTCGGGCTTATTACACAAAAACATTTCCCTTCCCGTTTCCATATCGATATAGCGAAAGCCAGATTCCGTAACACTATAGTAGTAATATCCTTTATCGCTCTTTAATACAGGCTTACTCGTCTGTTGGTAAGTTTTCGGCGTCGGTGTTTCCTCGACATCGCCACTGCTTCCTTTTGGAGAACACCCCGCCAGCAAAAGTAAGCAAACAACACCCAGCATCGACACAATTCCTGTCTTTTTCTGCTTCATCAGAATCCCTCCTTTGCATTTTCTAATCTTCACAATATTTGTACACAAACTCAAACTCCGGCTCTCCCGCCAGGAAATCGCTACGCTTGCAGTGGAATACATGTATTTCCAAGGTCTGGTGGTCTACCGCAGCACACGGGCACCAGTAAATATCCTCTCCCAAATAACGAAAACCACAGTTGTAGGTGGTTCTGAACCCTCTGAAAAAATCACTGCCAGTCTCAAACTCCGTAAGCGGAAGCTGCTCCGTCATTTCTATCACCGTAACCTCTTCCAGTTCCTTATTAAGCACACGGACACAGGCACTTTCGGATAATGTATACTCTTCTTCCTCTTCCTGTAAAACATTGTGATTTGTCGCCTGAAGAACATACAAATAGGTGCCGTCCGTTACCAGCCCCTGCGCAGGCACTCCTTCCTCCGACTCATAAAGCAGAGTTCCGTAGTAAGTATCATACTTCGGTACCATCTTATATAACATTACCTTCTCTTCGTTTTCCCCGGTAGAAAAACGATAGGTACATATTGCCTTTCTGCTGCTACGCAAATAAACAATATAGTCTTCCTCCAATACCGCATAGTCACCCGTAAAACCTGTCAAAAATTTACATTTCTCATCGGTTCCTTCGGTAATGTGACGTCGATGCAGAACGATTTTCTTTCCCTCTTTTCTGCAATAATAGAAGTAGTTTCCGTAAGCAGTGATACCGGTCATCTCCACATTTTCTTTTGCCAGAGGCTCTTCATCAAAAAAGGTAACATTCTTCGTATTCAAGTCAAGTAACGCCGCCCCGTAATGCATGGTATCTTCCTGCTGATGAGAATCCCCCGTTGTAAAGGTAAGCAATGCCTTGTTTCTGTGGATATACATCCGGCTTGCATATAAACTCATATCCGGAGTGCGCTCCAATTCCAGTACCGTAGCCACCTCATCCATAGAGGACCCGTCCAGCGCCAGAGCCAGCACCTTATAAAGCACCTGTGTCTCCGTCACCTCCGCCGCAAACACCATGAGGCGTTCTCCGTACAAGCAGTAATCCAACACCGTATACTTCTCATTGGTAGCTACACAAAACTCGTTTCCGTCGTGGCGGCACTCCGGCTTGTTACAAAGGAACATCTCCTTCCCCGTGGCCGCATCATAATACCGAAACCCACCCAAGGTATCGTTATAATGATAAAATCCCTTCTCCGTCCGCAACATAGCATTTCCCATAGTACCCGGACGGTTGCCCTGTTCGAAATCCTCGGAAACAAATTGATACTCCTTCTTCCCGGCGATGGCCTCTCCCTGCTTGTCCTTGGCGCAGCCCGCAAACACCCCGAGACACACGATCGTCAATACTGTAAATAAAACTTTTCTCATCCTCATTTTCCCTTCTCTACCTTCTACTTCCTAATACCCGTTATACTGATACACATACTCAAACTCCGGTTCTCCCGCAATAAAATCCTCCCGCTTCCCACGGAATACATACCACTCCAAATCCGTGGTATCCTTCGGTTTCATACACCAGTAGATATCGTCTCCCATATAGCGGAGCAGCTGGGTATAGCTTTGTCCCATCCATTCCTTATCATCATAGCCCAGCTTCGTCGCTGCCTCTGCCATATCCACCAGCATCACCTCTTCCAGCTCCTGATTCAGCACATGAATATAGGCCTCTCTTCGTATCACGACACGTTCTCCGTTCTCGTTCTCATCCGTGTATTCTCTCTGTGGCTCCGCCGCATAAATGTAGGTCCCGTCCGTGGCCAGTTGGCTTACCATGCTCTCCTTCTTTTCCTCGCCCTTTTCGTAACTGCCGTCCTCCCACTTATACTCATAAAACTGACGCATCATCCTGGTCTGCTCCGCGTTCTGTCCGGTAGAAATCTGATAGGTACAAACCATGGTTCCGGAACTCTTGATATAAGCAACCGTATCCTCGTCCACCACCGCATACTGCCCGTCAAAATTCGGCAACAGCCGGAAGCTTTCGTCCGTTCCGTCATTGATATTATAACGGTGAAGCAGAAGCTTCTTTCCATCCTGCCTGCAATAGTAAAAATAATCTCCGAACGCAGTAACACTCTCCACCACCACGTTATTACCGCTGAACGGCTCTTCATCCAGGTAGGTCACTTCCTTTGTATTCAGATCCAGAATCGCCACCCCGTGATATTCCTCAATCTCCGCCTGTCCCGCTCCTGCCATGGTTAAAAATGCCTTATTCCGGTGAACAAACATAAAGCACTGATAAATCGAAAAATCTTCCGCCGGCTTTTCAAACTCCAGTGTGGTAGCAATCTCGTTCATGGCAGAGCCGTCCAAAGCTACCGAAAATACCTTAAAGCGATACTGGGTATCCGTTTCTTCCGCCGCATATTTCAAAATCACATCGTTGTACAGGCACTGGTTCAAATGTCTGTATTTTTGATTGGTTGCCACGCAGAATTCGTTTCCGTCATGTCTGCACTCCGGCTTGTTACAAAGAAACATGGTCTTTCCCGTAGCCACATCATAATAATGAAATCCGTTGTCGGCATAGGTATAATGATAAAAGCCCTTGTCCGTCTTCATCATGGATGCCAAATATTTGGTCTTGTTTCCCGGCTCGTAATCCTCGGAAACAAACTGATTCTCCGTCTTTTCTCCTGTGGCGGCCTTTGTATCCTCTCCCGGCCGGTCTGTTCCCGGCTTTTCCTTGCTACATCCTGCAAAAACCGCAAGACACACCAACGTCATAATTGTAACTATCCCTTTTCTCATCCTCATTCTCCCTTCTATCCTTCCGCCTACCGTTCCCAGCGGTACACAAAGGTAAACTCCGGGGTTCCGGCAATAAAATCACTGAGCTTACAACGGAATACATATTCCACATCAAACTTTTCTTGTGGATACATCAGCAGGTAAATGTCCTCTCCGCAATAATACAAGGAATTCAAATAGGCATACTCCCATTCCGGCTCCTCCCCCCCCGGCAGCGGAAGCGTATCCATCATATCCACGATTGTAATCAGTTCAAGCTCCCGATTCAATACATAAATACAGGCATCATCCATCCCGGAATAATAGATCTTGTTTTCATCTTCATTCTCTAAGCGGTACACCGGCTCCTTGGCATAAAAGTACTCTCCGTCCGTATACAGCTTTCCAACCGCAGTTTTCTTCAGTTTCTCCGTCTTTCCCTTCTCTCCGTTATTTTGGTAATAATAGTCCACGGTTCTTTCAAACCGGAACACTTCTTTGTTTTCTCCCGTTGAAAACCGATAGCTGTAAAGCTCCGTCCCGGACTTCAGCAGATACAGCACCGTATCCTCATCCTGCACCACGTAATCGTAATCAAATCCGACCAAAAGCTTACATGCCTCATCGGTTTTCTCCGTAATATGGTACCGATGCAACCAAATTTTCTTTCCCTCTTTCCTGCAATAGTAAATCCAGTCCCCGTAACCACTGATTTCCGTAATTTCTAAGTTATCCTTCCCGAAGGGCTCCTCATCCAGCCAGAAAATCTCCCCGGTATTGATATCCATAAAAGCCACTCCGTAATAGCGTGTCTTCTCTGCCTCGGTGCTTGTAACATTCACCTCAAACAAAGCCGTGTTACGGTGAATCACCATGCCACAATTATTAACCTGCATGTCTACTCCCGTTTTCTCCAGCTCCTTCACCATTGCCACTTCGTTCATGCCGGAACCGTCCAACTCCACCGCCAGCAGCTTAAACAAATATTGGGTATCTGTTTCCTCCATGGCGTAGGCAAACAGCAGTCCGCTGTAAAGCTGGAAGCTCAAAATTTCATACCGGCCATTGGTTGCCACACAAAACTCGTTTCCGTCGTGACGACATTCCGGCTTATTGCAAAGATACATGGTATTCCCCGTTGCAACGTCATAATAACGAAATCCCTTCTCCTCATTCGCATTGTAATGGTAAAAGCCCTTGTCCGTTGCTTTTATAGCACGAGGTCCCTGCATATAATCCTCTGCAGCATACAGTACCTTCGATGCAGGCTCCTTCTCCGGATTCTCTTGCTTCTTACAGCCTGCAAGACAAACGGCGCATAATAGCAACAACACAATCCGCGTACACTGTTTCATTCTTGTTCTCCCTTCTATCTCTCGCACCTTACTTATTTTTCAGCTTGCTCGTCCGATACACAAGCTCCAGCTTCGGAGTTCCCGTAAGCAAATCACTCTGCTTACACCGGTACACCATGTATACAAGCTCCTCTTCTGTCTCTCCGTTCACAAAGGAAAATACTTCCCCGTTTAAAAAATACAAGCCGGGTAACTTGTAGATAAATTTGTACTCGTTCTCCTCTCCGCCCTCAAAAAGGATTTCTGCCAGCTCCGGCACAGCCTCCGCGAGTACATCTCCGAAGTTATATTCTGTCAGCTTATTCAGGTCGTGGTCATAAATCTGAAGGTAACTGTCATAAAACGGTCCCCATTCACCGGTCTCCGCATCACGCCGCTCTCCTCGTTCTTCCTGTCCGAACACATAAACATAGGTATCGTCCATAGTCATATAGATGGCACTGTACATGCGTTCCTCCTCATGTACGGTACCGTCATTCCACATATTTTTCTCTGTCCTCATCAGAGTAGACACGATTTCGTTTTCCCCGGTATCCGTATGACACACACAGAACTCGTTTCCCGCTTTCGCGTTGCCATCGCATTTTATGTACACCACCGTGTTTTCATCCTTAATCCCGTATACTCCGGCAAAGGAAGGAAGCATTGTATAGGCTTCATCTGTACCATCGGTCAAATTGTACCGGTGTAGTTTCGTTTTCCCGTCTTCACTTTTACAATAATACATCCAATCCTGATAGCCCTGTATGGAAAACGCCGCACTGTTCTCCCGGTCAAAGGGTTTCTCATCCAGATACGTCAATTCTTCGGTATCCAGGTTATAGAGAGCCGTACCGTAGGCATCCGTATCCAAAAACTTTTGCGCATCAATCGCAGCAAAGGGGAGTATCACGAAGTTTCGGTGAATCTGAAAATCATCAAGCCCCGCCGGCACCTGTCCGGTCAGCTCTACAGTCATATAAGTGACCAGCTCCTCCATTGCCGAACCGTCCGGCTCGATTAAGAGCAACTTATACATACACTGGGTTTCCGTGGTCTCCGTTGCTACCGCAAACAGTTTTCCGTTGTACAAGCGCATCTCACAAATCACATACTTATCATTGGTAGCCACACAAAACTCGTTACCGTCGTGACGGCATTCCGGCTTGTTGCAAAGGAATATGTCATTTCCCGTGGCAAAATCTTTGTAACGGATATTCCAGTCATTTAAGTAATAATAGCCCTTTTCCGTCTGCAATACCTCGCTTCCGCCTCCCGGAATATAATCCTCCGGGACAAACTTATGGTCCTTCTTGCCGGAGGTGCCTTTCTTTCCGTCTTCCTCTGACTGCTCTCCCTGTACTCCCGGTTGATTCTGTCCGGACTCCTTCTTACAGCCCGCGAGACTCAAAAGTCCCAGTATTGTCAAACCCAATACAATTATTTTTTTCATTGGTATACCTCCTCGCTCCCTTGTATCTCAAACTCACTTTCTACTCCCACGCTTTCTTTTTCTTCGCTTCCCACCAGCTATTTTTCCCTCTTATACACCAACTCAAACTGTGGCTTTCCGTTCAAAAAGTCCGCTCTCTCACACACATACACATAGCATTCCGCCGTATTATTTTCATTAGGCAAAACACAGAAAACCTTATCCTTCTCAAAATACATCTTCCGGTTATATTTTAAATAAAAGTCTTGTGTCTCGTCCCGTACTTCCTTTGCAAATGCCATGGCATCTGCCATATCTACCGCGATTACCTCATTCAGTTCCTTGTCAAATACATGAACATAGGCCTCTTCCGAAGCACCTGTCGGATCGCCACCAAGCTCGTCATAATGCCATGTTCTCCACCAGTTTTCTATCACATAAAGATATTCCCCGTCTGTTTTCAAATCAATCGCCTCATATCCCTGTTCATATCCCTCAGCAACTCCGTCAAGATAGAGAAGCACCTGCCATCGTTTCAGCTCCACCTTTTCTTCGTTTTCTCCCGTTTCCCGGTGATACACGCATAAGACTTTATTATTCGACTTCGTGTATACAATGGTATTATCGTCCAGTACCGCATAGTTTCCCTTAAACCCTACCATTAATTTATGTTCTTCTTCGGTGCCGTCCTTTATGTTGTACCGGTACAGTATCGTTTTTTTCTTCCCTGCCCTGCAATAATAAAAGTAATCTCCGTAGGCAGTGATTTCCGATATCTCCGGATTTTCCGTCGAAAACGGCTCCTCATCCAGATAGGTCACTTCCTTTGTGTCTAAATTGACAATGGCCGTTCCGAAATACTGCGTCACTTCCGTTCCGTCAGCCCCTACCATCCATACCGGAATCATGGCCACATTCCGGTGAATGTATATCTGCGTTTTATCCACATGATATGCAGGCAATACACCGGTCTTTTCCAGCGTCAGATACGTTACTTCTTCATTTAGCGCCGACCCGTCCAAAGCAATGGAAAGCAGTTGAAATTTAAACTGCGTATCCGTTGTCTCTATGGCAGTCGCAAAAATCCGCCCGCCATACATACCGACACAATCAATTCCGTATTTGTCATTGGTTGCCACACAAAACTCATTGCCGTCATGTCTGCATTCCGGCTTATTGCAAAGATACAAATCATTTCCCGTCGTACTGTCCGCATACCGAAAGCCCTGATAGGTATTGCTGTAATAGTAATACCCATTCCCATTGGCAAAGATGATATTGTTTCCCCTGCTAAAATCCTCTGCCACAAGAGCCGGCGTGTCCCCGGTCTGTTTTTCTTCGCCATTCTTATCGGCACAGCCCGCCAGCGCTGCCGCTGCCAACAGACACACACTTACCAAACACAAAAATTGTTTTCTCATAAATCTTACGCTCCCTTCCTTTGTATCTCAAAAACTGTCTACTCCCACAAACTTCTTTTTCCCAATTTTCTGATTCTATCATACCCTCCGAAAAAACAAAAAACAACCACCTCTGCAGAAGTGGTTGTTATCCGTGCACAAGTGGTCACACATTTAAAAGAACGGACAAACGGAAGATATTGCCTGCGGTTTCTACCTCCAGACTACCGTTGTATTTCTTACAAATATGCTTCACCGACGACAAACCGATACCGTGCTTTGCCGTGTCCTTTTTCGTTGTTTTCAACTCCCCGTCCTGTTGAATCAACTCACCCTCATACGGGTTCTCACAGCAGATATACAGCATGCTGTTCTGCCGGTCCACCCGCAGCAGTACCTCCGCGTCCGCTGCCTTTACCTTACGCACCGCTTCGATGGCATTGTCCAAAATATTGCCGAACAGACTGCACACATCATAATCCGTTATGGAAAGTCCCGCCAGACTGCAGCCCATTTTGAACCGTACCGTCACGCCGCATTCCTCCGCCTGCCGGTGCTTCTTAAACAGTAGCAAATCCAGCGTATCGGAACCGCTCTTTGCCGGAAGAAGCCTTGCATAGCTCTGTTCCGACAAATCGTCGATGTACTTTGCCGCCTGGGCCTCGTGGCCGTTTTCATACAGTGCCTTTATGGCAAGCAGGTGGTTGTTAAAGTCATGCCACAGCAGTCTCGTTTCCTGATACCGCTTGTCGATTTCCCCGAAGTATACGTTCATGGCCTCCTGACGGGAGGTCTTGTGCCAGCGACCGAACCGCCGATATACAAAGATTGCCGCCACGAGAAATGCCACCAAAAGTACCGCCAGAAAGGTCTGCAGGCGCGGCAGCATAAGGCCTGCCACATTCAAATTCAAATATCGGTTATAGAACCGCTCCGGTGTCACTCCGGAGAACAAATTGATTTCTCCGAACACACCCGCCGCATTCTGCTCCGGTACATCAAAATGCCGGATCAGTTCAAAGACAAAAAAAGCAAGTGCAAGACCGCAGGAAAGAAACCTTTTACGGGCGGTATAAGCCAAGATGCAGATGCCCAACACCAAAAGCAGGGTAATCACCTTGATTCCGATATACGCCGCCATGAAGCCTCCCACCGTAATCTGATACGGACACACATAGAAGCTTTCCAGAGACTGCAACGGTACATTCAAGGATGGCAGCCCGTATGCCTTATGTACTATCAAAAAATTGATTCCGTAGAAGCTAATCAGACCCAGTACCATAATCGCCAGCATGGTCACCGTAGTCCTTCTCACGTTCTGGATTTCCCCAAAGGAATCGTTCCGGATGTACCGGCAGAACAAAATCGTCACCGCCAGCGCAAACAAAAATGCAAACACATCCGTTACATGATAATTAATCACCAGCTCAAAGGAATTGTCAAGCTCCGGTGTAGGCTGTAAAAACTCCAGCCCGTAATAATCCTTCTGACACTGCGCCAGATTTTTTAACAACCAGCTATCGTCATAAATGGAGTACAAGGAGTCCGCGATGATTCCCGCATTTTCCGCTACTCCCGCGGCATACGCCCCGTACCCGGCTACATTCTCCACACATTCTCTTACCCGTTCGTAATTGTCCATATCTGCCGAGGAGATACCCATAGTAACCATGGCATCGGGAATCAACTCGTTTTCTTCCGGATCGGTAGGCTCCGGATACCAGGGATGCCCCAGCAATGCCTCCATATATTTGGCATATACATCGTTTTTCTTTACCTCGCTGAGCTCCAGATAGGTGATGATCTCATCAATGGCAGCCAATGCCGCCTCCGTATCCTCCGGCAGATTTTTTAAAATCTGCTTTTGTCTGGCATAATCCCCCACCTTAATGGACTGTTTCACACCCCATACGCTCTCCGACTGCATATATTCGCCGGTACACTTCATGGAATAAAACAGCACACCGTTCAAAAACAGCATCACCGGAAACAAAAGTGCAAGGAAGAAATAAAACTGTTTTTTTCGTTTCATCGGCTCCGTATCCTCCTCATCACCGCAGTCATCAACGCCTTCCGCTTTCTCCGGCTCACCGGCAGCTCCTTATCGTTATCCAAAATGACCGAATCCATATTTACCTTCCGGATATGGTCAATATTGATGTAAAGCGAATGATAGGCTTCGATAAATAAATCCTCCGGCAAATATTTCGCGAAGTTTTGAATGGAGCTTTTCTCCTGATAAGAGGACACCGCCGTGTGAACCGCCGTATTCCGGTTGTCCGACTCCACATAATAAATCTCCTCGAGATTTAACATTGCCACCGTATCCCGATCCTGTATCAGCAGTATTTTCTGCAGATATATTTCATCCAGGAACCGGTCCAACAGTGCCGGCAGCTTCTCCTTGTAATTACGTTTAAAGAGGAAATGAAAGGCGTTTACGTCGTAGCCCTCCGCGATTCGCTCCTCCATACTGGACAAAAACACCGTCGGAACTTTTACGCTGTTCCGTGCCTGCTCCTTCACCAGCTCCACGCCGTCCGCATCTCCCAGATGCAGGTCCATAAAGATAAGGTCTGTTGCCTCTCCCCGCTCCATCTCCTGCCGGAACGCCGCTCCGCTGTTGCAACGGAAAATGCTACAGTCAATCTCTTTTTGCGCCAGGAGTATCTGTAGCTCCTGTTGCAGTTCTTGTGCAAAATTTTCTTCATCCTCACATATTACTATGTACATCAGGGGTCCCCCTCCTATTGTTCTCTCTTATTATTTTCTCGTAATCTACGGTTCACTTGCCGTGATGATTGATTTCCTATTTTCCCGGAAACCCGTTAAACCAAGCCCTTTCCTCAAACGCCTTTTTCTTCGGGCCGCTCACTTCCTCTTCTGCAACACCGATTGGAAGGTAACAAATCAGCTCATATCCTTCCGGCACGCCCAAAATCTTTGCCATCTGATCCCCGATGCGGTCTGTATCCGTCACATGACCTTCGTACCAACAGCTCTCATACCCAAGCTCTACCGCTGCCAGAAGCATATTCTGAATTGCCGCAGAGTAATCCTGTATCGCAAAACATTTATCCCGATACGCAATAATCCGCTGGGTCAACACGCAAATCATAGCCGGTGCCGTATCTCCCGCCGCCGGTCGAATCGCCTTATGCAGATCTGTCAAAACCTTCGGATCATCCACCGCAATCAGGCTGGTGGTCTGCTTATTACAGCCGGACGGTGCCGCAAGACCTGCCTCCATAATCTTTGCTAAATCCTCTCTCGGTACCGGAGTGGATTTATATTTGCCACGGTAGCTGTGGCGTGTCATAATTGCTTCCAATGTGTTCATAGTTGCCTCCTTTTCTTCTATCGAACCCTTTCACTGCTTACTACTTCAAACCCAACTTTCTTATACAACATAAGAGCCTTTTGATTCCACTCGGCTACATGTAAGGTAATCGGGTCGATATTCCTCTTCCGAATCTGTTGCATTCCCCATAACAACAGCTGTTTTCCGTAGCCCCGTTTCTGAAATTTTTTATTTACGATTAAATCATCGATCTCATTTCCGTAACACGCCACGGAACCGACGATTTCACCATCCTTTACAAGCAAATAGATGTCGCTTACTTTTTCCCCAATCTGTTCATACTCATTTAGGAAATTGTACGGTTCAATCTCCAAAGCTTTTCGCATATCATAAAAGCACTCGTTGTAAATTCTTTTATATTGCTCAAAGTATTGCATCTCAAAAGAGATACAATCAATCGTGCTCTGTTCTACGAATACTTTGTCATATTTCATCTCATAGGCAATGACTTCTATCAAAGATCCACCTCCGTTATACGTGCTCTCAAATTCCATTTGCTGTCGCTTTTTATTATACATCAATCAGATATACAACGTCAATTCCGCATGGTTGCCATCTTCCGCCCATGAGTTTAATCTTATTGGTTTATAGAAATTTTATACTTTGCTCGATCGAACCTCTCGCGCGGATATCGTACAATAACTTTGTATAATTGAACAGGAAGCAGGATGCGAATTTCCGATGTTAGATGCCCTCTAGTACTTATAAGGGGGTGCTGCCCATGAACACAATGGAAGTCTTGACTTTATTGTTAGTAATTTTTGCGGCTGTGTCATTTTTAGACAATCGTTATAACAAAAAGAAATAAGCATCCGTCCCCGCAAGGTTCAGATGCTTAAATTCTTTTAACATTTTGACTGAGGGCACTCGGAGATTTGATTCCGAATACCTTTCTAAGTAAATTATACACGAAGGGGCTTGTGAATGCAAGCCCTTTTTCTTTTCCTATTCCAACCACTGAATAAACGCTGTCTTATCGCTACTGTTATACCCGGCCCTCTCATAAAACTTTAGCGTCGATTCCTTCTTCGAACCGGTCAACAACATCATCTTATAGCAGTTCGCTTTCTCCGCAAGGGCTTTTGCGTAGTTTAGGCACTCCGTAGCATAGCCCTTTCCACGGTAATCGGCATGCGTCACCACATTCTCCACAAAGGCGTAAGGTCTGATTCCCCGCGTTAGGTTCGGAATGATTACACAAACACAGGAAGACACCGGCTTTCCGTCAATTTCCTTTACAATAATATGGTGATTCTCGTCCGTTAGTATCGTCTGCCATGTTTTGCGTAAGTGCTCCGTAAGCTTCGGCACGGACTCCTCGTGTAAGTGCAAATACAGCTCCAACAGTCCATTTAAATCTTTTTCTTGTACTTCGCGAATCATGTATGACCTCCTACATATACTTCTCTATTACGCTCTGTTCCACAATCAACATCAGCCTTTCAATTACAGTACAATCCTTTTTCTCTCCTTATACGCCACCTGCTGCAATCCGCACTCATCTGCCAATGCCTTTGCCATCTCAAAATCCGCTCCCACATCCTGCTCTACATGGGCATCGGAACCGATGGTAACGTACCGGCCGCCGCAGTCCTTATAAATCTCCAGCAAATCCTTCCCCGGCATGGTCTCATTGTGACCTTTTCGTAAGGAAGAGGTGTTAATCTCAATTACCATATCCTTGTCCAACAGTCTATTAAAAATCTCTCTGAGCTCCGACTCTGCATAGTAGATTTCACCATAGTACCGTTTCGGAAAATCAATATGTCCCAGAGCATCAAAGCCGCCCTGTTTCACGGTGCTTAAAACTTCTTTCCAGTACAGCGTGTAAAACTCCTTCGCCGAATACTGTTCCCGCACCTTCTGACAAGGAAACATATTTCCGATCCAGTGGATGCTCCCGATGATAAAATCGTACGGATAGGCCGACAACCGCTTTAAGTTATCTGCGTACAGGTGCGGTTCTCCGAACTCAATACCGGAACATATCATAAGCTGCTCACCGTACTGTTCCTTCACCTTATGAAAGCTTTCAAAAAACTTCTCCGGATTGTAATAATTGCACCCGTAGTCGTCCGGATTCAAATCCACATGATCCGTGAAACACAGCATCCGGATTTCCCGCTCCAAAGCCTGTTTTACATAAGTCTCCATCTTTGCTTCCGAATCACAGGAAAACTCCGTGTGAATGTGGTAGTCGGTTTTCATAAGTTTCCCTCCGTCTCTTACTCATCCCAAAACAACTCATCCAAGGTCTTTCCCAGTACCTTGCAAATACTTTTGCAAAGCTGGATGGTAGGATTGTAGTCGCCCTTTTCGATAGCATTGATGGTCTGCCTGGACACGCCGACTCTGTCTGCCAGCTCCTGCTGGGACAAATCAAGGGCAGCCCGGGCAGATTTTAATTTCAGATTCTTCATACTACTCTTCCTCTCTGTCGCTGTAAACCTTCTTTAAAAGCATGGAACCACACAGAGTTATCATCATTATACCACAAAACAGATTCAAACTGCGCTCGGTTAACTGATTATTTTGAATGATTCCGCCGTCCAATAAAGCCGTAGTACCTATCACCAGATTTATCACACCGATTATAAAAAGACCTCCCGCAACAGATCCGGTCCGCTGATTCAAAGCGAAGTAAGCATCCATCCAAATGCAGTACATCGCATAAACTCCCGCACCGACAAATACACTCAGTATTACCGCGATTCCTGCACTCATCGGCAGCTGTACTCCCACAGATTCCAACAGATAAAGTACAGCATTCAGAAACATCATAGAGATAAGACCGTATTTTGCGCCTCTCCCTCGAAGCAGTTCCTGTCGTTCATCATAATTCCGCTTCATACTGTTCTCACTTTGTACAATCGCCAGTATTATCACAAACAGAAGAACGCCGATTACCGCAAACAATACACTGACAATCCCTGCTACATTTCTACTTTGTTCTAATCGGAATGCAAAGCTAAAATGCAATACGCCGTCTCCCACCAACTCCATCTCCGGCTCATCATCCTCTGTACCTGCATCCCAGCCCGTCTTATCAAACTTTGCCCAATACGCCTTCCACAATTCCGCATCATTAAACGGTGTCAATGTCAAGGTATAGGTCCCCGCTTTTAGCGACATAATGCCGGATGTCATATCCATCCAATGACCGCCAACAGTATTCACGTTCTTTCCGTTCTCATCTGTGATATTGCAGGCCATTAACATCCCGGACGGATTGCTTGTCCACTTTATATACATCTCATAATCCCCGTCCTCCGGCACCTCCATGCTGTATACCATTTCCTCCGGTGCAACACCACTCTGGGCAGCAATATCAGTTTCAAAGCTTAGCTCATACACCGTCTCCGGCAGTCCCAGCAATATTGCTCCCACGCATAACGCAAACAATACTGTAATTAACACAAATAAAATTGCAATCGTTTTCTTTTTCATAAACTCTCCCTCTCTTATCTTTCTTCTGTATTGCAATTTCATCATAGCATCGGTACGACTTTTTGTCAAGTATGTTTTACATTTTTATAAATTTTCTTTACACATCCTTGGGTTGCATTTCGATTTACAACTCAGCACCGAATTGATGCCTCTCCAGGCTAGGCTTCTTTTCCCCTCTGCGCTCTTGCGCGGCACCTCTCTTTTCCGGCGTTTCGCTTGGGAAACTTGCCCATTTGAGCTGGTGTCGGAGAATGTCCTTTTGAACTTTACGCAGGATATTAGACTTTCTTATTACTCCACTCGTCTATCAGCAATGCTCAGACAGGAGGTCTGAGCAAGCCCGCAATAAGGCATGGATGCCGCATCAGGGCGGTTGCGTCCCTTTTATATAAATATGCTCGGAGTAATTAGAAAGACTTATATCCGCAGTACGAGAAAAAGGACATTCTCCGACACCAGCTCAAATCCCCAAAGCCCCTGCGAAACGCCCCACACAAAGAAAAGCCCCGCGCAAAAGCGCAGGGCCCACAATCTTACTTATCTCTCCAAATGATTCTTCCCTTGGTCAAATCGTACGGGGAAAGCTCTAAGGTAACCTTATCACCCGGTACAATCTTGATGAAATTCATGCGGAGCTTACCGCTGATATGCGCAAGCACGCGGTGTCCGTTTTCAAGCTCTACCTGGAACATTGCGTTCGGCAGCTTTTCTACAACAGTTCCTTCAATTTCAACAACATCTGTCTTAGACATAAGTCCTCCTTCAATCTAATCACGTTCTATGGTAAGCAACTCCGGCTCACCGTCAGTTATCAGTATCGTATTTTCATAGTGTGCCGACGGGGAACCGTCTGCGGTCACTACCGTCCAACCGTCATCCAGCCAGTTCACGTCGTAATGTCCCATATTGACCATCGGCTCGATGGCAAGGGTCATTCCCGGCTCCAGGCGGATTCCCTTTCTCTTGGTACGGAAATTCGGTACCTGCGGGTCCTCGTGAAGTTCACGTCCAACCCCGTGTCCGACCAGCTCTCTTACCAAAGAATAGCCAAAAGATTCTGCATAGTCCTGAATCGCACCGGAGATGTCTCCGATCCGGTATCCCGGCTTTGCATATTTGATTCCTTCAAAGAAGGATTGTTTGGTTACATCCATAAGACGCTTCCACTCCGGGGAAATCTCTCCGACCGCCACGGTACGTGCCGCATCGGAATGATAACCCTTGTAAATAACGCCCGCATCCAGACTTACGAGATCTCCGTCTTTTAAAATACGGTTCTTATTCGGAATACCGTGTACGACTTCGTCATTAACGGAGACGCACACAGACGCCGGATAGCCCTGATAATTCAAAAAGGACGGGATACAACCGAAATCACGAATGACTTCATAACAACGCTTGTCGATATCCAAGGTACTGATGCCCGGCTTTATCATTTTTGCAAGCTCGGTATGCACGATGGAAAGAATTCTTCCCGATTCGCGCATTAACTCTATTTCGCGCTCTGATTTAATTGATACTGCCATAATCTGCTCTTCCTTTACTGCAAAATTGCAAGGATATCGTCAAACACTTTGTTCATGTCCTGAGTACCGTCTACCTCACGAAGAACACCCTCGTTCTTGTAGTAGTCGATGAGCGGCTGGGTCTGCTCGTGGTATACGGTAAGACGCTTTAATACGGTCTCCGGCTTGTCATCGTCACGAAGAACAAGCTCTGCACCACAGGTATCACATACGTTTCCCTTTGCCGGAGCATTGTACTTGATGTGATAGGTGGCACCACAGGTCAGACATGCACGTCTGCCGGACATACGATTTACGATGGACTCGTCCGGAACTTCCACATTGATTGCGAAATCAATGGTCTCGCCCTTGTCCGCCAAAGCCTTGGTCAGTGCCTCTGCCTGCGGAATGGTTCTCGGGAAGCCGTCCAATACATAACCGTTTGCACAGTCTGCGTTGGTGAAGCGGTCCATAATCAACTCTAAGGTTAAGGAATCCGGTACTAACATACCCTGATCCATATACTCTTTTGCCTTCTTGCCAAGCTCCGTATTCTCCTTAATGTTCGCACGGAAGATATCACCCGTGGAAATGTGCGGAATCGAAAACTTTGCTGCAATCTGCTTTGCCTGGGTACCCTTACCGGCACCCGGAGCACCTAACATAATAATCTTCATGCCATGCCTCCATATATCCAACATAGGGTGGAACCAAGAGTCCCACCCTATAAAGTGTTTATTAGTCGTTTAAGAATCCCTTGTACTGGCGAACCAACAACTGAGAGTCTACCTGCTTAATGGTTTCAAGAATGACACCTGCAATAATGATGATGGATGTACCACCGAAGCTTACCTGTGCAGCAAAAGCACCGGAGAATATCATCGGAATCAAACTGATGATAGTAAGTGCGATTGCGCCGATAAGTACGATGTAATTTAAAACCTTCGTCAAGTATTCGGTCGTCGGTCTACCCGGACGAATACCCGGAATGAAACCGCCCTGCTTCTTCATGTTATTCGCAACTTCCATCGGATTGAAGGTGATGGAGGTATAGAAATATGCGAAGATAACAAGTAATGCAACATAGATCAGCGCGCCGAGCGTATACTTAAACTCACCGAAATCCTTGAAGTTAAACCACTTGTCGGAGCTGAGTAAATATGCAACCTTCGGCCAGAAATGCGCTCTCTCTGCCTTCACGCCCATAAAGGACATAACGATTACCGGGGTATTCATTAAGGAAGAAGCGAAGATTACCGGGATAACACCTGCGGTGTTTACCTTTAACGGAATGAAGGAACCCTGTCCTCCAACCATCTTTCTTCCCTGTACCTTCTTTGCATACTGTACCGGAATCTTTCTCTGCGCATCCTGTAACAGGATAACAAGTACTACTAATACAATAACAACTGCTGCAATGCCAACCACACCGAGTACCTTGTTTACAACTGCCGTCGGGGCAACTACAAACTTCTTCACAAGGTTGGAGAAGTCGTTCGGAAGGCTTGCTACAATGTTTACCAAGAGAATCATGGAAATACCGTTACCAACACCCTTCTCGGTGATACGCTCACCTAACCACATTAAGAATGCGGTACCTGCGGTGAAGGATGCAGTGATGATTACAACATTCCAGAAGGTTAATCCACCTTCCAAAATACCCTGATTACCAAAACCAATGATAATTGCAACAGACTCAACGATTGCAAGACCGATGGTCAAATAACGGGAAATCTCAGCAATCTTCTTCTTTCCGGTCTCTCCATCCTTCTGCAACTCTTCCAACTTCGGGAATACGATTGTCAGAAGCTGAATGATAATCGAGGAAGTAATATACGGGCCAATATTCAGTGCAAAAATGGACATCTGGGAAAAGGATCCACCGGTTAAAGTATCTAAGAATCCAAGTCCTTCCTTCTGTGCAAGCCATAACTGGAACTGAACGCGGCTAATACCCGGAACCGGGAATGCGCATCCGATTCTTACAATAAGCAGGCACAAAAGAGTGAACAGCAGCTTGCTTCGAATTTCTTTTACCTTGAATGCATTCTTGACTGTATCAAACATTATACCACCTCTGCTTTTCCACCAAGGGCCTGAATCTTCTCAACAGCACTCTCACTGAATGCGTTTACCTTAACATCAAGCTTCTTGGTAAGTTCACCGTTTCCAAGAATCTTTACGCCGTCCTTCGGATTGCTTACCAAACCGATCTCCATCAAAGACTCAACGGTTACCTCTGCTCCATCCTCAAATCTATTTAACATGCTAACATTGATCGTAATGATCTCCTGCGTGTTTCTGTTATGGAAACCTCTCTTCGGAAGTCTACGGTATAACGGCATCTGGCCACCTTCGAAACCGATTCTCGGTGCTC
>CAZJEN010000033.1:0-31015 GCA_964545045.1 uncultured Lachnospiraceae bacterium | reverse complement strand
ACTGTTCTCAGAAGTTTTTTCATAAAAACGTGTCTACTCTCTTGACTATAGTTCAAGCACCGTCTCGTTATCCTATTTCCGTTTTCATCATAAAGATAATATTCATCACCATATTCATCTTCCATTGTTACATAGATATTATGATAACTATCAACTCTATAAACATCTGTTATGTTTTGGACAATATCATGTGGTGGACATATTGCCGCCATTGCAAAAGTCTTTGACCCTCCATGTACTGCCATTATCGCAACAATAGCAATACACGTTAATATCTTCCGTAAATTCTTCATATGCTTATTCCTCCCTTATTTTAGCAGATAGTGGATTCATTTGATAGCCCCATATAAACAAGACAGTAACGCTGTACTTGTATTATATGCTTATTTGGTTTGTACACCGATATAATAATATCATGTAAAAATAAAGTTGTCAACAATATTCTTCCGTGTATACTATTGACACCAAATATATTTTTCGTTATACTTTAAACAAGTTAACTTAACCGGTTTATTTAAAATGAATTCATTTATCTCGAGGTATTAAAATGGCAGTTTCAGACAACGTAAAACGCGGAACCATTGAGCTTTTGATTCTTACGCTCCTGGATTCCGGAGACATGTACGGCTATGAGCTGGTTCAGGAAATCAGTAACCGGAGCTGTGGCCTCTACACCATGCAGGAAAGTTCTCTCTACCCTTCCCTCTATCGTCTTTTGGATAAAGGGCTTATTTCCGACCGCCAGGAGAAGGTCGGAAAGCGTCGTATGCGGATCTATTATCACATGGAAGACACCGGGAGAACCTATCTGGCAGAGATTCGCAAAGAATACTTATCTCTGTCCAGAGGAGTACTTTCGATTTTGAATATCAATTCTTTGGAGGAAATGGTAGATGAAGAACACGAATGATTCCATAATTAAGAATTACGTCAAGGATGTATTACAGCTTATTCCCGGCACCTATCACAGGCGTTTGAAAAAGGAGTTGCAGGGCTGTATTTCCGAACGTTTCCACAGTATTCCGGAGTTGACAGACTCCATGATTTATGAGCGTTTCGGCACGCCGGAAAGCTTCGCTGCAGATTATCTGTCCGGTATGGACGCAGAAGAGCTTCAGACTACTCTGGCTCGTTCAAAAAAACATAAACGTATATTAACCATTGCGCTAATCGCCCTTCTCCTTCTACTGATTCCGATTAGTATCTGGATTTGCAGTGAAGGAGAGCGGCACAGAGGATATTACTCTTCAGAAAAAATCATCGACCACGGCATACAATAACTATAATTCAATCACAACAAGGAGATTACTATGAAAAAAACTCTAATATCTGTTACCGGATGTTTTATTTTACTACTTTCTTGTGTTTTTACAAGTCCTACGCAAGTAATGGCTGCATCACCAAGTGATAAATCTCAAATTGTTTCAGACTACATTGAGTCATTAGAGGGCGGCTCTTATTTTCGTGTCACCATAACCGAAGCTACTCCTACCGTAACCGCTCCTCTGGTGTCACGCTCCACATGGTCCTCTCGCTCTGTACAAACAAAATCCGGAAGCAAAAGCATAGCTTACTATAATTCGGACAACGAATTAGCATGGGAATTCACTTTACACGGTACCTTTCAATACATCCCGGGATCAAGTGCCGCTTGTACCTCCGCTTCCTATTCAATCAGTATCTATGACAGTAATTGGTTAAATTCTTATGCGAGCTCCACTACAAACGGTAATCAAGCAATTGGTGATGCAACATTCAAACGAAAAGTACTTTTCGTTACAACAAATATGGAAGATGTACACCTCACTTTATCCTGTAACGCATACGGTACTCTTTACTAACCAAAAATGGAACTTAAAGCGAAACAAAAACCTCGAAAGTTAGAGCAACATACTAACCTTCGAGGTTTGTCTCATATTACAAACATTTTCTAACAATCTTTGAATTTACTGTTTTCCTATTCTCTTACGCCCCTACCGTCTCCTTCTTCGCCTGCATCTCAAGCTGGGCGGTTACGAGGCCGTAGTAGATACCCTTTCTTTCCATCAGCTCGTCATGACTGCCCATTTCCGCAATGCGGTGCTTATCGATAACCACCAGGCGGTCTGCGTTTTTCAGCGTAGACAGACGATGTGCGATAGCAAAGGTTGTCTTACCGGAAGTAAGACGTTCCAGTGCGGTCTGAATCAGGTATTCGCTCTCAGTATCAAGGCTCGCTGTTGCCTCATCCAGAATCAAAATCTTCGGGTTATTTAAAATTGCTCTGGCAATGGCAATACGCTGACGCTCACCGCCGGAGAGACGGCTTCCCTTTTCACCTACATAGGTGTTGTAGCCGTCCGGCATACGGGTAATAAAGTCGTGGGCATTTGCCATCTTAGCAGCCATAATAACTTCTTCTTCCGTGGCATCCGGCTTCGCATAGCGGATGTTGTTAAATATGGTACCGGAGAACAGGAAGGTCTCCTGCAATACCACACCGATTTTAGAGTGGTAATAATCGATATCAATGTCCTTAATATTCTGACCGTCCACAATCAATTCTCCGCCATCCACATCGTACAGATGCATAATAAGATTGATGAGGGTAGACTTTCCGGCACCGGAAGCACCCACAAGACCGATCATCTCACCCGGCTTTACCGTAAGGTTGATACCCTCTACTACCGGCTCATAAGAATGGTAACCGAAGGTGGCATTCTTAAACTCGATGGCACCGGTAATTTCCGGCTTGCAAGCTTTCTCTGTATTCTTAATCTTCGGCTCCTGGGTCATAATGTCGTTGATACGTTCCATACTGGTCACCAGGTCCATCAACTGACGCGGCAGGTTGTTAATCCAGCCAAGATACATGTAAAGCATGGAGGTGTAGCTGACAAACTGCATTACCTCACCGGCGGTCATAGTCTCACCAAGCACACTTCGTCCGCCGTAGAAAATAACCAGGTAAACTCCGGCACCCATTAAAAAGTTCAGTAACGGGAAAAACATTGCCCAGAATACTTCGTTTCGCTTCTGTACGTTAGCAAACACATCCGAAAATTCATTAAACTTATCGGACTCATCCTTTTCCTTACCGTAGCCCTTTACTACGTTCATACCGGAAATCACGTCCTGCAGGGCACTATGTACGTCATCGGACTTTTTACCCTGCAAACGGAAGCGGCGATGAATATTCTTTCTCCAAAGCATGGAAACCACAGCCGCAATCGGTACAAAAATAAAGGAAATCAATGCCAGCTTCCAGTTCAGTACCAACATGTAAATCACAACCGCCACGAACATAATCACAACGGTAAACAGGTTACAGAATACATGCTCCATAAACATACGGATACGGTTCGTATCGTGCATAATACGGTTCATGAGTGCACCCGGACGTTTCTCGTGAATGTAGGACAGGGACAGCATCTGAATCTTATTGTACAACTTGGAACGCAAATCTCTTCCGATGGTAGAACCGAGCTTCGCACAGCCGTAGCTTTTTCCGATATCAACCGCAGCAATTCCGATGCCCACTAAGAACATGGCAATCAGCACCAGCATCGCCGCAAGATAATCATTTTTCCCGCTGTACAATACGTCATCCACCAGATACTTCTGCAGTTCCGGACTGAACAGACCGATAATCGCACGGGTTACCATCAAAGCAATAATCGGAATCAACTGCTTTTTATAAGAACCTAAAAGCTGTACAATTTGGAAAAAGACGCCTCTGCTCTTCCGGTTACAGTGCGGACACTCCTTGGTCCCCGGCAACGCTCTTCCGCAGACAAAGCAGGATTTCTCATTCTCCTCACTCTCCGCACGTTCCGTGCTTCCGGAAAGCAAAAGCGCAATTCCTCTTGCCACGTAAGCATACCGTGCCAGATGCTTGGAGGTATACCGCACAATCAGATAATCCTGTCCGTCCTTTACCGCATACAACACACCGCAATTAATCCGCGGCTCTGCCTTTACCGCATCGTACTCGGACAGATTATATTCCTTTTCTTTCTCGGCATTGTGAAGCAATACCAGACGTTTATTCGTCACTACCGTAAAGGCATCCTTCACATAATTGCCGGAAAGGTCACAATCGTAGGGAACCGCATACAGCACTTCTTCGCCATCTGCAAGAGCCAGCGCCGCCAGTTCCTTTTGATTTAACTCAAATTTTAATATCATATCGATTTCCTCTCTTGCCGTCATGCGAAACAAACAATGCTTCGCAAGGGAATCACAACCTTACAGGAACAAATCTAACTTCTTCTGCTCCTTTATCGTAAGCTTCGATACATCCGGGATTTCGAACCGGTTCTCATCAATATCCGAAATAATGATTCTCGTATCGGAAAGATGTACCACTGCATTACCGCCCATACGAATCACAAAGCGGCAATGTCCTCTGTCGGTTTCTACGTCAAAATACGCAAAACCGTACTGGTCCTTAATCTGATAAATCTTTGTAATAATCGGAGTAAAATAACGAAGTGCCAGCTGCTCTGACAGCATCTCCTTTACTTCCTGCGGGAAAGTTTCCATACTCTCGATTACACCGATTTCCTTTGAGGTCTCTTCTGCGGTACGAATGGAAATATACTTGCCCGGCTCGGAAAACGGGAACATACGCACCACCTGTACACGGGAATACTCCTCTCCCTCTACCTTAAGGCTCACAAAGCCTCCCTCGGTACGGGCAAAGGTCGCCGTTTCCGGGGTCAGATAACGAAGGCGAAGCATCGCTTCCGTTTCCTGCTCCATCTGTTCTAAACTAAATTCTTCTTCAAAATGATCTCTCACAATAGCCTCCTATTCCAGCCCCTTCAGCGCCAGTGCCTTCGTCTGCAATTCCATCAACTTGTAATAGGTACCGTGAAGCTCTTCCAATTCCTTCTGGGTTCCTTCCTCCGTAATCCGTCCGTGATCCAATACAATCAGTCGGTCCGCATCGCGTAAGGTAGATAAACGATGGGCAATAGAAAGCGTCGTACGGTTCTTTACCAGATACTGCATGGACGTTTGAATCGCCTTCTCGGTCTCCGTATCCACAGACGCCGTTGCCTCGTCTAAAATCAAAATCTTCGGATTTGCCAAAATAGCACGTGCAATGGAAATACGCTGTCTCTCACCACCGGAAAGCTGACGTCCGGAAGAACCGATGACCGTATCGTAACCGTCCGGCATACGCAAAATAAACTCATGGGCACTTGCCAATACCGCCGCCTGAATAATCTCTTCCTTCGTTGCCGTCGGATTCGCATAGGCGATATTCTGCTCTACCGTACCCATAAAGATATAGGTCTCCTGGGATACCATAGCTACGTTACGACGCAAATCATAAAATGCCATATCACGCACATTGACACCGTCAATCAAAATCTGACCTTCCTGCGGATCGTACATACGGGAAATAAGATTGACAAGAGTGGTCTTTCCCGCACCGGAACGTCCTACAATACCAAGCATCTCGCCCGGCTTAATATGTAAGGTAATATCCTTTAAAATCGGTTTACTGAGCTCATAACCAAAGGTCACGTGATCCAGGACAATCTCTCCGTCCGGCTCTGTCAGACGCACCGCCTGCTCCTTCTCCGTCACTTCCGGAATGGAGTCCAGAATTTCAAACATACGCTGGGCACTGTTCATACTGTCGGACCAGTTGTTAAAGAATCTGGAGAAGAAATCCATCGGTCCGGAAAGCTGCCCCACATAACCGGTAAAGGTAAGTAACATACCCACTTCAAAATAGTCCGTTGCCATAACAAACCAAACACCCAGAGCCCAAACAATCAAGTTAATCAATTCTCTCACTCCGGAGAAAATAATCGTAAACTTGTTGTTATAACGAACAATATCAAGCTCCGCCTCGGAAAGCTTTTTATTTCCTTTTTCAAAGCGGGTGATTTCATTCTCCTGCTGACCGAAGGCCTTTACCACACGGGCACCGGTCAGGTTATCGTTTACATTACTGTTTACGGAACGCTCTTTTCTGTGACGACGTCCGTACAATCCCCAAAGCTTCGGACGAAGCTTCATACTGATAAGAATTGTAATCGGCATCAGCACTACAGCAACGATTGCCAACTGCCAACGCATGGTAAACATAACAACCAATGTAGCAATAATGGTAAAACCATGTACAAAAACATACGGCAGTACGTCTACGAAAAATCCGGTGACACGGTCCGCATCACTTAATACACGGGTCATCAAACTACCGGTCTGTCTGCTCTTAAAGAACTGAATGGACAATTTTCCCATCTGTTGGAAAACATCCTTTTTCATATCCCTTACGACGCTTACCACTACCTTTGCGGTAATCACGCCGTGAATAATCTGGAAGAGCTGCAGCACCAGTCTTGTTAAGAACATCACTACCACAAGAACCGTCAGCGCTGTAAACACCTCTACCTTTTCCAAACCGAACGGTTCCAAAAAGGTAAGATTCTTCCGTAATACATAGTCATACAGCATCGTTCCGCTTAAATACGGCCAGACAAGATTTAACAGAGCCGTAACGATAATGCTGATAAACAGCAAAATAATCGCGCCGGTATACGGTTTGAAATACGAAAAAGTACGAACAAAGACGGACTTTCTGTCCATACATTTCGGACAAATCTTCCGGTTCATATCCGGATACATGGTACCGCACTTCGGACAGTACTCCTCTTCCTCCGGCTTCTCGTGCTTTTCGCCTGTTTCCTCTTTATCAAGATGATCCAAACGGCGCACCAGCTCATATGCATTTTTGATACATAAATTTGAAAATGCGGCAAGAATACGATCCGTTCCCTTTACTTTTGCGGTAAGAACGGCGCATGCCACCTGACGTTCAATCCTTGTCTCGGAAAGGTCCTCCACGGAATATACGATAAGATTCCACTCACGCAATTCCTTCGTCTCATCCGACACCGGATATCCCTTAAAGATATGCACTTCCGACGATACTGTCGGAGAAGAGGCTATCGCCAACTTCTCCTTTGTCAGTACCAAATACCCGTCTGCATACTCGCAAGCGGTATTCATATCGGTGCGTGCACCCAATAAAATCTGATTTTTTTCGATTCCTTGCCGTTTTAACAGGTCCAAAACCTGCTGCGGCATATTCGGTATACGCATAATGTTCTCCTTTTATCAGCGATGCACCTGCATCGTTTCAAACACAACAAGTCTCTTTCTCCGGACTTACTTCGGAGGACAGCTTCTACACCTTTTTCTGATTCTTTTACTCTTCTTACTCTTCCTCAGTTGCGTTAATAGAGAGCGCAAGCTCCACCAGCTGCTTGTCGTCTACCACGTTCGGCGCATCCGTCATAAGACAGGATGCATCCTTTACCTTCGGGAACGCGATAACGTCACGGATGGAGTCTTCTCCTGCCATGAGCATTACAAGACGGTCAAGACCGTACGCAAGACCCGCATGCGGCGGAACACCGTACTTAAACGCATTCAGTAAGAAACCAAATCTTTCGTAAGCTGCTTCTTTTGTAAATCCTAACTTCTCAAACATCTTTTCCTGTACGTCGTTCTGGAAAATACGCACGGAACCGCCACCGATTTCGGTGCCGTTCAATACGATATCATAAGCCTTTGCACGTACCTTGCCCGGATCGGTATCAAGAAGTGCAAGATCTTCATCCATCGGCATGGTAAACGGATGGTGCATAGCCACGTAACGATTCTCCTCTTCGTCATACTCGAGAAGCGGGAACTCCGTTACCCACAGGAAATTAAACTGCTTCTTATCCAACAACTCTAACTGCTTTGCAAGCTCTAAACGGAGCGCACCAAGCACATCGTAAACTACCTTATTCTTGTCAGCCGCAAACAGGAGTAAGTCGCCCGGCTCGCCGCCCATAGCAGCAACCAAAGCCTTCAGCTCCTCTTCGGTCATAAACTTTGCGAAAGAAGACTTGATATTGCCATCCTCTTCCACTGCAAGGTAAGCAAGACCCTTTGCGCCGTAGCCCTTTGCAAACTCAACCAAAGCATCAATCTTCTTACGCGGCATAGCAGCCTGACCCTTTGCGTTAATACCGCGAACGGAACCGCCATTCTCAAGGGCACCGGTGAATACACCAAAACCGCATCCCTTAACAACGTCGGAAACGTCGGTCAATTCCATACCGAAACGGGTATCCGGCTTATCGGAACCGAAACGGTCCATTGCCTCCTGCCATGTCATTCTCTGAATCGGAAGGGTCACCTCAACATCCAGAACTTCCTTAAACAGCTTATGAAGCAAACGCTCGTTAACATCCAATACATCGCCGATATCAACGAAGGAAAGCTCCATATCGATCTGGGTAAACTCCGGCTGACGGTCCGCACGTAAGTCCTCATCACGGAAACACTTAACAATCTGGAAATAACGATCATATCCGGAACACATCAACAGCTGCTTGAACAACTGCGGAGACTGCGGCAATGCATAGAAATTGCCCGGATGCACACGGCTCGGTACAAGATAGTCTCTTGCGCCCTCCGGAGTACTCTTGGTAAGCATCGGCGTCTCGATTTCAAGGAATCCCTCATCTGCGAGGAACTGTCTGGTCAAGGTAGCCACCTTACTTCTCATCATAAGATTTCTCTGCAAATCCGGACGACGAAGGTCAATATAACGATACTTCAAACGAAGCTCTTCCTTAGTCTTGGAATCTTCCTCTACCGGGAACGGCGGCACCTCCGCCTCGGAAAGCACACGAAGCTCCTTTGCCCGGACTTCGATATCACCGGTTGCCAGATTCTCGTTTACCGCACCGGAACGCTTTACGACTTCACCGACTACAGCAATTACAAATTCACTGCGCAGCTTCTCTGCTTTTGCAAAATTTTCACATCCGCAGGTATCCTCTTCAAAAATAATCTGAAGCAAGCCGGAACGGTCGCGCAGATCCAAAAAGATAATACCTCCCTTATTACGACTCTTCTGTACCCAGCCCATAACCGTTACAGTTTCGCCGATATTTGCGTTACTCACCTCGGTACATCTGTGACTTCTCTTTAAGCCCATCATTGATTCTGCCATTTCATTTTCCTCCTTCGTTTCTTTCTTGTTATAAGAAAATTATCAAAAAAGAAACTTCACTCATTTTTATATAGTACACTATTTTAAGCTCCGTGTAAATAGTGTTTTTTACGATTTGCAAAAGTTGCATACTCTTTTATTTCATCAAATTCTTCGGAATGATATAATTTTAAAAATTCTAAGAATATTCCCATATCCAGGTCCTTGGAATCCTCAATCATCATCTCCAGTGCCGTATCAAATTCAAATGCTTTCCGGTACGGTCGCTCCGACACCAACGCACAAAAGGTATCACACACCTTAAGCATCCGGGCCGAAAACGGAATCTTGCTTCCCGCCAGATTGTCGGGGTACCCCGAACCGTCAAAATTCTCATGATGGTGGTACACCGCTTTGATAATGGACTCCGGATAGCCGCAGGCCTCCAACATCTTCTTCGCATTTTCCGCATGCATACGCATATAACGCATTTCCTCGATTTTCATGGCACTCTTATCTCGTCCGTACAGCACCTGGCCCAGCTGCAGTTTTCCGATATCGTGAAGGCCCGCCGCTGTAAGCATCATATCCTTAAATTCCTCGGATATACCGGAAGCTTCACAAAGCAGACGCACCGTCTTTGTAACCAATACACCGTGGTCGATGGCATCCGCCAAGTCATCCTGCACCACCGCACCGCTTCCGGTCTTCATAACAATCTCTCTTATGTTATAATAGGTCCGTTCAAAATCATCGTTCCCCTGATACATGGTTTTCCTCGCTTTCCTTTTCTCTTGAACAATTAATACAAGCCCTTGTATTGTTCAAAAAAGGCGTGTTTACGCGCAATCATCTCATCCGTCCGTTCCAGATAATCCTTCAGGCTTTTCACATTCTCGGAACGTTCGATGCGTTCTCCTCCGGAGAGTACCAGCTTCGTGGCTCCTCCGGCTCCCAGCGCCAGAATGGAATGCTTTTCTTCCATAATAAGGATATTGTACAGCCCCTCTTTCCCCGGTCTGGCATATCCTACATTTTCCAAATTTTCTTCCATATTCTTCTGACGATATAAATAATACGGCGCGTAACCGTTTTCTTTTGCAAAATTTACCGATGCCGTCAGCATATCGCTTACCTGCACCGCACCCTTATCCTCATACTGCTCCTTCTCAACATTCAGGCGGGCAGCTCTTTTTAAGGCAAGGGTATGTACCGTTACGCTGTCCGGTGACAATTCTCCGATTCTGCGGAGCGTCTCTTCCACATCCTCCGCATTCTCCCCGGTCAGCCCGATAATCAGATCCATATTGATATTGTCAAAGCCGATACGTCTCGCTTCCTCATAGGCTCTGCAAATATCCTCCGTCGTATGCCGTCTCCCGATGACATCCAGTGTCTTCTGGTTCATGGTCTGCGGGTTAATGGAAATACGACTGATTCCCTCGTCATAGAGCATCTGCAGCTTCTCGGTCGTTATGGTATCCGGACGTCCGGCCTCCACCGTCCACTCCGCAATCTCTTCCGTCGGGAAGTACTGCTTTACGGTACGAATTACGTCCCGAAGTTCCTCCGCAGAAAGTGCCGTCGGCGTTCCTCCACCGAAATAAACCGTTGCCAGTCGTTTGTCTGCCAACAGTTTCGCACTTGCTTCTATTTCTTTTTTCAATGCCTCTACATAAGCACCGGTCTGATGTCCGAACCGGGATAACGGATAGGAAGTAAAGGAACAATACAGACAAGTCGTCGGGCAAAACGGAATGCCCACATAGAGACTATGGCTGTTCTTATAGTCAATCGCCGTCAGCAGCTCCTTTTCCTTTGCCGCCACGGAAAGGCTCAGTGCTCTCTTTTCTTCCGAGCAGTAATATTCTTCCTTCAAAAAGGCATCAATGGATGCCGGCTCTTCTCCAGCCTCCAAACGCTCCAGCACCTGCTTTACAGGACGAACGCCGGTCAAAGTCCCCCACGGAAGTTCCTTCCCTGTCTCCGCAGACAACATCCGGTATACGGCACGCTTTACCTCATCCCGGAACTTTTTCCGTTCCGCCAAAGGTACCATCCGGCTCTCCTGCTGTACCGCCTCGGTCAAATCGCCGTCCCGGTAGAGAGACAGCACAAAACCGTCTTCCCGCCAGTCACCCACCAGAAGATATCTGCCAAACTCTGTACTCGCATCACCGTCCTGCATTCCTGCATCCGCCATCTCACCGCCATGCATCCCGGCAAGTGCTTTTCCAGGCATTTCTCCGAAGGAAACCACCAGCTCCTCCTTCGGAAAAAAGGACTTATAAAGCGGCCGGATATCCTGCTCAAAGGCCTCATTGGTCAAATGTAATCGAATCATGTTTCTATCCTTCTAAAATAACTTTTTACTCTAAGCTCGGTACAAAAGGGTTTTCCGCCTTTTCCGAGCCGATGTCCGTAGATTCTCCGTGTCCGGCATAAACTCTTGTCTCCTCCGGAAGCGTATACAACTTCTCACGGATGGAACGGGCCAATGTCCCCATACTGCCTCCCGGGAACTCCGTATTGCCGATGCTACGGAAAAACAACGTATCACCGGAAAACAAATACCCTTCCGTCCACAGATAGTAGCAACAACCGCCCGGCGTATGTCCCGGCGTATGAATCAGCCTTACCGGAAACCCAGCTGCCACAAACTCTGCACCGTCCTTTAAGCCGATAACATCTGTAAATACATATCCGCTGCGCATAAAACGACCGGTCAGGTTCTGCACCGGATCCGCCAACACCGCCAGCTCTGCCTCGTGGCAATACACCGGCACGTTGTACTCTGCCTTAATCCGCTCCGCTGCCATCATATGATCCAGATGCCCGTGGGTCAGATAAATCGCTGTCAACTGAACTTCCTTTTCCTTGATCACTTCTATTATCTTTTCTGCATAATCGCCCGGATCGATAAGAAATCCTTCTCCGGTCTCCTCATTTTTCACCAAATAACAATTGGTAGAAAACACGCTGACACGGATGCCATATATCTTTATCATAATAATTCCTTTCCTGCTCCGTCCTTAGCCGGTGGTACGGGTGACATCCAAAATACTTTCCACTGCGCCCAGCTTTGCAATCAGATACTGCAGCTGTTCCTTACCCTTTACGTTAAAGCCCACCGTAATGGTCGCGGTTCCCTGCTTGCTGGTACGGGAATTTAAAGACTGGATATCAATCTTATTTTCCGTAAAAATTCTGGAAATATCCAAAAGCACACCGCTACGATTATTTGCGTACATAATTAGCTCCGCATAATAGCTCTCGGAAGCCTTCTCGCCCTCCGGCATACTCCACTCCGCCGTAATCATACGATGACGGTCTTCTTCGGAAGCATTGATAATATTGATACAGTCCGTACGATGCACGGAAACGCCGCGACCTCTCGTTACAAAGCCGATAATCTCGTCGCCCGGTACCGGAGAACAGCACTTAGAAAGATGTACCGCCACATCGTCCAATCCCTGGACAATGATGCCCGCCTTGGCTCTTGCCATCGGCTTTGCGGTCTTATTGCTGCCGATATTCTCCAACAGCTTCTCGTCGGTAACTTCTTTCTTTTCCTTCTTATTGTACTCTTCCTGAAGGCGGTTTATAATCTGACCTTCCTTTAATGCACCGTGGCCGATGGCCGCCAGCACGGAATCCCAATCCCTGAAGCCGTACTTTCGCATACAAACATCCAAAAATTCCGGCTTGGACAAATCCGAGAACTGTACTCCCTTTGCCTTACAGTAAGCCAAAAGCAGTTCCTTTCCGCGGACAATGTTATCATCCTTTAATTCGGTCTTAAACCACTGATTAATCTTATTCTTTGCCTGGGTACTCTTTACGATGGAAAGCCAGTCACGGCTCGGTCCCTTAGCATTCTGAGACGTAATAATCTCGATACGGTCACCGTTCTGCAGCTGATATTCAATCGGCACCAGCTTCCCGTTGACTCTGGCACCTACCATCTTATTTCCTACCGCACTGTGAATCGCATACGCAAAATCCACCGGGCAGGATCCTGCCGGAAGGTTCTTTACATCTCCCGTCGGAGTAAAGCAGTAAATGCGATCGGAGAACAAATCCAAATCGTCCTTGATGGAGCTTAAAAACTCCTTGCTGTCCGACATATCCTGCTGCCATTCCAAAATCTGACGAAGCCAAGCCAGTTTTTCTTCTTCCGTATCGGAACTCTTTGCTCCGCCCTGGGTCTCCTTATACTTCCAGTGAGCCGCAATACCGTATTCTGCGGTACGGTGCATGTCAAAGGTACGAATCTGAATTTCGAACGGAGTACCGTTCGGACCGATTAAGGTCGTATGCAAGGACTGGTACATGTTTGCCTTCGGCATCGCGATATAATCCTTAAAACGTCCCGGAATCGGCTTGTACATCTCATGAATCACACCCAGTGCCGCATAGCAGTCCTTGACGGAATTCACGATAATCCGTACCGCAAACAAATCGTAAATCTGGTCCAGTGTCTTGTTCTGGTTTACCATCTTTTTATAGATACTGAAAAAGTGCTTTACACGACCGCTGATTTCAGCCTCAATGCCGACGTTACGAATCTGCTCTCCCACTTCCTCGATAATACCGTTAATAAACTGGGTACGCTCGTCCTTACGAAGCTCAATCTTTGCCTCCAGTTCTTCGCAAACCTCCGGCTCCAAATAGCGCAAAGATAAGTCATCCAGCTCTACCTTGATTTTGGAAATACCGAGACGGGAAGCTAACGGCGCGTAAATATCCATGGTCTCGCGGGCCTTCTCAATCTGCTTCTCCGGCTTCTGATACTGAAGGGTACGAAGATTGTGCAGACGGTCCGCCAGCTTAATCAAAATGACACGGATATCCTTTGCCATAGCAAGGAACATCTTACGGAGATTCTCTGCCTGAAGCTCTACCTTATCCTTGGAATAATTCAGCTGAGTCAGCTTTGTTACACCGTCTACCAACAGCGCAACTTCACTGCCGAACATTTCGGTAATCTGTTCCACGGTATAGTCGGTATCTTCCACCACGTCATGCAAAATACCGGCCGTAATGGTCTCCTTGTCAAGCTCCAGCTCCGCCAAAATGATGGCAACACAAATCGGATGAATGATGTACGGCTCTCCCGACTTACGAAGCTGCCCCTGGTGCGCCTCGTCCGCCAAACGATATGCCTTCTCAATCATCGACAAATCCGTGGACGGATGATAGGCCTTAATGGCCTCCATCAGCTTCTGATACAGTACCTCCGGACTGGTAAAATCCGCAGGCGTGCTCAATTCCTTTTCATCCACACGTTTTATTTTATTTCCCGTTTTCTCTTTTAAATCAGTATCCATGTTGCCCCCTACTCCGGCAAATTGCCTTTTGTGCAAAACCCACCATGCAATTAACGATACTTTTCCGCGCCTACTTGCCCGGATATGTTACAACGGTCTCTACCTCATACTTAGACAGCTTGGCTCTTCCGTCCAAGCCTGCCAGCTCCAATAAAAATACAATCTTCACAACCTCTCCGCCAAGCTCCTCAATGAGCTTCGCTGCTGCTTCAATGGTGCCTCCGGTGGCAATCAAATCATCTACAATGACAACCTTCTGTCCCGGCTTGATGGAGTCCTTATGCATCTCGATGGTTGCGGTACCGTACTCCAAGTCATAAGTAGCCTCAATGGTTTCACACGGAAGCTTGCCCTTCTTACGCACCGGCACAAAGGCCTTCTTCATATTGTACGCCAAAGGAGCACCGAAAATAAAACCTCTGGATTCCGCACCTACAATCACATCAAAGTCCGTATCCGCCAGCTTCTTCTGCATCTCGTCGATGGCCAGATGAAAGCCCTCCGCATCCTGCAATACCGTGGTCACGTCACGGAACATAATGCCTTCCTCCGGGAAATCCGGAATGGTTCTAACATAATCTTCTACTTTCTTCATCAGTGTCTCCTTTCAAGGTCGCCTTCCGTCAAGTAATATATCGGCTTTGGGCACACTTTCTCATTTTTAAGTATATTTAATACAGTATAGCACTTTTTGTGTGGAATGAAAAGGGGGTTTTACAGAAAAATCGGCAGTTTGCTCCTACGCGCAAACTACCGATTTTAACTTCAAAACTCTAAAACATTTCTGTGCTAATCACTACTTCGTCGTACTCCCAAACCCACCATTTCTTTTCCCTTCCGCCGCATCATCCACGGTAATACCGTACGGTAGGAAAATGCCCTGGGCAAAGCCGGTGCCTTCCGTAAGTTCCACACTCTTTCCTTCGTTGGAATCGTTAGTAACCTTTATGAAAATATGGCCCTCGTTGTCGGAATAAAAGTAATCGCTGTCAATGACACCTACAGTGTTATTTAACTGCAGGCGGTACTTAAAGCCCAGGCCGCTTCTCGGAAACAGCATGAGAACAAAACTCTCCGCCATCTCCGCACGGATGCCCGTCGGAATCTTTGCCGTTTCACCCGGTGCCAGGGTAACCGTCACCGGCATAAAGAAGTCATATCCGGCAGAGCCTGTGGTGGCTCTGACCGGAAGCTTTAAACTCTCATAAATCTCCTCTGCCCGTCCCGCTTCCGCCGGAAACGCATCGGAAAAATCTGCTGTAAACCGCTCCTTGCTTACCTTTGTGAAGGCCGCAATCCGCGGTGCATTCGGATAATCAAATGTCATGGTATTACATCTCCTTTAAGAATGCAACGTATCCGCAATATGCTTCGTACAAATCGGACTTACTGATAATCTCCCACGGAGCGTGCATGTTCAGTACCGCAACACCGCTGTCAATAACCTCCATGCCGTAGTTCGCCATAATATAAGCGATGGTTCCGCCGCCACCTTCATCCACACGACCCAGCTCGGAGGTCTGGAAGGTTACCTTGTGAGCATCCAGTGCTGCGCGAAGTCTTGCCATATACTCTGCGTTGGCATCGTTGGAGCCGGACTTACCGCGGGAGCCGGTGTACTTGTTAAATACAAGGCCCTTACCGAAGTACGCGGTGTTCTTCTTCTCGCTGACGGACGGGTAGTTCGGATCGAATGCCGCACTTACGTCAGAAGAAAGCATCACGGAGTTCGCAAGTGCACGACGTACCTTAAGCTCGGAATAATCGCCGCACAGATTCATTACTTCTGCTACCGCATTTTCAAAGAAACGGGAATGCATACCGGTGGCACCTACACTGCCGATTTCTTCCTTGTCTACCAAAATACAAACTGCGGTACGGTCCACCTTCTCAAGGGCAAACAATGCCTTTAAGGACGGGTATGCGCATACACGATCATCGTGGCCATAGCCCATTACCATGCTGCGGTCGATACCGAACTCACGAGCCGCGCCTGCCGGAACCGCTTCGATTTCCGCAGATACAAAATCGTCCTCTTCAATATCATACTTATCCTTTAACATGGCAAGAATATTGCTCTTTACTGCTTCCTTTTCCTCTCCCTCAAGCGGGATGCTTCCCACTAAAATATTTAAGTCTTCGCCTTCTACTACCTTGGCAGCGTTCTTTTCCATCTGCTTTGCAGACAAATGAATGAGAAGATCCGTAATACCTACCACCGGATCCGTATCCTTCTCACCGATCACTACGTTTACTACCGTACCGTCCTTCTTAACCACTACACCGTGGAGTGCTAACGGCAAGGTCACCCACTGATACTTCTTGATACCGCCGTAGTAATGGGTATCTAACATCGCCATCTCCGTATCCTCGTAGAACGGAACCTGCTTTAAGTCAAGACGCGGAGAATCGATATGAGCGCCGAGAAGCTTCATACCGTTCTCAAGCGGCTGCTCACCGATCAAGAAAAGTGCCACAGCCTTTCCCATGTGATTTACATATACCTTATCGCCTGCTTTAAGCGTAGTATTTTTTGCGATAGCATCCTTTAAATCCACATATCCTTCTGCCTTTGCCTGACGAAGCACCTCGTCCACGCACTCGCGCTCGGTCTTGCAGTCGGAAATAAACTTGCGGTAGTCTTCCGCAAACGCAAACACTGCCTTCTTATCCTGCTCGGAATACTTTAACCAAGCGTTCTTACTCGGCTTCGTACCCTTCTTGTCCTTTGTCGGTTCAACTTTTTTCGTTGCCATAATATTACCTTCCTTTCGGATTTGTTTTATCCCTATTTTTCTGTTATTTAGTATATCTTATTTCCCTTCCACTGGCAAGTAGAAGTTTCTTCTTCGCATGTAGTAATACGCGATTCCCAGCGGTACCGCTGCCGAGATCCATGCAAGAGGTCCTGCCAGACAAATTCCCCGGTATCCAATCATTCCCGGCAATGCATAAGACGCCGCCACACGGGTAATCAGTTCGAATACACCGCCCATAAGCGGCATAAAGCTGCGGCCGATGCCCTGCAATACATTGCGGTATACGAAAATCATGTTTAAGAACGGGAAGAAAATCGCCGCCTGACGCAGATACAACTGTGCCGAAGCCAAGATTTCCTCGATTACCGCAGCATCCATCTCTTCCGAGGTCAGGAAAAGCTTCGTAATCGGCTCGCCAAGCACAAACAAGATCACCATGGAAATCACCGCGCAAATCAAGGTCAGCATGGTACACTTTGCCACACCTTCTTTGATGCGGTCAGTCCGACCGGCACCCATATTCTGTCCGGCATAGTTTGCCATAGCCACACCGAAAGTCAGCGCCGGCTGTACTACCAGCTGCTCCGCCTTACATGCTGCCGTAAATGCCGCAATCTTTGCCGTTCCGAACAGATTCAGCGCTCCCTGTACCACGACCGTACCGATGGCAGTGATACAGAACTGGAAGGCCATCGGAAGACCGATGTTTAAATGTCTCCGGTACATCGCCAAAGGAGCCTTAAAATCAGACTTTGCTATATGCAAAATCGGGTACTTTTTCCAAATATAAAACAAACAACAAATACCGGATACCAGCTGAGAAATGACCGTTGCCAGTGCAGCACCCGCTACCCCCATATGGGCATACCGAATCAATACAATATCCAGCACAATATTAAGGAGCGATGAAATAATCAAAAAGTACAGCGGGCTCTTACTGTCACCTACCGCACGCAAAAAGCAGGCCAACAGGTTATACATCATGGTAGCCGCAATACCGGCATAAATAATGCTGATATAGGTCACTGCATCTCCGATGATATCCTCCGGGGTATGTATCAACTCCAATAACGGTCTTGCGGTAAGCAAAGCAAGTAATGTAATCACCACCGTAAACCCAACACTCAACGCTACCGCGCTGGCCTCTGCTTTCTTAAGGCCGTCTTCATCCTTTGCACCGAACCGCTGTGCCACCAGCACCGCAAATCCGCTGGTAAGGCCGTTGGCAAAGCCAAGCACCAGAAAGTTTAAGGAACCGGTGGTTCCCACCGCCGCCAAGGCCTGATATCCCAGATAACGTCCTACGATAATTGTATCTACCATGTTATAGAGCTGCTGGAACACATTTCCCAACAGTACCGGCAGGGAAAACAGGAGAAGTAGCTTCAGCGGACTTCCCTGGGTCATATCTTTGACTTTTGTATTGCTCATACACTACCTCACAAATCAAATTTTTCTATATTACAAAACAAATCTCCGCAAAGCGGTACACCCTCTTGTGGATTTTCTGCAACAAGAAAGCGACACGCCACTGCGTCCCGCCTTCTCAAAAGTCATTGTAATTCGCTTTTTTCATACTGTCAACAAAGTATTGTTATAGAATTTCCGACATTTTATCAATATCTAAACATCCTTATGAGGCGCCTTTCCGCTTTTGCAAAGAAAAAAAGTACTCCAACCCACCACCCGAGATTGAAAATATATTTAACAAATATAGGGTCTATCTCAACCTATTCTCGATCTTCCACCAATGCCTTTTTACTTGGTTACGAATCTCACTATTAAGCAACTCACTTTGTTTAAATATTTTATCGGCTTTATATGCATACGTCAAAAAATTTCCATGTTCTTTTGGATCTTTTTTAACTCCTAAATGTGTATACGACTTATATATTGCCTTTCTTCCCGCATTGAATGACCTCTCATCCCTTGCTTCCTTCACTTTCTTTATCTTTCTATATGCGCGACAATAATATTTAAATAAACTTTTATCTCGTATACGTACAGTCTTTCCATCGAAAGTAAATCCCAGATAATTAATTAAACTACTCTCTCCCATTATTTTTTCCAGCACTCCATTTTCATAAAAGAAATGCTCGGTCTTTTCAGGATTCAAATCCAAACGCGGAATTTCATCTCTTACTCTATATACAAAATCTGTTATCTTCTTATCCTCTCCTCGCAAAAAATTATCTTTGCTCATAGGAATAACCATAATAATATCGTCACAATATCTTCTATACATTCCTTTATGTGCTGTAATAAAATCATTAATTTTCTTATCGAAATCTACCATATAAACATTTGCATAGACTGCACTAATTGATGACCCTTGAGGAATCTGGTAGTCTTTCGTATTCTTCTTTAAATACTTTCTTTTAACCGCTTGAAACTCCGCCGTTTCAAAGTATTTTTCTAAGTCACGCATATCACGTCTTAACATTCCCGTTTCGCGCTCGATATCATCCGCCTCGATATAGGAAAACCGTGTTAAATTCTTATATATCGCATAGTCTGCAACATCTAATGACTCTTCTCCAACAACACTTTTAATTTTTCCCTTCATGTATCTGTGGTCTAAATTATCAAAAAACTTAGTAAAGTCCCCAACATAAATATAAGCAGCCTTACATTTTACTATGAACTCAAATACCTCTTTAGCAAAATCGATATTACACTTCCCAGGGGTACAGTTCCTATATGCAGTAGACACCTGACTAGTACCATTCATTTTCAAATACCGATTATACTTGTTATTGAGCCGATTTCCATAGTACTCATATATATACCGGTCAATATGCGCTGCATAAAAAATATCTCTTTCTTTCGGCTTTATGTATTTTTTTCCTTGTGGGTCATTAGTGTATTTGTTAAATTTCATGCTAAAATGAATAAACGGATAGAATCCATGCTTACTAACCCACGAAACATTCTCTACCCGGTCTTCATAATCCTTATGATGCTTTTTTACATCAAAATGTGTATAATACTTATCTTTATATACTTTTCGACTCATTTTTCCTTCTCCTAAAAGCTTGCTGGCTAACGACCGGTAGATATCTAATACCAGCAAGCATTAAAATCAATTGGACCTTATTTTCATAAGGAACTCTACCATCCTCCACATACGATGTATTGTATAATATAATTATCAGCTACTTTGATTCGCAGACAATAGGAGGGCATACAATGGACAACATAATCATTCACATTATCAACTGTATACTGATAATTCTTGTCAAGAATATTCTTGACAAAGAATACAAGAAACCCTTATAGCCACTTCTATAAGGCAGAATACTTACTTTATTCCCAACTACTAATTTCTCGCTCTGAATTCGAAGTATCAAACCATTTCATACAAAAAAACACATTAACTTCTCACTCATAGCTTAATCAGAACAACGTTTAAATACAATGGACTGCCTTGTAGGAGAGTTAACCTTTAGATTATAATATATGTACCCTTTAGATTTATTAGTAAAGCACTTCCCTAATATAGCCACATAATACTCTCCCTCTGTAATTTCCACTCTCAAAGGTTTGATACAAGAAGTAATCAACTTTTTAGAATATATATCTTTAAAATGAATATATACTTGATTTATCTTTTCCCCTTCCTTATTAATCATTGACTTTTCTTTTAATCCAACATACACTTTTCCATAAACAATTAGCAACTGATCCTTTGGTATATTTTTCCCCCATGATTTAAAACTATAATGCGGAATAACATTTTTCATTATTGTTTTATCACTTTGAATACGCTCAATTAGCAAAGGATTTTTCGCATGACTTCCTTTTTCACTTGCTATGACTTTGTCACTAGGACTCTGTTTTAATAATTTTCTCAACACAGCTTCAAGAACACTTTCGATTTTATTCTTTTCCCTAAGTTCTTGAATATACCTTTCCATTACCGTCTTAGAAGCAGCTTCACATTCATATGGACACATATCTGAATCAACCTCTACATGTCGTTGATTCGGATATGTTCGCAAGAAAGAACTTTTCTCTTTCCTGACTAATGTAAGCTGTGGCCCCTTACACAATGGACAATACATTTTTCCTTTATATAATGTCACAAAGATATCATCTGATAAATCTTCTATTTCAGATAAATAATGATCATTCGATTCATCTTCAGAATAATAAAATCTGTCAAACTTATACTCCTTCATAGACACTCCTTTACATATCAAATAACTCCATCTGTTGTCGTTTCAATGATTTAAGCTTTCGATCAGTTACTTTGTCACCATCCCCGACTACTCCGCACAACATAGGTGACTCAAAATTGTATTGATTACAATTTCTCTCAACACTTTCTTGGCTATAATTTGCATAACAGTATTTGCATCCATTTCTACAGGTATTATATGTCCCAATTTCTACGCTCTCAACGCAGCCACATTCCTGCCTTTGATTCTTATCTTTTCCAACTTCTAACTTACATCCAATAATACTTTCTATAAGTTCTTTGTCAATACAACAATTATGAGCTATATCACATTCGGACAAATCAATTTTTTCCGCACAACTTCCTAATGTAATCCCATTTTCCTTAGCAATGCTACTGATTTTTCTTGCGAATGAAATCAGCTCATTGCCTCCCAAATCATATGTGGCTAACAAGTCCATATTCTTCTTATTCTTTGCGTATTCGTCTACAAAACTAATAACGCATTTACTTGTATACCCTCTCAAAGCCGTTGCTATCTGCTTAAAAGCTTTTAGATGATATTCAGGCGTATATTTCTCGTTAAAAATAATCGGATCATATCTCCAAATCACTTTTTCTTTACCGATTTTTTTTGACAGCTTCTGAAAAACAGGTATCATTTTTTCCTTTTTATGCGGGACATTTTCCTCAATATCTTTCGCGTACCCAGTCAGTGTAAATTGATAATAAAATTTGTAATCCTTTAATTCATCAAGCCTATCAAACATCGGTTCCGGATTTTTAGTCCAAAAGACAATACAATCCACAACATCAGGCGAAAGACTAATCTTACTTACCTGATGCGCATTCATTGGATTTCGCACATATACAAATCCTTCTTTTATTCTCTGATAGAACCAATCCGAATAATAATTTGGTATGTCCGTTCTACGACTTACACTTAAGATCATCAACTTTACACCCTTTCAAATTTTATAACCTGATACCTTATTAATCCTGTCTTTAAAACAGGATATCTATTTAAACAAGTGCAATAACTATAACAATTTTCCCCATTTTCCAAAAAAGAAATACATTTTGTATTCAAAGTCCTTACATACTCTAAAGCCTCATCCGGGTAATCATACTCACTACCAAATGAAGCAATTCCAACATTCTCTGTATAGCAAGTATATCTACTGTATTCCGTATCTGCCATAAATCCATTCTTCCATAACGCATCAACGATTTTTTTAGTTCTCTGTATATCTCTTTCCATACTAGCCCCATTTGCTCTAACCGAAATACATACAAATATTGTGTCCTTACAAATTTGCTTCTGCTTAAAACATTCTGCTATTTCATTGATTTCATCCTCTGAAAACTCGCTAATTGACTTAGGAAAAAAGTAAACATCTGACTGTAACTCGTTACCATCTTTCAATATTTGTTGTGCATTTCCCTGATAAAACGTAATTGCATCCTCATCTCTGCTCTCAATCTTATAATCCCAATCAATGGTATCAATTCCGATATACTCAACTCTACTGTCAAGTTTTCTCTTCTTTATTACTCGTGCCAACGCCCAATAATCAAGCAAAGAACCACATCCAATAGATGTAACAGAAAGTGTATGCGGTTCATGCATTTTCTCTAATACCTCGTCATACATTGTTTCGTATTCAAACACATATGCAAATGCATACCTTAAAAGATACAGTCTTTGTATCTGAACATTAGTATAATCAGGCAAGCTTCCCCCTTCAAAAGACAATGTTTTTAGCTCACACAAGTTTTCTCCTCTATCTACCTGATTCTTTAACTCTGAATATACCTTTTCCAAGTAAGCATTAATACTAATCATTTTCTTCCTCCTTATCATTATATACGATATTACTGATATATCGCAAGTACTTCTATTGTCCTCTAATCCTTGACTACAAAGATTTTACTCTTTACTCCATCCCGTAATCGAACACAGAAATATCTCTACAGAAACATTCTTCCTTTTCTGTCTGATTGGCTTTCTCGTTACATCCAGTAGCCACACTCACAATCAGTAAAAGCATTGCCATCACACTTTTCTTTAGCATTCTTTTCTTTCTGTTATTCTTGTCCATACTTCTCATTCCCTCTTTCTCTGGATTAATCTTCTCAAAAACGTATTCAATCTTACCATCTTCACTATCGACTAGCACACCTAAAACGGATACCTCCCCCTATTCACTCTCCACCCATTCCAATCAATGAGCTTTCCTGGAATCCACTCGCCCGGAAACAAAATCGTTGCTTTCAAAAACAGACATACCAATACACACCAAAGAATCAGCACCGGCACCTTCAGAAAACGAAAGCGCCCCTTGCAAAACCGCCGGCACAGCAACACCACGCCGATTGTTATAACTACCGCTCCCACCACACACAAAACGTCAACATTCAAGCGTTTCCGCATGTCTTTTGCATAACCGGTCATATCCTCGCCCCGTTCCCGTGCAGTATGCAGTGCCACCTCTTCATCCCAATCGGTGATGAGTACCTGTTGTCCTGGATATACCTCTCTGTCACTTCCGATTACCACCATTGTCCCCGTAAGCACGCCTCCGGTTACCTCGATATAGCCCTCCGCTTCTTCCCCGGTGGAGACAAAATATTCCACCAAGAACAGACCGTCTTCTGTCTCATTTACGGCATATACCACATCTAACAACTCTCCCCGCAGCACCTCCTTCGATACCGAAGGCACCGTCCTCCATGTCTCGTAAATCTTCCCGTCCGGTCCTGTTACCGTAGCAGGAAACGCTCTCCGTGTCACCTCTTCCACTGCCACCTTCGGCAGCGTCAGCCGATACAAATCATCCGCAAACAGAGTTATCAAAAACATCACAGTGAAAAACACCGTCAAAATGATATCCGCCGCTTTTTTCGTCTTCATAGCTTCATACTCTCCAATCCGACCTCCAGACTGTCATGGAAGTACAAATACAAAATCACAATGGGTATCATAAAAATCACCGAGCCTGCCAGTACCTCCGAGGTAGTAAGTCCTTCCCCGATGGCAAGAAGCCCCGACAGAGGCTTAAGTGTATCCCTCCGCAAATAAATGTCCGCCTGCTCTACCATGTTCCAGTATTCCGAAAACACGAAAACAAACACCGCCAGAATACAGGTCCTAAGCTGAGGCACAATCATCTGCAGCATAATCCGAAGCACCGACTTGGTTTCCAAAAGTGCCGCCTCCACATAGGACTGATCCAGTCCCTTCATGTACTGGGTCAGAAGAAACACACTAAAAGGTGCGAATATGGACGGCAGTACAATGGCAAAAGGCGTATCCAGAAGCTTCATATCCCGAAGCCCAATGTAGTTGGGAAGCAGCGTCACCTGCAGGGGCATCATCATGAGCATGATGTAGAAAAAGAACAACAGCTCCTTTCCTCTAAACCTCGCCTGAGAAAAGGCATAGGCCGCCGGCACCGACACCACAATATTCAGAAAGGTAATACCTCCCGCATAAAACACAGAATTCCAAAAATTCCGTAACACATAGGAATGTTCAATGAGTAAGTCGTAATAGCCCACCAAAGAAAACCCGGAGGGTACCAGACTTGTAAGCCGGAAGTCCTCTGCATCCACAGACCGCATGCCAAAGGAATGCAACACCGTCAGAAATATAGGAAGCAAAAACAATAGAGCACACAGGGAAAGAATACTTTTCACAACAACGTTTTTCATCCGTCACCCTCCCTATATCGTAAATTTCTTTTGCAATCTGACACCCACCACCACAATTACCGCCACAATCAAAGAAGTCATTACCGCAGCCGAAGCCAGATTCTGGTAATTTAACTTAAAAAAATGATTGTTCATGTAATACTGCAACGTATAGCTGTGGTCCGGCGGATAGCTTGTCCCGAAGTACAGGTAGCTTTCCCGGAATACCTTGAAGCTGTACACCACGCCGATTAATACCGTAAATAACAGAGTCGGTGAAATAAGCGGCAAGGTAATTTTCCTATGTAAAACGAGCCCATGGGCTCCGTCCAGCCGCGCCGCTTCGTACACCTCGCCCTCCAGCGTGGAAAAAGCCGCACTGAGCAATATAATGAGAAGTCCGATGTTTTTATAAATAAACAACAAATACACCGGCCAGACCGACTCACTGCCGTCAAACAACGTCCGCCATACCACCACCACGCTGGCAGTCGGCACCAGCATCGGAAAGATAAAGGCAATCCGCAACAGCTTCCAATATCCCTTCATTTTCAAAAGCAGAAGAGACAGCAAAAAGGCTGCCACCACCAGCACCGGCACCGCAATCACAATCAGCAGCAAGGAATTTTTCAGTGCCAGTCTGAAATACTCGTTCTGCAGCACCTTTTCATAATTTTGTACCCCCACAAACTTCCGGCTGAACTGATTCTCAATGAGCGAATAGTAAATCACGCGCACATAGGGCAGCACATAAAACAGTGCTACCCCTAATAAGCTTGGAATCAGTAACAGCCGACATTTCCGTAAATACTTTTTCACCCCTTTTTAACCTCCTTTGCCCCGGATAGCGGAAACTACAGTCTGTCCCTAAAACAGCCCGCTCATTCCTTCCGGTACATCTCTATATTCCTTTGAATTTCTTCTAACATCGCATCAAACTCCTGTTTTCCGTTCCGGTATGCCCACAGCTCATCCGCCACCACATCCTGCGGATAGGAAAACTTCACCTCTCCCTCCGAAATCAGCCGATAAACATCCTCCCGTAAGACATTATCCGAGAAGTCCTCTCCCTGGGACATCTGCCGGAATGCCAAAGACGTATCCTTTTGTAGCTTTTCGCACAGCTGCGATACATATTGAAGTGTCAAATCCAGCTTTGCGGAGTTCGGATTGATTACAAGAAAGGTCACCATCGCCGTATTCAGACCGGATACTCCCTGTTCCAAATCCGGCGTTTTTACTGCCCGGAAACTGCTGCTTCGGATCACATTATTCATGGAGCTCCCCAGCACCATATTATAGGTCCGCTCCATCTCAAACAGGATGTTTTCCACTGATTCTCTCGACAGATAATACGCACGTTCCTCACTGCTGAGTATCCACCATTTTCCTTCGTGAAACGGTACATCATAAGCACGGATCTTCTCCATGTACTTTCGGAGCAACTCTGTCTCCGCTTCACTCATATTGTCATACCCGTAAATCCGGTCAAATTTATCGGTAATATCCCCGGTCATCAGATAATACGGAACGCTAAAGGAATGTTCCCCGTCTTTCGGAAGCGACTCTACCCGTTCCATAAACTCCAAATAGTCCATATCGGTGAAATCCAGACCGTATTCCTCACACAGCGCTTCGTGATAAAAAACATAGGGCATATCCACGCCACAGGGAATCATCCAGATATCTCCGTTCTCTGCCGTTGCTGCCTCCTTAAGATACCCGTGGTACCGGTTCAGAAGCCCGTCAACCTCCGGAATCTCATTTAAAGGATAATACGCCCCGGTCCGCATAATGTCCGCTGCCAGAGAGCTCTCCGAAGACAGCACCATAAAGTCATAATCCGAATCCCCCGCTAAAAGCTTCGTCACCATGAGCTCATTGTTCTCCGGCTGTACCATCTCCACCTTCACATCACAGGCACTCAGCTGATACGGGGTATACACCTCCGAATAGGTATACCCTAAAAGGGTATCCTCCGGCACCTGTAGCGTTTCCTCGTCTCTCTTTTTCTTCTCTCCCCCACAGCCTGCAAACAGCATCATAACCATACTGAGTACCAAAACAACTGCAACTCTTCTTTGCGTAATCTTCTTCCCGTCCATATCCTCTCTCCCTTCGTTAACACCGGTCTCCCGGACCTTCTTTGCTCTTAGGTAAATCATAGCAAAAAAAGCAAAAGAAATTCGGCAGAAAAAACGAAAGAAAAGTGAAAGAAAGTTATTCTTTTAAATATAAATTCAACTTCCGTTCCAGCTCCGATATTACTTCATCCAAAGACTTTTCACCGTTTAAGTATTTCAAATACTCATCCCAGAACACATCGTCCGGATACGAAAATACAATCCTTGAATTTCCGTAAATTTCATGTACCTTACGCTCCAGCGCATTATATTCTTCCGCAAGCTCCTTAGTACGGTAAATACTCTCCTCTTCGCTTAGCCGTTCTGTCAGCACGGTCAAAAACTCCTTTGCCTCCTTAAGATGCTCCGACTTCGGATTTAGCACAAGAATATAGGCATCCGCAAGATTCTCTCCCTGCTTCTCTTCCTCTAAGGACGGCATCGGTTTTGCGGAAAAGAAGTCATAATCTAAAATACCATGGGAAGAACCGTCCCATAATCTTTCATACCGGGTAGAAATTGTATTTTTATCTGCTACTATCAATGCCACGCGCGAGAAATAATCCCGATAATACATTGCCACCTCTTCTGCCGTCGCATCCACCCCCGGGACACTTCCTCCCGGATTCAGCCATGCATAACGATAATTGCCCGTAGCTCGGTTTCTTTCCTCCCGATACATGGCAGAATACTCACGAAACAGTTCCGTATCAAAGTTCGCAGTACCGTTTACCACAGCATGTTCTGCAAGATACAGGTTCATAAGACGATTACAATCTCTCGCAAAATGATAACTATAATATGCCGGTGTCCCGTTCTCCTCCGCCTGTTCCAAACACTTCTGCGCATCCAACAGTGTTTCATTGGAGTAATCACTATCCAAATTTATTCCGTAGGATTTACAAAGCTCCGAGTTATACACCAACACATCACAACTGACATCACACGGAAGCATCCATACCGCCCCGTTGGTATCCGTTGCCGCCTCTTTCATAAAATCAAAGCTCTCCTGCAAATAGTTTTCTACTCCTTCCACCTTATTTAACGGTTCATAGGCTCCTACCCGGCGTATCTGCTCCGCCACCGGAGAATCTGAGGAAAGTAGCAGAAAATCATAATCACTGTCTCCTGCCATCATGGTCAGCGCCATAGTCTCTTCATCTACCTCTACCATATTGATTTCAAACCCGGTCCCTTCCGGTATCTTGTACTCGTAAGAACTGTAATAAACCCTCAGTGGCTCATAGTCCTTTATGTAGTTGCTGTTTTTAATCCGATGCACCTCTCCGTTTAAAAGAAAGTAACTGCGTCCATCCTGACAATACAGTTCATTATCGTAAGACAATCCCGCTTCTGTTTGATAAAAACTGGATTGACTGTTCAAATCTCCCGGCTCCATCGCCACCACTGCGGATTTAAATTCATCCGCATACAAAAGCTTATCCACGGTTTCATCATAAGCAAATGTCTTAATTAACACATTTGCATAATCTCCCACATACCCCTTCTCCCCCATCGTATCCGTTTCCGGGTCATAGGTTGCATAATAGTATTTTCCGTAATCCATATCGTACGCATACACCCAGAGTGTAGTATCATTTTTCTCTGCAAATGCCACAATCCGGTCCACCGGAAGCTCCTTCACTTCCTTGGATTCCATGGAATAACACAACAATCGTTCCCCACTGTAATAATATTCTCCTGTAGGATCACTGAGCGTTGCCGAATCGGCGAGATCCATCGCTTCCAGCACCAGAAAATATAGTTGACCGTTTCCGTAAGTTAACCTGCGTGAAGTCCATGCATCCGGATTTTCGTAAAGTACCGTCTGGCTCCCATCCTCCGTAGAAAGCTGTACCAAACACATTCCGCTTAATTCGGTCTCTCCCACAAACTTGGAGGCCGTTGCATACAACACCCCATCCACATAGCACAACCCATGATATTCCATCGGCTTTATATTTACCTGTTTTACCTGAACTCCGTCCTTATCAAACACACAGAGACTTCCTGCTTCTCCCTCACAGGCATATAAGTTCCCTTCTTCGTCCGTACAAAATGCAGAAATATTCTTAACAGGGTATACAAAATCCGCTTCTTTTCTCTTATTTTCTATGTCTCTTTTCTTCCCATTGCATGCACATAGTCCGCATACACACACCAGTATACCCACCAACATAGCAATTCGTTCTATGCATCTCATGCTCTCACCTCCTGCATTTTCTTTTCCTTTAGTTCAGGGTTCCCACTTCTCCAGTTTCCACATCCACGTACTTTAATCCGTTTTCTGAAAAGTAAAAACGATTCTCTCCCGTATACAGAAAATCCAATATTTGAGCGGAATCCACCTGATTCAACGGATATCGTACTTTCTCCGTGCCGTCAGCCAAGGAAATACTCCGTATTGTATGATAATCACTATAATACAGATTCTCTCCTATTTCACCGGTCAACACTGCATATTCTTCTGACACCAATCTTCGTTCTCCCGTTAACAAAGACAATTCTACCAATCTCCCTTTATCCTCCAGGTCAAACTCCGGCATTTCTTCCAAAAAATCGTCCCGCAGCTGATAATATATGCAATCTCCTACTAATGCCGGTCGCGCAACCCCTTTTTGTACCAAATACTCTTCCGTCCCGTCATTCTTCACTGCATAGAGTGACAACTCATCTCTTTGCGCCACATATAATACATAATCGCGATACACCGTAATTGCCGCAAGTCCTGCCTCTCCTTTTACAGCGCCTCGTGTTGTCAAACGCACCCTGTCTCTCCCGTCTGGATTCATTGCATATACGCCGTCACTGGTAAAATAAATCTTATCCTCAGTGACTACAATTGAATTCGCTCCGATATCCGATAAAACAACCGCCTCTCCTCCGACTTTCGGAATCCTCTTTATCATTCCGCCGGTTGCATAGTATACATACTCTCCCATGACATTGATTGCAAAACACATCTTTTCTTCATCCGCAAGAACCGTCTTTACACTTTCATCTCCGTTAATACTCGCTTTGCACAAAAGAGTATCATCTACACCCACTTTGCTATAATAAACAAAACCATCCTCTTCACACACATAACCAAAGCTACTCATATTTCCTTGGGTAGTTCCCGTCTTCTTTTCATCCCCGGTCAGTTCTCCTCCATGAAATGTCTTTGCCGGTTCTGTCGGCTTTTCAAGCCAGTCCGGTTCCGAAATCCAAGGATTTTTTTTTGTTGTAGCACTCTGTGTTACAGGATTCTCCGATTTTTCTTCCGGCTGTTCTTGTTGTTCCATTTCTCCGTTCTGTACCTGATGTTTCGTACGACTGCCACATGATAAAAACAAAAACGCCATGCACATACAACAAATCACCAAAAACGTCCTCTTTTTTCCCATAACTTCCTCCTCTTCTCAACGTTATATCATGCTATCCAATTTAATTAACATATCCAAACTTCAGGGACACAATATAAATTGCATCCCTGACTTTTTTACCGTTTTTCTCCTAATATTGACATAATCCCGTTCTTCGGTCACACAAGTAACAGGTATGTTCTTCTGAACATGTTCTTCCTTCAGAACTTAACAGAACACCACACGACCGATTCGAGCAAACAATATTATGCAAACCACCAACATTTACTATCGTACAATATACTGCTTGTCCATCACTAGTCGCTTCCACCATATGATATCCCGCATAATGTGATGACATCGGTCCTGTACACTGAACTATCTTTGAAAGTTTGGAACATCCATCTACATGCTCCGCAGCATATACTACACCAGCTCCATTTGTTGCTACTACACCTACTAAAAGAGTAAGTGCCAATAGTTTTTTCATCTTTGTAAATCTTTTCATTTCAATTCCTCCACTTAGTTTGAATACATATTGGATCTATATTATAAAAGTGGACACGATATATCTCTATCTGTTACAATAAATTA
>CAZJEN010000032.1:0-31099 GCA_964545045.1 uncultured Lachnospiraceae bacterium | reverse complement strand
GAGTCTTCGTGATGAAGCTGAAGCTCTTATCCGCATATACGGTAATAACTACCGGGATGATCATGTCGCCCTGATCTGCGGTTCTTGCGTTGAATTCCTTCGTAAACTGTACGATATTTACACCGTGCTGACCGAGAGCCGGTCCAACCGGCGGTGCCGGAGTTGCCTTGCCGGCAGGAATCTGTAACTTAATGTAACCTGTAACCTTTTTTGCCATTTTTGTATACCTCCTAAAATGTGGTGTTATCGGGGTTAGGCAGCTCTTATGTGAAATCTTTGTTTCCGTGAGTGCCCTTCAGCCTTCGGCTTTTGGCTGATTCCTCCCACTGCGCGGAACTATTTCCGCATCTGTACTCAATTTGTACTACTTGTCGACTCTTACGTCCTCAAATCCAATCTCAACAGGTGTCTCACGACCGAACATGTCGATACTGATGGTGAGGCTCTTCTTCTCGTGATTAATTACACGTACAACACCCTCCGTATTTTCCCATACGCCGGATACAACCTGTACCGTGTCACCAACCTCGAATTCATAAACAACCTCTTGCTCACGCTTCAGTCCCATGTTATACATTTCTTCTTCCGTGAGCGGTACCGGCTTGCTTCCCGGACCTACAAAGCCCGTTACGCCTCTGGTATTACGCACCACGTACCATGTATCGTCGTTCATGAACATGTTCAATAATACATAACCCGGGAACATCTTTCTCTGAACCGTCTTCTCTTTGCCGTTCTTCACTTCCACTACATCCTCAAGCGGAACGGATACTTCGAGAATCTGATCCTGGAGTTTTCTGTTTTCGATTGTTTTTTCGATGTTTGCTTTTACCTTATTCTCGTAACCGGAATAAGTATGCACTACATACCATCTTGCCTCTGCCATTTCATCACCCTGTCCTTAATTAGATTATTAAGTTTACGCCGTACTCAATTGCCATGTCAACCAAAGCGATAACAAAGCCGAGAATCACGGTAACGACGATAACAGCTGCCGACTCTTTAACAAGGGTTTCCTTGTCCGGCCAGGAAATCTTCTTGAACTCAGACTTCAGGCCCTTAAACCAGCTCTTCTTAGGAGCCTTTTCCTGTGTAGTGTTTGCAGTAGTTTCTCCCATGTTTCACTTTCCTTCCTGTCTGCCGCTCTCTTACGATACGACAAACTGCGCTTTGACCGAATTACTTGGTTTCCTTATGCAGCGTGTGACTCTTACAGAACTTGCAGTACTTCTTCGTTTCCATTCTGTCAGGATGATTCTTCTTTTCCTTCATGGTGTTGTAATTACGCTGTTTGCACTCAGTGCATGCTAACGTGATTTTTACTCGCACGACAATCCACCTCCGTAAATTTTTTTAGCTCTAATGGCTAAGTCTGTTTTTAGGCATAAAAAAAAGACCGCTTCCATAGCTAGTCTAATATAGCATAGAAAAAAGCAGTCTGTCAAGTGTTTTTTTATTTCTTTGAGTTCGGACGCAAAAGTGGACGGAGCTTCTTTCTGAAAAGAGTCCTATCACGTCTGCTGCCCGTTCTGTATTTTCAATTACTTTTTCTACATAGCTTCCCATTTCTTCGGCTCTGCAGGACAGGAGTTTGCCTTTACAGCGGCTCTGGATTCTGCGAAGCATCCGCACAAGGCACACATTCCCTCCGCCAGATACTCGCACTTTTTGCACTGCGCAAGTCTCACGTCATAGGCCTCTCCCATACAACGCAGCTCCGGATCCATCATTTCGATGCGTTCCAGCATCGCTTCATAGCTGGCCTTTAAGCCGCCCTGCAGCTCCATCTCCCGCAGGAAGCATTTCCGGCAGAATCTCAGCGGCGCCTGCTGCGCAGTCTGCCCATTCTCACTGCCGGCGTTTTGCACAGCATCTTGTCCCTGAACCTGCTGTGTCGGAGGCTCCGCCATGCCGGTCCTATATCCGCCTCTTACATACGGTTCCATCCTATGCCTCACCTCCGGCAGTCTCGCCCTTTAACTGTGCCGGTGTCAAAGTTTCTCCGTTCCGCACAATTCCGCGGATGTTTTTCTCTGCCTGAACCCGCGGCAGCATTACCTGATGCCCGCAGCCCATACACTTCATGCGAAAATCCATGCCTACACGCAACAGCTCCCACTCCTTGCTTCCGCACGGGTGAGGTTTCTTCATCTTTATAATATCTCCGACCAAAAGGTTCATAACCGCTCTCCTTCCTTATCACGGCGCATGGGCCGCTTCAAAAATATTCCTCGCCTCCGCCGCAAAACGTTCCAGTTCTTTCCGGTTTCGCTCAAACTTACAATTCTGCGCATAGGACAGAACTTCATTATAATAGAATTCCTTTTTCTCTGTGACAACATTGCCGTCATATTTCTTTTTCTCCGCCCGACGCCACAGTTTCAGATTCTCCAAAGCAATTGCCGCCTCAGAAATTTCCCAATAAACATCGTACGCTTCAGAGGTCAGTTCAAACATACTTAACCGTTCATAGAGGTCGCCGTAATCCTTCTCCAGATAATCTCCTTCCAGCAAATTCATATGATGAGCTCCGTCCGCCCGACCTTCGTTTTTATATTTCGCATCTCCAAGAATAAAAGAAGCAATAAAATACAACCCGAAAATCATTGCCGCAAGCAAAATGATCTTAAACACGATACCTGCTTTTGATACTTCTCCGGACTTTTTTCCCGATGTATTACTCATCCCAGGCCCCCCGTTCCAATAAAATTACCGCCAACTCACGGTCATCCACCTGACTATACTTATTCGCTATGGTAAAAGGCTCCCACTCTTCCTCCGTAATACCGAAGGTGCCATAGAGAAGAGCATAGACTTCCTCTCTCATCTCCCGAATCATCTCCTCATTGGCCGGGTCCGGTTCAGAATAGGTACCGATCTGCGGTCCGCTTACCGCTGCTCCGTGATCCAGGATACAGCTTAGATAATAATCGCCTTTTTTCCGCATTTCTTCCTCACTAAGGGACATAAATTTCAGTTTCGCCGCCTGAAAATAGGCATACTCCCGACCCAAAACCGCCGCTTGGGAATACTTATACCGCTTGTCGGAAAGATAATCCTTTTGGGACATATAAGCATGAAGCCCCAAATAGTCTCCGGCTTCATAATAATCCGCCATCTTTTTCTCTACCGGCAATAACAGTCCGCCCTGATAAGCCCCACGATACATTCCGAAGCCCAAAACAAAAACAACGGCCCCGATAAAAAACAAGAAATATGCAAACAAACTAATTACCAGAGAACGGTTTAAGAAGCGATTCAGTACATATGGGGTTACCCGCTTTTCGTACTCTACCCTTGCTTTTTCGTATTCCTTTTCCGCCTCACTCTTTTCCGCAAACCAAAGCTTTCCAAGCAAATTTGCCCGGCCGCAGTAAGGACAGATGAGCTCTTTAGTTTTATAATTTCCGGCACAACTCTTGCACTTCATTGCTCTCCTCCTAACGTCTCAAAACGTTTTCTGCCAGTTCCTGCAAGCTCGGCCACTCATCACTGTTCGCAGGCAAATGCAGCATATAGCGCTCAACCTCTTCCTCCGTAATAGCGGCGTACTCTTTCATCAAACGATAGACCTCCTCCCGGAAATACAGCATCGCTTCCGATTCTCCGTAGCGAAATTCCGCAGCTTCCGCCTGTTCCACCTCATACAAAACCTTCCGACCGTTTCCCAGCCAAAGCCCTACTAAAAACACCCGGGATTCGATTACACTTTCGTCTGCGTTATCCTCTCTATACTCTTTTATCAGCTTATAATCGCTTTCCATGTCATCCATCCAGCGATACGCCTTCTGAACACTCCTGTATTTCTTATACTGCTCCCCGTAGGCATCCTCCATGCCGTCCAGACATTCACACATACCGGCATAATCTCCGGTTGCATAGAAACTCTCTAACTTTGCAATCTTCTTCTCCATCTTTTTAATCGACGGATCCCCAATGATTCTTGATATAACAAATACTGCCAAAAGTAACACAAGAAAGCCCACCACTCCGTAGCGGGCCATCCGGCCGAGCTTATGATCTACTTTTTTCGCAATTCGTTCCGGGCGGGTCTTTAACTCCTCCGCCTGATCCAAAATGAAATTGACCTCATCTCTGTGCTCCTCCGCTGCCACCGTTTCGTTTTCGGTGTTGCAATAAGGACACAGCAAGAGTGTATCGTCAATTTCCGCCCCGCAGTTCTTACATATCATCGGTACTCTCCCCTTCTTTTTACGAAATAACGCATCTCTCAAAGCACACGCTATCCGACCGTTTCATTCTCTCGTATCGAGCAAAAAAACACTGTGCACAGGCGGTGCCCTCACACACGCCTACACACAGTGTATCATGATTTTTATTCGGTCGCAAGATGATTCTTTTACAGAGTTATCATTTCAGATTAATCTCAGAGCCTTCAAATATACTGTAATCCACACTCATATCCCGGTAAGTAGCGCTCCCACTTCCAAAATTCGTTACCGTAACCAAATACGTTCTCGGTGTACCACCCTTTGCTTCCACTATAAATTCCGTTGTACCGTTCTCTTCGTATTCCTTTTCCCACTCCTCCGGATAAACGACTACATAAGAATCTCCAATCCATTCATAAAAATCGCCATCCCCATCCGTATCGTAATAGTCAATCACCGGAATTGCAAGAACCTTCGTCTTCTTCTCCGACTTTAAGTCATCCATAAACCATTGAATTCCCTGCGCACAAGCCCTTTGAAATGCATTCTCGGTATCAAGCTGCTCCACGCATTGTTCCAGCTCGGATAAAAATTCTTCGTGTCCGAACTTACCTTTCCGAAAACGGTCCGAATAACACCTGCTCAGGCATTCGTATAAGCTCCATGCATAGTCCTCTTCCGTATCACATCGTTTAAATGTATTTTGAAATTGATTATACGATGTGGTACCGATTTCAAAATACCAGGCAAATATCGGTGCATCCCCGGTGGAACTGATTTCACACATCATTTTACCGTTTTCGTCTTTTCTTATATTTACCTGACTCCAATCATCCTCTTCTAAGCGCTCTTTCGATACCGATACCATTTCCGCACCGATTACTACGGAATCCGTCAGCCCGAACAGTTTCCGCACCGCCCCGTCCGTAGCCGCATCCACCGCCACAGTACCGCCGGCAAGTACCACCAGACCGCACAGCACAGCCGCTGCCACCTTTATGGCCTTCGGAAGCACGACACGCTTTCTAGCCTTACTCTGCGCTTCCACCATTTTCTCCACCAGTGCCGTATCCGGCCTTACCTCCTGCATCAATTCTTTATAATCCTGTTCTAACATAACATTACCTCCTTTACACACGAAGAAGTTCCAATACTCCGTCTTCTTCAAACTGCGCCTTTAACTTTTCTCTGGCTCTGGTTAACTGCACCCGCACCGTAGATTCCTTTCGGTGCATAAGCTTTGCAATCTCCCCGGTCTTCATTTCTTCAAAATAGTACAGATGTAACAACAGCCTTGCATCCGGGGAAAGCTTCTGCAGTTCCCGGTACAGCTCCTTTTTGCTTTCATCCGAAAAGATGCGTTCCTCCGGTGTACCGGAAACACCTCTTGCACCGCTTAGCATCACATCGTTTTCAGTCTCGGCAACCCACTCCCCGGACACCTCCCGTTTCCTTGCCGTACCTCCGAGGAATTTCCGGGAACAATTCACCGCCACCTTAATAAACCAGGCCTTGGCATGCTCTGCATCCTGAAATTCCGGTGCCTTCCTTATATAACGAAGAAACACTTCCTGATAAATATCATCCGCGTCCTCCTTCGTCCCAGCTCTGGCAAAAGCAATCCGGTACACCATATCGGAATACGCATGTATCATATTCTCCGGAGTCATGAACCTTCCTCCTCTCTTACACTTTCGTTCGCGAACCAAACGGTTTCATTCCCGTTTTCACCTATAACACCCTGTAACGAGGAAAATGTTACAAGAAAATACAATAAAAATAATTGTTATTCATACTCAAAATTCATCCCGGATTAACAATCGCTCCTACTGAAAATTATACCGCTAAAATGTCGGGGGCCGTCAAGTAAGGCACCTTTTCTCCCCTTTCCGTTTCATAAGGTCTACCGCTGATTTGGTATTTGGATTTTGCTTTTTCCCGAAGGGGCGCGTCCTTAGCGCAGTCGAAATCACCTGTTAGAAAAGACTGGGCGCGAGGTCGCCCCCGAGCGTCCTAGTCGTTCTTACAGGAAGTTTGACGGAGCGTTGCGACTTGCAAAATCAAATACCAAATCAGCGGTCGACCGATAAAAAGTCCACAAAGGGACCGAAAAGGGGCCGTCTCAAAAACGGCCCCCGACATTTACATAGTATAATTTTCCAGTTCCGGGAAGGTGAAGGTAATCTCCGTTCCCTTCCCCACCTCGCTTTGAATCTCAATGGTTCCGCCGTGCTTAATGGCAATCTGCTTTGCAATGGCAAGTCCCAGGCCGGAACCCTTCGCATTCTGGCGAAGTCTGGATTTATAAAACTTCTCGAAAATATATTTCTGTTCTTCTTCACTGATGCCGATGCCCTCATCCCGGATGGACACCGTAATCTGCTCGTCACAGGTAATCCGGATGTGCACCACCGAATCCTCCGGCGAAAACTTCACCGCATTGTCCAAAATAACAAGGAACATCTGTCGCAATCGGTCGTAATCGCCCAGCATCATAATGACCGGCAACTCCGTATAAAGATCAGCGGTAATATTTTTCTCCTTACCGATGGCCCAGGCACTCTTCTTCAAATCCTCGAAAATCTGCACCAGATTTACCGGCTCCTTTTCTACCGCAAAATCCGGATTTTGCATTTTAGAAAGGAGCAAAAGGTCTCCTACCAGACGTTCCATACCTTGGCACTCACCAAGCATACGCTCGTAGGAGCGCTGAATCTTTTCCGGCTTGGTTACCACGCCGTCCACCAGACTCTCTGTATAGGCACGCATTACCGTAATCGGGGTACGAAGCTCATGGGATACGTTGGCAAAGAAGTCAAACCGCATCTGTTCCAGATTCCGGCGTTCAATCTCATTCTCCTGCAGCTTCTCCGACAAAAAGTCCATGGTATAAGCCAATTCACCGATTTCGTCACTTCGGTTCACATCGGTGGATACCTCGTAATTCCCGCCTGCCAATTCCAGCGCCGTACGACGGATTTTCAAAATCGGATTGGAAAGCGTACGTACATAATACAAGGCGGTCAAAATTGCCACCGCAAGCGCAATGGCACTACTGATAATAATTAAGCGCCAGCTGCTGTCCACCACTTCCTTTTGATTCTCCACTTTATAATTCATCAAAATACCGCCGGCCACTTCGCCGTTTACGCCCTGTACCGGCATACCGATGGTAATCATATTCATCTGATGTACTTCGCTGAATATAGACTTGGATGTGGGAATGTTGTGGAACACATTATTTAAAATATCATGATAACTGCTGTCTGCATTCGCAAGGGCATCGCGTCCCACCGCAAAGGTATTCGGTAACGGATGTGTCGCATTTTCATTATAAATAATCCAAATTTCCACTTGCTCGATTTCGGTTAACATACTAAGATACGACTGCCATCCTACGGAATCACCCACAAGAAAGAAACCGGAGCAACGCTTTGCCACACTTTCGGCCTTTGCCTTCGACTGTTCCCTGTAATTTTCCATAATGGTCTTCTCATAAAGACGCATATAGACAAAACCAAGCACCACTGCGAACAAAATCATAATAGCCGCAAACCAGAAGCAGGTCTTGATAAACAACAGCTTATGAAATTTTCTCTTTTCCGTCCGTGTCTCCATTCCGGTCTCCCTGCCGCAGCCTCCGCCGCTCTATTTATTCTCGGTTATCTCAAACTTATAGCCCACGCCCCATACGGTAGCAATATCCCAGCCCGTATGCTCAGCCTTGTCAAGCTTCGCTCTCAGGCGCTTGACATGAGAATCCACCGTCCGGGTATCTCCCACGTAATCATAGCCCCAGAGACTGTCCAGCAAGTTATCTCTGGTAAATACCTTCTTCGGATTGCTGGCCAGAGTCCACATGGTCTCGATTTCCTTCTTTGTCAGCGCAATTCTCTGACCGCCGATGTGCAAGGTATACTCCTCCAGATTAATTTCAAGATTTCCTACTTTTAATATGTTCTCGTTCCTCTCGCTGATTTTTTCACGGTCCGCCCTGGTCATACGGCGTAGCACCGCACGTAGTCTCGCCATAACCTCGTTGGGTGAAAACGGCTTTACAATGTAATCGTCCGCTCCGATATCCAAGCCCATCACCCGTTCGAAATCCTCGCCTCTGGCAGTAATCAAAATCACCGGCGTATCCGAAACCGCACGGATCTTACGGCATACCTCGTACCCATCCTCCTTCGGCATCATCACATCTAACAAAACAGCCGCCGGCTCATGCTGACGGAACAACCGGAGTGCTTCCTCTCCGTCCGCCGCCACAAGCGGTTCATAGCCTTCTTTTCTGACATAAGCTTCCAAAACATCTGTAATATCTACATTATCATCCGCTATCAAAACGTACTGCATACCCATTCCTCCTTACGCATCGGGGACAAACAATGCCCGTTTCCGCAACTATCCCTTCTGCCTCTATTATACTTTTTTTCTGTCTGTAGCACAAGTCGAATTTCAAAGAAACCGCAGGAAAAATCTTATAAAAATCTTAAGAAATGCCATCATTCTGACAAAAAGTGGTGATAAAATGAGGCACAGGATGTGACGCAAGGATTTCCGTAGTAATTAGTTGGAGGGCAATGCCATGAAACAAAAACGTTTCTCAAAAGGTATCATTACCCTTGTCTTTTTGCTTTCCGTCTGCTTGTGTACCGTTTTCGCAAGTGCTGTTACAGCGTATGCAGCCGGTACTCCGAAGCTGAATGTAAAGTCGAAGGCAATTGTAAAAGGTAAGGACTATGCCCTTAAAGTTTATAATTTATCAGAGACACAGACCGTTACATATACCTCCGAAGACGAGAAGATTGCTTCCGTCAACGAAAGCGGTGTAGTAGCGGCTGTTTCTGTCGGTACCACGGTTGTTAACGTGCTTATCGAAGATTCTGAGAGTTCCAAATCCGTAGCTTTGCAATGCAAGATTACGGTCGGCCCTCCGGCTCTCTTCGTTATGCTCTCCCGCCAGGAGGCAGACCTGAATCCGGGTCAGCGCGCTATCATGAATTGGTTGATTGCTCCTTTGAACACCATAGAGCTTCCTAAGTTCTCCAGTTCAAACCCGGAGGTAGCTACCGTGAGCGTCGGCGGTATTGTAACCGCCCGTTCTGCAGGTACCGCGTATATTTTTGCACAGATTGACAATGGTTATTTCAGTGCTTGCCGCATTACCGTAACCGAGCCGGTGGAATTAATTACAGAAGAAGCTGTTGCTACAGCAGATTTGGCACCGGACGAGAATACAGAGAGTACATTTGCGGATTTTCTGATTAATTTAAACGCAAACTTTACAAACGGTGATAATACCTCCGAAAATACGGGTGCTGATACAGCACAATAATCTTTGGCACAAGCTAAAAGCGGCCACGCATATTGCGTGACCGCTTTCCTTTTTCTCTTAGCCGATTACGTCACTCATATTGTACATGCCGGCCGGCTTTCCTACCAGGAATTTTGCTGCCTGGAGGGCGCCGTTTCCGAAGATTGCCTTGGAGTATGCGGTGTGCTTGATTTCGATGACTTCATCCGGTCCCGCAAAGATTACTTCATGCTCTCCCACGATGGTACCGCCGCGAACCGCGGAAATACCGATTTCCTTCTTATCACGCATCTTGCGCTCCTTGGAGCGGTCATACTTATATAAGTATTCGTCCTCAAGCACTTCGTTCATGGCATCCGCAATGGCCAAAGCTGTTCCGGACGGTGCGTCCACCTTACGGTTATGATGCTTTTCTACGATTTCCATATCAAAATCCGCTGCCGCGAATACCTTTGCCGCTGCTGCCACCAGCTTCAATATTGTATTGATACCGAGAGACATATTAGCAGAACGAAGAATCGCCACCTTCTTAGACGCCTCGTTTACCTGTACAAACTCCTCCTCGGAAAGTCCCGTGGTACAAAATACCAACGGCACCTGTCCGTTCACGGCAAAAGCCAGACGCTCATCTAAATTCTTCGGAGAGGAAAAATCGATAATGACATCTGCCTCTTCCTTGCAATCCAGAATACTCTTATAAACCGGGTAGTCGTAATTCTGCTCCGTAACAAAATCCACTCCCGCAACAATCTTTACCTGTGTATCTTCCGCAGCCAAATCGGAAATCACACGTCCCATCTTTCCGTTACAGCCGCACATAATAATACGTACCATAGAATTCCTCCGTTATTAAATAATACCCAGATCCTTCATCACTGCCGCAAGCTTCGCCTTATTGGCATCTTCCATCTCGGTCAGCGGCAGACGAAGAGAACCAACCTCCATACCCATTAAATTCAGGGCAGCCTTTACCGGAATCGGATTTACCTCAGAGAACAGGTTGTCAACAAGCGGCAAGTACTTTAACTGAAGGTCAAGGCTTCCCTTCACATCACCTTCGAAGAACTTCGCACAGATGTCGTGGGTCTCCTTCGGTACTACATTGGAAAGTACGGAAATCACGCCCTTACCGCCGGCAGAAAGTACCGGAACAATCTGATCGTCATTACCGGAATACAAATCGACATCTCCCTGACACAGATACATGGTCTGCATGGTCTGGCTGATGTTGCCGGTAGCATCCTTAATACCGATAATATTATCTACATTCTTCACCAACTCCGCCACAGTTGCCGGCATAATATTGCTGCCGGTACGGCTCGGTACGTTGTAAAGAATCGCCGGAATATTTACTGCCTTTGCAGTCTCCGTAAAGTGAGCAATGAGTCCCTTCTGGGTAGCCTTGTTGTAATACGGGGAAACAAGCAAAAGACCGTCTGCTCCAGCCTTCTCTGCTTCCTTGGACAAGTAGATAGCGGTCTCCGTGCAGTTAGAACCGGTACCTGCAATAACCGGGATACGCTTCGCCACCTTGTCTACCGTATAGCGGATGCACTCCAAATGCTCCTCGTGACTTAATGTGGAAGCCTCACCGGTAGTTCCGCAAATAATAATGGAATCCGTACCGCCTGCAATCTGGAACTCCAACAGTTCACCAAGCTTCTCGTAATTAACCTCTCCGTTTGCCTTCATCGGCGTTACAATCGCAACACCTGCACCTGTAAATAATGCCATATCGCACCTCCGTTTAGAATAATTATACTATGTAGGCGGTGCTTCGCACCTCCCCACGTCTCCACTCCGTTCCGGTCCATCCAGTACCAACGTCCACCGGACGTTGTGGACCCTCGCGACTTCGTCGCTCGGTCGTGGGCGCGTTCGCATGACTCCCGTTTGTCGGAAGCTATTCTTCCGCAAACATCCGCATGCTCACTTTGCCTACACGGAAAAAAACCGTCAATTGATGACGGTTCTCGAAGAATACACCTATTCGGTTCCACACAGAGTCCCTATGTGAAATATCTTCGATAGCCCTCCATCAAATGAATGATGACAGTCCCGCGGCTGTTAACCCCGGCCCCAGCGAGCAACTCTCAGGCAGCCACTCACTTCGGCATCTCATCCTTTCCCCTACGTTCTCCTATGTCCTGACATATCCCGCAGTGTACTGATAATCAATGCGCCTCTATCACAATACTTATTGTATATCCATAGAATATACCAGAAGACTTGTCTTGTCAACTGTTTTTCTTCTTTTCTTTAAAATTCCTTTTGAACAAAGAGTTTCGCTTGCGAAACTCTCGCGCCTCTTTTGCGTCGCATTTATGCGACATTTTTCCTTTGCAAAAGCGTGCGCATCCCGCGGAGCGTTTTTTGCTTTATAGGAAATTGCGAAATTTCCTATAAAGTAAAAAACATTCGTCGGTCAGACAAAGACTTCCGGCAAATTCTAACCTAATAATCTCTTCGTATACTCCCCCCGAGGATTTAAGAACACCTCTTCCGCCTCTCCGCATTCGATGACCTTACCGTCCTTCATCACCAGCACCCGGTCACAAATTTTCCGCACCACCGCCATGTCGTGAGACACAAAGACATAGGTCAGTCCGTACTCTTTCTGAAGCTTTAACAAAAGCTCCAGTATCTGAGCCTGTACCGTAACATCCAATGCCGACACCGGCTCGTCAAGAAGCACCAGCTCCGGATTGGTAATCAGTGCCGCCGCAATGGCCACTCTCTGCCGCTGGCCCCCGGACAGCTCCGAAACGTAACGATTCATCACATCCGGCGGCAAGTCCGTTTCTCTTAAAATCAACCGCACCCGCTCCAGGCGTTCTTCCTTTGTAAGCTCCGTATTCAAACGAAGCGGTTCTTCCAATATCCAACCCACCCTTTTCGCCGGATTCAGACTGGTATAAGGGTCCTGAAACACCATCTGTACGGAGCAATTATTTGTTGTATCATTCTCCGATGTAAGTCCGGTATAAACCATGCCCTCATACTCCGGTAACAGACCGGAAATCACCTTTAAAAGTGTGGATTTTCCGCAACCGCTTTCCCCCACAATACCGAAGATTTCTCCTCGTTTTACCTGAAAGGACACACCGCTTACCGCATGTTTTTCCGAAGGTCTTTTCCACAAACCGTTTCTCTGCTTAAAGGTAACCGATACATTTTCCACGGACAATGCCCATGCCTCTTTCCGGGCATCCTCCGATGTCATTCCGTTCGCTCCCGCTTCTGTTTCCGAAGTATCCACGCCTTCCGGCCTTTCCTTCGGTCCCTTTACCGCAGCCTTCATCAGATTTTTTGTATAGGTACGCTCCGGATGCTCAAATACCTGCTCTGTCGCGCCTTCCTCCACCACCTGGCCGTCCCGCATAATCAGCACACGGTCGCAAAGCGTTCTCAATACACCCAAATCATGGGAAATAAAAATGACTGCCGTTCCGTTTTCCTTTGCCAGGCGACGAATCAGCTCCACAATTTCCCGTTCCGTCACCGCATCCAACGCCGTGGTAGGCTCATCCGCGATAAGCAGACGAGGCTTATTGATCATGGCCATGGCAATCATAACACGCTGCCGCATACCGCCGGACAGATGGTGCGGATACTGGGATAACAGCTGCTCCACATGCTTCAGCTCTGCTTTAGAAAGCGCCTCCAGCACTTTTTCTCTCCGCTCCTCTGCGTTCAGAGAAGTATGGAGTAACAACGGCTCCTCCATCTGGGTACCAATGGTTTGCAACGGATTCAAAGAGGTCAACGGCTCTTGAAAAATCATCGCCATTTCTTTTCCGGAGAGCGTCTTCCGCAGCGTCTCTTCCTGCTGTTTCGCCTTTCGGCTTTCCTTTTTCCCGGAAAACGGTCTGCAAAGCGTTTTTCCGTCAAACGTCATAACATCGCAGGAACGTTTTGCCGCCTCCGGCAAAAGCCCCATCACTGCCAGGGCTGTCATGCTTTTTCCGGAACCGGATTCTCCCGCAATTCCCAATATCTCACCTTTCCTTAAAGAAAAGGACACGTTATTTACTACCGTCTTATCTCCTCTGCCCGTTCGAGGAAAAGCAATCCGGAGATTTTCTACAGTAAGAAGCACCTTTCCTTCCAACGTCTCTTTTTCCCGGTTAGTCATGCTTCTCACCTCCCTCCAGGCTCAACAGGCCCACGCCCAGTACGCTGAACAAAATCATCAGCCCCGGTGCCACCGCATTCCACGGCGCCCGGAACAAATACGGCTGCGCCTCGGAAAGCATTCGTCCCAAACTGGCATCCGGCGGCTGTACCCCGAGACTCAAATAACTCATGGCTGCCTCCGACAATACCGCATTGTTAAAACCGATGGCAAGGGCAGAAAACAAGCTGCCTTTCAGATTCGGCAAAATATGCACGAACATAATCCGCAGGTGACTTGCCCCCATCAGCCGTGCATTTTTCACATAATCCAGCTCCTTCTGCACCACAAAGCCGCTACGTACCACACGGGCAAAGCTGGGAATAAACAAAATCCCCAGTGCCGCCACCAGCTGTATCGTACCGCTGCCGAACACGCCCACAAATACCAATGCCAGCAAAATGCTGGGAATTGCCGCCACCGCATCGTTAAACCGCATCAAAATCAAATCGGCCTTTCCGCCGAAATAACCGGTAAAGGCCCCTACCAGGCACCCACCCACGGCACCGATGGACACTACCGCCAGACCCACCGCAAAGGTCGTCCCGGAGCCCTTCATCACGCGAGAAAACACATCCCGTCCGAAATTATCCGTTCCGAAGAGATGGGCAAGGGAAGGAGAAGCGTTCTTTAACGTGGCGTCCATGGCATTCGGGTCATAGGGCGTGTAAAAACAGCCCACCAGCGAAACAAGTGCTGCCAGCACCACCAGTACCAGACCCACCACACGGTTCATCTTCCATTTTCCGTCCTTTTTCAACCAGCCGACTACGCTCATCCTATCCCTCCTTTCCGTATTTTCCTCATTTTTTGTTCTGTTTCCGTTTTCTATTTCGGTTCTATTCTAATAGGTCTGCCATTTATTCTCCGACATTCCTCTTTTTTCCTTCTTATAGTTCCTTAATTCTCGGGTCCAGGAACCTGCAAATCAGATCTGCCCCGTAATTCAATAACACAACCACCGCCGTGGTATACAATACAACAGCCCGTACCACAGGGAAATCTCTGGACGAAATGGATACCGCCAAAAGCCTTCCGACGCCGGACAGATTGAACACCTGCTCAATTACAATGCTTCCTGCCAGAATTTCCGCCATTACCATGGTTAAAAAGGTCACCACCGGCACCAGCGCATTCCGGAGTACATGACACCACAGCACTCGCCGCTTCCCGCAGCCTTTACTTCTTGCGGTTCTCACATAGTCCGCTCCCATCTGTTCCTTTAAAGAGCTTTGCAAAAAGCGGACCGACATACCGATTTTCGGTACTGCCACCGCAATGGCCGGAAAAATCATAAATCCTAAAAACCCGAAAAAATCCTCCCCAGCCGGCACATACCCTCCCGGCGTAAACCACCGGAGTACAATGCCGAACAAAAGTGTAATCAGCATTCCCAGAAAAAAGGGCGGCACTGCCATCATGGTCTGAGTAAGAAACGCCACCAGACCTTCCCCTGTTTTCGTTTTTGTCCGTGCCGCAAAAATGCCGAAGGGCACGGAAATCCCCACAATCAGCACAAAGGAAAGTAGTGCAAGACTGATGGTCACGCCGAAGCGGGCCGCCAAGAGCTCTGCCACCGGCAGTCCGTACTGGGTAGATTCCCCGAAATCTCCCGTCAATGCTCCCAAAAGAAAATCACCGTACCGAACCATAAGCGGACGATTCAGCCCCATTGCCTCCCGGAGAGCATTAATCTCCTCCTCCGTGGCATCAATACTCAAATTAGCCACCGCCGCGTCCGACGGAATAACCTCAAAAGCAAGGAAGGTCAGAAATGCCGCCAGCAAAAGCGTTACCAATAATGCAATTGTCTTTTTTAGAAAATAGCGCATCTCTGCCCCTCCTTTCTAAACTTCTTCCCATCTTACGATTTTGGGGAAGTCTGCTCACGGTACAATCCGTTGGCAGGTACATTCCGTTTTTGCAACTCGCAACGCTCCGTCAAACTTCCTCCAACCGGTTCTAAACGTCTCTCGGATGAGGCCTCGAGACTTAGAACCGCTAGGAGGTGATTTCGACTGCGCTAAAGACGCGACCCTTCGGGAAAAGCAAAAACAGGAATGTCCTACCATCCGAATTGTACCTGCTCTGTCGTTTCCCACAAAAATCGTAAGATTCGCCACACCCAAGCCACCACGCTTTTACTGCGCCGGTTTGATTGCTGCTAAATCCAGTACATATACCGGGTAAAACAAGAAATTTGTAAATTTCTTATTTACCGCTACCAGCTTTGCGCCGTCCTGTAGATACACGCTGGCGGCGTTCTCGGTTAAGATTTTCTGGATTTCTTTATATAAGGTAATCTTTTCGTTCTCGTCTACACTTGCCAGTGCTTTTGCAAAGGTTTCGTCAAATTTTGCATTCTCATAGTTTACGAAGTTGTTCTTTGCGGTGGATACATAACGCTTTAACACATCACTCGGTGCCAATGCGGAATCCAGTGCCACAATGGTTGCCTCGTACTCACGGTTGCGGTATACATCCGTCAGCCATGCAGACCACTCAATCAGCTGAATTTCAGCCTTTACACCGATTTTCTTATACTGCTCCGTCAACACCTGGGCCGTTGCCACGTGGATATCGTAGTTGGACGGCACCTTTACGGTAAAGGTCAGCGGATTGCTTTCGTCATAACCTGCTTCTTTTAACAATTCCTTTGCCTTTTCCGGCTGATAGGTGTAATAGTTCTCCAAGGTTTCGTCGTAATATACACCGAAATTCGGGAACATGTTGCTGCCGATGACATGCCCTCTGCCGCCGGATACAATATTTAACAGCTCCGTCTTATCTACCGCATAACAAAGAGCCTGACGCACCTTGAGATCGGCAAACGGGCCAAAATCATTGTTTAAAAACATTGCCTGCACTACATTAGTGGAGCCTACTTCCAAGTTGTAGTCGTCCGTCAACTGAGCAGCCTGCTCCTCCGTCAGATACGGGAAAATATCAATGCTTCCCGCCAACAGTTCCATAAATGCCGCATCGTTGGAAGAACAAATTTTAAACGTCACCTTTTCCAGATACGGCTGCTCTCCGTAGTAGTCGTCAAAACGTTCTACCACAAAACTTGTCAAAGGGGTGTAGGAAACAAACTTATACGGGCCCGTTCCTACCGGTGCACTTTCCTGATTCTCATAATCCTCCGGGATAATGAAGCAGGTCAAAAATCCCAAAAGCTCCGTATTCGGCTCGGAAAGAGAAATCACAACGGTGTCCTCTCCTACCTTTTCCACGGCTGAAATAACAGAAAGCGCCGACTCCACGACAACCTCAGGATCCTGAGCGTCGAGTAAACCGGCGCAACGCTTAATCGAATAAACCACATCATCTGCAGTAACTACTTTGCCGTTGTGGAACTTTACATTCTCACGCAAAGTAAAGGTATACGATGTACCGTCCGGTGCAATCGTATAATCTTTTGCTACCGCAGGAACCAATGCTCCGTCCGCAGAAGGCTTCACAAGCCCTTCGAAGACGTTAAACAAGACTTCATCGGTTCCTGCCGCCACTGCTTTGTGAGGGTCAAGACTGTCCAAATCCTGTGTTATTCCTACTACCGCGGAAACCGAATCCTCCGAACCTTTCTTTCCCGAGCTGCCGCCGTTGCATGCGCAAAGTGCGGTGACGGAAACAAGTAGTGCAAGAAATAATGCTTTCTTTTTCATGATACTACCTCCGTTCGCGGAATCAATTCCGCTTTATTAAATTTTTTACGTTACCATCATAAACTATTTGATTCGAAATTTCAAGAAAAAAATTTGTGAGTTTTTTATGAATTTCTGCAAAACCTCTTTATTCTTGTCCGAAAATAGTGTAAAATAGGGGCAGACAAATTTTAAAGGAGGGTATCGCAGAAGTTTTTTTTGCGAGAAAGTAACATGGAAAACAACGAAAAGAAAATGACCAACTACGACCGTAAGCGTCTTGCAAGAGAAGAGGCGGCAAAGCGCGAGAAGAAGAAAAACATTCTCAGCATTGTTGCTACGGTAGCAATTGTCGGATGCATCGCCGCTTTACTCATTGTGGTTCCACTGTTAAAGGACAGAGCAAAGTTTAAGGAATACTTCAAAATCAACAATGAATCCGTTTCCGAGCTGGAGTTCAACTTCCACAGAAACAACCTCATCAACAGCAACGCAACCTATTTATCCTACTTCGGTATGACTTCCGTTGAGGACCTGGAGACTATGATTTTCGACCAGGAAAAGGGTACCACCTGGGCAGATTACTTCACCGAAAGTGCCGCACAGTCCATCAAGGAAAACAAAGCTATGATTGCAGATGCAAAGGCTAAGAACATTCCGCTTGATATCGAAGACGACTACAAGGCTTACATGGATGAAGTTAAGACACAGGCAAAGGCCGCAGATATGTCCACCAACGCTTACCTCAACTCCTTATTCGGTGCTGACGAGAAGGAGTTAAAGGACATCATCAAGGACAACCTTGCAGCAGTTGCATATTCCGAGTATTTATACGAGCAAAAGCAGGTTTCCGACGAAGATGCTCAGGCAGAATATGATGCCAACAAGGACAAATACGATTCCGTTGACTATCGTGTATTAGATATCGCTGCCGAGTATGACGATGAAGCAACAGAGGACGAAATCGAAGCTGCAAAAACGGAAGCAAAGGAAAAGGCAGAAGAAATGCTTGCTAAGGTAAAGGCCGGTGAGGATTTTGAAACCCTTTGTGCCACCTATGCCGAAGAAGGCCAGCGTGCGGAATACGCAGATTCCGAAACCGATAATTCTCTTGTAACCGGCGAAACCTCTACCTACTCCTTCGGCCCGTACTCCGAGTGGTTATTCGACTCCGCTCGCACCGAAGGCGAAGCCGACATCTATTTCGACGAAGAAAACGAAGTTTACTATGTGCTCTTATTCCAGAAGCGCTACATGGGTGAAAACGTACTGGAAAGCATCAAGAATGAATTAACCTACACTGCGGTTATGGACTATATTACAGAGATTTCCGAGAGCTACACCATCTCCGATCCGGAAGACAACCTTCCGACTCTATAAACCGCAATTTCACAGAAAAGCAACGAGCAGGCTTATTGGCCTGCTCGTTTTATTCTTGTCACACCGTGCTGAAGAAATGCGCGGGACTCCGGGCGTGGCGGGTTCTTACGATGTGTTTGAAGGCTTCGAATAGATTTAGGCGGACCATGAATATCTCTTTTTGCATTTCCCGAAGGGGCGCGCTTTTAGCGCAGTCGAAATCACCTCTTAGCGGTTCTAAGTCTCGAGGCCACACCCGAGAGACGTTTAGAACCGGTTAGAGGAAGTTTGACGGAGCGTTGCGCTCAGCAAAAACGGGATACTCATGGTCCGCCTAAACAATTATAAACCATCTACACATCGTAAGAACGGGACCGCGCATTTCACATACAACGGTCCCGTCTCTTATAATTCTTCTACATAGCGTACCCGCTCCGCAGCACTGAGCATCTGCAAAATCTCTGCGTGAGGCTTCTTTTTCGGCAACCGCAACGTACACAAAATCGCGGTACCGTTATCTCCTACCCCGTTTGCACGGGTCATTTCCAAATCGCTGATGCGGAAGCCCTTCTCCTTTACAAAACGAAGGAAAACACCTACATCCGTCATCTGATCAAACTCTACATACAAATTAATAACCTTCGTGGAGGACATTACCCAGTCATCCAACCCCTGCAACAATGCCATAACCACAAAAATCAATACACATCCTACCACAGCACCGGTGTAAAATCCGATTCCCAGGGAAAGTCCTACACAAGCTGCCGCCCAAAGGCCCGCTGCTGTCGTAAGCCCCTTTACTCTGTTTCTTCCTGTCACAATAATGGTACCTGCGCCCAGGAAACCGATACCGGAGATTACCTGTGCTCCCATTCGCGCCGGATCCGCCCCCCCGTACACCTCTGTAATATACTGATTGGTAATCATAACCAGAGCCGCACCCATACATACTAACATATAAGTACGAAAACCTGCCGGTCGCTTCTTTCTGCCGCGCTCTACGCCAAGAATACCTCCGCATATAAGGGACAGCACCAGTCTTACCGTTACGGATATCGCATTCAGTTCTTTTAATATTTCCGGGATATACTCTTCCAAACCGCTTCCCCCTTTATTCTATATACCAATATTCCGGATGTGCCGCTCCGATTCCCCGAAGCACTTCCTCGTACGGACATCTTTCCGGAAAATTCTTTAAGCTGTTCTTCACCGCATAGGCCAAGCTACTCGTCCATGCAATCACACGGTAGTCTCCCCGGGCTGCACCGGCTTGTGCTTCTGCCACCTGCTCTCCGTTCAGTTCGGAAACCGATAAAAAGCCTTCTGTTGTCAGGAGCATCTTTTGAGACTCTCCGGAAATTCTGGTAAAGCCTAACCGGTCCATATAAGGCAACTGCTGTCCCTGAGAATCTGTCTTCCAGTAATACGGATTTCTTACAAATTCATAATAGTCTCCGAACACATCGTTATTGCCCTCTTCTGTAGAAATCACATAAGGATTCAGTGTCGGCACTCCCGGCACATTCCAGGACTTTGCCACCGTCTCCCGAAGCATTTCCTCCGTACTCGCAAACCCCATATCCGCAGCCTTTGCCTTTGCGGCATCCGCTCCCATATACTCCGGTAACAAATTCACGTAATAGTGCTCCGGTGCAAAGCAAATACCTCCTTGCTGTAAAAGCTGTTGCAAAAACTCCGGCTTCGACTGCAAAAAAGTCACCTCAAAGGTATAAGTATCTACCTTACGAAAGGTCGCCTTTTGAGGTTTTCCCTTATCATCATACACTTGAAAGCATTCCCATAACGGCTCTCCAAACACCTCCGGCAAACACATCTTCTCATAAAAGAAAACACAATCATCTGCCGTAAACGGTACTCCGTCGGACCAACGCATTCCCTTTCTCAACTCAATCGTATACGTCGTAAAATCAGAATTCACAACGTAATGCTTTGCAATATTCGAAGTAATGGTACCGGTATTGGAATAAGTAAACAAGCCCTCGGATACCAACTCCCCTGTCATTTCATCGGCATTTTCCACCGCGAACTGCACATCGTCGCCGTACTTTCCCGTCGGAATTTCCCCTAACCAATAAATATATCCCTCTGCAGGAAGTCGCTCTTCTACTGTCGGCAACTTTCCTGTCTCTGTCAGCGCCTGCAACGTAGGTGCTTCCTTATAACTCCACTGAGTCTCTGCCCCTTGCTCCGGATTCTTTTGCTCGTCCTGTTCCTCCACACTTCCCGGTGTCAAGGTCACACTCTCCGGCACGTCAGGCCCTTCCTCTTTCTTACATGCAGAACATCCACACAGCATTGCCGCCAGCACTCCTACCGCCAACAGCATCTTTTTCTTACCTCTATACCTCATACTTACCTCCTACCTAGAATATTATGTCCATCAGATATTCTTCTTTCATCAAACTTATTTTGCCATTAAAACCAGTATACCATACTTTTCCCAAAATGTCCTCTATTTTCTGCCATAGAAAAATGTCCCGAAAGCCTTGTGGGCTCTCGGGACACCTTATTGTTTCGAAATGTTTTAGTAGCGGAATGCCTGTAATGCTTCCTGAAGCTTTCTTGCTTCGTCGTTCAATACTGTGGAAGCCTCCGACAAGTCCTCTACCGCCTTCAACTGAAGGTCTACCATATTCTGTACTTCCTCGGATGCAGCCGAAGTCTCTTCGGATACAGCGGAAATACTGCTGATTGCATCTACCGTTACGTTCTGAGCCTCACCGATACGTTCTACGCCGTTGGAAATATTGGCAAGACGTTCGGTCATCTCTTCTACATTCTCTCCGATGTTCTTGAACAAGGAGATTGCATTCTTTAAGGCTACGCTCTGAGATGCAACGATTTCTTCTGCCTGTGCTACCGTCTCTGCGGTACCCACAGTCTGTTTCTTAATACCGTTTACAATACCGGCAATCTCGTTTGCCGCTTCTACGGACTGCTCCGCAAGTCTGCGGATCTCATCCGCAACCACTGCGAAACCGCGTCCCGCTTCTCCCGCACGTGCCGCCTCAATGGAAGCATTGAGAGAAAGAAGATTGGTCTGCTCCGCAATATCATTAATAACACCGATAATTTTACCGATGGACTGGGACTCTTCCGCAAGAGCATCCATATCTACAGTAATACGCTTGGTAATCGCAGCGGTTTCTTCGCCCTTCGTCTCCAGAACACCGATTGCCTCCATACCGTTTTCTACCGCAGTCTTAGCACCCTTTGCAAGTTCATCGATGGCATCCGCATCACTCTTAACATCATTGATGCGCTGGCTCAATTCTTCACTCTGTATTAAGCAACGTTCGGAATCCTCCGCCTGCTGTACAATACCGTTACGAATTTCCATAATGGAGTTCGTAATATTCTGTGTTGCCGTCAACAGCTTTGCCGATGTATCATCCACACCTGCCGCAGAGCTTCCTACATTATCCGCTGCCACGGAGGTCTGCTGTACCATACCCTTCATGTTAATAACCGTCTTATTCGCACAAGCAACCAATGCACCGAACTCGTCTCTGCGCTTCGTCTTCATCTTCGCCGTCAAGTCGCCTCTTGCCACCTTGTCAAGACCTGCCATGGTACGCTTCATTGCCTTCGCATAAGAGGTTGCCACCCAAATACCTAACAATACGGAACATGCCGCAGAAACAAGAACAACTACAACCGCAAGTACTTTAATGGAGTTTGCACTTGCAACAATCTCACTATGCGGAATCGCACCGCAAAGCATTGCTCCGCTATTTCCGATCGGAGCACAAATAATCAAATACTTGTCCCCGTCAATCTTTGTATAACCGCTGGCCATACTGCGGTTTCCTACTGCCGCATCATAAGCTGCCTTGCCCACAAAGTACGGAGTCTCGGACAGCCCGTTCTGAGTAAGTTCCAAACCATCCGGAGAAACAATACCGAAAATACTGCCCTCCGCAAGTTCGATGCCCATTAAGGTCTCAACCAACATAGAAGACTGAATATCCGCAGATATGTAACCGGTTTCTTTTCCTAAATTATTAACCATCTTCGCGGTAACTGCCATAAAGTAGTCACTCTCGGAAAGACCTAACTCACTGTCAACAAAAGCATGTCTTCCGGACCACTGAACAGACAATCCGGATGCCTTGAAGCTCTGACCTTCCTCAGTTGCCTCAAAGGCAGTTGCCTTTTCCGTTCCGGTAAACTTTCCATCAGATGCATAAGACTCACCGTAATAAGAAATCGTGGCAATATTTCCGATGATAGCCTCATTCTCGCCACCCAGGGTACTAATATCTGCCTGAATCGCCTTCATGGCATTGTACTCATCTCTGGTTCCCTGAGTATAGGTCTGTGCATAATACAGAGAAACATCACTGCTGGAATTTAACTGGGTTATCTTGGACTCAACCGTCTCAAAAACCAGCGCAAGATGCTCCGCCTTTGCATTGATGGTGGAACCGGCTGCCTCTTCGTAGTTCGCCTGCAATGCATTGGATGCACTGGAAGAACAAACCACACCAAGCACAATAATAAAGATAAGCGGTACACAGAACATCGTAATGAGCTGTGTACGGATGCTCTTCATCTTCTTTCCCTTGCCGCCGCTTCCGAACTCCGGCATATAAGAAGCCACCTTCTTTACAAAAGCAATGAACTTATTCTCGCCCTTTGCCTTTACCGGTGTATCCTCCGCCGTAGCCGCCGCCTCGGAGACATCCGCCCCGCTCTTCTTCGGCAATTTAATCTTCGGCAGCTTCACCTTCGGAAGCTTAATGGATTTTACTTTATCCAATACTCCGGAACCGTCCTTTGCCTTCGGCTCTTTTACCTTTTGTTCCTTCGGTGCATTCGACTCTTTCATCTTTGGCTCCTTCGGTGCTTTCGGCTCTTTCACCTTCGGTTCCTTCGGTGCTTTCGGCTCTTTCACCTTCGGTTCCTTCGGTGCTTTCGGTTCTTTCACCTTCGGCTCCTTCGGTGCTTTCGGCTCTTTTACCTTCGGTTCCTTCGGAGTCTTCGGCTCTTTCACCTTTTTCTCCTTTGCCTTTTCTTCTCGTTCCTCTGACTTTAGGAACTTTCGTAAATCCTTATCCTTTTCCATTTCGTAAACCTCCTTGCTACATTCGGTATGCGATTTTATCCTTTTCATAGAATCCGTTTCCCGTTCTAATCATACATCAATTATACCCTATTTTGTCAGAAAGTTCAAGTCAAAAAATGAATTGTTATAACATTTTGCATAAAAAAATGAAGAAAAAAATAAAACTTTTTTCAAAATAGACTTTTCTTTTTCCCAAAAACGCCGTATAATAGAATCAGTATCGTAGAAAGGAGCATTCCCATGAAAAAAGTATTTAAATTTTTCGCTACATTAGCGTCTGTTGCTGCAGTTGCCGGCGGCGCATATCTCGTTTATAAAAACTTCTTCGCAAAAGAAGATGAAGACTTCGATTTCGATGACAGCTTCGGCGATGAAGACGATATGGCTTCCCGCGAGTATGTATCCATCAATATTACTACCGATGAAACCGAGGAGGAAGAGACCTCCGAGGCCGATGAGGTTGTCGAGGCCGCAGAGGATACCGACGCAGAGTAATCCCTGAGGTTTCAAACACTCGGAAAATTCACAGCAACATCAAACGGCTGTCACCTAAAGCGGCAGCCGTTTTTTGCAAAACTATTTTCGTCAAACACTCGGGACTATTCCGTAAAAAAGAAACTGTCCGCTCCGAGAAATCCCCAAAGAACTCCCTTCTCCGTCTCTATCCGGACAATCAAGTCAAGGGGAGCATTGTATTCCATCACATATCGAGCGTCATCCTTACCCTCCAGCATATAACGATAGGTCCCGTACTCCGGACGCTGATTTCCCCAAAGCACACCGGCCGCAAGACTATTCAGCAGTTCCCTTTCCCAATCCGTTTCTACGTCGGCAAACGCCCAACATTCCACGTTATCGGAGACCGGAGCCATTCCGGCATCCTTTAATACACCGGCTGATCTCTGAGATAACTCCAACGTCATTGCAGACATTTCGACCTCTCCTCCTACGGCTTCTGACTCCGAATTCTCTTCCGGAGCCTCTAACGGAACACTTACATCGGTACCGATATCGGCAAGTAAATCCCCCTCATCGCCCGACCGGCTGTAGTACGACTTATTCCCCGGCTTATCCGCGTTGTTTACCATTGCGGTGCTTGCCTCACTGCTATCATATTGAATACTCATACTGTCCAACTTCTGTCCCGTCCCATCTGCGGTAGCTTCCATCTTCACATCATTCGCCACAAAACCACCGTTACCGAATGCATTTACGCCGAGAACCGCTACAAATACAGCCGCCACAGCTACGCCTACATACTTCATCGGAGAAATCTTCCGCTTTGCAGCCGTTTCAAAGGAAATTACCTTGGAATCCTTCTCCTCTGCCGCACGTTTTAATGTCTTTTGGATTAAATCTTCACTGACGCAGAGACGTTCATCCGTCTCCCACGCCCTATCTAAAAGTGCATAGAGTTCCTCATCCCGCAATTCTTTATTATCCTGCATTGCTTTGTCCATCCTATGCACCTCCTTTCCATTCTCTCTCAAGAATAACGCGAAACTTATCCCTCGCCCGTGACAAACGGCTTTTTACCGTGCCTTCGCTTAAACCCAGCACCCTGGCTGTTTCAGCCACCGACCGTTCTTCAAAATAAAGGCATACCAACACTTCCCGGTACTTTTCCGGAAGCAGTAGGAGCGCTTTTCGGATCTGTTCGCCGTCCTGCTTTTGTTCAATGGCTTCCGTGGTGTCCGCCGTGGGAATCTGATTTTCTTCTTCCTCGGTAAACATCGTAACTCTGCGCGCGTATGCACTTTTCAAATAATCCTTGCAGGCATTTACCGTAATACGCAATATCCATGTCTTCACGGAGCTTTCACCCCGAAACTCCGACAGATTGGCATTCACCTTAATAAATACTTCCTGAAAAATGTCCTCTGCCGTATCATAATCCTTCACGTAACTGTACGCCATACGCAGCACATCGTTTCCGTATGTACGCATTAACTGTTCCAGATCCATGGTCTCCTGTATCTCCTCGGTATGCAGCTGCCGGATTTCCGGGTCTGCTTTTTTGTTCATACGTTACCCCCTATCAGAAAGACGAAATTCCATGACCTTCGGTTCCGTTTTTTCTTAAATATTTTTTTCTTTCTTTTTTCGAATCAAATAAAACACACCAAAACCGCCCAAAACGACTGCCGTAATTACAAGTATCACAAGCTGATCCGGCTTTAACTTTAACGAGCTGACCGCATTGTCATGCATTTCTTCGTCCAATACCCATTCCAGACAATGAATCATCACTCTGGTACGGGTAGCCGCATAATCCCGGACTACCGTCATATTATAATCAATCGGATGACGCTCGCCGTACTTTAAATACTTTTCCGCCACCAACGGTTTATAAATTTCTGTCAGAGCATCCACCTTTTCCAAAACATTGGTTGCCCGGAAATTCGTATTCAGAAGTTCAATGAAACGGGTCTTGAACTGCGTTTTAAATCCTTCATTCTTTAAAAATGCACGAAACAGACAGGTCAGTACATCCCGGTACGGCTGTTCTCCTCTCTGGTCAGCCACCATGGACGCAATAATCTGTTCCTCCACGTGGTGTCCGTACAGCCCGAAACCAAAGTCCGTGTCAAACAACAACCAGCGGATTTTTCCGTCCAGTCCGTATTCCTCCGACGGCTCTCCTGTATAGCGCCATGCCTCACAGTTGTTATGAGGCCAGTCCGTATTCCCGCAATACATTTCCACGCAAAGATAATCGATAAAATTCTCAATATCAAAATACTCCAGAGCCTTTGCATACATGGCAGGGTCGCTCATATCGTTTAATGTAACAAAATCGTACGCTTCTTCAAAAAAAGCCACTTCCTCTTCCGAACCCTCTTCCATTTCGACGCGGAACACATCCTCGCCTTCCTTCGGCAAAATCACTTTTCCGTCATCGTCTTTGTTATACTTGAAGCCGTAAATCGCCACATCCTCTTCCGCACAGTTGTAGTGTGCCGCAAGATACCGGTCGTCCATGCGTTCTCTGATATTTAATATGCCGTAAAACTCACCGTTTAAAAATACCACCGCCGGCTGATAGGCCTGTACGTCCAAAGAGGTTCCCACCATCAACGACTGGGTCAGGATATCCCGGAAAAAGGTTACCTCCCATGCATCACTTTCGTTTCCGCCGCCCCGCAATACAAGGCGCTTGAACTTTTGGATATTCTTCTGTTCTCCGTTTTTCTCCACCGCCGGAATCAAACCGTCCGAAAAGAAATCGTATTCAAACTTTTTCTGTGTATCATATTCGGCACGGGCATAAACGCGAAGAGACTTCATCTCAAACCGTCTGGAATAAGCACCGTTTAATCTGACACCCACATTCATGGAAATCTCTCTTGTTCCGTCCGGTAAAAAGTATTCAAAATGAGCCGGACGTTCCCACTCCCGTCCCTTTTCTTCGTAATTTGTATAAATACCGGTTTCTTCTCCGTAAAAATTCTCCGGGTCTGTTACAATAGAAATCACCGGTACCTCATACCATTCGGTCATCTTTCTTGCCACAAAATAGGACCCTGTCTGTACATCACTACACTGCCCGTCCGCCGTTATAGCCACTGCACGAACCACTGTTGCGGATGGCAGACCGTTTCCCTTTGTCGTACCACAAGTTTCCACCGAAATAGGGTCGATATATGAGAAGGTATTCCCCTCTCCCGGCATCGGTTCCGAACCATCCAAAGTATAATACACTTTCGTGCCTTCCGGAACAATCAGCTCCAAGTCAAATCTGCCGTCATAAAAACCCGGAAGTACCGAAAACTCCGGTGCCGGAATCTCACTGGGAACAAACACTTCCTCTTCCGCTGCATAAGCCGCAACCATTCCCACATTCCCAAAACCGTGCAAAACAAGCGTCGGAGCAAACGTCCCGAACGCAATAAACATCCCCAATACAAACACTCTTGTCACAAGCTTCCCAAGCATGTGACAACTGTTTTTGCCACTCAAGCTCTTATTCCGTCCCATACTACCTCCCCCTTCTCTTTCTTTAGTTCTTTGCAAACTCCGTCAATTTCAACCCTTCATTACGCTCCAATACCGTACGGATACTCCATTCGTGAGTGAAAAGTAAGAGCGGTCTGTCCTTTAAGTCCTTTACTCTCTTGGAGTCCGTGGTAATGTTCAGCTTTGCCACATCAATTCCGTCGTTTTCAATCCAACGGATATATTCGTACGGAAGCGGATCCATACGGATTTCCACGCCGTATTCAGACTCCAAACGGAACCGAAGCACGTCAAACTGCAGCACACCTACCACGCCTACAATGATTTCTTCCATACCGGTGTTAAACTCCTGAAAAATCTGGATGGCACCTTCCTGGGCAATCTGGGAAACACCCTTAATAAACTGCTTTCTCTTCATTGTATCCACCTGACGGATCTTCGCAAAATGCTCCGGTGCGAAAGTCGGGATACCTTCGTATTCAATGTTTTCACTCGGTGCACATACCGTATCTCCGATGGAGAAAATACCCGGATCGAAAACACCGATAATATCGCCGGCATAGGCCTCTTCTACAATCTTTCTGTCCTGAGCCATCATCTGCTGCGGCTGGGACAAACGAATCTTCTTGCCGCCCTGCACATGATTTACTTCCATACCGGCCTCGAACTTACCGGAACAGATACGCATAAAGGCAATACGGTCACGATGGGCCTTATTCATATTTGCCTGAATCTTAAATACGAAAGCGGAAAATTCATGGTCAAGCGGTTCAATCACACCGCTCTTTGCGTTACGCGGAAGCGGGGATGTAGTCATTTCTAAAAAGTGCTCAAGGAAGGTCTCCACACCGAAATTGGTAAGGGCGGAACCGAAGAACACCGGCGTCAATTCACCGGCACTGACCTTCTCCAAATCAAACTCACTGCTGGCGCCGTCCAGAAGCTCGATCTCATCCACCAAATTCTGATGGTTTTCTCTGCCGATAATATCATCCAGATTGGCATCGCCTAACTTTGCTTCAATCTTTTCTACTTCGTTCTGACCGTTGTTTGCCGCAATAAAACGGGTAATGGTTTCCGTATCTCTGTGAAACACGCCCTTAAAATTCTTACCGGACCCAATCGGCCAGTTCATCGGGCAGGTACGGATACCTAACACATTTTCAATCTCATCCAGAAGCTCGAAGGTATCTCTCGCTTCACGGTCCATCTTATTCACAAAAGTAAAAATCGGAATATGGCGCATAACACAAACCTTAAACAGCTTCTTGGTCTGCGCCTCAACACCCTTGGACGCATCGATAACCATGACCGCGGAATCCGCCGCCATAAGGGTACGATAGGTATCTTCGGAGAAGTCCTGGTGTCCCGGGGTATCCAGAATATTGATACAATATCCGTCATAATTAAACTGCATCACGGAAGAGGTAACGGAAATACCTCTCTGCTTTTCGATTTCCATCCAGTCGGATACCGCGTGCTTTGCGGTCTTCTTTGCCTTAACGGAGCCCGCCAGATTGATAGCACCTCCGTATAACAAAAGCTTCTCCGTCAGCGTGGTCTTACCGGCATCCGGATGGGAAATAATCGCAAAGGTGCGTCGTTTATTTATTTCGTCTTTATGGTTCATAATTGCCTCCTGCATTTTTCTCGTTTCTTTATAGAAGCAGCCCTCTTCATTTTCGTTTCAGGGCATACCACAACACTTTATTTTACATGATTTTTCCATGATATGCAAGGGGCTTTCAAAAACCCCTTGCCCCTTGTCTCCACCCTTTTCATATCCCTTCGCTTCCGCAGGCACTCTTGCCAATCACTTTCCCTTATGTTAGTATAAATACAGAACTTTCGATTCGTTTATCAAACCTCATATTACAGCAACCGGGAGGTACCTATGAAACGTCTTTTACTTTTTCAACCCAGTGTGGAAACCCTGCATTTCTTCTCCGACCGCTTGGCGGAGGAATACGTGAAAATAGGCTATGAAGTGCGTCTTGTTCGCATACACGAACCTTTTTTCGGCACGGAGAAAATCATCGATTTCATACAAAATCACGAAACCGTAATGATTACCTTTAATTTTCACGGTATTCAGCGGGAAGCCATTTTCCACACCCCGGAAGGAGAACTCCTTTGGGACAAATACGATGTTGCCTGTATCAATATCATTGTAGACCATCCTTTCTATTATTATGAGGAATTAAAATATCTGCCGAAACGATATCTGCAAATATGTATCGACGAAGACCATACGGATTATATGAAACAGTTTTATCCGGAGATTCGGCTGGGTGAAACCATGCCGTTGGCCGGTTGCGATTACCGCGCCTCCTTTGGCAGCGGTGTACCCCTTTCTTTGAGAGAGGATGTAATTGCCCCGGCCACATGGATTCCGAACCTGACAGGCAACACCATTCCGCAGCATCCTATTGCGAAACGTTCTACCGCTGTAGTCTTTACGGGATGTTTTACACAACCGGACTTTTTCCTCCCATATATGAGCCGTAACGGTGCGGAGTACGATGCCTTTTATCACGGCATTTTGGACGATTTACTGGCTGATCCGGATCAATGCATTCATACGGTGTACTTACGTCACCTAAACAGGGAATTACCGGAGCTTAGCACAGAAGATTTAAGAAATGTCATGAACAAAATGATTTTTCTCGACTTATGGATTCGTTTTACCTTCCGAGGCAAAGTAATACGGACCTTAGTGGATGCCGATGTCCCGGTACACTGCATCGGTGCCGGTTGGGAAACCCTTTCCGTCAAAAATAAAAACAGACTCTCCCATACGGAATACTCCGATACCGAGGTCTGCCTAAAAGCAATTTCCGAAGCAAAAATTTCCTTAAACGTCATGCCTTGGTTTAAGCGGGGCTCCCACGACCGCATCTACAGCTCCATGCTAAACGGCGCGGTATGCGTCACTGATAAGAGCCAATATCTAACGGAGCATTTTACCGACGGGGACATGCTTCGCTACTACGATTTAAAGAACCTTTCCGCACTGCCGAATATCGTTACAAATCTTCTGGAACGTCCGGAAGAAATGCAGCAAATTGTGGACAGAGCAAGGACCTATGCAGGTGAACATCTCACCTGGAAACAGTATGCAGAGAAGCTGATACCGTATTTTTCAGAGGTATAGATAATTCAATGGAACTCACAAGGCAAAAGGGCTGTCGCATAGCAGACATGCTTCCTTTTTCTGACAGGGGCCTGGAGGCAAAACCGCCGATATCCGTTTGATTTTTGCTTTTCCCGAAGGGTCGCGCCTTTAGCGCAGTCGAAATCGCCTCCTAGCGGTTCTAAGTCTCGAGGCCGCTCCCGAGAGACGTTTAGAACCGGTTGGAGGAAGTTTGACGGAGCGTTGCGACTTGC
>CAZJEN010000031.1:0-32050 GCA_964545045.1 uncultured Lachnospiraceae bacterium | reverse complement strand
CCATAAGATAGGTCATCTTCACACTCATAATTCCCAATTGTAACTGAACATCCAGAACACACGGAACATAAACAATTGTCTCACTTCCCGTGTTCACCATATAGCTTGCATATGCATCAATTGTTTCACCCTTATTAATATCATAATCAGAGAACGTTTTGTTGTTAAAACTACTATAAAGAACCGACATTCCTGCACCATTCTTTTCATCATACCAGGTTCTTTCTCCGTCGTACCATCCATTCGAAGACACGGTCACATCGTCCCCATAAAAGGCCTTCGCACTGTCCAATACAACTCCGTTTTCCAACAAAGATATCCCGGCAGCGCTAAAATATTCACTCGCTGTTTCATTTAACATCGCTGTCTCTGTTGCAAAACCTTCCTTCTTCCACGCATATGCCGACAACTTATTCAAAAAGTCCATTGCATCTGTTGCACTTATTGCACTCAAATCCTTTAATACTAACGGTGCAAAATACCTCACCGTCACCTCCGCTCCCGGTTTCGGTGTCGGCTTTGGTGTTGCGGTCGGGGCCGGTGTCGCGGTTGGCTCAGGTGTTGCAGTCGGGACCGGCGTTGCGGTCAGCTCAGGTGTTGCAGTCGGCTCAGGTGTTGCAGTCGGCTCAGGCGTCGCAGTCGGCTCAGGTGTTGCAGTCGGCTCAGGTGTTGCGGTCGGCTCAGGTGTTGCGGTCGGCTCAGGTGTTGCAGTCGGCTCAGGTGTTGCGGTCGGCTCAGGCGTCGCAATCGGCTCAGGCGTTGCAGTCGACTCAAGAATCTCCGTCGGCACAACCGTCGCTGTTACAGTCGGTTCACCAATCACATCACTTTCCATTTTTCCTTGGCAGGCCACACATCCCGTCATAAGTACCGCCAACAGACAAAAACACAGTCTTTTTTTCATATGTAATTCCCCCTTCTGTCCTCATTATACTACACCATCTCCAATACAAACAACCCATTTTTCTCCCATTCGCATTATCAACACACTTTTAACACATTTGACCTTTATACTGTATTTACTTTGTGCAAACAGGCACATTTTATAGGAGGATATTATGAAAAAGAAACTTTTATCCCTTGTTTTCTTGTCCGCAGTATTATTCGCTTTTGCCGCTTGCGGAAAGAAAGAGGAAAACCCGGATACACCGGTAGAGATGTTGACCCAGGATTCCGAAGGACTTCTTTCCGGTCAGTACGGTGTGGAAATCGAAATCGAAAAGTACGGCACCGTTGCCCTGACCATAGACGCAGACCTCGCACCGGTTACTGTTACCAATTTTGTTAATCTGGCAAATGCGGATTTCTACGACGGACTTACCTTCCATCGTATCATCGATGGTTTTATGATTCAGGGCGGTGACCCGGAGGGTACCGGCATGGGTGGTTCCGCGCAAAACATTCAGGGCGAATTTGCCGCAAACGGCATCACGAACAACTTAGCCCATTCCCGTGGCGTCATCTCCATGGCCCGCACCAACGACCCGAACAGTGCCAGCTCCCAGTTTTTCATTATGCACGAGGCAGCTCCTCACTTAGACGGCAGCTATGCCGCATTCGGCTGGGTTACGGAAGGCATGGAAATCGTGGATGCCATCTGTGAAGCCACGAAAGTAGAGGACGGCAACGGTACAGTTCTTGCAAAGAACCAGCCGGTCATTAAGGATATTCGTATTACCGGCAAGGTAACGGGAACCACCGCTTCCTCCGGCAACACTACTCCTACTCAAGCACCGGCTCAAAGTACCGATTTACTGACCAGAGACTCCGAAGGGCTTCTTTCCGGCAAGTACAATGTAGAAATCGAGATTGAAGAATACGGTACTATTGCTCTTACTTTAGATGCGGATATCGCTCCGGTTACCGTTACCAACTTTATTAACCTGGTAAAGGATGACTTTTATGACGGAATTACCTTCCACCGTATCATCAGTGGTTTTATGATTCAAGGCGGTGACCCGTTAGGTATCGGTATTGGCGGCTCTTCCAAGAAGATTCAGGGAGAATTTGCCCAGAACGGAATCGAAAACAATTTAGCCCACACCCGCGGTGTTATCTCCATGGCCCGCTCCAACGATCCGAACAGTGCCAGCTCCCAGTTTTTCATTATGCACCAGGATGCCCCTCACTTAGACGGCGCCTATGCTGCTTTCGGTCAGGTTACAAGCGGTATCGAAGTGGTAGATGCCATCTGTAACGCAACTCCGGTACAGGATGCAAACGGTACCGTAGCTGCAGCAGACCAGCCGAGAATCAAAGAAATTCGCATTGTAGAATAATTTTACTTCTAAACATTATTGCTAAAAATCCCGATGCAAAAAGCGTCCGTTCTACGTTTTCGCAGACAAGCTCCTCAGGCATCGGGGTTTTCTTTTTTTATTCAAATTTCTTAGCATCTTTCTTCCGGTATGAGAAAAGTTTACATTGTGCACACTATCTCCAAACCCAACGAAAGGTGGTGAACCCATGTCTCACATCGAAGACAGCACCCAAACCCACAGTGCACCGCAGAAGCTGAAAAGCGCACGTCAGAAGCAACGGGATAACGTAAAACGTACTGTGGAAGTATTCGAAGCTTCCACTCCTATGGAGGACGATTTCCCGGATATCGATACCATGCCGGTCAGCTCTGCCACGGAACTCACCGGTATGATGTACCGCCCACCGATGAACACTGCGGAACTGGAGTCCTATCATGACTTATATGATATCGAATACGAACCCGCAGCAACAAAGCAAGGTGCGAAAGACAAGGTGAAATAAACGCAGAAAGAGCCTCCTGCTTGTCCGCAGAAGGCTCCTTTCAAATAACTTTATTCTCTTATTATCTGTTTAAGATAAGCTTGGTCAACTCAACCGGCTCTACAATCTTGCCGTCCTTGTAAACACGCATGTTACCGGAAGCGATTTCATCGATTAAGATAACTTCGTTGTTGTTGTAACCGAACTCAAACTTAATATCCCAAAGATCAAGACCGATGGACTTTAAGTCATCAGCAACAATCTTGGTAATCTTTAAGGTCTGCTCCTTCATGCTTTCGAACATCTCCGGAGTCATAACGCCGAGAGCTGCAAGACCCTCACCGGTTACAAGCGGATCACCGAGAGCATCGTTCTTGAAGGTACACTCAACGTAACCACCTTCTAAAACGGTACCGTCTGCCATATACTCACCGTATCTGCGGATGAAGCTACCGGTAGCAACGAGACGGCAAATAACCTCAAGACCATGACCGAATACAGTAGCAGGAAGAACTTCCATGGTAGCGTTTTCTACATCAGCGCCTACATAATGAGTCTTGATGCCAGCCTTCTTTAACAATTCAAAGTAGTGGATGGAAGTCTGAAGATTAGCCTTACCGATACCCTCGATGGTTAAACCTACGGTATTCTCGCCCGGATCAAAAACGCCGTCCTTACCGGTGCAGTCGTCCTTGAACTTAAGCATTACATTGCCGTTGTCGAGAGCATAAACATCTTTTGTCTTACCTTCATATACCTTTTTCATTTTGATATCCTCCTGCGTTGGGAATAAAGATTGTTTCAAATAACATAGATACTATATCACAATTTTTTCGGCTTGACAATTTATTTTTTTACAGAAATATAATTTTTTTTAAGATAGACAGTTCTGCCCCCTTATGATACAATATTTCTTGTGCAAAATTACAAGAAGAAGGTTTTAATTATGAAGAAAGAATGGAATTTAAAAGAATATCTGGGTGACAAAGAGCTTTACCTGAAAATGGCAAAAATTGCAATTCCGATTTCACTGCAATCCCTAATCACCGTCGGCATCAACCTGATGGACACCATCATGCTGAGTAAAATGGGAGATGCACAGATTTCCGCTTCCTCTCTGGCCGGCCAGTTCATCAACCTGTTTATGATATGCTGTATGGGTATCGGTATGGGTGCTTCCGTGCTGACCTCCCGGTTCTGGGGCATGCAAGATAAGCACTCTTTAAAGAAAACGATTACCATTATGCTACGTTTCGTAGTCGTATTTGCTTCTATTTTTACCGCCATTACCATTATCTCGCCGGAATGGATTATGCGTATATATTCCGATGAAACACCGATTATCACCCACGGTATTACTTATTTAAAGTGGATGATACCCACTTACATTTGTACCGGTCTCTCCCTTACATGTACCATTGTACTGCGTACCGTAGGTCAGGTGCGGATTCCGCTGTACTGCTCTATCTCCGCATTTTTTGTCAATGTATTTTTTAACTGGGTATTTATTTTCGGTAACTTAGGTGCTCCGCGTATGGAAATCGGCGGTGCGGCTCTCGGTACCTTAATTGCCCGTGTATTTGAGCTTTGCTTTATCTGCGGCTACTTCTTCTTTATTGATAAACGTATCCGCTACCGCCTGAAGGACACTTTTATGAAATGTAAAGACCTTTTGGGCGAATACATACGCATCAGTATCCCGGTATTAATCAGTGACGGACTTTTAGCCCTCGGTAACAATACAGTAGCCATGATCATGGGACGTATCGGCGAAACCTTCGTGGCAGCCAACTCCGTCACCACAGTGGTACAACAGTTAAGCTCCGTCCTTACCACCGGTGTCTGCAATGCCAGCGGCATTATTACCGGACACACCATGGGAGAAGGCGATGTCGATAAAGCCCAAAGGCAAGGTTATACCTTCCTCTTTATCGGTTTTATCATCGGATGTTTCTCCGCCCTTGTCATCTTCCTGTTGCGGGGTCCGATTATCAACTATTACGACGTATCAGCGGAAGCCAAAGCAATTGCATGGGATTTGATGAATGCAATTATTATCATCAACATCTTCCAATCCATGAACTCCATCCTGACGAAAGGTGTACTCCGCGCCGGCGGCGATACCACCTTCCTCATGGCCGGTGACATCCTGTTCCTCTGGGTAGCTTCCATTCCGTTAGGTTACCTTGCGGGACTGAAATGGGGCTTACCGTCCTTTTGGATTTATACATTCCTTAAAATCGACCAAATCATCAAATGTATCTGGTGTTACTTCCGTTTGCGAAGCGGCAAATGGTTAAAGAAAATAAAAGGACAGGCGTAAGTCCAATGTCATTAAGTTAAGGTGATGAAAAAGATTCCTATACCACAAAAATGGTATAGGGGTCTTTTTTTCTATACAAAGTATTGACAACACGCCTAAAATGTGCGGCCGATTTCGCAACAGTCTTTTGTAGCGAAATCGGCCCTTGTAGTTAAGTAAATCTTAATTTCAAGGAGGATGCGCATGAAACCTAAAATTGTAAAGAAACTTCTGCTATCAGAAATCAACCGGATTGCAACAAATTCCAAAGAGTATTGTACTAATCCAAAAACAGATTTTACACGCAACAGAAAACTACCTCTGAAACGCTTGTTGCAGTGCATTATCGGCATGGGAGGAGGCAATCTTTCAAATGAACTTTTGGACTTCTATCAATACTCTACTGATGCAGCTTCTTCCTCTGCATTTGTACAACAAAGGCATAAAATAAAAAAAGCGAAGCTTTTAAAGAAATATTTAAGAGTTTTTCTCATCAATTGATTCCTTGTTCGAGTGATGGTATGAGGCTTTTCGCCGTAGATGGTTCCGATATCCAGATTCCTGTGAATCCTGATGATGCCGGCTCTTATTTCCCTGGTACCAACGGGCAGAAACCGTATAATCTCCTGCATCTGAATGCATTGTATGACTTGGAACATCACATTTATTCTGATGTAATCATCCAGAAAAGGAAAGAATCAAATGAACACAGGGCTTTTGTAGATATGGTAGACCGATCCGACATTTCTTGTGCCTTGGTTATTGCCGACAGAGGATACGAATCTTATAACAACATGGCACATCTGCAAGAAAAAGGATGGAAGTTTTTGATACGTATTAAAGATGGGAAAGCGGGGATTAAAAGTAGTTTCGACTTGCCGGAAACAGAAAGTTTTGATATGTCTGTCCAACTCCTTCTTACACATAAAAAACAAAAGAAACAACTGAACTTCTGAAGGAAAAATCATTATAGGTTTATCCCTACAACAACACCCTTAGATTATATTCCTTCAAAAAACAGGCATAAAGACCCTGTGAAATTTTACGAACTAAAATTTAGAATTGTTCGTTTTGAATTATCAGAAGGCTGTTTTGAAACAGTATTAACCAACCTGGACACAGAACTATATCCTGTTGAAAGACTACAACAATTGTATGCGATGCGTTGGGGAATAGAGACTTCGTTTCGAGACTTAAAATATACCGTCGGAATGCTGAAGTTTCACTCAAAAAAGGTGATGTGTGTCCTTCAGGAAATATATGCACATCTGATTATGTATAACTTTGCAGAAATGATTACCTCGCACGTAGTCATCGAAAAAAAGCAAAGGAAACATCAATATAAAGCCAACTTTTCAGTTGCTGTACATGTATGCAGACTATTTTACCGTGGAAACACATCACCACCTAATTTAGAAGCCGCCATTGCAAGACATCTGCTACCGGTCCGCCCAGACCGACATAGCGAAAGAAAACTTACACAAAAAGTTTTCCAAGGCTTCCTTTATAGGATAGCATAAATCTTATCTTCTGAACACTATTTTTTTGAGGCAGATGTAAATCTGTCTATTTGTGCTACCTAAAAACAAAGAAAAGAGGTATAGAGAACCATTCTCTTACCTCTTTTCTGGAAGTCCTTATTTTGTCAATCTTAACTTAATGACATTGGGCGTAAGGCCTGTCCTTTTGGGTTGTCTGATAAAATATTGATTTTGTTTACAGGTTATACTTCATAGCAGGTAAAATAAGCCTCGGTATTGGATACGTAGAAGTCGATGGCATAGCTCCAGGTTCCCTGATCAAGATAGAGATGCACTCGATCTCCCGTTGTATAGCTATAACTGCCATCAGTATTTACAATACTGCCGTATATTCTGGCAGCATCATAATTCGCCAATCTAGACACCCCGATGGTTCTTGAATATAAATGCACCTTTCCGTCCGTATAATGCCATACGATAGCTTCTACATCTGCACGCGCAATCCATTCTCCATCCAAATAAAATTCAAATGCATCTGTATATCGATATGCGGTATAAGACGAATTAGATGTCATCGGTTGATTTACATTCCCACCTATAAACTCCAACGAAATATCTGTCATTTCTTCATCCGTTAGTACTTCTACACTTCTTCCTACCTGTACAACAGTTATCTCATTATCTGCAGCTTCCGCCACCGAACAATTTACAAATACTGTTCCTATTGCAACTAATATTGCCAATAAACATTTCCATTTTTTCATAAGCAACCTCCTTCTCATAACATATATCACTTTTCTTCTGTAACAAGTTCTTTCCCTATCCCGATATGCTGAACCGAGACATTTTCACTTTTATATTCTACATTTTTCGCTCTCTGTACCAGCCTCGGTATTTGCCACGAAATCAGAACAGAAGCAACTACAAACAAAGCACAAACCATAACTGCCATCAAATGACCACGCAATCTCACCTTTTTATAATTCATAATATTCGTAATACGGGATTTAATTGCTCCGTTTCCATAACCGATAGCTGCGCCACGTATTTTGCCTGCTTGAAAAGAAACCTCTACCAACACTCTTGCGTATCTTTCTCGAAACTCCGGACTCTCCTTTCGTATTACCGTTTCATCACATGCTTCTTCCATATCATTGATAAACAAACGGCAGGCAAACCAAAGAAATGGTTGGAACCAGAATAGGCCTAGAAAGCCCACCGCCAGATACTTCATCCACACATCTTTTCTGGAAATATGTACTTTTTCATGCAATATCACATACTCGTAATACTCTTCCTTCAAGGAAACCGGTAAATAAATCTTCGGGCAAAGCAAGCCCAGGGTAAAGGGAGCGTGGATTCGATCGGCAAGATAAACTCCTTTTTGTAAACAGATACATCCAACCAATCTCCTTAAGAACCTGATATAAGAAATTGCCAGCCAAAGTATTACGACAATCGTTCCGCCTATCCAACACCATTTCATGACCCGAACCGTATTCTCGTCAACAATTACTTTAGGTTCTCTATGAACAAAATCCGCATCTACACGATATTTCTTTAGCACCATTTTTGTCACAATATTCGCCGGTAACGCAATCCAAAGCACATACGAAAACAGTCTTGGAACCTTTCTCCGGAACAACGCCCGAATCGGTAAAAGGCACAGAATAATTACACCCAGCTCAATTCCGCGGCTGAATATCCATAAAAAAGTAACATTCGACATGAAAGCACCTCTTTTGTATTATTTAGTTTCCCATCCATTGTCGCTTTTCGTCGGATACATCATCCGCTTTTCACGTGAAATAAATCTATCCTAGGTAAAGTAAGTTTAACAAATTGCATTCTTCTCGTCAACCATCCGTAGCTTGGTTTATCTGCCATGGCGTAGTTTATCAACTGTAGCGCATCATGCCGTTCGGTCGTGGGTGCGCTCGCATTTCGACGACCTTTGCGTGCAGGCTTGCGCTTCGCGCTTAGCCACGCACCTCGCGACGCCGTCGCTCGGTCGCGAGCACGTTCGCATGACTGCGCAACTGCTTGAGAGCAAGCTTTTCTCCGTGCAGGCGGCACCTTGTGCCTCACCTCACCTCGCGGCAAAGCCGCTCGGTCGTGGGCGCGCTCGTATTTCGACGACCTTTGTAAGTAAACTTACAAGGTCGACTCAATACTCACTTTGCCTGCACGCAAAAAAATGCCATATCCACAATCGAAATTGCAGATATGGCATCTTACCTTTTCTTATTCTTACTTCTTGGAACCTTCGATGATTGCAAGCAGTTCCTTCTTATCCTTTGCAGACAACTTATTCACCTTTGTGAATGCTGCTACAAACATCGGAAGGGAACCGTCAAACTTATCATTTACTAACTCGGTTCCTACCTTTGCCTTGTAATCCTCTTCGCTCATTACAGAAGTTACGATGCTGTTTACATTCTGGAATAATCCGTGCTCGCAAAGTCTGCGAAGCATTGTATAAGTCGTGGACTTCTTCCATCCGAACTCTTCCGCACATAACTTAACTACTGCACCGGAACCGATTCCTTCTCTGTCCCAAAGCAGCTTTGCCATCTTCATTTCCATCTCGCCAATACCAAAACGCTGCATAATTATCCTCCTTTAGTAAAACTGCTTTTACCTTATAAAAGTATCACATTTTACGCTTTCAGTCAATCCGCTATTGCGTAAATTTACGCCTAAAGCTTTTAGTGGTGGAACAAACGGATGCCGGTGAAGCACATTACCATATTATGCTTATCTGCCGCTTCGATAACAAGGTCATCTCTTACGGAACCGCCCGGCTCTGCAATGTACTTAACACCGCTACGAAATGCTCTCTCGATGTTATCAGAGAACGGGAAGAATGCATCGGAGCCAAGCGCAACATCGGTCATGGTGTCAAGCCAAGCACGCTTCTCCTCTGCGGTAAATACCTCCGGCTTCTCCTTGAAGATACGCTCCCAAGCGCCGTCAGCCAATACATCCATGTAATCCTCACCGATGTAAAGGTCGATTGCGTTGTCGCGGTCTGCTCTGCCGATTTTATCTAAGAACGGAAGGTTCAATACCTTCGGGTTCTGACGAAGATACCAGTTGTCAGCCTTGCTGCCCGCAAGTCTGGTACAGTGAATTCTGGACTGCTGTCCTGCACCGATACCGATTGCCTGACCACCCTTTACATAGCACACAGAGTTGGACTGAGTGTACTTTAAGGTGATAAGGGAAATGATAAGGTCAATACGAGCAGACTCCGGCAAATCCTTGTTTGCGGTAACGAAGTTGGAAAGAAGCTCATCGTCTACCTTTAACTCGTTTCTGCCCTGCTCGAAGGTAATGCCGTATACTTCCTTACGCTCAAGCGGCTTCGGAACGTAGTTCGGGTCGATCTGGATCACGTTGTATCCACCCTTCTTCTTCTCCTTTAAAATAGCCAAAGCTTCCGGAGTATAACCCGGAGCGATAACACCATCAGAAACCTCACGCTTAATGATACGTGCGGTACACTCGTCACATACATCGGAAAGAGAAATAAAATCACCGAAGGAAGACATACGGTCAGCGCCTCTTGCTCTTGCATAAGCGCTTGCCATCGGGGTCAACTCGCCCATATCGTCTACCCAGTAAATCTTTCTCTCAACCTCGGTCAGCGGAAGACCTACCGCTGCACCTGCCGGGGAAACGTGCTTAAAGGAAGTTGCTGCCGGAAGTCCGGTTGCCTTCTTTAACTCGTTTACCAACTGCCAGCCGTTGAATGCATCTAAGAAGTTGATATAGCCCGGTCTGCCGTTTAATACGGTAATCGGGAGTTCACTGCCGTCTTCCATGTAAATTCTGGACGGCTTCTGATTCGGATTACATCCGTACTTTAATTCGAATTCGTTCATGTCATGCCTCCTATGTTCAATCAAACTGTTCTATTCTGACAATGCTTACTTATTCTTATTTACGATTCTGGTCTCGGTAGTACCGGTTACGATATCAATGTAACGAACAAACAAGGAAACCTTATTCTCCTCATTTAAATTCTCCCACAAAAGCTGGGTATATGCATCAATATCATCTGCAGTATTCACAAGCTTCGGCTCACCTTCAAAGCTCGGAAGCGGATTACCGTCACCCATGTAGGTGTGGATGAAGTGTCCTTCGCCCGCCTTCGGATCGGTATATGCAAAGGTATAACGATTGCAACCGCTCGGGTCACCGTTGTTGCTCTTTAAAATGGACATTGCATAGTTGTAAGAACCTGCACCCGTATGTAAAATACCGGAAATACGAGGAGTGTAGTTCGGAGCATCCGGCTCGAACTCTCTGGTACGCAGTGCCTGCTCGAAAGTCTGCTGCTTATCCATTAACTCGTAGATGGTATCGGTCTGATCACCGTTGGTTACGATGGTCTTATTTCCGAGAACACGTACCGGTGCATAAATAATTAAGCTCGGATCGCTTAACTTGCTCGGATCAAACGCTTCCGTACGGATACCGTCACCTTCGGTAACGAATACACGATTTCTGCTGTTCTCGCTTCTTCCCATAATGAAATATGCGGTCACTGCATACTTGCCGTTCGGAGACTTACCGATAATAATACCTCTGCCCGGATAAGAATTGCTGCTCAGTTCCTTTTGAATGGATTTCATTTCCATACTGCTACCTCTTTCCTCGCCTCTTCGGCGCTCTTTTTTTCATAAACCACTTTTATCATACCATTTCTTTTTGTTTTCGGCAATCTCCCTTTTCGAAATTTGTATGAATTTTGTATGAAAAAAACTTGTGCAACTTATTAACGTTTCTAATAAATCGCACAAGTTTTTAATAAATCAAGTATACTATTCCTTTGAGACATTACACTGGCGACGATTTCGAATCCCCTGTAAGATGATTTTTCTCTTCTCCGTTGCCGTCTCTTTGCTTTCATCCTGTACCCCGGATAATCTGTAGTTCAGGCCAAGTTCTTTATACTTTGACACACCCATGGAATGATACGGTAATACTTCTACCGCCTGCAAGTTGGAAAAACCTCCGATATACTCTCCGAGACGCAACAATTCCGCATCATCATCCGTATATCCCGGAACCACCACCCGACGAATCCAAACCGGAACTTTACGCTCTTCCAGGTATTCCAGAAAAGCAAGGACCGCTCCGTTGGAATGTCCGGTCAATTTCCGATGTTCCTCCGTATCCATATGCTTCAAATCAAGCAACACCAAATCCGTAACCGCCAACAACTCTTCGTAGGCTTTCAGCAACGTACCGGTGCCATGTCTTCTGATTGCATCGTGAATTCCGTTCTGCGCTACAATCCAACCGTCTTCTTTCTTCCGATACGGAAACATAATTCCGGAAGTATCAAGACAAGTAGAAATATCATGTTTCTTTGCCAAACGAAACAACTCCGTTACGAAATCAAGCTGGCAAAGCGGCTCTCCACCGGAAACCGTAATTCCTCCGTTTTTATAATAGGTACGGTTCTTCAGAAACTTTTCAATCAGTTCCTCCGTGGACATAAAAGAACCTCTCTTCTCCATCCACGTATCCGGATTGTGGCAATAGGCACAGCGCATCGGGCATCCCTGCATGAAAATTACCATGCGAAGTCCCGGACCGTCCACAGTACCAAAGCTTTCCACAGAATGAATCCATCCTTGCATTACATCACCTCATGGAATGTACGGGAAATAACCTCGTCCTGCTGCTCCTTATTTAACTTATTGAAGTTAACCGCATAACCGGATACTCTTACCGTCAACTGCGGATACTTCTCCGGATGTGCCTGTGCATCTAAAAGGGTTTCACGACTTAATACATTAACATTTAAGTGGTGTCCGCCCTGCTCTACATATCCGTCTAATAATGCTACCAGATTGTCGATCTGATTTAAATCTGCTGCCATAACTAATCGCTCCCTTTCTATTCTGCGGTACCGTAATCCGGCTCTGCGTTCTGAGTTGCCGGACTGCAGCATCCCTCGTCAAAATCAATTGCTAAATCACTTGTAAGAATTACGCTTTCCTTACCGAGTGCACCCGGAATTACCGTAAAGGTATTGGAAATACCGTCCTGTGCATCGCGGAACGGAAGCTTGGAAACAGATGCCAAGGATGCAACCGCACCGTTCTTGTCTCTTCCATGCATCGGGTTTGCGCCCGGAGCAAACGGCTGTCCTGCTTTTCTTCCGTCCGGAGTGGAACCGGTATTCTTACCGTATACAACGTTAGAAGTAATGGTAAGAATGGAAGTGGTCGGGATACCGCCACGATAGGTATGATTACCCTTTACATACTGCATGAAGGTGTGTACGATGTCTCTTGCGATATCATCTACGCGGTCATCATCGTTACCGTATTTCGGGAAATCGCCCTCTACTTCGTAATCTACAGCAACGCCGTCCTTATCACGAATAACCTTTACCTTTGCATACTTAATTGCGGAAAGAGAGTCCGCAACTACAGAAAGTCCCGCAACACCGGTTGCGAACCAACGGGTTACCTTCTTATCATGCAACGCCATCTGTAACTTCTCGTAGCAGTACTTATCATGCATATAATGAATGATATTTAAGGTATTTACATATACACGGGCAAGCCACTTCATCATTGCGTTGTACTTGTCCATAACTTCATCGTAATCCAAATACTCGGAAGTAATCGGACGATACTCCGGTGCTACCTGCTTCTTGGTAATCTCGTCCACACCACCGTTGATAGCGTAAAGGAGACACTTTGCAAGATTTGCTCTTGCGCCGAAGAACTGCATTTCCTTACCTACACGCATGGAGGATACACAACAAGCGATTGCGTAGTCATCACCATGGGTAACACGCATCAGGTCATCGTTCTCGTACTGAACGGAAGAGGATGCGATGGATACAGCTGCACAGTAACGCTTAAATGCCTGCGGAAGTCTGGTGGACCAAAGTACGGTCATGTTCGGCTCCGGAGCTGCACCGAGATTATTAAGGGTATGCAGGTAACGGAAGGACATCTTGGTTACAAGCGGTCTGCCGTCGATACCGATACCACCGATAGACTCGGTTACCCAGGTCGGGTCACCGGAGAACAATGCATTGTATTCCGGAGTTCTTGCGAACTTAATCAGACGAAGCTTCATAATGAAGTGGTCAACAAACTCCTGAATCTGCTCCTCGGTAAATCTGCCTTCTGCAAGGTCACGCTGTGCATAGATATCAAGGAACGTAGAAGTACGTCCGAGAGACATTGCCGCACCGTTCTGCTCCTTAACAGCCGCAAGGTATCCGAAGTATAACCACTGAATTGCTTCCTGTACATTAGATGCCGGCTTACCGATATCAAAACCGTAAATCTCACCAAGCTTCTTCAGATCCTTCAACGCACGAATCTGCTCGGAAAGCTCCTCACGGTCACGAATAACGTCGGAGTACATAATGGTACGGGTGGAATTCTTCTGATCTTCCTTATCCGCAATCAAACGATCTACACCATAAAGTGCGACACGTCTGTAGTCACCGATAATACGACCTCTTCCGTAAGCATCCGGAAGACCCGTAATAATATGGCTGGAACGGCATGCACGCATCTCCGGGGTATATGCATCAAATACACCTGCATTATGAGTCTTACGATGAACCGTAAAGAACTCTTCTACTTCCGGATCTAAGGTATAACCGTTGTCACTACAAGCCTTTGCTGCCATTCTGATACCGCCGTACGGCTGTAAAGAACGCTTAAACGGCTTGTCCGTCTGGAAACCTACAATCGTTTCCTTATCTTTATTTAAATAGCCCGGTCCATGAGATGTAATCGTAGAAATCACACTGGTATCCATATCCAGTACACCACCGGCTTCTAATTCCTGCTTTGATAAGTCTAATACCTGTTCCCACAGCGCCTTGGTTGCTTCCGTCGGTCCTGCCAGAAAGGATTCGTCTCCTTCGTAAGGGTTAAAATTCTTCTGAATGAAGTCTCTTGTGTTGATTTCTCTTTCCCATACACCTGATTTAAAACCTCTCCATTCCTCTCGCATTGCTAATACTCCTTTCGTGCCTTTCGCATTACGTTTTTCCAACGCGACTACCACTATACTACATTTCCTCCAAAAAAGCAATTACTCTTTTCTACAAAAAGTTCAATATTATTTAGCTTTTTTTATCTATTTTTTCACTTTTTCCAAAAGTTCCCTGCGAATATAGGAAAAAGTTGCCTCTTCCCCTTCCTCCGCAAGCATGATAAGAAGCTTCTCCAATAAAGCTACCGTTTCCGGATGCATAAGATATTTTCCTTCGCCTCGCTTATAGTACGCTAACGGGTCTTTCTGTGTATACTTTTCTTTATTATACACCTTGCTGGCTGCTACCCTGTCACAAAACATCTCAAGCACATACTCCAAAGGCATTTTCATCCCCGCGAGCTCACATTCCGCATCCTTTTTGTAGTCAATCCAATACTCATAATGGTGCTTGTTGCGTCCTTTATGATGCATCCAGGCCAGCGCTACACCTTCTACCTCCCGCTGCACATTGTTCGGACTGACATCACCTCTGAAATACTTCACCCCCACAAAAAACTCCGTCGGTGAATATTTGGACAAGTCGTGAAGCAATCCCCGCTTATACAATCCCAAGCGAAAACAATGCTTCATTACCATGCGCTTATGTTTATTAATCGTATGCAAATGTCCGAAAAAACGCTGTACTACGTTTGCCATTATAGTTTCCTCTCATTTCCGAAAAAATTCTGTCTCGGTTAAAGTTTATGAGTTTCCGTACAAAATGTCAATCCTCAGATAAAACCTTTCCGTTTATGATATCCCCCGCTTTTTTACAAAAGAGCTGGAAAATCGCAAAAAGTATGATATACTATCCCCAGGACTTTCATTCAAGGAGGCTATTATGAGTACACAATACAGCTGCGATACCTGCAGCAATTTCCGATATGACGAAGACTATGAAGAATATGTCTGTATGGCAGGCGGCATGGACGAGGATGATTATTCCAGACTTATGTCCGGCACCGTAAGAGAATGCCCGTACTATCATTTTGATAACGAATACGACATCGTAAAAAAACAGATGTAAACCAAAAGGGACTGTCGCATTAAGATGCGACAGTCCCTTTGAATTGCTACATTTTATTACTCTCTATACTCTCTGCTTAATAACGCACTGCAAATTTCACTCTGTATCACCGGTACGGTCAATCCTCTCACGATTTTACTTATCATCTTATCTTTTCGCTGAAGATTGCCTTTTGCCAAACGATAGTCCCGGACAATCCTCATCAGTTCATTCCGCCAAAGCAAATATAACTTTTCTTCTGTGTTGTCTTTTAATGCCATGGACGCACCACGGACCAACTCCATCACATAAGTTCCGTCTGCGGTTTCGTAAACCTCATAAATGCCCCAATGAGTCGGAACGGTACGAAGCGCCTCTTCCACATGATACGTCCCCACTACAAGATAATTGGTGTCAAAGAATTTCTCATAATCCCGTATCTGCCGTTCCAGACGCACAAAAGAATCCCGGTCGCTTTTGATTTCCAAGCCGATAAGCTTCGTCTTCGTTACCAAAAGCATATCCGCACGACTGTCTCCCATGGGGAATTCCTCTAATATTCGGTTTTCTTCCTTATGACCGAAGAAGCTGTCAAAAATAATCTTCCGAATATCTTTGTCATTCAGCCTATATTCTTCCATGGTTCGCCGTCATCGCCTTTCTCTTTATAACTCAGATGAGGTATCTTCCTTATCCTTCGGAATCACCAGATTTAACACAAGAGCCGTAATAAACACTACCGCAACACAGTTCTCGGCAAAGATGGTACAGACAATCTCCGGGAACACGGCAAACAAATCCGGAACCTGAGTAAAGCCGAGACCGATGCTTAAGGACAATGCTGCAATCGTAATGTTTCTCTGGGTATAACCGCAAGCCCCCATCATCTGCAGACCGGAAATTACAATATTTCCGAACATCATAATGGTACAGCCCCCCAAAACAGCTTCCGGTAACGTTGCCAACACAGCCCCCACCGCCGGGAAAACACCTGCTAAAATCAAAATACCTGCTCCTGTTGCAATCGTATACCTATTTACCACCTTCGTCATCGCAAGCAAACCCACATTCTGACTGAAGGAAGTAATCGGCAAACATCCGAAGCACGCAGACAAAGAGCTGACAATTCCGTCACAAGCCAAGCTTCCGGAGAGTTCCTTATCCTCCGGTTCCCTTCCCAGCACCGTACTCGTCATGGCTGATGTGTCACCGATGGTTTCCGTTGCGGAAACAAGAAAAATCATAACAACCGAAAGAATCGCACTAAAATTAAACTCCGGCTGATACGGCATAAGCTTCGGAACAGAAATAATACCAACATCCTTCAATGCAGAAAAATCTACCGTTCCCATACATACCGCCAGAATATAACCCACCACAAGACCGAAAAGGACGCTCAACTGCTTCCAATGTCCTTTAGCAAAAATATTGAAGCAAATACAACAAACTAAAGTTACCGTACCTAAAATCCAGTTCTGCACGCTACCGAAGTCTGCCGCACCGTTACCGCCTCCAAAGGAATTCGCGCCCACACTGAGCAGGCTGAAACCGATTGCGGTCACTACGCAGGCCGCAACAATCGGAGAAACCAGCTTACGCCAGTACTTCGCGAAAAGTCCCAAAACACCTTCCACAATGCCTCCCACGATAACCGCCCCGATAACTGCTCCGTAGCCCCACTTCGGACCGATATAACAAAACACCGAAACAAAAGTAAAACTGATTCCCATCACAATCGGCAATCTTGCCCCCAGCTTCCATACAGAGAAAAGCTGCACCAGTGTACCGACACCTGCCATAATCATTGCTATCTGAATCAGGTAAGCGGTTTCACTTGCAGACATACCACACACACCGGCAACAATCATAATCGGTGCAATATTTGCAACAAACATCGCCAACACATGCTGTAATCCGAACGGAATAGATTTTCCTAACGGCACCTTCCCGTCTAAGGTATAGATATTCTCAATGGAACTTTCTTTCTGCCTCTTCATTATCTTACCTCCTGCTCACGAAACACAATACTTCCGGTTTCTGCATCCATGCTTTCCACAATTGCCAATGATTCCAAATCATAGCCGAGATTCCGAATGACTCGACCGCCCACCTGAAAACCCTTTTCAATTGCAATGCCCAGACCTTCTACCTTCGCACCTGCAGATTCTGTAATAGAGATCAACCCCTGCAGGGCACAACCGTTTGCAAGGAAATCATCAATAATCAATACATGATCTTCTCCGCACAAAAACTTTCGTGACACGATGACCTGATTTTTATTTTTGTGAGTGAAGGATTCCACCTCCGCCACATACATATCTCCGTCAATATTGATGGACTTGGACTTTTTCGCAAATACCATTGGAACGCCGAATTCCTTCGCCACGAAGCAGGCGATACCGATACCCGATGCTTCTATGGTAAGCACCTTCGTTACCTTTTTACCCGCAAACCGACGCTTAAACTCCCTGCCGATTTCCTCCATCAATGCAATATCCATCTGATGATTCAAAAAACTGTCCACCTTCAGTACATTTCCCGGCTTTACAATACCATCCTTTACAATTCTTTCTTCCAAAAAGTTCATAACTGCTACCTCTTCTCATTTGTTCTGTTATGCTAACTTGTTCTTACCAAGAAAAGCTTGCCCCCAGTATACCAGTTTCCGCTGTAAATGTCAAAGAGTCTCCGCATATCCTGCCAAGACTCTGAATCAACTGAAAACTCTATTTTATTTATCATCGTTTTGGAAAGCTAATTTTTATGATTCTCCCTATACTCCGCCAACAGCAAATCCACCACTCTGCCGTAGCTCTTTACGCCGTCTTCCTGCTCATTGGCCTTTAAGTACACATCGTTTACCTTGTCCGCAGTTTCACTGATCACCGTGTCCTTATATTGATCCCAGTAGGCACTGTTGTCCGCAAAATCCCGAATCATTCCCGGATGATACATGGACCAAAGCTCACCGTAAAGTTCCATATCCTGCCCGGCCAGGGCATTTCCGGAGTAAATAAGCGCCAGTAACGTTCCACTGTAGCGTACCACCGGATCATCGGATGCCATACATGCTAAATACGCAAGAAAGTTCGCCTCATCCTCCCGCATGAAGCCGTGAAGATGGGCCAGCTCATGAGCCATGGTAGATGCTCTGGAATAGTCCGGAATATCTACGTTCACATTGGCCTCCATGGTCCAGCAGGTAAAAACACCGGTAATCTCCATAGCAGAAAACACTTTGGAGCTTGTAATGCACTTCGGTGCCGGATAACCCCCTTTCAGTACCGTCAGGTCGCCGGAAAGATTCTCATAGGCATCCTGTGCCAGCTTCCCCAGCTTCCGGTTTGACACCGGCAGGCGAAACACACCGTTTTCATCCTCGTACTCTACCAGTTCCTCCCGTAATTCGTAAGCCTGCTCCGCCAATTCGGTACACAGCCCGTACAACTCCTCCTTCGAGGAATCCCGCACCGTAATCCCCCGGTAATCCGCAACGGATACTCGGTGATAATTTACGCCGCATCCGATGACATACACAAATAGGATTACCGCTGCCACGCATGCTACGTTAAGCAGCCCCAACAGAGCCCGGGCAAACTGGTTTTCCTTATCCTTCACCATATGTATGATAAACCGAATCAGAAACACAAGGCATACCACCGGTCCGACTACGACAATAAACTCCGCCAACGAAAAAGGAATCCATCCCGTCACTGCAGAAACCACAATAGAATGTACCTTATAGATTCGTTTTGCAAACACCTCTTCCGCAAAAAACACACTACGTTTTGCCAATGTAGATATCAAATATGTCAACGGAAATAAAAGCAACAACCAAAGTCTTTTTTTCTTTAACAACTTCACAACTCATTCTCCTTCTCTTTTGCCCGACCGAAGTCCAAAACACAACTTACAAGCTATACAATGATTATAGCATCCCGCTGTGTCCATTTGGTGTCAGAAAACAAGTTTCCACCTTTTCTTTTTAGGTCTTTTGTGCTAAGATAATCGCAGAGGGCTGTTTGCGATTAAAGCCAACCGCCCAACGATAATACCTTCCGAAAGGAGTTATTTTATATGAACTTATATGCAACACGTATCGAAGCTCTCCGCAGCTTCATGAAGCAGAATAACATTGACGTATATTATGTGCCGACCGCAGATTATCACGGTTCCGAATATTTGGATGACCATTTTAAGCTCCGGGCTTATCTGTCCGGCTTTACCGGTTCTGCGGGCACCTTGTTTGTGACCCTGACCGAAGCGGGTCTGTTTACCGACGGCCGTTATTTTATCCAGGCAGAGCAAGAGCTCATGGGTAGCGGCATCACCCTATACCGCAGCGGTATGGAAAGCGTACCGACACCGGAGGAAAAATTAAAGGAGTTACTGGCACAGGGCGGAACTTTAGGCTTTGACGGTCGTCTGCTCTCCTATGCCTTTTTGACGCAGTTAAAGGAGCTGTTCCCGGATACCGTAACCGTCCGCCACGATGTACCGTTCCCGACGGAGCTTTGGCCGGACCGTCCGGCACTTTCCGCAAAGCCTGCTTACCGTCTCGCTGAGTGCTACACCGGCAAATCTACCGTTACCAAGCTTACTGAAGTACGGGAGGCCATGAAAAAGCTTCGTCCTGATACTGTCTATAAAAACGGTATATCTGAACGTTTCGCCAAGAATTCCGACCATACCGCAGAAGTGTATTTGCTGACCTCTCTTGACGAAATCGCATGGCTGTTTAACCTCAGAGGAAACGACGTTGAAAACAATCCTGTGTTCCTTTCCTATGCTATGATTACGGAAACAAAGGCCTTCTTGTATGTAAACGAGACCGCTTTGGATGAAGAGCTCCGTAAGCTTTTGGAAAGCGAAGGCGTTATCGTTCGCCCGTATGACGCCATCTACGAAGATGCCACCAGGCTCCGTGCCTGTCCGGTACTTCTGGATGCAAAGCGTGTCAACTGTGCTCTCGTACAGGCCCTGCCGAAGGAATGTACCGTTCTTGATGCGCCGGGTCCGATTCTTCTTGCAAAGGCAATCAAAAACGAAACCGAGCAGAAAAACCTTGCCGCAGGCCATGTAAAGGACGGCGTGGCTGTGACCAAGTTTATGTACTGGCTGAAGAAAAACATCGGCAAGGAAACCATGACCGAATATTCCGCTGCCGAGTACCTACTTTCTCTCCGCAAGGAACAGGAAGGCTTCTTGGAGCCAAGCTTTGAAACCATTTCCGCATACAATGCTAACGCGGCTATGATGCACTATTCCGCTGACGAGAAATCCGCTGCCACTCTGGCACCGCAAGGCTTTCTTTTGGTGGACTCCGGCGGACAGTATTACGAAGGTACCACCGACATTACCAGAACCTATGTCTTAGGTGATTTACCTCACGAATGGAAGCAGCACTATACCGCCGTTCTTCGGGGTATGCTGGCTCTCTCCGATGCAAAGTTTTTACACGGCTGTCGCGGTATCAATCTCGATATCCTTGCCCGCGGTCCGTTGTGGCAAATGGGTCTGGATTACCGTTGCGGTACCGGTCACGGCGTAGGCTATCTTTTAAATGTCCACGAGGCACCGAACGGCTTCCGCTGGCGCATTGTTCCGGAGCGTAACGACAGCTGTATTCTGGAGGAAGGCATGGTTACCACCAACGAGCCGGGTGTTTATGTAGAAAACAGCCACGGCATCCGTATCGAAAACGAGCTTCTCTGCAAAAATGGCGAGAAAAACGAGTACGGCCAGTATATGTACTTCGAAACCCTGACCATGGCTCCGATTGACCTGGACGCAGTACTTCCGGAGGAAATGACCGTAAAAGAGCGACAGATCTTAAATGATTATCATCAGAAGGTGTACGAGACCCTGCTTCCGTATATGAGCGATGAAGAGGGTAAGTGGCTTAGGAAAGTGACAAGGGCAATTTAGAAGCTTGCAAATTCACGGGTGTTAAACGTATCGAACAGATGCCTTAACACCCGGTTTTCTTTTCACTATTCCATTCTTATCAAAACAGATTTGGAACGGGCCATTGCTGCCCTCTCCTGTACGGAGCGCGAACTCCTTTCTCTGCGTGCAAACGGAGGACTTGGCTTTTCGGATATTGCCCGCATTACGGGACAATCCCTTTCGACGGTCTACCGTAAGTACCGCAAAACACTGAAAACCTTGCAAACCTTACTGAACGGAGGTATCCTATGAACGATATGAATACAAACCAAACCTATCCTACTCTCTTCGATTTATTCCAGCACTGGTGCAATGAGAGCTACCCGGACTATGTCACGGGAGTCTGGTCCAACGACGGCAGTTCTTACAACCTGACCGTGGGCGTCACCGGAGATGCTGCCGGAGAAGCCGGTAAGCAGGAAATTCTGAGCCTGGTCGAAGACGATTCTTCCGTCACCTTTGCTCCCCAGACTTATACCCACAACTATCTGATGCAGATTCAGGAAGAACTGCTCCCGTACTTTGAGCTGGACCTGGGTTTGGTTGCCACCGGCCTGTATGACATGGAAAATTACATCGGTGTGGAAATCCTTAGCGCAAAAGCAAACGACGAAGCCACCCTGAACTTCATTGCAGAGCTTCAGCAAAAGTATGGTGATGCCGTCTCTATTTCCTACTCCGAAGGCTATGCCACTACTACGGATGAGATTGATTTAAGTAATCCGCTGGCACCGTCCACCGGTGGAAATTCTTCCTTTTCTCCGCTGTCGGTAGCGGGACTGATTCTGCTTCCGTTTTTGGTCTTCGGCATTTATCTTGTCCTGAGGAAGCGCTTTGTTCCGGTAATGCAGACGAATGACGGAGGAACTCTTACTCAGACTGATCGACGTTCCGTGAAAGAGGTGGAGAACCTGGTCAAGAACAGTTCTTTGACCGTGTCGAAGAAAGTGGATGAGAAGGTGATAGAAGTCATCAAGAAAGAAAACAATAACCGATAACCACTCTTTCCTATAAATGAAAAGCATACCATTCATCGCACTTCAATGATTGGTATGCTTTTATATACTGCACCATCTTTTTCTCAAAATCATTCGCATTTATTTAAGAGTTTCATCCTCTCGAGTTTCTTACCATAGGACACTTTAATAGCGATTGATATTCCCGCAAATACAGTTAAAAAGAAATATCCGAATAACAATAATAACAATCCTTTATCCGCTAATAACAGATGAATGTCTATTCCGATACAAGCGTCCAGATTACCTAGTCCCAAAAACATCGCAAACGACAGAAAAGAGAAGATTGCCCAATAAATGGTAGCCTTGTATTCTCGATTACAAACATAATCTATCGTAGTTCTCCATGCCCCCCATAATGTAAAATATCCTATAATCATTACAATCAGGCAAAAGGCAATCCATACTCCACAATATTCATTCCAATGCTTCTTATCCCGCTACCCCGTTCAATAACTCTGGCTCTGTCGGACGATTCTGCTTTTTCAATACCACTTCTCTTTTGTGTATCCATGTCATTCTCTCCTATATGCGGATGCTTTTCTGTCCGATTCTCATACTTCCCTTTATTTCTATTACAACGACGGCAACAGCATAGATAAGTAAAAGTCCATATACAATACCAGCAATAAACGGTCCAATGGTCCAGACTCTGGCACCATCCGGCCATGTTACATCCTTCAAATAACTCGCTAATCTGATTTCATTGCAAAGGCATGCTACCGCCCCTAAAAGAGCTGCAACAAAACCGGTGATTGCAAGTCCGATTTTTGATTCTTTTCCATATTTTAGCACACTATATATAGATACAAAAAATGCAAGCGACATCATTACCAAACTTGTATAGAACTCATTGTTTACATCCGGAGAAACATTTAAAGATTCATTGGTCCAATTACGATATACCTTCATCGTATCTTTTTCCATTATATTCTCAAAAAACTTCTCAAACAAAATCTTTTCTATTACCATCTCACCAATCGTTTTCCCAGCTTTCTCTATCAGCTCCGGTATCGACTTTGCTTTTGTTTTTTTATCCCACTTATAAATTTTCTGTTCGCGAACAACTTCAGAAGTTGTATTTACCAACTCAGTAAATCTCTCTTCTCCCAATATATCATATATTTCTTTTCCGGCCTCTGAAGAACTTTTCAGTTCATCGGACATCTTAAGCTTATAATATGATACTATTGTGTGCGGTGCTCCTACTCCCCCATCTGTCAAATAGCCAACATACGGAATAATACACCCAAAAAAAGTTAGCGCAATAAGTAAGACTCCCACCATTTTAATTGTACCGAAATACTTCTCTTTCATTTGTACCTCTCCTTTAATACTTCGTATTTTCGTTAACATTATACTACAATACATATTAATTTGCAACGATTATTTTTATTATAATTAACGCATATTCTATGTATTGGTGGTGAATAATAAGAACATGGATATTTTAGAAAAAATTACGGAGTTGCGAGAAGAACGTCATTGGAGCGAATATCAACTAGCAGAGAAGTCCGGACTTACCCAGTCCACCATCTCTTCCTGGTATCGAAAAGGAATTTTACCTTCGATTCCTTCTTTATCCAAAATCTGTGATGCCTTCGGTTTATCGTTATCGCAGTTCTTTTTAGAAGATGAAGCCCATGCTATTGTATTAAGTACCAAGCAAATCGAACTTTTGGAGTCGGCTGCAAAGCTTGATTCCGACCAATATGATGCTTTATTGAAATTTTTACAAACCTTATAAACAAAAAAAGAACGACATGCAAAGAGAATCAAATCCTCCTGACATATCGTTCTTTTATTATTTCGTTAACTCTTTTACTTTCTCTTCGGTACAAACTCAATCACAATCTCCATATCCATCCCGTCTGCCAAACGCTGTAACGTAAGCAGGGAAGGATTCGCAAGTCCCCGCTCTATCTTACTGATATCTGCCTGATAAATGCCGGTCTCTTCCGCCAAACGACACTGGGTCATCCCCACACTGTCTCTGGCAAAAGCCAGCCGTTCTGCCACCATATTAGCAAGACCGACTTCTTTTTTCCCTACTGTGATTCCGCACTCCCAAATCTCGTCCGCCGCCAGATCAAGCTCATCATTCCAAGAAATACCATAGCCTCCCACGTCCACTTTCACCCTGGCAAATAACTCCGGATCCACCTCTAACTCCTTAAACTGCGGAAATACCGAGCTTAACACCCGAACATTATATTCCTTCTCTGTACCATCCTGAAACACTGCTAAAAGCTTCAGATTATCCAGTGCCTTTACTGATTTAATTTTACGATACATACACATCATCCCTCCCATCTATCGAACTGGCGGAAGCACTTCAAATACCTGCGTTTCCCACATCTGAATCAGTCTTTCCCGATAATGCTCAATAAATTCTTTCACATACGCCTGGCCTTTTAGCGGTATATCTCCCTCAAACATATCTCCATTTTCCAACGAAAACATTCCTACACACTCCCCATAGATTGCATGGATATGTGGTGGATTGTGTTCCTTTTGTCTTAAATACATTTTAATAACAATCCCATGAAATCTGGCTATTACAGGCATAATATCCCCCCTACTATTATTCTACTAATAGTATATAGGATAAATCCTATATTTGTCAAGTTTCATTTTAAAATTATTAGATTTTCTAAATCAATACCACCACTCATCGGACAACCTCCCCCATCGTCATCCCGGTCTCCTCATACAAAAGCGTTTTTACCGCTTTATAAGCGTGCCCCGAGGCCTCATTGGCTTTTTTCTGCATATCCTCCTCCACCGGTACCCTAAACCACCCCTTTTCAAAGGCAAGCGCCTCCCCGTCATAGGTCGCCAAATCCACCGTTGCCGTGACAAACTCATCACCCACGCGCATGGTGATATAGTATTCCGTGTTCTCCCGCGCTGTCGGAATCAGGTTCCACTCCACCTTTTCCTCTCCCTGCACTTCCTTATAGTAGAAATTGATGTTCTCATCCATGGTAGCATACTCTACCGTCGCCTGCCCGCCGGAGTCCGGCGTCCCCTTGGTCAGTATCTTATCCCCGATGTCATTGGTTTCTCCGTTGGCAAGGAGCCAGTCTATCAGCTTCTGCTTTCCGGTCTCCGTATCCGGCTTTTCTACCGTTACCTTCCAGCGTACTTCCTGCCCGCTTTTTACATCAGTAACAACAAGCTCCGCCTCTCCGTTTGCGATGCCGTATAGCATCACACCGGTAGTCTCGGTCTCTCCCTCCCAGTCATATTCACCTTCCATAAGAGTCGCCTGTACGATGTCCGGCTGTTCGCTCCGACAGGTTAAGGCAGCCCATTCATAAGCAAACTCAAAATACATTTCGTTCTCTACCGTAAACGTGTACTCCGGAAGCTTCCGAACCGTTTCCTGTTGATTTTCATCCACATCATTCTCCGGCTCCGCCGTCGGCGTTACCGGTTCGGTCACAGGCACCGGTGTCATATTTTCCTTTCCTTCAAGCTCCGGCGTTGCCGTCACTTTCTGGATTTCTCCTACGTATTCCGCTTGTTTACATCCTTGTAACAAAGTCACCACCAGCACCGTCATTAAAAACAGTACTCTTATCTTTTTCTTCCTCTTCTCTCCAATCATCCTTCACCACTCCCCGTTTTTCATTTTCAACTAGTTCAAATCCATACCAAACAAGAACCAAACTCATAATAAAAAAAGCAGGAAACAACCATTTCCTCCACGGCTGTTCCCCGCATGTATGCTTCGTATTAGATTCTCTCCGGAATAATCTCCAAGAACGACTTCGTAATCTTTACACAGGTCTCATAATCCAGATGATTGGTATTGAGGCACAAATCGTAGTTTCCGGCATCAGTCCACTCATTGCCGGTATAATACTTATAGTATGCCGCACGGCGTTTGTCGATGGCAAGAATCTGCTTCTCGCGCTCCTTGGCATCTCCCGGAAGCTTGCCCTCCGTACGGGCTACACAATCCTCTAACGGAGCGTGTATGTAGAGACGTACCGCATGTGGTAAATCTCTTAAAATATAATCAGCGCAACGTCCCACGATAACACACGGTCCCTCCGCAGCCAGATCCTTAATGACCTTTGCCTGATAAGCAAACAGATTGTCATTGGAGACGAACTCTTCCTTATCCGGCGGAATTAACTCACCGTTGTATTCTTTTCTTGCAATCTTAAACAGGAGGCTCTGCTTTAAAGTCTCATCCGCCTTTGCAAACAGTTCCTCGTTAATACCGCTCTCATCGGAAGCCAGACGCATCAGCTCTCTGTCATAGTACGGAATATTCAACTCCCTTGCCAACATCTGACCGATGGTACGTCCGCCGCTGCCATAGCCTCTTGCAATCGTAATTACATAATTCTTCATGGTTCTTCTCCTTTCCGGATTATGCTCCTAAATATGCCTTTCTTACGGAATCATCGTTTAATAAATCCTTTGCATCCGCTGTCATTACCACCTTACCGGTCTCTAATACGTAGCCACGGTTTGCGATGGAAAGTGCCATCTGTGCGTTCTGCTCTACCAGAAGAATGGTAACACCTGCTTTATTCAGTTCTACAATAATCTTAAAAATCTCATCTACCAAAATTGGCGCCAGACCCATGGACGGCTCGTCAAGCATGAGAAGCGTCGGGTTCGACATCATGGCACGTCCCATAGCAAGCATCTGCTGCTCACCACCGGATAAGGTACCTGCCACCTGAGTTCTACGCTCCTTAAGGCGCGGGAAGTGTTCAAATACGATTTCCAGGTTCTTATCAATAGTGCTCTTCGGCTGGGTATATGCACCGAGCTCCAAATTTTCCATAACGGACATCTGCAAGAATACGCGACGTCCCTCCGGTACCTGCGCCAAACCGTGACCGACAATCTTATGAGCCGGAATATGCATCAAATCCTGACCATTAAATACGATGGAACCGGTATTACTTTTCAGAAGACCGGACACCGTCTGCAAAATCGTGGTCTTACCGGCACCATTGGCACCGATAAGGGAAATAATTTCGCCCTTTTCTACCTGAAAGCTGATATCCTTTACTGCGTGGATACTGCCGTAAAATACATTGATATTATTTACTTCAAGCATTGCCATGGCCTAGTCCTCCTTCTTCTTACCGAGATATGCCTCGATTACGGTCGGATTCGCCTGAATCTCCTCCGGAGAGCCCTTTGCGATAATACGACCGAAGTTCAACACCGCAATACCTTCACAAATACCCATAACCAGATTCATATCGTGCTCGATGAGGAGAATCGCAATCTGGAAAGTATCGCGAATCTTACGGATATTCTCCATAAGCTCTGCAGTCTCGGACGGGTTCATACCCGCTGCCGGCTCGTCAAGTAACAATAACTTCGGATTGGTGGCAAGGGCACGCACAATCTCCAAACGACGCTGTGCTCCGTACGGAAGGCTTCCCGCCTTATAATCCGCCATATCCTGCATATCGAAAATAGAAAGTAACTCCAATGCCTTTTCGTGTGCTTCCTTCTCAGTTTTCCAATAAGACGGAAGACGAAGAATACTGCTGACGGTGGAACACTTTATCTGGTTGTGAAGACCGATTTTTACGTTCTCCTCAACGGTCAATTTATCGAATAAACGAATATTCTGGAAAGTACGTGCAATACCTGCCTTATTAACCTGCATGGTACTCATACCTCTCGTATCCTGTCCGTCCAGTAAAATCGTACCGCGGGTCGGCTGATACACCTTGGTCAGCAAGTTAAATACCGTAGTCTTTCCGGCGCCGTTCGGACCGATAAGGCCCGCAATCTCCGTAGCACCTACCGTGAGATTAAAATCATCTACCGCAACAAGACCGCCGAAGGTAATTCCCAAATGGCTGCATTCCAGTACCGGACGTTTATCCTTATCTCTTGCCGGGATAATGCTTTCACTGATGACTTCATGAATCTTTCCCTTATCCATTTGCATTTTCCTCCTTTGCCGTCTTTTTACCAGCGAACATCTTCGCAAAGAAGTCGCGAATCTTCGGATTGTTGGTACCAAGCATTACGAGAATCAATACGATTGCGTATACCAACATACGATAATCGGAGAACTCACGCAGAAGCTCCGGAAGCAATGTCAGAAGTGCTGCTGCAATTAAGGAGCCGCGCATACTTCCAAGACCGCCCAGAACAACAAATACAAGTACCAGAATCGAAGTATTAAAGTCAAACTTCGTCGGCGATACAGTGGAATAATTATAAGCAAACACCGTTCCCGCCATACCTGCCATAGCTGCGGAAATCGCAAATACCAGTAACTTATACTTCGTAACATTGATACCTACCGACTCGGCTGCAATACGATTGTCGCGAAGTGCCATAATCGCACGGCCGGTACGGCTCTGAATCAGATTGAAAATCACAATAAGGCAAAGCAACAGTACGATAAATGCAAAAGTAAAGGTAGAAAGCTTACGAATACCGGTTGCACCCATAGCACCGCTGATGATCATCTTTCCATCCTCTAAAATTTCCGGTTTTTCAATAAAACCAACATGGAGTCCCTCTGAGTCAATACCCACATATAAAATATTCACGATACTCTTGATAATCTGACCGAATGCCAAAGTAACAATAGCAAGGTAGTCACCGCGAAGACGAAGTACCGGAATACCGATTAACAGGCCCGCAAGAGCCGCCATCAAACCGCCTGCGATAACCGCAACCAACAGACACAAAATTTTAGAATCGGACGCCTGCTGCATTAAAGTTCCCACAAGCACACCACCGAAAGCACCCACGCTCATAAATCCCGCATGACCCAGACTGAGTTCACCTAAGATACCTACCGTAAGGTTCAAAGAAATTGCCATAATCATGTAAGCACAAATCGGAACCAGCTGACCGTTAATTAAGTTAGTAGTAATACCGCCTTCTTTTAAAATCAAAACAATCACATAAACGAGAAGCAGGCCGCCCATGGTAATGAAATTGTTTTTCGACGTTTTGTTTAAAGTCTTTTTCCCTTTCATCCCGCTCACCTCACACTTTCTCGCTGATCTTCTTACCAAGAAGACCCGTCGGCTTTACAAGCAATACCACAATCAATACTGCAAACACAATGGCATCGGAAATCTCCGTGGAGATGTATGCCTTTGCAAAAATCTCGATAATACCAAGCAAAACACCTCCGATTAGAGCACCCGGAATAGAGCCGATACCGCCGAATACAGCTGCGGTAAATGCCTTAATACCCGGCATGGAACCGGTGGTCGGCACCAGGTTCGGATATGCGGAGCAAAGAAGCACACCCGCAATGGCCGCCAGTGCGGAACCGATGGCAAAGGTAAGGGAAATCGTTGTATTTACATTGATACCCATGAGCTGTGCCGCACCCTTGTCCTCGGAGCATGCACGCATAGCCTTACCCATCTTGGACTTACCTGTAAATACGGTGAGTGCAATCATGATAATGACGCATACCGCTATCGTTACCAAAGTAACATGAGATACATACAATCCCTCCGCCAGCTGAATTCCGCCGTCTCCCACTACGGACTTAAATACCTTCGGATTGGAGGTCCAGAGAAGCTGTGCTGCATTCTGCAGGAAATAACTCATACCGATTGCCGTAATCAACACCGCCAGGGAAGTTGCTTGTCTGAGAGGCTTGTACGCCAGACGCTCGATAACAATACCCAGAACCGTACAAACAAATACCGACAACAATATACCTACCACCGCAGGCATATTATAGCGACTGGTCATAAAGAAGCATACATAAGCACCTACCATAATAACATCACCGTGTGCAAAGTTAAGCATCTTTGCAATACCGTATACCATGGTGTATCCCAACGCAATAATTGCGTAGATACTTCCCAAACTGATTCCGTTAATCACATTTGAAAGGAATTCCATATACTGCACCTCAATTTCTAAAAATATAAACGATAATCCAATTTATTTTATCATATTAAAGTAAAAAAGGCAACGAATTTTTTCCCTTATTTCGGAGAAAAAGCAAAGAAAAAGGCAAAGGAAACAATCCTCTGCCTTTCAAATTTCTGTAAGTTGTATCTAATTTTCCAATTGATTAGTCAAGACCTACATAAACACCGTTCTGGATTACCATACCCTTCGGATCCTTGGTAACCTCACCGTTCTTGCCCCAGGTCATACCGGTACCGGTCAAACCGTCAAAGGTCATGGTGGTGAACTGTGCAATCATGATATCACAAATCTCTTCTGCAGTCATATCCGGGGTAACTTCACCCTTCTGACAAGCCTCGTAAATTGCGTATACGCAGTCGTAAGCATCTGCTGCGAACTGGTTCGGGGTCTCGTTGTGCTTTTCCTGATACTTTGCAACAAAGTTCTTCGTCTTGTCATCGGTAGCATCTGCGGAGAACGGAGTTAAGAGCATAACACCCTCTGCTAAAGAGGTATCAAAGCCCTCAAGAGTAAGGATACCGTCCATACCGTCTACGCCGAAGAACTTCGGAGCATAGTTCATAGCCTTTGCCTGCGCAAGAATAAGAGCTGCTGCTTCATAGTACATCGGAAGGAATACAAGATCTGCACCTGCATTCTTTGCATCACTTAACTGTACGGAGAAATCAGTCTGGCTGTCGGTATTAAAGGTGGTGGTAGAAACCACGTTCAAACCAAGCTCAGCTGCCTTTTTATTGAAGGTCTCATATACACCGGTAGAATATACGTCATCGTTCTTATAGATAACCGCAATCTTCGTGCCGAGCTGTTTGTCATTGATGTACTGTGCGGATGCGGAACCCTGGTTCGGATCTGCGAAACACATCTGGAACATATTGTCCTTATCCTTGGTTACATCCGTAGCGGAAGCAGACGGAGTCAATGCAAAAATACGATCTGCAAAAGTCTCTGCTGCGGTTGCAACACACGGCTGAGAAGTAACGGAACCAAGGGAAATCTGTACGCCCCAGTCCTTTAATACATTGTAAGCATTTACTGCCTTCTCGGAGTCATGGGTATCGTCCTGATAATTAAGCTCAAACTGCATACCGCCCAGTGCATTAATCTCCTCCACTGCGATTTCAGCACCACGCTTTGCTGCCATACCATATACAGCTGCGCCACCGGTCAACGGGCCGGTACCACCGATTCTGATTACGTCGGAACCAGAATCCTTCTTGCCACATCCTGCAAATGCGGAAAGCATCATAGCAGAGATAAGGCCGAGACATACTACCTTTTTCATCTTCTTCATAATCTCTCTCCTTTATGTAACTATCACATAGTTTCGCGTTGCTTTGCAACATGGAATAATACTACTACCATTTATGGGGATTTGTCAATAAAAAAATAACAGAAACACTCTCACGTTGGCTTTTACGCCGCGTGACCTCGAATTCGCTTCGCTTCTTCTCGGTCACGGGCTCCGCCATCGAACGAAAAAAGGAAAAGGTCGATTTTCAAGCAAGCTTGAATCGACCTTTTCCTTTTTTCGTTCGCGGCTAAAAGCCAACGTGGAAGCTGCTGACGGGAATCGGACCCGTGACCTCCGCACTACCAATGCGACGCTCTA
>CAZJEN010000030.1:14396-34629 GCA_964545045.1 uncultured Lachnospiraceae bacterium | reverse complement strand
CTAGCATTCAAGACTGCTTTTTCGTTTACACCGCTATTGATTGTAGCCTAAAGAAGTTTTCTCTCTGTACTACTATACTTCCCTTTCTCAATTATCAGAACATATTTTAAATCCTAATAACTGTTCCAATCCCTTTAGCAATTTTTTACCTCTATATTTTCCTCGCTAAAGTCACTAGTAACAATTGATACATAGTTTGTTTCTTCTTTATCAAAATCCAGACTACTCCAACTGTTTAAATCCTTCACCTTCATAAGCGAAATATCAAGAAAAGGCTTCTTGCTAACAAAAATTCCATTGTCCTTTTCGTTAAGTATGGTAAATGACCGTAAATAATCCTGAATCTCAATTGTCTCCCATATATTAGAGCGATAATCTGTTGTTATGTAAAAATAGCTATACATGCCAAAACTCCTTCTTCAGATAAGTCTTCATCAACTTCAAACTATTTTAAACCACATATCTCATACAATTCTTCAATACATGGGGATTTGTATTCGATATATTTTTCGATATTATCTAGAAATAACTGTGCCGCCGTTTCTTTCGTCGAGCCGTACTTCTTTACTGCTTCGGGATTGCTTCTGAGAAAATCTCTAAATGTAATATGACGAAATAATTCTTTGGACTGTTGTGGACATACATACAAATGATGCTTTTGCAAATGTGGTTTATCTGAATATTTGAATGCTTCTCTGTCTTTTATTCCAAGGTTACCTTCGTGAGTATAGCCGATAGTTTCCAGTCGGCTAACAACAGTATCAAAAATCGAGTAATCCTTGATTATAACATCAATATCAATGCATGGTTTAGCAGACAACCCTTCCACAGATGTACTTCCAACATGTTCAATTCCGATAATCAAATCGCCGATTACTTGTTCAAGTTCCTTCTTTATTTCTTCAAAAGCAGACTTCCACGCTTCATCATAAGGCACAACTATAACTTTTTTTGTCTTCATCTGCTACCTCCACAAATTCAAAGCTTTCTCTCTGTTCCAATCTCAGAACAATTCCAAAATTTGTCATCCTCCCGGCCGACAGGCATTCGACACATTATATATCATCCCCCACTCATCATATTCCATATAATAATAATGTTTTAAGTGGTCAGGCATTATCGGTCCATTATCTGTGTATATGTAATATGCTACTGTGCCTTTTTCAACTTCCTTGATTTCTCCCAAATCAAATTCACCATATTTTTCTTCAATCATATGAATATTGCTTTGCAAAATAACCCAATCATTGTACTTGTAATATGTACCATGGGAAGATGCATATAAAATTGATACTATTAGTAAAACAGAATGTATGCACACTGCAATAATAATAGCTTTTATGTTTTTCTTTCTTATCAGTTTTGTAATAAGGGAAATTCCGCAAATGATAATTCCGATGATTAACAGAAGTATTACTAATAATATTCCTATATCAAAATACCACTGATTCAATTCTTAATTCCTCCATAGAATTCAAATTTTCCGAACTTTTTCTACAAACTTTTTACACTCTTTTTCCATACGTTTAAAGTCCAAGCATTGCTCTCTTGCCGAAAAACGCTCTCCCGATATATATTTCGCATACAAAACATTTGCCGTATTTATTAAATCCCTTGAATGTTCATTGCACCATTCCAATTCTTTTCGTAGAAGTTCCTTCTTTTTTCGTACATCATCATTATCGTGCTTGCGAATTTGTGTATCAATTTTTTGAATCAATATATCCTCAACAGGAACCATAAGATTAAAATTTAAAACGCCTAGAAATTCCCCACGATATATGATTTTCTTGAAATCAATCTTATCCCGCATTTTTTCATGCTTTATCTTTGGTTTTGATAGCGGAACACAATATTTACATTCATTACAAATGACCAAAACTCCGAGAAAAGGACGTTCGTCCTTCCCCGTTTGCGGAGATACCGACAAAACTCTGTCATCAATATTATGTAAATTTCTTATGTATTTCATATCAATTCGATATACATCCAACGGTAATTGTGTCATTTATCCCTCCCTAAAATATTTCAAGGACTATGTCTCCATAGTCCTTGAATGTAGTGTCACCGTAGCGACCCTAACGCTTTTTGAATGTCCACTTATTGGCAGGACTCTCCCTAATGTTATTATATCATGCACAACTTTTATCTGTCAATAATTTTCTCGAAAAACATTAGACTTTTTCTGTTATCGGCAGGACTCTCCCAATATCCCCTTAATAAAGCTCCGTCTATGGATCGGACACGGCCCGTCCTTCCGCAGCTTCTCCATATGCTCCGCAGAACCGTAGCCCTTATTTCCGGCAAAACCGTAGCCCGGATATACCTTATCAAACTCCACCATCATCTGGTCTCTGGTCACCTTTGCAATGACGCTGGCTGCCGCAATGGACAGGCTTTTCGCATCTCCCTTAATAATCGGTACCTGCTTGACGTTCTTTCCGCCAAACAACTCGTTTACCCCCGGAATGGTTACCGCATCGTTAAGCAGCACATCCGGCGCACCGCAGGTCTCCGCCATCTTCTGCATTGCCTCCCGCATGGCACGATACGTTGCCTGCAGGATATTGACTTCATCAATGACCGTATGGGATACACAACCGATGCCATAGGCCACCGCCTTATCCAGAATCTCCGGAAACAGTTCTTCTCTCTTTTTCTCGGACAACTGCTTGGAATCGTTCAAATATAAAATCCGGCAATCCTTCGGCAATACCACACAGGCTGCCACCACCGGGCCTGCAAGAGGACCTCTTCCAACTTCGTCGATACCACAAACCACGTTGTAGTCCCCGTATTCACGCTCGTAAGCCAGCATTCCGTCCACTCTGGCACACTCTGCCAGAAACTTCTCCTTGCGCTTTCTCGCCTGTTCAATGAGCTTCACCACGCCACTTCTGGTATCATCGGCATACAAGGCAATTACATTTTCTAATTCTTCAAAAGAAGCGTTTGTCAGTGCTTCTTTGATTACATCCATTTTCTCTGCCATAAACCTATCCCCATCTTTCGTAAACCCGGTTTCCAAAGCCTTCTTACTCTTCTACAACAGTCGTATCTACTATTTTCGGCTCTTTCTCCACACGTTCCAACGTAATCCGCCCGATCTTGCCGGCACGGTAATCATCCATCACAATACCGGAAGCACGCTCGATATCCGCTTCGCCGCCCTTTTTCAAACAACCGCGTTTTCTCGCCACACGCTCCAAAGCCTCAAAACCGTCGGCACATTCCTCGATGCCGTACTTTGCATTAACTACGCCCGGATATTCTTCGTACAAATATGTCAGCAAAGTCATGGCAAGCTCTCTGATATCCAAAATATCCTCATTGATGGACCCAATCCACGCAATACGCAGACCTACCTGCTGGTCCTCAAACTTCGGCCATAAAATACCCGGCGTATCAAGAAGCTCCAGCTCCTTATTTAAACGAATCCACTGTTTTCCTTTGGTTACACCCGGCTTATTACCTACCAAAGTAACGCTCTTTCCCGCGAAGGAATTGATAAAGGTGGACTTTCCTACGTTCGGAATCCCTACAATCATAGCACGAAGCGGTCTGCCGATAATACCGCGCTTCAAGTCACGCTCCCGCTTTTCCTTGCAGGCTTCCTTTACTACATTCAGTACATTCTTTACACCGGCACCGGCTTTGGAATTTACCGTCAGCACAAAATAACCCTTATTCTCGTAATAAGCCTTATATTCCTTGGTACGGACTTCATCCGCCAAATCTGCCTTATTTAACAAAAGGACTCTCGGCTTATTCCCCGCAAACTTTTCGATGTCCGGATTCTTAGAACTATACGGAATACGGGCATCAACCAATTCTATAATAACATCCACCAGCTTTAATTCATCCTGAATCTGGCGCTTCGCCTTACTCATATGTCCCGGATACCACTGATACTGCATTTTACACCTCCGCCCGGCGTTCCCGCCGTCAAACCAACTGCTATTTATTCTTCTCCAGATTCATCTGGGAAATAATATTAAAAGGATCCAGCGTCAACCACGCCTTTCCAACAATCTGTTCCTTCGTTACATTACCGATATTCGCAAACCGGCTATCCTCACTCTTATTCCGGTTGTCTCCCAATACAAAGTATTCATCTTCATCCAAAAGAAGCTCCTCCGTTGCAAGACCGGACAAATGAATTTGTGTCAGCCCGTGCACCGATTCCTTTAACGGTTCTCCGTTAATATAAACAAGTCCGTTTGCAATCTGAACCCGTTCTCCCGGCAAACCTATCACACGCTTTACATGATAATAGCTGTGCTCCTCGCCCTCCTGTTCAAACACAATTACATCAAAACGCTTCGGCCCCTTCGCCAGATAAGACAATCGATTCACAATAATCGACGTATCTTCCGCCAACGTCGGTTCCATGGAAGTTCCCGGCACTACCGTACGCTCGATTGCCAGTCTAACAAAGAAGAAGGCAAGTACAATGACCGCTACTGTTTCCAAAAGAAGAAACAGTGCGCTTCTAATCTTCTTTTTTCTTTTTCGCTTACTCCTGTTATCGCTCAAGTCAAAATCATACTTTGCCATTGTATCCCCCTTTCCTTTATACCTGTGTAGGCACTCGCTTCGCGCTCACCCACGGACTTCGCGACATAGTCGCTCAGTCGTGGGCGCGTTCGCGTGACTGCGCAACTGCATATGAGCAAGCTCACGCAGTTTGCTCGCACGCTCACTTTGCCTACACGGAAAAAGGGACAATTTGCATTGTCCCTTTCGTCAACTTATTATCTAACAAGTTCCTTAACTTTTGCCTTCTTACCAACTCTGTCACGTAAGTAGTTGAGCTTCGCTCTACGAACCTTACCGCGACGAATCACTTCGATCTTCTCAACGATCGGAGAATGTACCGGCCAAGTCTTTTCAACACCAACACCGTTGGATGTCTTTCTTACCGTAAAGGTCTCTCTGGCGCCACCGTTCTGTCTCTTTAAAACGGTTCCCTCGAAAATCTGGATACGCTCGCGGTTACCCTCTTTTACCTTTGCGTGTACACGTACGGTATCACCTACGTTAAACTCGGTAACCTCTGCCTTTAACTGAGCTGCTTCAATGTTCTTAATAATGTCGTTCATGCTTGCGACCTCCTTAAAAATATGGACATTCTTACTACCGAGTGCGGTACAGCGGAACATCTTGTCTCACAATCGAAGATTATACCATAGTTTTAGACGGAATGCAAGCATTTTTTACAAATACTTTACAAGCTCCTCAATCACGCCGCTCAAGCGCTCATCGGATAAGCCGAAATCCATCTCCTTATAGCTCCATGCACTTCTGCCGATGCCCAATTCTTCAAAGGCTTCGTGAATTGCCTTGTACCACTTCACCGTATCTTCCGGAGAAACTCTGTCGATAACACCGTACTCACCGCAATATAACGGGGAGTTGTACTTTTCAGCGGTTTCGATTGCGGAAGCAAAACGCTCCTTAAAATATTCCTTTGTAATATCAAACTCTTCAAATGCAAAACGCTCTTCCGGAACAATCATATCAGTCCAGGTAGCACCTTGATGGGTAAACTTAAGCGGATCATAGCAATGCATATTGAAAATAACATTTTCATCTGCCGGAGCCACCAAATCCTTCACTGCCTCCGGTGCATTATTCCAGTAGCTGCCCACTAAAATCTTAACCTCCGGTGCAACCTTGCGGATTCTCTTAATACATTCGGTGGAAATACGGTTCCAAGCATCAATAAAGGACTGGTCCGTAATTTCGTTTAAAAGCTCAAGAGCCACATGCTCCGGATCATTTCCGAAACGCTTTGCCATCTCTTCCCAAAGAGCATAGAACTCGTCCTGAAGCTTTTCACTGTCAAAAAATCCGCTTTCCATATGTGCTGCGTCAAAAGAAAAGCCCTTGGTCTTATGTAAATCCAAAACAATATTCAAGCCGTTCTTCTTTGACCAAGCAATCGCCTTTGCGATTCTTTCAAAACCGTCCTCGATAAAGCTGCCGTCTTCTGCCTGTACAATATTATAGTCAAATGGCAATCTCACATGGTCAGCCCCCCAGGAAGCAATTTTCGCAAAATCCGGCTCTTCAATAAAATGATCCAGTCTTTCCTGACTGTAGTCGCACTGGGACAACCAGCCGCCGAGATCAACACCCTTTTTGAATCCAACTAATTCTCTCATAAAATATCCTCCTTACATCGCTTATACGATTTGTTATCTTGAGTCTATCACTAATTTCAAAAAAAGCATATCACGCATTTACTCTTTTTATCATCTATATGTTATAATTAAAAAACAAAACTATCAAAGAATTAACGTGCATGGAATTGCTGCTCCCTATATTCTCTCGGAGTCACCTTTACATATCGCTTAAACATGGAAATAAAGTGACTTTCCGAACAAAAGCAAAGACTGGATGCTATCTCCGCCGAAGAAAACTCCGTATAGCGGAGCATCTTCTCAGCCGCCTCGATGCGCTTTTGCATAATATATTGTGAAACAGAAATGCCTACCTCCTTATGAAACAACTTCGATAAATAAGTCGGACTGAGTTTTGTTTCCTCCGCCAGCTCCGCCAGCGTAATCTTTGTATGCAAATGAGAATAAATGTACTCAAGAGAAACAATAATTGCCTTGGAATACATGGTCTTTTTCCGAATAGAACGCATACGTTTGGCATAAGCCTCTACCAGTTCCCGGTGAATGGATGTAATCTCCTCTTCCGTCTGCATCTTATCGATACGCTGAATGTAAATATCACTGCGGTTGTAGGCCTCCTCCATTTCCATACCGCCCTCAATACAATACCGTGTAATAAAGGCAATGGTAATAATCAGATGATATTTCATATTGCGCATCTTATCCTCACTTAATACGCCCATACCGTCGCTGCTGAAGGGTTTCATAAGTGCCAATGTTTCCTCTACGTTTCCCATCTTGATGCTCTGATAAAACTCAACCTCTTTGTCATAGGGAGTATGAAACCGATTGTCTTCCCGGTTTTCAAACTCAATCTTTGCCAAAGCCTTCTGCATATCAATCTTCACAGTATTACCTCCCCTCGTATGATCGATAAAGGTAGTTCTTCTAATCTACAAGCTTGTTTTCCCGAAAGAGATGCTCTACAATCATTTTATATTCACTCAGCTTCTCGCATTTACGAATCTGCTTTCTTGCTTTCTCACTATCCTCGAAGCTGTCCAACAGGTAAAACCAAAGCTCTTTCATTTTATATATCAAATCCCGGTCAGAGGACAACACCTCACCGTATTCTGTCATCAACTGCTCATGAAACGCACGAATGGTATCCCTACGTACCGCTTCCGTAGGCAGTGCTTCCCCTCGTAAGCGTCCGATGAGATACGGGTCACTTAACAGACCGCGCCCCAACATAACACAACTAAGCTTTGGAAAACGTGTTACAAGCTTCTCGTAGCTCTCCTTGGTAAAAATATCTCCGTTATAACAAAGAGGGCGTTCCCAATTCTCATACGCATGGGCAAAGTTCTCCATCCGCACCTGCCCCTTGTAAAAATCCTTTTGAATCCGCGGATGTACCGTCAGCTCCTTTATCGGATACTTGCGAAACAATTCCAAAATCCGTTCCCAGTCCTCTGCATCATTCCGACCGACTCTGGTTTTTACGGACACCTCTAAACTGCATTTTTCAAATACCTCATCAAAAAATCGCTCCAACTCATCCAAGCGACTTAAAAATCCGGAGCCTTTTCCTTTCGTTACCACCGTTCCCGACGGGCATCCGAGATTCAAATTCTCTTCCGTATATCCGTACTCACTCTTTAAATATTCCGCCGCCATCAAAAAATAATCCGCACGGTTCGTAATAATCTGCGGTACCACCTGCATTCCTGCATTATTCTCCGGCAGCACATCCCGCTTTTCTTTATTTCGTAAAATTTTATTTCCGTCCGGAGAAATAAAGGGCGTAAAGTACTTGTCCGGCGCCGGAAAATATTTGTGAAACGCCCGTCTGTAAATATGGCCCGTGATTCCTTCCATCGGGGCAAAATAGAAATCCATGGTAAATCTCCTGTATCTCTTTTATTTCTGACTATTTCGTGTGGTCGCTTTCTGCTTCATTGTCCGAAGCCTTCCCCTCTGCATCTGCTGCAGTTTCTTCTGTCCGTCTTTTTTCCTCAAGCAACCGCTCCAGGTACTGCTTCTCCTTCTTCGACAACACCGCATCCGCAAGCAAATCCGGCCGTGCCGCCAAGGTCCGTTCGATAGACTTCTCTCTGCGCCACTTCTCTATATTGGCATGATGGCCAGATAAAAGCACCTCCGGCACCTTCCGTCCTTCGTACTCCTCCGGTCTCGTATACTGCGGATACTCCAAAAGATTGTCCTGAAAGCTCTCAAACTCCGCAGACGCTTCGTTATTCAGCACCCCCGGCACCAAACGGGACACCGCATCAATCATCATCATGGCCGGAAGCTCCCCGCCGGTCAGCACATAATCGCCTGCAGACACCATATCCGTCACTACCATTTCAAGAGCTCTCTCGTCAATGCCCTCGTAATGACCGCACAGAAAAATCAAATCCTCTTCCTTAGCCCATTCCTCTGCTTTTTTCTGGGTAAAGGTCTCTCCCTGAGGCGTCAAATAGACAACCTTTGTCTTCTCCCTGCGTTCCTCCGGAATCAGACTCTTTACATAGGCACAGGTCTTTACCACCGGGTCCGGAGCCATCACCATTCCGGCACCTCCGCCGTACGGGTAATCATCCACCCTTTTGTGCTTATCCTGGGAAAAAGCCCGGATGTCCACTGCCTTAATAGACAGCAAGCCTTTTTCCGTCGCCCGGCCGATAATACTGGTATTCAAGCCCTGCTCTACCATGTCAGGGAATAGCGTCATTACATAAAAATTCATTACTTGACCTCTTTCCGATTTTCTTCGTGATTCCGCGGCTTATTTCATCCGTTTTCATGTCTTAATTGTGACATATTGTTCAAAATAATTATACTACCCATGTTCAGGCATGTCAATGAAATACATTATTTCAAATCAAACACTCCGTTTGTACGCTCTACTTGTTTTATCCATTAATCACTATCTCGTTTTTCTTTTTCATCAAAAATCGTTTCTTGTATTTCAGGTTGGCATACTCCGTGATTTTCTTCAAGTACACCACGTCGTAGGCCCCTCCCACAGCACCCACAATCGGAATTCCCTGTAAGAATTTCATATACAGCAATTCCTTAGAAAGCCCTGCGGCTGTCTGCTCTATCTGCTGTTTTTCGTTATAGCCCAACGGCACTTCATTCCATTCTATGTAAGCATTTATCCGCTCGTCAATCCGGCGCAAATCCTCTCCGTATGCTACCGCCCCTTCGATAATCATAAGAATAAAACGCCGTTCTGCCTCACTCTCATACTCGTAGCCGAAATCCAACGCAATCTCGTACACACTTCGCAAAACAAAGCCCACAAACAAAGCAATATCCGGAATTCCTACACCAAAGGCTCCCATGCCGATGCCGGCCGCACCGGACATCAGCATATTCAACCAGCCTGCTTTCTCTGCTTTCTTTTCAAAAACCTTTAGTGAACCCCTGGTCTGCCATACCTCATCCGCATATTCGTTAATCATAAAGCTTTTTTGCAGTTCATCCTTCTTATAGGTCTTCTCAATGACGCCCGTGCCCTTTTCAAAAATCTTAGCAAAAGCTTTTGCAAAGGCAGTATCTAACGTCCCCTGCAGCTTTTCCGGCACCTTATCCTCCAGCTTCTTGTTCAGAAAAGTATCCTTCTTTTCCCCGCGGTTTGCCAAAAACTTCTGCTCTTTTTTCTGAAACTGCGCCCATTCTATATCCACTGCACTCTTCTTTGATACCATTCTGTTCTACCTCCCACAACCATTCGACTTTCTCTAATTAAAGGCCTTGCTTTCGCAAGACCTTTCCATTATTAATCCAACAATCCCGGCAAGATATGCACGATTACCTTCCCTTCTTCCAAGGAAATCTCCTTCACGCAATCCTCGATATACGGAATCAACGCGGTCTCCTTGTTCGGCAGAGTCACCTCAAATACATCATTGGCTCCGGTCTGCAGCACCTCGCTGAGTACGCCTAACTCTTCGCCCTCGTCGGTAATGACCTTAAGACCGATTAAGTCACAGATATAAAACTCATTCTCCGCCAGCGGCATCGCATCCTCACGGTCAATCAAAATGTCTTTATTGCGATAAGTCGCCGCCTTGTCCATATCATTGATTTCCTTAAACTTCACGATAACCATCTGCTTAAAGAACTTCACGCCCTCTACGGTCACCGGAAGCAACTCTCTCCCCAAATCCAAGTAAGCTTTTTTTAACTTTTTGAAACGTCTTGCGTCGTCAGTGGTCGGAAACACCTTTACCTCACCCCGGACGCCGTGGGTCGTCGTAATCACGCCCACACGAAGCATTGTGTCTTTATCCATTTTGTACTCCTTATCGTTCATTCTCATTCTATTCCAAACCGCCTTACGGCGGATTTACCGTCCACATAAGAACCCCAAAAGGCTGCTTAACCCGACGGCCGGCACTCACCGTCCCATCAGACTAAACAGCCCTCTGTATTGGCATTATTGTAGTATTTCAACGACTACTTTTTTGTCGTCTCCGGCAGCTGCGGACTTTACCACAGTACGGATAGCCTTGGCAATACGGCCCTGTTTGCCGATTACCTTACCCATATCTTCCGGTGCCACACGCAACTCGACGACAATCGACTTCTCGGTTTCCTTCTCGGTCACCTCGACTGCCTCCGGATGATCTACAAGTGCCATAGCAATAACTCTAACTAACTCTTTCATTACTACACACCTTGCCCTTTCCGGATACTGCCGTACCCGCACATCCTATTCTTACTTCTCGATACCGGCCTTCTTTAATAACTTAGCAACGGTCTCGGTCGGCTGTGCGCCGTCAGCAAGCCACTTCTTTGCAGCCTCCTCGTTTACGTTGAAAACGCTCGGCTCCTTGGTCGGATCGTAGATACCGATTTCCTCGATGAATCTACCATCACGCGGAGATCTGGAATCTGCAACAACGATTCTATAGAAAGGTGCCTTCTTCTGACCCATTCTCTTTAATCTCATCTTTACTGCCATTTTAATTTCACCTCCTTGAACTTGGTTTACATGTATCTTTAAAACCCAAACGGCATTTTAAAGCCCCGTCTTCCTTTGCCTCCCATCATACCGGAAAGCTGCTTCATCATCTTCTTCTGACCTTCCACCTGCTTTACAAGGCGGTTCACTTCGGAAATATCCACGCCTGCGCCTGCCGCAATTCTGCGTTTCCGGGAAGGATTCAAAAGTGCCGGGTTGGAACGCTCCTCCGGCGTCATGGACCGGATAATCGCAATCATGCCCTTAAACATGTCGTCGTTTAATTCCACGCCCTTTAACTGACTGCCTACACCGGGAAGCATACTCATGATGGAATTAATACCGCCCATCTTCTTCATGTTCTCGGTCTGTTCCAACAAATCGTTAAAGTCGAACTCTGCCTTCTTTAACTTCTTCTCCATCTCTTTGGCTTTGTCCATATCAAACTCAGCCTGCGCCTTATCGATAAGGGTAAGAATATCACCCATACCTAAAATACGGGAAGCCATACGGTCCGGATGGAACTGCTCCACATCGGTGAGCTTCTCGCCGGTACCCGCAAACAAAATCGGACGTCCGGTTACCGCACGGATGGAAAGTGCCGCACCGCCTCGGGTATCACCGTCAAGCTTCGTAATGATAACGCCGGTAATTCCGATTTCTTTTTCGAAAGTCTCTGCCACGTTAACCGCATCCTGACCAGTCATGGCATCTACGGTAAGCAATGTGTTCGTAACATTCAATGCTTCCTTTATCTGCTTCAATTCCTCCATCAGCACTTCATCAATATGAAGACGTCCGGCGGTATCTACCAAAACTACGTTATTGTTATTCTTCTTTGCATGCTCCAAAGCTGCCTTAGCAATGTCTACCGGGTTGTTCTTGTCTCCCATGGTAAACACCGGAACACCAACCTTCTCACCGTTAATGATGAGCTGATCGATAGCTGCCGGACGATATACGTCGCAGGCTACGAGAAGCGGACGCTTTCCTTTGCTCTTAAACTGCCCCGCAAGCTTTGCTGCCATGGTGGTCTTACCGGCACCCTGCAAACCGCACATCATAATGACGGTGATTTCGTTGCCCGGTAAAAACGTCAGCTCCGTAGTCTCGGAACCGAGTAAGGAAACCATTTCCTCGTTTACAATCTTTATAACCATCTGCCCCGGTGTCAGGCTGTTCAAAACATCCTGTCCGATGGCACGTTCTTCTACAGTTTTTACAAAATTCTTTACTACACGGAAGTTTACGTCAGCCTCCAAAAGAGCCATCTTAACCTCTTTCAAAGCGGCCTTTACATCTGCTTCGGAAAGACGTCCCTTGCCTCGCAGATTCTTGAAAATCCCTTGCAGTTTTTCCGAAAGGCTGTCAAATGCCATAACTCCTCCTTATAACCAATCCAAAATCTCCTCGGTTAACCCTCTGGCTTCCTTTACAGAATCCAAATTTCCTGTATCGTAACTGTGTCCCAAAAGCTCGTTAATCCTTTCGACACACGCCTTTGTCTTGTTAAACTTCTCTACCAGATGGAGCTTTTCCTCGTACCCGCGAAGTTGCTTACTGCAACGCTTCACCATGTCATGAACTCCCTGTCTCGTAATTCCCTCCGCATCCGCAATCTCGGACAAGGAAAGGTCATTTAAGACATAGTCCTCAAATATCTGCTTGTTGTGCTCTTTTAATAATTCGCCGTAAAAATCATACAACATGGCAAGCTCCAAGAGCTCATTTACCTCTTCCATGAAAAACACCACCTGTAAAGTAATTTTCTTTACAGGTGGCATTGTAACAGATTATGAAACATCTGTCAAGTATTTTTCTTGATGTCTTTAAAAAAACTTAATCCGTCAAATCCGGCTTCTTAATATCCGTCATAATAGAAAACGCAATGTTGGTGGAATGGTCCGCAACACGCTCGATATTGGATACCACGTCGGTATAAATCATACCGGTCTCCGCATCGCACTCACCGCGGGTCAGACGGTCCACATGAGCCTCCTGAAGCTGACGTTCGAACTCGTCGATTTCTTCCTCTAATACAAGAATGTCACGAAGATGCTCCTCATGCTTCTTTTCAAAGGCATCCAAAGAGTACTGTAAAAGCGTCTTAGTCTTTTCGAACATCTCACGGATGGACTGCTCTGCGTACTTACTCATGCTTAAGTTGTCGTTAATCAACTGGGTAGCCGCATCTGCCATATTCTCCGCATGGTCACCGATACGCTCGATATCGTTTACCACATGGAACAATCCTCCCAGAAGCTTTCTGTCTTCAACCGGAAGAGATAACTGGTTTGCCTTCACAAGGTAGTTGGTAATCTGCTCATTTAGGAAGTTCACCGACTTTTCGGTCTCGTAAATCTCTGCAATCACTTTCTCATCTCTGGAGAACAGCACATCAATACCCTTAGACAAATTGTCGATTGCAATGTCTGCCATACGGGTGGTTTCTCCGATAATATTCGGAAGAGCCGCCGTAGTGGAAAATACACTGTTCTCGCCGATATACTCTAAGTGCATATTGTCCGCCTTCTTGTCCTCGCCCGGCACAATCTTGTAGGTCAGTTTTACAATCGGCTTTACAAGAGGGAAACATACCAATACCTGGAATACCTTAAAGATTAAATGCGTATTTGCAACATCTCGTGCAATCTTCGCATTCACATCGTTTACAAAAACATCCTCGATGCCCATAGCGGTTGAAATAGAAGTAATCATATTTAAAATCTGATCCTTTAAGAAGAACAGTATCACCATGATTACCGCAGAACCGATAATATTTACGATAAAGTGGATATGAGCGGCACGCTTTGCCGACTTCTTTCCACCGATACTTGCCATAAGAGCAGATACACAAGAACCCATATTACAGCCGAGAATAATGAAGAAACAAATCTCCAGCGGAATGAGCCCCTGAGATGCCATCAATAATACAATACCGACCGTCGCGGAAGAACTCTGCAGTACCGCAGTAACAATAAAGCCCACAAACACCGCAAGGAACGGATTGGTCATGGAACCGAGTACATCCTTAATCATAGCGGATTCTTTTAAGTCCGCCATACCACCGGACATAACGCTCATACCGAAGAAGAGCATGCCGAAGCCTAAGATAACCTCACCGATACGCTTTACCATCGGCTGCTTAAAGAACATAACCATAACAACGCCGCCCATTAAGAAAAACGGTGCGATGTCACTTAAGTTAAATGCAATAAGCTGTGCCGTAATGGTGGTACCGATATTAGCACCCAAAATAACACCGGCAGCCTGGAACAAATCCATTAAGCCCGCATTAACAAAGCTTACAACCAAAACCGTGGTTGCACTGGATGATTGTACCACAGCGGTAAATAAAATACCCATAAGACATCCGAGAAAACGGTTCTTTGTCACTGCCTCCAAAATCTTACGAAGTCTTGCACCGGCCGCTTTCTCCAAACCGTCGCTCATTAACTTCATACCGTATAAAAAGAGTCCCAACCCTGCCGCCAACGCTATAACGACATCAAAAATCATGTCTTCCATGTTTTCCTCCTCTTATGTATAGTGTATATTTTGAATTCTTAACATTATTGTTACGAATTCTTAACAGGCGTTTTTTATTTTATATGATTTCCGCAGATTTTTCAAGTAGTGTTTTTGCTTTCATAAAATCTTCCTGCATTGCACTCTTTAATTGCTCTACATCCGCAAACCTTTGTTCCGGACGAATAAAATGTAAAAATTGTACTTCTACCTGCTTTCCGTACAGGTCCATATCATACTCAAACAAATGTGTTTCCACACTGACACATTTGTCAGAATCCACCGTCGGTCTCAATCCCACATTGGTAATTCCTTCAAACCACTGTCCGTCTACCTTTGTCTTTGTTACATAAACACCGTAGGCCGGTAACAGTTTTTCCGCCGGCGGAAGAAGATTCATAGTCGGAAAACCAAGCGTCCGACCTAATTTCTTTCCATGAAGCACTTCTCCGAACACGGCATAAGGCCGTCCCAAAAGTCCGTTTGCCTCCTCTATATTTCCTTCTGTCAAAAGTTTTCGGATTCCGGTACTGCTGATTCGGACCTGTTCCTCCTCAACCTTCGGTATACATACCGTACGATATCCGTATATTTTCTCTAACTCACGTAACAAGGCTACATCTCCGCTTCGACCCTTTCCGAACCGGAAATCCTCTCCTACCACAATCACCTTTGCCTGCAGGCGCCTGCAAAGAATCTCGGCAACAAAAGCTTCTCCGGACATCTCGCGGATTGTTTCTCCAAGCGGATATTCCGCCAAAACCTCTATTCCCATAGCTTCACAAAGCTTTCTCTGTTCTTCTCTCGTATAAATCAGACTACGCTCTGTGTCTACAGCAGTAGAAAACGAGATTACACAAGACGCCAAATTGTTCTTCGATTCCTCTAAGACTGCCGCAAGAAGGCTTCGATGCCCTAAATGGAACCCATCAAACTTTCCTATGGTTACTACTGTTTCCACCGGAAGATATTCTGAGCAATTTGTGATTCTAAGCACCGGACTCACCTTCCTTTGTATTAAGGTAAAAACATTTTCTCCGGTTGCAGCTGTTTCCGGCTCATCCGGTACAGATACAAACCGATTAATTTCCCTGTAATATCATATACACGAAAACCGTCACCATCCGAAGGATTAACCTTCTCGGACAACATATTCAGACTTAACTGGTTTCCGTTATACAAATACTTTTCAAACTCCGGCAATACACTTACCGCCGGATACTTCATAAGAAACGAGTCAATAGGCTGAATAATATCCGAAAGCCGTCCTTCATCCCGTGCCTGTTCCACTTCCGCAAGAGTCATCGCATCCGTAATGGAAAACGCACCTGCCTGAGTACGCTTAAGAGATTTCATGCAGGCACCGCAGCCCAGATATTCTCCCATATCCCGTAATAAACTACGGATATAGGTGCCTTTGGAGCAACGCACATTTAAGATTACCTGCTCTACCGTTCCTGCTTCATTATGAATCATAGATAACGGTGTATTTTCATAGATTTCCACCGTTCTCGGTTTCCGTTCAATCTCTTTGCCTTCTCTTGCAAGCTCATACAAACGTTTTCCGTCCACCTTTAATGCGGAATACATCGGCGGAATCTGCTCGTAAACGCCGGTAAATTTCTCCGCCGCACGAACTACATCCTCCTCAGTTACTTGTACTTGCTTTGTTTCTAAAATCTTTCCGGTCATATCCTCCGTATCCGTAGTCACCCCCAGAAGCATTACCGCTTCATAGGTTTTCTCTTTGTCCAACATCAGCTCACAAAGCTTTGTAGCTTTTCCGATGCAAACAGGGAGAACTCCCGTAGCCTCCGGGTCCAAAGTTCCGGTATGACCGATTTTACGTTCTTTTAAAATGCCTCTCAGTTTCGCAACCACATCAAAGGAAGTATATCCGGCTTCTTTATAAATATTTATAATTCCGTCCATGCACGGCTCCTATCCCTTATATTCTTTCAACTGATGCTCGACTTGTCCGGAAAGATTATTGATTACATCATGTACAGAACCGTTCATCATACAGCCGGCTGCCATTTTATGACCGCCGCCTCCGAACAATCCGCAAATTTTGTTTACGTCAACTTTACCGTTGGACCGCATGCTGACCTTATAGCTCTGCATACTTTCTTCCCGAAGCAAAATTGCCACTTCCACGCCTTCCGTTACCCGGAGTTGGTCAATAATCCCGTCCAAATCCGCCGGAACCGCACCGTACAACTGCATCATCTTTTGAGATACACAGGAAAAAATAATCTTTCCGTCCAGCAGCAAAATGCTTTCCAATAAACAACGGCCCAAAATCTGATTCTGCATGTAGGTCTTACGATAGAACGAATCATCAATGACCTGAGATGCGGACACACCCTTTTCCAGCAAACGCCCTGCGGTATCCATGGTCTTTCGTGAGGTATTGGAATGCTTAAAAACTCCGGTATCGTGAACAATGCCAAGATACAGGCACTCCGCAGTCTCCTTTCCGATACAAGCATCCTCCAAAATTCCGCATAACACCTCACAAGCGGAACTTGCATCCGGCTGCACTTGATTATGCTCCGCAAACAACGGATTGCTGATATGATGGTCAATGTTTACCGTATGCTTTGCGGAAAGGAACATCTCCTCGGCAAAGCCCAAACGTTCTCTGCCACCACAATCCAAAGCAATAAATAAATCGTAAGAAACATTTTTCTTTGCCTCATTCAGCACTCGTTCCGTATTCTTCAGAAAGGAAAACGCTGCCGGAACAGACTCCAGATATACATCAACCTGCTTATCCGCCTTATTATCCTTTATATAATTGTATAATCCGAGACACGAACCCACACAATCACCGTCCGGACGTATATGTCCGCCGATTGCAATGGAATTCGCCTCATTTATAAGCTTTAATAACTCCAACGTCTTCCCCTCCTTTACCGAATATGACGCCCGTCCCCATCATTCGGAAACGAGCGCATTTCACTTTTACTCTTCTTCCGCCTCTTCCTCATCGGAACGGTCCGGAAGCTGTGCCGTCACGTCATCGATTAACTTTGACATGGACACACCGTACGCAATGGAGCGGTCTCCCACGAAGGTCAGCTCCGGCGTATTTCTTAAATTCAAAGACTTCGCCAGCTTGGAACGAAGATGGGAAGCCGCACTCTTTAAGCCCTTTAAGGTATCTTTGATTGCCTCCTCATCGCCCAATACGCTGATATAAATTTTTGCCGTCTTTAAATCCGGCGCAACCTCCGCCGCAACCACCGACGTAAGCGGATGGATGCGCGGATCCTTGCACTCCTCACGGATTAAGGTGCTGAGTTCTCTCTGGACCTCAGCATTAATCCGCGTATTTTTTACACTGTTTTTTCTCATTATCTCGGTACCTCTTCCATTACATAAAGCTCAATCTGGTCAAACTCCTGAAGATCATTGAACTTTTCAAATACAAGACCGCACTCGTAGCCGGTTGCCACTTCCTTTACATCGTCCTTGAAACGCTTTAAGGATGCCAGCTCACCTTCAAAAATCTGCTCGCCGTTACGGGAAATACGAGCCTTACAACCACGAACAATCTTACCGTCTAATACATAAGAACCTGCAATCGTACCAAGGCCGGATGCCTTAAATACCTGACGTACCTCTGCATGACCGATTACCTTTTCTACAAATACCGGATCAAGCATACCCTTCATTGCAGCCTCTACATCTTCAATTGCGTTATAGATGACGCGGTACAGTCTGATGTCTACCTTTTCACGGTCAGCCATTTCCTTTGCCTGATTATCCGGCTTAATATTGAAACCGATAATAATCGCATTGGACGCACTTGCAAGCGTAACGTCGGACTCATTTACCGCACCTACACCGCTGTGGATAATACGGATGGCAACCTCTTCGTTGCTGAGCTTAAGAAGGCTCTGCTTCACTGCCTCTACGGAACCCTGTACATCGGCCTTAACAATAAGGTTAAGCTCCTTAATGTTACCCGCCTGAATCTGGGAGAACAATCCGTCAAGGGAAAGCTTCGCCTTGGTGTCTGCAATGAGACGCTCCTTGCCCTGTGCAATAAATGCCTCTGCAATATTTCTTGCTTCCTTCTCGTTCTCACATGCCATTACGATTTCGCCGGCATTCGGAACTTCGTTGAGACCTAAAATTTCTACCGGAGTGGACGGGGTTGCTTCCTTTACTCTGCGGCCCTTATCATCCATCATGGCACGTACCTTACCGTATGCAGAACCGATAGCAACGATATCACCCACATGAAGGGTACCCTTCTGTACAAGAATGGTTGCAACCGGACCCTTACCCTTATCCAGCTGAGCCTCGATTACAAGACCTCTTGCCTTACGGTTCGGATTTGCCTTTAATTCGCACATTTCCGCAGTCAAAAGTACCATTTCAAGGAGCTGGTTAATACCTTCCTTGGTATGTGCGGATACCGGTACGAAAATGGTGTCACCGCCCCAGTCTTCCGCTACTAACTCATGCTCGGTGAGCTCCTGCTTTACGCGCTCAACGTTTGCGCTTGGCTTATCAATCTTATTTACCGCAACAATAATCTGAATACCGGCAGCCTTTGCATGGTTAATCGCCTCTACGGTCTGCGGCATTACACCATCGTCAGCAGCAACTACCAGAATAGCGATATCCGTAGACTTCGCGCCACGCATACGCATGGAAGTAAACGCTTCATGTCCCGGAGTATCAAGGAAGGTAATATGCTCGCCGTTAACCTCAACAGTATATGCACCGATGTGCTGGGTAATACCGCCTGCCTCACGGGAGGTAACATTTGCCTCACGGATGGCATCAAGTAAGGATGTCTTACCGTGGTCAACGTGACCCATTACACAGACAACCGGCGGACGCTTCTCCATCAGGCTCTCGTCTTCCTCTGCTTCCTTAAGAAGCTCCTCTACAACATTTACCTTAACTTCCTTTTCTGCAATACAATCGTACTCCAACGCGATTTCTTCTGCTTCCTCAAAGGTAATTTCCTGGTTAATGGAAACCATCTTACCGGCAAGGAACAGCTTCTTTACCAATGCAGAAGCCGGCTGCTTCAACTTATCTGCCAGTTCCTTCACGGTAATCACTTCCGGAACTACGATAGACTTAATTTCTTCCTCTACCGGCTTTACTACCTCCGGCTTAATGAAAGCACCTTTACGATTCGGGTCCTTCTTCTTTAACATCTTCTCCATGGAAGCATCATCCATGTCGCGATCTTTCTTCTTTTCTCTTTCCTTATCACGATCACGATGACTGAATGCCGCTACTCTTTGTTCCTTTGTCAGCTCATTTGCAAAATCTGCCTTAATGCTGCTTGCGGCACCGCTTCTGCCATCATTACGACCACGAGCCGCCGGTCTCTTCTGCTGAACTGCATCCTTATCCGCATCCTTATCAAAGAAACGGTCCTTATTAAAACCGCCACCCTGCGGTCTGCCGCCCATGCCGCCCTGAGGACGCTGGCCCTGCGGTCTGTCTCCGAATCTGCGCTCGCCTTGCGGACGGTCGCCCTGCGGTCTGTTGCCCTGCGGACGGTCACCATATCTGCGCTCACCCTGCGGACGGTCGCCCTGCGGTCTGTTACCCTGCGGACGAT
>CAZJEN010000030.1:0-14296 GCA_964545045.1 uncultured Lachnospiraceae bacterium | reverse complement strand
TGCGGTCTGTTACCCTGCGGACGATCACCGTATCTGCGCTCACCCTGCGGACGATTTCCCTGTCCCTGAGCCTGTGCTGCTGCCTGCGCCGCAGCCTTAGCTGCCTGACGCTCTGCCTGCTGTACATATACATTTCCTAAAATATTAATACGTGCCGGCTCTTCTTTCTTTTCCACCGGTGCCGGTGCAGCTTCCTTCTTTGCTTCTGCCGGCTTTTCGGTCTTTTCTTCCTTCTTCTCTGCCGGTGCAGCTTCCTTCTTTGCTTCCGCCGGCTTCTTTTCGGTTACCGGCTTTGCCTTTGCTTCGGTTTTCTTTGCCGACTTCTTCTCGGCATCATCCTTCTTTGCAGACTCGGACTTTGTTCCTACATCCAGCTTTCCGCCATTAATGGAAACAATACCGCGAATCATGGATATCTGTTTTTCATCCAAGTTGCTGGAATGACTCTTGATTTCCAAACCGAATCCGTTCAGATAACTAATAATGTCCTTACTCGGGATATCCAATTCCTTTGCAAGTTCACTTACCCTCATTTTTGCCATGTATGTTTTACCTCCGTCGTTGATCCTCATGTCCTAAAATTGCCAGTTGTTTCATAATTGCCTTTGCCAATCCCGTTTCCGTGATTGCCAGCGATGCCCGGAATTCCTTTCCCATCGCATGCCCCAGTTCGTCTTTTCCTCCGAACAGATAAACCGGTACGGAATAATAAGTCGCACTGTCAATAAATTTCTTTTTCGTATTTGCGGAAGCCTCTTCAGATACCAGAACAAGTTCTGCTTTTCGTTCCTGAATCGCTTTCTCCGTCAAAAACTCTCCCGCAGCAGCCTTTCCTGCCTTTTGAGCCAAGCCGATATAAGATAAAATCTTCTTCGATACAGCTGCCTGCATTGCTGCTTCCTCATTCTGTATCACTGCTCGTCAGCTCCTTTTCCAATTCATCGTACACTTCGTTCGGAATCGCACACTGCAAAGAACGTTCCAGTCCTTTGCTTTTTCTGGCTTTTCTGAAACACTCAGCCTGATTACAGAGATAAGCACCACGACCGTTCTTTTTCCCTGTCTTATCTAATACTATAGTGTCCTCCGGCGTTTTTAATACACGAATCAATTCTTTTTTTGTCTTCATTTCACCGCAACCGGTGCATTTACGAAGCGGAACCTTTTTCATTAACCATCAATCCCTTCTTCTATTCTTCGCCCATCCAGTTGCCCATATCGTCGTAATAGCCTGCGTTTGCCTTCTTCTTCGGCTTTGCACCGCCCTGCGCAAGCTCGGACTTAATATCAATCTTGTAACCGGTCAGTCTTGCAGCCAGTCTTGCGTTCTGACCTTCTCTGCCGATGGCAAGGGAAAGCTGATAATCCGGAACGATAACCTGTGCGGTACGCTCCTCGGTATCTACGGTTACGGAAACAACCTTTGCCGGACTTAATGCGTTCTCAATCAGAACCTCCGGATCATCGCTCCAGGTAATGATATCAATCTTCTCACCGCGAAGCTCGTTTACAATAGCGTTAACGCGGGAACCGTTCACACCTACACATGCGCCTACCGGATCCACATTTGCATCGTTGGACTTTACTGCCATCTTCGTTCTGGAGCCTGCATCACGGGACACCGCCTTAATCTCAACAACGCCGTCACGAATCTCGGTTACTTCCTCCTCAAACAGACGCTTTACAAGCTCCGGATGAGAACGGGAAACGGTAACACGCGGTCCCTTGGTAGTTTCCTTTACTTCCATTACATAAACCTTGATGCGGTCGTTCGGGCGATATACCTCACCGCGAATCTGCTCGCCCTCCATCAGGATTGCTTCGCACTTGCCTAAGTTTACGCTGATATTGTTGCCAAGGTATCTCTGTACCACACCGGTAACAACCTCTCTCTGCTTTTCGCTGTACTGGGTGTAAATTGCCTTACGCTCTTCCTCACGAATCTTCTGTACTACAACCTGCTTTGCCTTCTGGGCAGCAATACGACCGAAGTTCTTCGGGGTAACCTCGATGTTTACGATATCACCAATCTGATACTTCTCTGCCGGGAACTTAATGGTAGCTTCCGCAAGAGAAATCTCTTCTACTTCATCCTCTACCTCTTCCACAACTCTCTTCTCTGCCCATACCACAACCTCACCGGTCTTGCGGTCGATATTTACCTTAATATTATCTGCCTTACCGTAGTTATTCTTACATGCTGCAATCAAAGAATTTTCAATTGCCTCAAGTAAAATATCCTTGCTGATTCCTTTCTCCTTTTCTAACAGGTTTAATGCCTCGATTAATTCCTTTGCGTCCATAATATCCTCCTTATCGTTTTTTGTTTTTCGTTTAAAAATGAATTGCTAACTTTATCATTGCAATGCTCTCTCTCGGAATGGTCAGTGTTTCATCCTCCGAAATACCCAGCACAATGTTTTCTTCGTCGTAGCTTACAAGCTCGCCCTCAAACTCCTTCTGCTTGTTCAGCGGCTTATACAACTTTACTTCTACGTCTTCGCCGATGCTGCGGGCAAAATCCTTATCCTTCTTAAGCTGTCTGCCCAGTCCCGGAGAACTCACCTCCAAGAAATATGCTTCCGGAATAAAATCCTCCACATCCAGCAAATCGCTCAGTTCTCTGCTGACCGTCTCGCAGTCATCAATGGTGATGCCGCCTTCCTTGTCAATGTAGGCACGCAGGTAATAATTGCTGCCTTCCTTCACATACTCCACATCCACCAACTCGAAGCCGGTCCGCTCCATAATCGGCAGGAGCAGCGCCTCGGTCTTCTGCTCGTAATCGTCTCTTTTTGCCATAAAATCTCCTTAAATCAACAAGAAAGAGTGGACGATATGTCCACTCTCTTTGCTCAACCTTTATGCTACCATAGGTTACTATATCACGGAAATCTTGAAAAATCAAGTATTTTTTGGAAATTTCTTTGATAAATCCATAAGATTTCCTGTATTTCAAAAAATTACTGTGTCACCTTATAGTAATCAAAATCTACATAACCGCCGGCTTCCTCCGTTGCATAACAGAACAGGAAGCTTCTGGTTCCCATAAACGTGGTATTGGTGGAGAAGCCGAGTTGCATCTTTGCGCCCAACTCCGTCCAATTTTCTCCGTCAAGGCTATAGAGGAAGGTGGCACGGTTTCCTGCCAAATCGTAGGAAATCTTTAAGCATACCTCTGCATCATCAGCCAGCGGTGCCTCCGTCTGTGCATTCACTGCGTCAAAGGCAGTTTTAAACTGTGCATTTGCCTGATAAATATATTTATCACCCTTCTCGTCACAGTATACACCGATCATACCGTAATGTTCGGAGATTGCAGCAATTCCCGCGTAATCTCCGCTCTTTAAGCCTGCTACGGATACCTTGGTCTCCGTTTCACACTTCGGTCCCACGGTTCTCTGGGTCAGGGAATTATGCGCCTCGTAAATATGGTTCACCACACGGTCGGTAGTCAGTCTTAAATAGCCCGGACGCTCAGTTACGGACCAGAACTCATCTACCGGGTTATGGTTCCACTGCCATACCAAATCAAGCTTTTCCCCCTCGGCATAGTCAAAAGAATCGTCGCCCACAAAATAGTTTTCCAAGCCACTGTCTTCTAACTGAATCCGCATCGGCATATCCGACTGGTTCGCAAGGAACTTTCCGTTCATGGCATAGGTACCCATCATCGGCCAATCTTCCTTCCACTCTACCGCTACGATGGACGGCACACGTCCCACACTGCCTCTGTCCTGGAATAAGAAGCCGTACCAATCACCGTTCTGGGTCTGCACAAGACCGCCCTGGGCAAGACCTGCCCCGTTATTTCCGGAACCACCCTCGTAAATAATCTTTTCTTCCCAGGTGCCGGAAAGCAGGCTCTTGGAACGATAGCAAAGCTGGGTACGCATCCATTTATGGTTCGGGGATGCGATAATACATACATAGTAGTAGTCCCCGATTTTATAAGCATGAGCGCCTTCCCACAAGGACCACCCCTTTGCGGTAAAAATCGGCTTTGCCGCGCCTACCGCGTCCACCGTAGACTTCTCCTCGTTCAGACGAAGTTGCTGAATCCGGCAGGTTCCGCCGCTGGCAGAAAGTCCGTATAAATTTCCGTTATCGAAAATCAGTCCCGGATCATGCAGATAACCGTTCATCTTATACCGCTTCCAGGTTCCGTTTTCAATATCGTCCGTGGTAAACAAATAAAAACCATGATTGTTGCTGTTAAAGCCTACATAATACAAGCCTTCTTCCTCGTTATACCGTAAGGACGCTGCCCAGGAGCCCCTTGCATACATATCCTGACCGTTTTCCAAATTTCCTAAATCGTCATCCTCCAGAATATCATATACATAGTTTACAATCTGCCAATGCACCAAGTCCGTGGACTTCATAATCGGCACACCCGGACACAGATTCATGGTGGTGCTGGTCATGTAATAGTTCTCGCCTACACGGATAATATCCGGGTCCGGAACATCCGCATGTACCGTCGGATACTTCGCAAGAGCATACTTGCTGATATCCACTGCCGGCGTAGCGGTTGCCTTCGGTGCTTCCGTTGGTGATGCCACCGGAGTTTCCGTCGGTGTCGCAACCGGTACTTCCGTTGCCGGAGCCTCCTGCGTCGGTGCTACCGTTGCCGTCGGCTGTTCGTTCTGATTGTTTCCTTTTGCCTTATTGCACCCCACTGCCAAAAGCAACATCGTTCCCAGCAATACGCCGGTAAATACCTTCTTTTTCATTTTCACTTCTCCTTTTTTGAAATAAAAGAATTTATATCGCGCAAATTTTCACAACTTTGCACCACATGAATACAGCCCGGCCGCAAAACCATTGTCCTGCGGTCAGGCTGTTATCCTTCTTCATATTAGCCTCTGTAGTAGTTAATGAGACAACCCTTGGTAATAATCTCACGCTCATCGTCGGTCAGTTCACCGAGACGTACGGTAAACGGAACAAGCTTCTCGCCTACCACATACGCGGTAATCTCAGACTGCTTCTCTACAACAGCCTTCTTAATATCCTTTAAGAAGATGTAGTCGCCGTTCTTGAACGGTAACTCGCCGTCGATTAAGAACGGAAGCATACCCCAGTTGATGAGGTTACTGCGATAACGCTTGGTTGCGTATTCCTTTGCGATATTCGCAAGACCGCCAAGAACCTTCTGACAGCTTGCAGCCTGCTCACGTGCGGAACCGTCACCCGGCTTCGTTGCGTAGATGACACTACCGATTTCGGTTGCGGACGGATTTACCTCCATCTGCTTTGCTACCATATCAAACGCTGCAGCTACTTCTGCATTTGCCTCACTGATGGATGCTCCTGCGATTCTTGCCTTCTCTGCCTTCTGTACTTCCTTTGCGCGACCGACATATGCCGGATCCTTTCTGGAAAGGGTAAACTCAGCTAAACCTAACGGGTTGGAACGGTAAGAGGAAGTCTCACCGGACGGAATCAACTCGTCGGTGGTGGTAACCGGATCATGAATCTCGGAAACAACCTTTAACATCATATCATCGGTCAGAGCGGACATTGCCGGCCAGTCTACGATACCCGGGCCGAACTTCACTTCCGCATCCTTGTCCGGCTTTCCTGCGCCGAAGTATACTCTATTTTCATAGATGGAAGAATCAAAATAGTAAGCCGGCTTCGTAAATACGGTATCAAGCTCATCTGCACCGGTTAAGAAGCCCTTGTTTGCTGCGGTTGCTGCAATGGAACGAGCATCCATAAGAGCAACGGAAGCAATCTGACCGTTGGTAACCTTAGAACCTTCACGGTTCGGGAAGTTACGGGTGGAGTGACGAATACTGAGACCGTTGTTGGCCGGAACATCACCTGCACCGAAGCACGGTCCACAGAATGCGGTACGAATGGTAGCACCTGCGCGCATAAGCTCTGCCACTCTTCCGTTCTTAACAAGCTCCATGAAAATCGGCTGGCTGGCCGGATACACGCTTAAGGAAAACTCATCATTACCGATGAACTTATCCTTTAAGATATCTGCCGCATCACAAATATTCTCAAAGCCGCCGCCTGCACAACCTGCGATAACGCCCTGCTCAATGTAGAGCTGACCGTTGCGGATCTTGTCGCGAAGCTTATAGGTGACCTTATTGTTGTCAAGGCTTACAAGAGCCTTCTTTTCAACTTCAGCGAGAATATCCTCTAAGTTAGCCTTCAAGTCGGCAATGGTATATACATTGCTCGGATGGAACGGCATTGCAATCATCGGACGAATCTTGTCAAGCTCTACCTCGATGATACCGTCATAGTAAGCTACAGGAGCAAGCTTTAACTCCTTGTAGTCCTCCTTACGTCCGTGCATCTCGTAGAACTCTTCCACTGCGGAATCGGTCTCCCAAATAGAGGAAAGACAGGTAGTCTCCGTGGTCATAACGTCCACGCCGATACGGTAATCCACGCTCATGTTGTGAACGCCTTCACCGAAAAACTCCATTACCTTATTGTTTACATAGCCGTTAGCGAACACAGCACCGATAATCGCCAGTGCGATATCCTGCGGACCTACACCCTTTGCCGGCTTACCGGTCATATGTACGCCCACTACCTTCGGCATGTTGATGTCATACGTCTTATTCAGAAGCTGCTTTACAAGCTCCGGACCGCCCTCACCCACTGCCATGGTACCTAATGCACCGTAACGGGTATGGCTGTCGGAACCGAGAATCATCTTGCCGCCGCCTGCCAGCATTTCTCTTGCAAACTGGTGAATAACAGCCTGATGCGGCGGAACATAAATGCCGCCGTAACGCTTTGCGCAGGAAAGACCAAACATGTGGTCATCCTCGTTGATGGTGCCGCCTACCGCACAGAGACTGTTGTGGCAGTTGGTCAAAACATACGGAACCGGGAACTCGGTGAGTCCGCTGGCTCTTGCAGTCTGAATGATACCTACAAACGTAATGTCATGGGAAGTAAGCTTATCAAACTTAATCTTCAACTTGTCCATGGAACCGGAGGTATTGTGCGCCTCTAAAATCCCATAAGAAAGCGTTGCCTTCTTTGCTTCTTCTGCTGCCGGAACAGAACCTAACATAGCAGCAACCTTCTGCTTGCCGTCTGCGGTATCTTCAATGACTTCACCATTTACCACATACGCGCCGTTTTTCAATAATGTAATCATAATTCTACCCTTTCTAACGTCAATCGACGCCCATCTATTCTATTCAACGCCGAAGCGGCTATACCTATTCGATATAGCCGTTCTTCGGATTGATATAGTATACATCATCACAACCGGTAACTGTCGTAGAGTTAAACAATCCCTCACCCGCCTTCAAACGGATAATCAGATCTTCTCCCTTCGTGTCAGCGATTTCAAAACTGATTTTGCCTTCAAATCCATACAGGAATTGTCCGGTCTGCAAAATTGCCTCCCCGCCGTCCTCAAACTTCATATAAACCGACAGCCACGCCTCTCCTACCAACTCGGACAATGCAAGACTCTCCGTGGACTCTTTTCTCTCCGTTTTGGAAAGGACATCTTCAAAATCCATAACATCAATAATTCCGCCGTTCGCATCCTCATACCAAAAGCGAAGTTCTTCAATATCATGGGAAGACTTATTGTTCACAATCAACTTATTTGCCATTCCGTTCTCAACACAAATCAAAACAACTACCATAAGCAAAAAAGCACCCAGTGCCGCCAACGCATAATATAACTTTTTATAGCTGCCGCGGGTCGTTTCCTCCTGCTTTTTGCTGTGATATGCATAATCGTTTGTTTTCAATTTACTCATTACCCATCTCCTAAATCAAAGAATCTCCAAAAAAAGAGGTGATGCCGTCTGCGTCACCTTCTTTTTGTATTTCCTGTACTTAAACCAGTTTCAATAAGAAGTACAACTTAACCTCTCCGCCTTCATAAACCAGCGGAACCTTAATTGAAGTCAAATTCGGTGACGTCAGCTTTGTGCTACCCATACCGAGTGTAGGCGGTGTGATGTCGATTCTGAGATTGTTATTGGAAAGCAACGTTGCAGCATTTCCCATAATCATGTTGCCAAGCTCACTCAGCGCACTCTTTGCCATATCATCAATCTCTGCCACAGGCATACCCATCATCATACGGGATGCCACATCCTTTGCAGCCTCTAAATCAAAAACAATACAAACCTGTCCGGTCATCTCACCGGTCACACCCAACATAATAAACACAGGTTCTCCGTCGATACACATATTATCCTTGGATATCTGTCCGACCTTTGTCTGAATACTACAAACCTGCGACAAAATTTGCTGTGCCGATAATAAAAACGGGTTGATGTGCTCTACCGAAATAATTCCTGCCATAGTACTATCCCCATACCTTTCTTGGCTGTGCGCCAACTCTTTCGTAATAAACGGCTTCATTGCATTAGCAACCAAACCCAGCCCCTTTTATATTATCTATATCATACCAAATTTGCGCGCGAGTTTCAATACTTTTCCTAATTTTTTAAAAAAGCAGATAAATCAGTGAAATTGCAAGTCCCATAGCCGCCAAAAGAAGGCCGAAGGATACGCTTCCGATGACAAGAGAAAAAGTCTGTCTTGCTTCCAATTCACTGACCGCAAACACTGAAACAAAGGATTTTGTAATCGGATGATTGTGAAAAATCGTCTTATTCAACAATGCCACAATTGCGTCCATTGCAGTACCGAGCATATGAGTCACTCTGGTACCTACCCATATGGACATCTTACGTTTTTTCGGTGCAAACACGGTTGCACGCAAAACTCCTGCAATTCCGTCTACCAAAGTATCAAATATTCTGCTAAAAAACGCAAGTACAAAAGGAAGCGCGTATAACACCACCGGACGATATATGCTTTCTTCCAAATCTACCCACGCCGGAATACGATTTACATAGACTCTTCTCCCGTTTTCCTTCTTCATTAACAATACACGAACCACCAGCAAATATACAGTCACACCGATTGCCACGGAAATCAATGCTCCTTTCAAATTTGCAAAAGAAAGCCAATGCATCTCATGACTCTCTCCGTTTAATATCACTTCCGGCCCGAAAAACTCTGCTGCGACATGACCGATTTTCGCAAAAATCACATTCGGAGTCAGTCCCAGTACAGGAATTAACAAAGCAGAACCGCACACCGCAATACCGGACATAAGCGTCATACTGCTCTTCTTTTCCGTTTCTTCTCCGTCGCCCTTTTCTACAAAGATTGCAATAAAAAGCTTCAACATATATGCCAGAGTAAGTCCTCCCGCAAGTAAAAACAGAACCTCTACGGTTTGAAACATCCCGATTTCCGTATGTAAGCCTTCCGCTTCCAGCTGATGCATATGCTCTACCAGGCTCTCATGCAGCAACGTCTTACTGATATAACCGTTAAATCCCGGAATTCCGGCAAGACCCAAACCGCCGAAAGCAACTGCCGCCGCCAAAAACGGATGCTTTCTGCCGTAACCGCGCACCTTGTTTAAATCCAAGGAATGGGTATTCATATATACTACGCCGGCAGCCAGAAACAATACCAGCTTCAGTACCGTATGATTCACCATATGAAACACGGTACCGGACAATCCCAATCCGTAACCGCCGGTAATTCCGATCATACCGATTCCCAGCGTAATAAAACCGATCTGGGATACGGAAGAACATGCTAACGTACGCTTAATATCCACAGAGAATAATGCGGATACTGCGCCCAGTACCATGGTAATCGTACCCAGAATCAATATTACCTTGCCCCAAGCTGCATCTCCGAGCAACAAATGGCAATTTACAAGCAGCATACCAAAAACACCGCATTTTGTCAGCATACCGGACAGAAGTGCAGACGCCGGTGCCGGAGCTGCCGGATGTGCCTTCGGAAGCCAGATATGAAGCGGAAATACGCCCGCTTTTCCTCCGAAGCCTACCGTCAAAAGTGCCGCGGCAACATACAAATAGGTCTGCCGGTCGCCGAAATTGCCACCCTGTCCCGCAAGAAATACGGTTGCAGCGTCACGCAATTCAGAAATCATAAGAGTTCCGAACGCATGGTCCAACATAAAAATACCCATCAACATGGACAAACCGCCGATCACCGCCACCGCAAGATAAGTCTTGGATGCCCGCAACGCGGCGTCCGTTTCCTCCTGTACCACCCACACATACGAAGTGAAGGACATAATTTCAAAGAACAAAAACAAAGTCAGTAAATCCGCCGCAAAGAACACGCCGAGCACCGCACCGAAGGTCACAAAATAAAACAAAAAGTAGCGTGTCAAATGTCTGTGACGATAAAAATACTGCTTAGAAAACAACAGCGTCATTACCCAAAGTAAGGTAGCCAGTAATGCATATACAACACGAAAGCCGTCGGTTGCAAATCGAAGAGTCTCAATCATAACATACTACCTCCTTCCGTGATATTCGCCACCGTTTCTGCAAAAGGCTGCACAATCTTTGTAAAAGCCTCCGTCATCGGCTGCGCAAATATGCCTAACAACACAATCATCACGCACAACAGCACCAACGGAACTGCCATATATCCGTTCGCCTCACATCGTATGGTCTCCGGCTGCATTCCTGTCTTTGAAGGAAAACATGCCTTAAACACAACCAGGAACAAATAAATTGCCGTAAGCACCGCAGAAATCAACAGCACCGCAATGCCCGCATATGCTAACGGATGATTTCCGTCCAATGCCGCAGATGCCAAATTCCATTTACTCAAAAATCCCGGCAACGGAGGAACCCCTACCAATGCCGCAGATGCCAGTACAAAACAGGAAAAGGTAACCGGCATACGTTTTCCCATTCCCCGCATATCGTGTACATACTCCAGTCCCGTCTTATAAAGTACTGCTCCGGCACAGAAAAACAACGTAATCTTAACAACACCGTGCACTACCATATGCGTCAGTGCTCCTACCAATCCCGACGGAGTCATCAAGGACGCGCCGAATACAATGTAAGACAAGTTACTGATGGTTGAATAAGCAAGGCGACGCTTTAAATGCTGTTCCTTTAATGCCATGGCAGAACCGAACAAAATCGTCACCAAAGCCGCCCCCATAATAATATACTGTGCGAAACTTCCGTAGAGCAACTCCGTACCGAAGCTGAAATATGTAATACGAAGAATTGCAAACGCTCCGGCCTTTACCACCGCCACCGCATGTAACAATGCCGTCACCGGAGTCGGTGCCACGGATGCGGTCGGAAGCCACAAGTGGAACGGGAACACCGCAGCTTTTACGCCAAACCCAAACGCAGTCATAACATATGCCAATCGCAATAATTGCTCCTGCAATACGGTATACTCTCCGTTCAACACGCCGCCGTAAACAAAATGAAGACTGTCACCAAAGGTCAGTATAAAGGCAATACCGATAAAAGCAAATGCCGCACCTCCTACAGAATAGGTCACATAGCGTCTTCCCGCAAATACCGACTTTTTACTCATCCCGTGCATTACCAACGGTAATGTTACAAAGGTAAGCAATTCATAAAACAGATATAATGTCATTAAATTCGACGCAAAAGCAATTCCTACCGTAATACCGTATGTCATGGTAAAAAAGGTGAAGAAGGTGTTTTCCTTTCCTTCATGCTTCATGTATTCAAAAGCATAAAAAGTCGCAATCGGCCACAATATCGCAATCAAAGAACCGAATACACACCCCAAACCATCCACATGGAAAGAAATCGACAACTTACCTGCCATGTTTAACAGCATAAAGTCCCCTTCCGGACGTACAACAAACATAACAAGAAACATCAGAAGCGTATTAACAATTGCAACCGCACTGACATACCATTGACGCGCTTTTCTGTTCTCAAAACGAAACAACGGAATTATCGCGCCGAACAAAATCGGCACAAAAATCGGAAGTAACATCAGATATTGACTCATATCGTTCTCCTTTCCGCTCTTAAAGCAAGCTCGTTCCGAGCTTCGTAACAAACGCAACCAACGGGGACGCAAAAACACCGAGAAGTAACGCAGTTGCCGCAAATACCACACACGGAATTAACATAGACACGTGTCCTTCTCTCGGTTCCGGCGTAGGTCCCACGAAATTCTTTCCCGGGAAAAATCCGTCTGCCGTAATAGACAACAAATATCCGGCAGTCAACAGTGCACTCACCAGAAGCACCGCCGGTCCCACATAGGAAAATGCACCGACAGATGCATCCATTGCACCTTTCGCCAAATACCATTTACTGACAAAACCGGACATCGGCGGAATTCCCACCAATGCCAAAGACGCAAAAGTAAAGCACCAGAAGGTAACCGGCAAATCCTTTCCCATACCGCGCAAGCCTTCCACTCTTTCTTCACCGGTCTGATGAATTACCGTACCTGCAAATAAAAACAGTGCATTTTTAATCACCGAATGAAATACTACATGAAGCAATGCCGCAGCAAAGCCTGCCGGAGTAAACAACGCCAAGCCAAATAACACATAGGACACCTGGCTGACCGTAGAATACGCCAGACGCTTCTTCAAAACTTTTTCCTTATAGGCAAGCATAGAGCCCATGAATACCGTAATCAGTGCCAGCGTCAAAAATATCGTCTGCACATAGGTTCCCGCCAGGTAGTCCATTCCTATCACATAATATAAGCTACGAATAATACCGAGAACACCGGCCTTCGTAATTACACCGGACAACACCGCCGAAGCAGGTGCCGGAGCTACCGGATGCGCCGTCGGCAACCAGCCGTGCATCGGGAACATACCTGCTTTTGTGCCGAAACCGATCAACAAAAATACAGCCGCCAAAAGTACTTCGGTACGATTTGCCGTTTCACTCAGCGCACCTCCCGCAAAATGCAACCCTTCCGCATTTCCTGCCAGCAAAAAGATGCCCGCTAGAGCAAAACTTGCACCCGCAACGGAATAAAACAAATACTTTCTTGCCGCACGGATGGACTCCTTTGTACGGTTATAAAACACAAACGGAACCGTCATTAACGTCATCCACTCATAGAACAGATAAAAGGTTACCAAATTTCCTGCCAACCCGATTCCCTGCAACACACCCAGTGCAATCAGATAAAAACCGTAAAACATTACCGGTTTCCTGGTTTCTTTTAAATAGCGGAAAGAATACACTCCTACCAAAATCCATACAAAAGCAACCAAAATGCCGAACAACCGTGACAATCCATCGTTACATAAAAGCAGTCGCACAGAAGGCGTCAGACAAAAGCTTTCTACAATTGTCTCACTCATGAAAGCATTCACAACAACCAGCACCGCTTCTGCCGCCAGCACAGTCATTACATATCTTGTCTGCATTTTACGATTTCCGCGACGTGCCACTCTGAACAAAAGACAGCCTGCCACCACAGGAAACAGAATCTGTATTAATAATAAAATTTCTCTTCCCATCGTTTGCCTCCTTTGTTACGAAAACATATGTAAGCCCTGCTCAATCGCGTTAATAATCGGGAACGATGCAAGACCGAGTACAAAATTGATTACAATAAAACATACCATTCCGATGCAAAAGGTTGCCCCCGGACGAAAAGACGCATCACGGTACTGTTCATTACGCGGTGTATAAATCGAGATCACCGCACGAACAAAGTACAATGCGTTCAATATGGTACTGATTGCAAGAACAACCACTGCCACAAGCATCTTCACCGACATTTCCTCAAGCGCGGCGGAAGTTAAATAAAGCTTCGAAATAAAACCTGCAAAAAGCGGTACACCTACCATGGAAAAGGCCCCCACAGAAAAAGCCACACCCGCAATTTTATTACGGAAGCCGGAACCCTTCAAATCGGAGAAATCCTTTTTATTGCCAGACACCTCGGACAAACCGCGACATGCCACAAACAACATGGACTTCGTTGCCGCATGGGACAAAATGTGGAATACCGCAGCCACCATACCAAGCTCCGTACCAAACCCGAAGCCCATATAAATATAACCGATCTGTGCCACAGAGGAAAAAGCAATCATACGTCGCATATCATGCTCCCTGATTGCACTGAAGGAGCCGAACAGCATACCGGCAATACCCAGTACAAAAAATACATTGATAATCTTACTGTTCCAGAACACCTCAGTTCCGATAACACGGTACATAATTTTAATCAAAAGAAAAATATATGCCTTCGACACCAAACTGGACAAAATCGCCGCAGAGGATGCCGTTGAAAATCCGTAGGCATCCGGAAGCCATGCATGGAACGGGAACAACGCACTCTTTATGGCAATACCGACACTCATCAAACCGATAATTACCGTAAGAGGCACCGCATATGCTCCGCTTTGTGCAAGTCCTGCAATGGACTCCTGAATATCTTCCATTAACAAATG
>CAZJEN010000029.1:0-37526 GCA_964545045.1 uncultured Lachnospiraceae bacterium | reverse complement strand
CCTGTAAAAACGGTCAAACACCAAGCCTTGTTCTTCTTCCGGAATACCGACACCCTTACTGTACCGTCATTACAAAGCTGAGCGGAATACGCACCGTAAAAATGGAACCGACGCCCGGTATACTCTGTACCTTAATCGATCCACGATGCATTTGTACCGCACCCTTTGTAATGGAAAGTCCCAAACCGGTACCTCCCGTTTCTCTGGAACGCGCCTTATCTACCCTGTAAAAACGGTCAAACACCAAGCCTTGTTCTTCTTCCGGAATACCGACACCCGTATCCTCTATTTTCACATAAAAGAAACGATGGTCGGCATTTAACGAAACCATAACCTTACCGCCGTCGCGATTATATTTAATGGCATTTTCGATCAAGTTGGAAAACACCAGGGAAATCTTTACCTCGTCCACCTCCGCAATCACGGTCCGGTAACTTTCGAATACCATTTCAATACCGCGTTTCAACGCCAAAGGTTTCAAGCGTTTCAAAATAATCTCCAGAAGCTCGTTAATATTAATTTCCGCAATATTCAGCTCCCCGGAAGTCTTGTCCAGCTTCACCAAAGACAACAAATCATTCACGATTTTGGCCTCACGGTCAATCTCGGCATTGATATCCGTAATAAACTCACGATACATCTCAATCGGAACATCCGGCTCCAATATAAGTGAATCCGACAGCACCTTAATGGCCGTCAAAGGCGTCTTTAATTCATGAGACACATTAGATACAAACTCCTGTCTGGACTTTTCCGTAGCCGCTGCCCGTTCCATCATACGATCCACAGCCTCCGCAATCTGACGCACCTCCGTGTAGTTCCCCGCCTCGATAACCCGGGGACCGTCATAAGAATCCGTAACATCATCGATACGTCCCGCAAGAGTACGCAAAGAACGGGTCATTCCGCCGGAAACCACCGTCGAAACCACCAAAAGTATCATTCCCGCACACGCCAACAGCAATATGGTATTATTTTGAAATTGTTTCTGTTCCTCAATAATATCTCCGAAAGAAGCCTCCAGAATCATTGCACCGATTACCTGACCTGCACTTTCTGTGCTGGCTCCCAGTACAATGGGCAATACAACCTCCGCAACGCCTTCTTCCTCATTGTAATAGGTGCTTGTTTCACCGTTCAGCGCAGCAATCGGCTCCTTGGAAATCAATGTTTTCCCATCCTGCCGTCCCGTGGTATCCTTCACAACCACAAGACCGTTATTCACCAGCATGACATACCCCTCCAGCATATCCGCAAGTGTATAAATCCGTGCAGTCACCTCCGCCTGTGACTGTTGCTGCAAATACCCGTTTTGAGAAACCAAGCCGGCCAGCGTCGTTCCATGCTCCCGCACCTGCTCCAAGCGGGTTTCATAACTTTGATTCCAGTGCATTGCCTGCAATAACCGCATCCCGATATACAAAGGAATCATCCCTGCCGCAAACACAATACACAACAGCCGGGCCCGCATACTTTTTCCGGCTCTTACCGATTTTTTAACCCTTGAAAAAATAGCCAACCCCCCATTTTGTATGTATGTAATCCGGCTCACTCGGATTCTGCTCAATCTTTTCGCGCAGACGTCTCACATGTACGTCAACGGTTCTCACGTCTCCCGGATACTCATAGCCCCAAACAATGTTTAACAGATTCTCTCTGCTGTACACCTTATTGGGATTTGCCATCAAAAGCTCCAGTAAATCAAACTCCTTGGCGGTAAGGTTCACCTCTTGTCCCCGTAAAAACACACGACGCCCGTCTTTCTCCAAACGAATATCCCCGGCAGACAGCATATTTTCTTCTGCGGCTGCCTCCGCCTGCTTTCTGCTCCGGCGTAAAATGGCCTTAATCCGGGCCTTTACCTCCAATATATTAAACGGCTTCGTAATATAGTCGTCCGCACCGTATTCCAAACCCATAATCTTGTCGATATCCTCGCTCTTTGCGGTCAACATGACTATCGGCACATCGGAAAATTCACGAATCTGCTGGCAGACCTCAAACCCGGAAAGCTTCGGCAGCATCAAATCCAAAAGAATGACATCATAGGAATTTGCCCTTACCACAGCAACCGCTTCTTCCCCGTCGTAAGCGCAGTCTACCGCCAGGCCTTCCTGCTCCAGACTGAACTTAATGCCCTTTACGATTAACTTTTCATCATCCACTACCAAAACTCTCTTTTCCATCTTACCACCTCGTTATTCTACTACAATATCTTCCCGGATTCGCTCAAACATCGCGTCCCCGATTCCGGATACCTTCTTTAGCTCCTCAACACTCTGAAACCTGCCTACCTTTTCCCGGTACTTCAAAATACTATCCGCCTTCGCTTCACCGATACCGCTTAAGGTCATAAGCTCCGCCAGACCGGCGGTGTTCAGATTAACCTTCGTTCCTGCACCGCTTCCGTATATTCCCGTCGCCCCCGGCAGGCCGTTATCCGCACCATTCGCCCGTTCCGGCAAGGAAAGGGATTCGGTTTCCTCAAAGGTCGGCACATAAATCTTCTGCCCGTCCGCCAGCAATGCTGCCAAATTGTGAAAGGTCACATCCGCACCTTCCGCGAAACCACCCGCAGCTTCGATTCCGTCCGTCACTCTGCTTCCGGCAGGCAGTGCATACACACCTTCCTCCGAAACCGCTCCGCAGACATGCACATACAGCATTACCTCAGGTATCTCCGCATCCGGTTTGTTTTCCTCCCGGTCTGCACCGCCTCCCCCTGCTGTCTTTTCCTGCAGGGCTGAGGTCTCTTCCTTCTCCCTTGTCCCGGACTCGGATTGTAAGACAGACTGCTGTGCTTCAAATACAACCCCGTCATGCCTTCCGAAAGGACTGGCGAATACAAGATATAACACCCCGCCCGCAATTACAAAGCAAACCGTCAAAGCTGTTTTTATTCTTCGTTTTTTGTCCATAGTTCCTCCCGTCAGGGACTCTTACGGACCTGTTCTCTCAGTATCTATTGTAACGGAACTTTTTCAAAAATACAAGTGGTTTGAGCGGGCAATTTACAACCTTTTACATTTCAAACTCTTCCGTTCTGCTCTCATTTATGTCCTGCTGATTTAAACCAGATCACCCCGCCTACGGTTACCGCCGCGGCACAAAGCTTCTGCCAGGAAAAAGGAACTTTTTCCGTTCCAAACAAGCCGAACACTTCGATCAGATAAGAGGCAATCAACTGCGCGGTTACAATAAACATGGCAGATTTGGCCGGTCCTAATATTGCCACGCTTTTTATTACCGTAAAAGTAATAAACGCCCCCAACACGCCGCCTAACAAAAAATACTTCGGACTCACCTGTAACAGTGAACCGATTGCTTTTTCTTTTCCTGAAATAAACCACGCAATGACACATACCGTCAACGCCGAGAACTGAACAAATCCCGCCGCCGTCCAAATACTCGTCTGCTTTGTCACTCCCGCATTCCAAACACCTTGTATACTCATCAGTGCCCCGGAAATAATCGCAATCAGAAATCCCAACATAAATTTACCTCCTTATTACGGGAAGTATGTGCACATCTTTTTACAAATATTCCGTGAAAAAGGGTTGTAATTCCGCAACGGATATGACAAGATAATAGCAAAGCCCTCCAAAACCCTTATGGGCAAATCCGGAGAACAAAGGACTATCGACTCATGAAAAAAACTACAAGCACCGGGACTCTACTTTTCAGACAAAAGCGATATCTTGCAGGCCGAATCCTTGTCCTGCTCCTTTTGTTCTGCCTTTCTCCCTTTTCCCGTGTGTTTTACAGCATGACAGTGATGAGTGTCTACAGCAAAATGAATGTGAAAACCAGTCTTCTGCATTCGGAAGACATTACACTTTCTATTCCGGGCGGTCTTTCCACCCTACGCTCCGACTGGTATCCCTTTGTCATGACCTTTGAGGCAAACAGCGGTTTCCGTCGCTTTACCGGCGATTCCTCTCTGGATTTAACCATCCTGTATAACTTTCCTGCTTTCTCCCTGCTAAAGGGCTGCAGCCGGCTTTATGATACCGATTCCCCTTACTATAACAGCTTTTACGGAGCCTATTTAGTAAAGGATACGGACGGCGGAATTTACGGCTTTACAAGACAATCCGACGGCACGCTCTACCCGGACGCATCCGCAGTCGCAGAGGTTCCGAAATACGACTTTTGGCAGTTGGTGTTGTCCGAGTTCGGACTTACAAGAGCAAATGCCGTGTTTGACTGGAACATTACGGAGATTTCCGAACCCCTTTCCTATGCCGGTGAAAACGGTTTTTACCGTATCGATGCCACCCTTACGGTCAACGGCTCCTCCCACGAATACAACGGTTTTACCCAGTCCTATCTGCAATACGGAAAGCCGAATTTCCCGACCACGGCTCCTCTTGCCCCGGTACCGATGTACGGCAGACTGTACGGCAAATATTTGGAAGACAAGCAGGTGTCCTTATTCTTCTATATTGTGGCGACAAACAAGGAAGTTTTGGAGGAATGCGATAAAAAAATTCTTTCCGAAAGTACCTTTACGCACTGACAACATGATGCCGGTTTCTACAGCAAAATAACGGCCCGGATTTCTTTATCCGAGCCGTTTGTTTTTCTGTTATTCTTTTCTATCCGTTCTAGGAAAGCTTCTCACAACCGTAACGCTTCATAAAATATGCCTTCACACTGGCGTCACGCTCCGCCAGCTTGTTGCAGGCATCGGTAGCTGCCTTTCTCTTTTCGAGAATCTCCGTTTCGTCTGCACCATTCACTGCAAAGCGCTGTAAATAGCCCTGTAAACAACCGTAAACCACACATTCCTGAAGCAGAAGTTCCTCATTTTCCGTACATTTTCTCATCTCTGCCAATGCATCTGCCAGTTCAAGAGATTTCTTTACTTTATCCTCCAAACCACACTCTGTACAGAACCAGATATCCTTCATCTTCTTGTCCGTTGCAAAGCATGCAAGTTCATACATGTTCTGCTTCAGATACAGTCCGAACTCCGGGGTATCTTTGGCAAACAGCTGCTCCTTTTTCTGGTCACGGGTATCGTACCAGTTCGGATATTTCTCTCCGTAAATAGCAAGAGCCTCTTCTGTTCTTCCCTCTGCGTGAAGCAGCTTTGCTTTCATATTCCAAGCATTCAGGCGAACCGCTTCCTCGGTGCATCCGCTTAAAATTCTGTCGCAGATGGTTAAGAACTCCTCCTTATGGGCAAGTAACGTCTCCTTGTCATTATCTGCCATATCCCCGGCAAGATTCCACATATAATAGTGCATTACCAGGTAGTCATTCGGATAATCCTTATATGCCTTCACGATTACGTCACGAGCCTTTTCCGGCTGTACCAACCAAAGACTCCGGTAATATGTAAGCGTCTCCGCAATCTCCTCCTGCACTCTCTCCTCATCGTAGCCCATAAGCTCATCCAAAGTCACTTCGAAATAGTGTGCCAACGGAAACAACAGGGTAATGTCCGGGTAAGTCTCGTTTCTCTCCCACTTACTCACTGCGGTTACCGAAATTCCCAACACCTCTGCAATCTGTTCCTGGGTTACGCTCTTTGCTTTTCTTAATCTCTTTATGTTTTCACCGATTCTGATTTCCATAATGATCTCTCCTTTCAAGGTATTGTAGCTGGCCTGCTTACACTTCTATCATAACAGAAACCATGGGAAAGTACAGAACCCGTCAGGAAATAGGAATTTAACTTACGGTTTATTTTATCCCTTTCACCGCTCTTTTAGTAAGAAACAAATAACTTACCAGACACACTACCGCTCCAAACAGCACGCCTCCGAAAATTAACAACGCACAATGCATAAAAAACTCATCCGGAAGAAGCAAAATAATCGGATCCGTCCGGTAATCAAAGATCCAATAATCGTTATTGAAGAACAACTCATGAAAAATTACAAATACCTCGTCCCAGAACAGCGCCACCAAAATTCCCAGCACCACCGGTAACCCGCAGGACACAATCGCCGTCATCTTCAGATAACGATACTCCTTCTTTCTTGCCATAAGCACAATACCGGCCACACCGAGAAGGCTACCGAACACTGCCAGATACTTAAAGATATCAAAAATCTCTTTTACCTCTTCAAAATGAATCTTTCCGTTTTCAGACATCGGCAAGGTAGGAAACTCCAGATTTCCATCCTCCCAGGTCATGTTATAATCGATAAGTGTATCATAATTCTCCCGTATTTCCGCCTCGGAAAGTCCTGTATATTCCGCAATACCCAAAACTTCCATATCGTGATAATACAACGGCCGGAATGCCAAAGTTCCTACCACCGAGATACCGATAATTGCCAATGTCAATATCAGGGCCAATCCCGCTTGGGCCCACCAAAGTCCTTTTTTCATGCTATTAACCTCTACTGTCATAAAAGTCCGCAAAGCGCATCTGTTCTACGCCTGCTCCTCACTTATTATAAAACAAAGCGCCCTTCCATTGCAAGGATGGAAAGACGCTTTTCACTTATTCCTTTATTGAATCAAGTGGCAAAGCCCGCAAACTGGTTCTGGTACAGCTTTGCGTACTCGCCGTTCTTCTCCAAGAGCTCCTCATGGTTGCCTTCTTCCACAATCACACCGCCCTTTAATACCACAATCTTATCCGCATCACGAATGGTGGACAAACGATGAGCAATGATAAGGCTGGTACGATTCTTCATCAGAGCAAGCATTGCCTGCTGGATGTGCATCTCGGTACGGGTATCGACATTGGAGGTTGCTTCATCCAAAATCAAAATCTGCGGATTTGCGATAACCGCACGGGCAATGGCAAGAAGCTGACGCTGTCCCTGGGACAGGTTGCTGCCGCCTTCTGTCAGTACCGTATCGTAACCGTCCGGCAGACGTTCGATAAACTTATCCGCCTTTGCGGTCTTTGCCGCAAACTTAATGTCATCTTCCGTAGCATCCGGATTACCGTAACGGATGTTGGCACGGATAGTATCCGCAAACAATACGGTATCCTGCAATACGATAGCAATGGAATCACGCAAGGTCTTCTTCGGAAGTTCCGTAATGTCCATACCGTCCACATAAATCTTACCGCCGTCCAACTCGTAGAAACGGGTCAAAAGATTTACGATAGTCGTCTTACCGGAACCGGTGGCACCTACGATTGCAATTCTCTGTCCCTTCTTTACGGAAAGGTCAAGTCCCTTAAGCACCGGCTCATCCGGCACATAGCCGAACCGGATGTCCTTGAACTCGATATTCCCCTTAATCTGACTTACCTCTACATCAAGAGTACCTTCATCGATTTCGTCCGGCGTATCCATAATTTCGAAAATACGCTCCGCACCCGCCAACGCGGTCATAATGGAAGCATACTGGTTTGCAATCTCGTTAATCGGGCGGTTAAACTTCTTGGAGTACTGGAGCATGGCCTGAATATCACCCGGTGTCATACCGCTGCCGTTAATCATAAAGAAAATACCGAAGGCAGCCACCAACACGTACTGTAAATTTCCGAGGAAATTCATGCACGGTCCCATAATAGAGCCGAACACTCTGGATTTGATGCTGGTCTTACGCAGTCCTTCACTGATTTCGTTGAAGCGCTCGATGGACTCCCCTTCCTTCCCGTAAGCCACAACCGTCTTATAACCGATAACCATTTCCTCTACTTCACCGTTTAACTTACCCAGTAACATTTGCTGCTCCACAAAGTAGCGACGCATAAATTTCGCCAGCTTACCGGATACAAGCAAGGTCAGCGGAACGGTAACAAAAGCAACCAAGGTTACGATCACATTACAACGAAGCATAAAATATAAAGCTCCGATAAAGGTCAAAATACTGGAAAACAGCGATGCAATGGACTGCGAAACCGCATTGGATACGTTCTCTACGTCATTGGTCATACGGGACATCAAATCACCGTGACGACGATTGTCCGTCTCCGCAACGGACAACCGGCTGATTTTCGTAAACAAATCGTTACGCATGGCAAATACCGTGTCCTGAGAAATCTTTGCGGATAAAATACTCTGCAAATAGGTAAAGCCTGCACTGAAAGCAAACAGGATAATCATCTTCAGCAAAATCTGCTTCAGGCTTTCAAAATCAACTACAAACTTTCCGTCTACCAATTGAATGGTATCGATTGCCTGCCCCTGTAAAGTCGGTCCGAACAAATCCAGTACCGTTACCGCGCTCATGGTAAGCAGTAATGCAAACAAAAAGTACTTACTTCTGCCGATTACCTTCACAAGGCGAAGCAACGTCTTTCCGGTATTCTTCGGCTTTTCTTTATTGAGACGAGCACCCATCGGTCCTCCCGGACCGCCTCTGCGTCCTCCCGGTCCGAAGCCCGGTCCCGCCGGAGCCTGACCTACCGCTCCCTTTGGAGGCATGCCCTGTGGCGGCATTCCCTGAGGTGGTTTGTTCTGATTACTCATGTGCGGCACCCCCTTCCATATATGCACCGGACTTCATCTGGGAATCATAGATGTCACGGTACGTCTCACTGCACTGCAACAGCTCCTCGTGAGTGCCGCAGTGTAAAATCGTTCCTTCTTCCAAAACCGCAATACGATCCGCCTGCTTTACACTGGCAATACGCTGTGCAATCATAATAATCGTGGTATCGTCAAGCTTCTCCTTTAAGGCACGCTGAAGCTTGCCTTCCGTTACAAGGTCAAGAGCAGAAGTAGAGTCATCCAAAATCAGCACCTCCGGCTTACGAAGCATTGCTCTCGCAATGGAAACTCTCTGCTTCTGACCGCCGGAAAGAGATGCACCCTTTTCCGCAATAAACGTATCGTACTGCTCATTAAATCCTTCGATAAAGTCCGCCGCCTGGGCAATTGATGCCGCTTCCTTGATTTCCTCCATGGTAGCCTCCGGGTTACCCCAACGGATATTATTTGCTACCGTATCGGAGAACAGTTCACTCTTCTGCATTACATAACCGATCTTCTCACGAAGCACTGTCAGGTCATATTCCTTTACATCCACTCCGTCAAAAAGAACCGTTCCTTCCGTCGCATCATAAAAACGCGGCAGAAGATTTACAAGGGATGTCTTACCGCAACCGGTGGCACCGATAATGGCAAGGGTCTCACCCTGATTGATTTTTAAATTAATATCCCGGAGTACCGGATCGCCGTGAGTTCCCGGATAACGGAAGGACACATTCTGAAACTCAATGGTTGCCTTTCCGGTACCTTCCGTAACGTTTCCTCCTTCAATGACCGGATCCGCCTCAATCACCTCGTTGATACGTTTTGCGGATGCCATGGCACGGGACACGGACTGGAACATCATGGACACCATCATCACGGACATCAAAATCTGGGTAACGTAAGAAATCGCCGCCATAATGGAACCGGTGGACATACCCGCGTTTTCGATATGTATCTGGAAACCGCCGATATAAATAATCGCAATAACCGCAAAGTTCATAACCAAGGTAATAACCGGTCCGAACAATGCCATAATCTTTAACACCTTAAAATTTGTATCGCGAAGTTCGCCGTTTACACCCTCAAAACGCTTAATCTCATATTCTTCCTGACCGTAAGCCTTTACCACTCTTGCACCGCCTACATTCTCCTGTACCACAGAATTTACCTTATCCAGTTTCTTCTGTACCACAGAGAACAACGGCGTAGCTTTCATGAGAATAAAGGTGACCATAATAATCATCACCGGAAGGGCACAGGCCAGAACCACTCCGAAACTCAAATCCAGCGTCAGCATCATCAGTGCACCACCGATAAAGAACATAGGCGCACGGACACACATGCGAAGCAACATTTCCACAAACTCCACTACCATGGCAATGTCATTGGTCATTCGGGTTACCAGAGAACCGGTGGTAAAATCGTCGGTCTGCTCGATGGAAAGGGACATAACCTTCTTATACGCATGTACACGCAAATCCTTACCGAAGCTCTGGGCCGCCCTTGCCGCCGTATAGGCACAGCAAACACCGAAAAAGCCGCCCACAAGAACAATTACCAGCATTAAAATGCCGGTACGGATGACATAGCCCATATCGCCGTTCTCCAAACCGCGGTCCACGATCCCGGACATCAGCTTCGGCTGCATCAAATCCGCAAACACTTCACCCATCATCATGAGCGGAGAGATTACCGCGAAGATCCAATAGGGCTTTAAAAATCGAAATAATTTCTTCATCTTTCTCCTCCTTTACTTTTTTTGCTTCTTTAAAATCTTATGAATCAAAAAAAGTTTGTGTCAACATATTTTCCCATGTCACACGAAACTTATTAATTAGAATTATAACTCACTCAAAAAAATAAGTCAAGAATAGCATATAACTATTCTGTGACTTATTTGTGAACATTATTTATCTTTTAAAGAAACGCGGAATACATCAGTGCTTCCTTAGAAATTCCGTCCGTTCCAGCCCCAGTCATTCACTCCGTGGTAGGTAACGTACACTGCATTGCCCGGAATACCCAGTTCCTTCTCATACAGTGCACAAATCTTCTCCGTCAGACTCTCGTAAGCACTGCGGGATGCCGCACCGAACAGGCTCACCGATACATACGCACCCTTTTCCAGCTTTTTTCCGCCCATGTACAAATCGTAATTATCCTCAAAGCCTACCATCAGAAAGCTCTCCGGCTTTCCGATGACGGACATCAGCTTTCCGAACTCGCCCTTTAATACATCCTTCTTCTCCTGCGGTACGGTGACAGTAATTTTAGAATCAATAAACGGCATAGCTTTACTCTCCTTTTTTCATTGCTTTCTTTTTATTCTTTACTTCATACATCTTTTTATCCGCTTCACCGATACAGTCATCCAAAACGCTGTATGGATCCAGCCGCACGAGATTACAACCTGCACTTATGGACATCATAGCCATCCCTTCGTGTTCCGCATTATATGCATCAATCGCCTGCTGAACCCTCGTCCAGTAGTTCTCCGCTTCCTGCTCGGAAAAAGCTGCCCCCATAACGATAAACTCATCACCGCCGTAACGAACCACATAAGAATCCCCTGCCATATCCTGCAGAATATGTCCCGTATCCCGGATAATCCGGTCACCTTCTTCGTGACCGAATACATCGTTAATCTTTTTCAGTCCGTCGATATCCGCAAAGGAAAGATGTAAAAACATCTGCTTATCAATACATTTTTCTTTTACAATTGCAAAGTAGCGCTCCATACCGAAGCGATTATAAACACCTGTAAGAGGATCACGAATATTGGCATCATCCAATTTCACCATGGCATTGATCAGCATGGTATGCTTTCGCATATTCTCCACAGAATTACCGATACTGTTCAGCCATAAGATGTATAACGGATTCGCCATTGGGAACGTACTATCCACAAAAACCAAATAACCGTAGTTACGATCCAGATAGTGTAACGGAGAAAAAATATATAACTTGGCATCCTGACTATCTTCAAACAGCGTATCCAATGCATACTTGGAAGGGAACGGAGCTTTCTCAAAAAAATCTCCGTCTTTGTATGCGATAACCGGACCTACCTCCTCCGTATAAGCCAGCCACTCCTCTGAGCTTCTGGTCTCCTGCTCTACTGTAGCATTCCGGAATACATTCTCTATGAAACCTTTGTTTACACAACAGTAAAACTCTCCCGGATTAACCTGCTTCATAAACTGCTGAACGATATTCTTCCAACTGTCGAAGCCTACAATTTCCATAATGTTTTTTTCGAAATTAATCATATGATGAATCATTACCCGACGTACAGAGTCCGACACCATTTCTTTATCGACAAAGTGCCCGCTCCGTTCTCTTTTGCCGTATCCGTTCTGCACATCATCCAAAATCACTTCATCCGTAACCCAATGATCCGCCTCAACATTCTCACCGGAAATCAGCCCCAGCAGTGCCGTGCATGCCCTCATGCCCATTTCAAAGGAATTTACCTTTACCGAAATAATCTGAGGATAATGCATACGACATTCATAGGTATAATCATAGCCGGTAATCAGCACATCCTCCGGTATGCAATAGCCTTTCTTAGCCAAAATATCGTATACTGTAATCGCCATGGTGTCATTGGCACAAACAATTGCTTCCGGAAAAGAAAGAGAAGAATTCAACACTTCATAGGCGGCCTTTTCTCCGCCGATTACATAAAAATCCCCCTGTGTAATACGCTCCGGCTCCACCGGAATCTTATTTTCATTTAATACATCCAAATACGCCTTGTAGCGGGCCTCAGCGTCTATATTTCCTTCAACGCCTCTTACAAAATGGAGTTTTCTCATGCCACGGTCTTTTACCAGATACTCCATAAGACACCGCATTCCTGCATAGTTATCCGCCCATATCGACGGTGCATTCTTATACCTGCAGCCTATGGTTACAATCGGACAGGATACCTTCTCCAGCTTCTGTTCCAGCTTCTCCTTATTCTGCTTCACATGAAACGCATCCGCAAACAGAATAATGCCATCAAACAAATTCAAATCCGGCAGCATTGCAATATTCATTTCGCCCTGATTGTGACTGCCGATTTCAAAATTTCCCGAAAACCATGCAAACACAGCCACATTACAACCATTGGACTTCCCGCACAGTTCAATCCCCTTTAAAATCTCTGCCTGATTGTCCGTATCGAGTGCCGTCATTATAACTGCGATATTCTTCCGTTTCATAGCATCCTCCTGTAGTCCAATAACTTCTATTCTTCTCCGACTCATTCGCATCTCCACTATCTCCAGTGTATCATAACTTGTCCCGTTTTGCCACATAAAAAAAAGGAAAATTCGTAGAATTTTCCTTTTTTCTTTTCTATCCTATTTTCTTCTTCCGATTGCCCTCGGAATACTGAAATATGCCACATCGTTTTTTCTTTTACTTTCCTTTAGTATCCGGTCGTGACACTCCTTTGCTTTCTCTGCCACAGCTCCGTCTTCAGCCTCCGCCAAATGCTTCACGTGGATTAATGCTACGTCACCCAGGTCTTCCAACACACCGAAATCCACAGTTTCCAGCCTTCCTGTGCGATAGGCATTTACATTGTACTTTGCAATCATTCCGTCTACATTAGAGAAACACAAAATTGCAAACATGAACGCAAATCCCGCGAAGGCAGCCCTGCAAAACTTCAGTCTTGTAAATTGCGCCACAATGATAAGCACAAAAAACACGACCAGCACCAGCATAAACCATGAGGTATAAATTCGAAGAGGTGTCATACCCATCTCATTAATATACAGCACCATTTTGCTGAGGGCCGACACAATCAAAAGAACGGTAAAACCGGAAAGCAGCGTGCAATACACCTTCATCGCCACGGAAGGGTTCCCATCCTCCTTCCGTTTTAAAAACAGATTCATTCCGGCAATCACACACAAGTTAATCACCGCAACGGCACACAGTTCAAAAAAACCCTTTCTGGCATAGGTCGCATAACTGTATTCTTCCGGAAGAGTTCCGCCGAAGGCAGCGGTAAAATAATTGAACTGTACCGCTATATACATGACGTAAAACACACAAATCGGCGTAACCGTGGTGTATCCGAGAATTGCAGGAAGAACTCTTCCCTTTTTCATATCAAACCACGGCATCGTATGTTTATTTTGCATTGCCGCAAAACCTCCGAACAAATACAACCATATCGGCACCGCCAACAGTAATTCCCAGACATACCGGAACTCGAAGGACGGAAACATATCAAACAGTGCTTCCATCCGGTCGGCAAACATGGTATCACTGCTCTTTAACAAAAACAACACCGGAATCGACAGCGGGAGAGAACAAAGAAGTCCTACCAATACATACAACGCCGTCTTACAGCTTTTCGGATTCTTCAGTAATCTCTTTGCCGCAGCCGGTCCCTCTTCAAATCTTATAAAAGGTCTTATACAAATCCCTTCCAGCAAATCCGGGACAAAATGTTCCCCGAACAACTCCGCTCCGCTAAAGGTAATTCCCAGATAGGCCAGCAAGAAAAAGGTAAAGGTGGCCGCCAATGTATTAATCAACCCGTTGGTGCAAAACAACGGTACCAGGCAAAACAACTCTGCCACGCAATACACCGCACACTGTGCCTTTGTCACGTTAAAACCTTTTCCCTTTACATAAACCGCTCCCAAAATGCCCACAAGTAACCATATAACACCGCCCCAGATACCACCCGCATACCTTACGGCAAAATGGGTAAAACCGAAACTTACTGCAAAACAAAGCACGCTGATTACTGCTTCCTTTACGGTAAACTCTTTCTTGTTTCCTCCATCTCCTTTTTTCTCTTCCTTCACCTCCGAAAGAGCCGTTGTTCCCTGTCCAACTACCAATTGTCCGTTCATTTCTACTCCTCCTGTTCATCCGCTCCCGGTCTTGTCGGGTCATACTCTAAAATATCTCCCGGCTGGCAGTCCAATGCCTCACATATTTTCTCTAAGGTAGAAAAACGCACCGCCTTTGCCTTTCCGGTCTTTAACACCGACAAATTAGCCGGGGTAATCCCGATTTTCTCCGCCAGCTCATTGGAAGAAATCTTCCGTTTTGCCATCATCACATCCAGATTAATTACAATTCTCATGCCACACCTCTCTAAATTGTAAAATCGTTTTCTTCTCTGATTCGCACCGCCTGCTCAAATACATTTTTCACCACCCGTAAAATCAGGCCCATAAAAGCGCAGGCAATCATTATCACCACCGCGAAAGGTTTTAATACTGAAAAATATACAAATACAAGTACCTCTGCAAAACAGCAGTAGGAAATGATACGCAGCAAAGTCACATTCTGCGTAATAAACGGTTGTTCCTTTCTGATGTTGCAAAGCAACTTATCTAAGCAGACAAGGGCCACCACCGCAAAAGGCACCGCACAATACAGCGTAATCAAAAGTGGAAGATATACACTATCCTGCATGCATGCCATCACCAGACAGTCATACCTCTTTACCAAAAACGGTGCCGCCACACAACACACTGCTACCATAACATACACTACCTTCACTAAAACCGAAGTCAAAACCACCGACTTATCCTTCCTATTCATATTAAACCTCCGTTAAATTTTTCCTATAGTTCCATTGATTACATCAATGCATCAGCATTATTCTTTGTCAATAGTTTTTTATTGTTTTTCGATAATTATTTTCTCTTTTTCAAGAATACTCATCATTTTCTCCGCCGCGTTCGCATTTCGCCTGCACGAAAAAACTCCCGACAGATTGCCCGTCGGGAGTTTGCTGTAATCTTTATCACAAATACGGATATTTGCTGCCATAAGTTTCCATCCGCCATTCTTGTTATAATTTATGGTGTAATTCAACGCATTGGTCAGCCCGGCAAATCAATGCTTCCACTTCATCTTTCCCCGGCATCACCGCAAGGGCTCCCTTCCGCGTAGTTACGATTGCCGCTGCCGCGTTAGCAAAGGTAAGCATCTCCTCCAGTTCCTGTCTCTTATAAGCCCGGAAGCCTTTCGTCAGAATATAATGCAACACACAGGCGCAAAAGGTGTCTCCCGCTCCCGTCGTCTCTATGGTATTCACCTCATACCCCGGTACTTCCGCAAAGGCCACGTCGGAAAACGCCAGACTTCCCTGCTTTCCGAGAGACACCAAAATCAACGGAATATCATACTTTGCCTTCAGACGCTCCGCTGCCCGTTTATAATCCTTCTCCCCGGTGAGCCACTCAATCTCATTGTCGGAGATTTTCAAAATATCACAATGCTCCATGCCGTAAATCGTCCGTTCCTTCGCCGTTGCAAGACTGTCCCATAACGGCTCACGCAAATTCGGATCAAAGGAAATCAACGCTCCGGCGTGCTTTGCAAGCTCAATGGAATCCTCCGTTGCCTTGCGGCACTCATCCGCAGTCATAGACAAGGTTCCGAAATGAAAAATACGACAATCCAGTAACAACGCTTCCTTTACATCTGCCGAGGTCAGCATCATGTCCGCTCCCGGATTACGGTAAAAGGAAAAATCCCGGTCCCCGTCCTCCTTGGTATGTACAAAGGCTAATGTGGTATTCACGTTTTCGTCTTCCACCAAACCACTGGCATCAATTCCCACCTCGGAAATCACCTTACGAAGACGTTCGCCGAACATATCCGCACCCACCTTGCCTACAAATGCGGTACGATATCCCAGTTTGCTGAGCATAGCGAGCACATTGCACGGTGCACCTCCCGGATTTGCTTCCAACATCGGATTTCCTTGCGGGCTGATTCCGTTTTCCGTAAAATCGATTAACAATTCCCCCAATGCGGTTACGTCTATGTTCTTCATACCACAACCTCCTTTATACAAAACGCTCTGTCTCTGCATGCAACACTTCCGCAATCGCCTTATTCTCTCCCATCTCATCCGCCACGGAATTGATGTCTTCCACCAATGTATTGGTACTTTCCGTCACATCGGTTACACTCTTTGCACTCTCATCGATTGCGGTAGCAATACCGTTAACCGTCTGATTAATCTCATCCACCATTTGCAACAGCTCGTCCGCCATCTGATGGAACTCGGTTACGATTTCATTGACATGTACCGCATCCTCGTTATACTGCTTACCGGAATCCACAAAACCGTCATAGTCCGGCAAAATCGCTTCGTTAATGTAATTCACAATCGCATTGGAGCAATCCGTTAATTCCTGCACCGCCGCAACCACCAGTTTATTGATATCCTGAATGTTGTCCGCCGTCTGTTTACTGGAATCAGCCAATACACGAATTTCATCCGCAACTACCGCAAAGCCTTTTCCGGCCTCTCCCGCTCTTGCTGCCTCAATGGACGCGTTCAACGCAAGAAGGTTAGTCTGTCCGGAAATCTGCAAAATGTCGTTAGTCAACTCATTGATACGCTCTACCTTTTTGCTGTCCTCGATTGCCTTACGAAGCTTCGCAATATTTTCCGTAACAATCGCTCCGGTATTCAACTTGTTCTCAATTGCTTTCTGCTCCAGCGCTTCCGCTCTTTTTTGCATTTCATCCGCATAGCTTACCAAATCCTTCGTTGCTTCCGTTAAGGTATCCACCTTTTCGTCCGCACTTCCCGTATTTTCACGTATGGTTGCAACGGACGCGGAAATCTCTTCCATGGTTGCGGATAACTCTTCCATATTTGCAGAAATATCCATGGAGCTTGCATTGACACCGGACACCTTGCCTACCACGTTATCAACTACCGTATGCAACTTATCCGAGCTTACCGTCACCTGGTTCATGGTCTGCTGCAAGGTCGCAATAAAGGCATTGATTCCGCCTGCCAGCTGGCCTATCTCATCCTTTCCGCTCACTTGTACACGCTGGGTCAAATCGCCCTTTCCCGCTTCGATATCTCCAATCATTCCTTTTAATTTCCGATTCATGGCAAGCAGCGGACGAAGTACGCCGAATATGGCCACTGACACCACCAGCACCGTAGCAAACACGGCAATTACAATCTTTGTGGTATTTGAGGATTTCATACCCGCAAACAACTTATTCTGCTCCGCCAAAAGTGTTTCAACCTCGGGAGTAATCTCCGTCAAATGCTCCGATATTTTTACAGACTTCTCTACCATCATATTGGTTGCAATATTGGATTGTATACAAGTAATCAACAATAACAACGCTAACAATCCGATAGGAATCATTACCTTCCACTTAATACTCATGTTTCTGACAAACTTCATAACCGTTCTCCTTTCACCACTTACACTCTTTTGTAATTCGTGCCCCTTTTAGGAAACCTTCATCTCCCTCCAGTTTTTCAATAGGGCCACACTCACATTTTGCACTCTGTCAAGAACCTCCTGCTTTGACAGGTCCACAAACCCGACTACCACATAGGATGCAATTCCGTGAACATAAAAGTTCAAATTTTTGATATATTCTTTGGCATAGACCTCGGGCATATCGTACTCTGCCTCCAACATCCCTATTACCTTCCATGAATTCTCCGCACGCAGCCTGCCGATCAGGTCACTCATCCGCTCCTCCGAGTGCTCCGACATATAAAGATATTTATATAAATTCGGCATATCAAACGCCAAATTAATATACCCCCTGGCAATCCCTGCAACAATGTCGGATACCTTTTCTCCTTTCATGGAGAAAAACGGTTTCAACTGTTCCATACTATACACCAGCAGTTCCTTCCGAAACCCGTCCATGCTGCCGAATTGTCTTGAAATCGGTTGTGTGGAGCAACCAAGTTCCCGTGCAACCGTCTTAATATTTATTGTTCCGTAGCCTTCCCGTAACAACAAGTCAAATGCGGTCTTCAAAATTATTTCTTTTTGCACCTTCGGTGAACTCGGCATACACCCCCCTCCTTTCTTCCGGATTCTCCCTTATACTTTTATAAACGTGTTTACAATAAACCCGTTTATCATAAACACGTTTATTGTATCACAAATAAATAAAACATTCAACCCTTGTCAAAAAAAACTCTTTTTGTTATCATAATATTAAATATATTCAGTAATTATTACCTTAGGAGAAAACATATGAAACAAACACCGCGAACACTTCTTTTCGTCTTTTTATTCACATTTTTGGCGGCCAGCTGCGGTTCCCGCCATCTTCACGAAACACCTTTTTCGACTCCTACCGCCATACCGACAGCAGTTCCGACGCTGGCGCCGACAGCCACGCCGACTCCGAGTCCGACAGCCACACCGAGTCCTGCTCCTACTGCGACACCGAGTCCAACACCTCTGCCGACTGCTACACCGACTCCAAGTCCGACACCTACCGCCACCCCGACTCCGGTTCCGGTAGTTACGATTGTTCCGGAAGGGAAAGTAATTTACCTCACCTTCGATGACGGTCCGAGTATTTACACTGAAGACGTTCTCGCACTTTTGGAGAAATACAACATTAAGGCTACCTTTTTCGTATGCGACAACGGCCGTCCGCAGTTAATTACCAAAATCCACGAAGCAGGACATTCCATCGGTATTCACTGTCAAAATCATGATTATGACGTAGTCTACAAAAGTGAAGAGGCCTATTTTAAAGACTTGCATGCTATGGAGGAGATTATTTATAAACAAACCGGTGAACACACCACTCTAGTACGTTTCCCGGGCGGTAGCTCCAATAAAGTCAGCTCCTTCAATCCGGGAATCATGACCCGACTGACAACGCAGTTAGAACAAAAAGGCTATCAATATTTCGACTGGAATGTCAGTGCGGGAGATACAAAAACCAAAGACACGGCGGAAATCGTCGCCAAATTAAAGAAAGAAACCAAAAACAAGCAATACGCTGTCACACTGATGCACTCGGAATATAAAAAATACAGCTTTGATGCCATTGAAGAATACATTCTTTGGGCGTTGGATAACGGCTACTCCTTCTTACCGTTAGACCCTACCAGTCCAAATGCACATCAAAGAATCAATAACTAAATATGAACAAACAAAAAGAAACGGTCCTGCCTTACGCATAGACCGTTTCTTTCTTTTCCGCTATATCCGCAATATGTCTTGCATCGTTCATGATCTCAAATTTCGGAGCAACTAAAGCACCTTCCTTATCGGACAGTCCCACCACCGTCACTGCCGTATAGTCCGGACAGATTGCCGAGCACACAAACGGAAGCGGCAGATTAAACAAATGAGCCAAGGCTGCAGAAGAAGCTCCACCGTGGCTGACCAGTACAATGGTTCCGTACTGTACCTTTCCTACCCGGTAATAGTCACCTTCTCTTGTATAACCGAGCTCCGCCAGCCATTCATCCAGCCCTTCGCCCAACTTATCGCCGTTCGCTACCATCTTATTGTTCCGGTACTGCTCCGACTCTCTCCAGCCTTTGTCCAAAAGGTCTTTTCCCTGCTCCACCAAATAATCCGAATTCATCCACGGATGTCCGTCCTCGTAAATCTGCGAACCGTCTGCAGAGCCCCACTTAATCTCCCTCATAAACTCCAAGCCTTCCACGCCGAGATCGAAGTTTTGATCAATATGTTCCGCGGTCTCCATTGCACGCCCGCAGGTAGACGAAAAAATTCTCTCAACCGGTTCCCCCTTCAGGCGTTCCGCTACCGCCTCTCCATGCTTGTGCCCCAAAGGAGTCAGACAATCCAAATCGTAATTGGGATGCCCGTGTCTTACGAAAATAATACGCATACTTACACACTCCTTAAACGCTTCATCTCCGCCGGACACTTATGTGCCGTAAACGGACCGTACTGACAAGCCTGGCAACCGAAGCACTTGGTAAACGACTTGCCCTCAATTACCGCATTGGCAAACTCCGGGTCCGCCAAAATCGCCTTTGCCACATCCACCGTATCCACATATTCATTCTCAATCAAATAATGTATCTGCTCCGGCTCAGTAAGTCCGCCCACACAGGACACCGGTACTCTGCCGTTAAAATGATCTTTAAAATAGGCGCCCAGACTCTGAATATCCGTAACCTTGCTATCCCTAAAGGGTGCCACTGTTTCCAGGGAGGACATACCGGAAGATACCTGCAAATACTCACAGCCGGCCTTTACGTACTCCTCCGCTACCGCAATGGCATCCTCCAGAGTGCTGTCGCAGCCGGAGGTCCGCACGGAAATCAAAAAGTCCGGTCCGCACAATTCTCTGACCTTTGCAATCATTTCACTGCAAAATCTGGCTCTGTTTTCCGCTGAGCCACCGTATGTATCCGTTCTAAAATTCGCCGACGGTGCCATGAACTGGTTAATCAAATAACCGTGACAACCATGGAACTGTACACCGTCATAGCCCGCCTCCTTTGCCCGTACCGCTGCGTCAATAAAGGACTGTTGCATAGCATGTATCTCATCCACGCTCATCTCTACCGTGGTATAGTCCCCGCGGAATCCCTGTCTCGTTACCGCGGACGGTCCGATGGCCGGACCACACTCCGGATTCGATGTATAACCCGTATGATTTAACTGAATAATTACCACCGCACCATACTTGTGGCATCCTTCCGTAATCTCCTTATGTCCCGCAATCTGCTCGTCACTCCAAAGTCCCATATGAGTCTTGCAGAACCTGCCTCCCGGCGTAACTGCCGTCGCTTCCACACAAATCAGTCCGCAGCCGCCCTTTGCCCGTTCTGTATAATGGGCAACCAGCTTCTCATTCGCCATACCGGAATCATCGGTAAAATCAAACTTTACCGTCGGCGCAAATGTAATTCTATTCTTTAACGTAAACCTTCCGATTTGAATCGGAGTACTTGTTTTCACCATAAAAATAACACCTCCAAGTACTATTTTATTGCACTTGGAGGTGCCTTGTCAATCCATATTAAAGGAAACTACTCAATCGTCTTTACACCGTCGCACTTTGCAATGGTATCAATGGAACCGTCCTCATTGTAGGTGAACTCTGCCGCGCAAACGGAACGATGGAACAGGCTGCCTCCCGGAAGCTCTCCGGTATGGTAGAACAAATAGGAATGTCCCTTAAAATCACACACACCCGGATGATTGGTAAACACACCGCCCTCTTCTGTCATCAGCACACCGCCGTACTTCCATGGACCGGTCGGAGATTCAGAGATGGAGTAAGCAAGATGCTCGTCACGCTTACCTTCACCAAATGCCGCATATACCATGTAGTACAGGCCGTTTCTCTTATAGAACCACGGTCCCTCCGCATAGGTAGTACCGGTCATATGGCTGCCCTTTGCAAAAGACTCCTCGGTCATCGGAATCTTTACAACGCCCACTTCCTTATTGTAGGAAATCATATCCTCGTTTAACAGCACATAGCGAAGCTCCGGATTACCGAAGTACAAATACGCCTGACCGTCATCATCAATAAATACCGTCGGATCGATATCGTTCCAGTCACCCTCATCCACCAACGGGTAACCCAAATCCTGAAAAGGCCCCGTCGGGCTGTCGGATACGCCCACAGCAATGGCCATACCGCCATCCTTTTTATGTACCGGACAATATAAATAGAACTTACCGTTACGCTCTACTGCCTGCGGTGCCCATGCTCTGTCGTCCGCCCAGCTGATATCGTCCAGGGAGAAAATCGGACCGTGCTGTTCCCAGTTCACCATATCCTTCGTGGTGAAACAATACCAGTCCACCATGGTATAAAAATCATTCACCAACTGATCCTCATCATGGGTAGTATAAAGATACAAGGTATCTCCATACACCATCGGTGCCGGATCTGCGGTATAAATCGATGTAATAATCGGATTTTTACAAAATAATTTCTTGTCTTCCATATCATGCCTCCGTAATAAATTTGTCACTTCCAGTATAGCAGATTTCCGTTGTAACGCAAGTGTTTCCTCGCGTAATCTTATTTAATTATATTTACTCCCGCGCTCTTTTCTACCTTATCGATGGAACCGTCCTCGTTATAGGTAAATTCCGTCACGCAGACAGAGCGATGGAACAGATTGCCTCCCGGAAGCTCCTGGGTATGATAGAACAAATAGGAATGTCCCTTATAATCAATAACACCCGGATGATTTGTATAGGTGCCGCCCTTTTCATCCATCAGTACACCGCCGTATACCCACGGTCCCGTTGGGGATTCCGAGGTAGAATAGGCCAGATGCTCACTTCCCTGTCCTTTTGCAAAGGCCGCATATACCATATAATAGATACCATCTCTCTTATAGAACCACGGACCCTCCGCATAAGTAGTTCCGGTGGATTGACCTCCCTCTCCGAAGGACTCCGTGGTCATTGGAATCTTTACCACGCCCACTTCTTTGTCATAAGAAATCATATCCTCATTCAAAAGCACATAGCGCAGCTCCGGATTGCCGAAATACAAATACGCCTGTCCGTCATCGTCAATAAACACCGTCGGATCAATATCGTTCCAGTCCCCCTCATTTACAAGAGGAGCTCCGATATCCACAAACGGTCCCGTCGGGCTGTCGGATACCCCCACGGCAATGGCCATACCGCCGTTTTTCTTGTGCACCGGGCAATAAATGTAAAACTTTCCGTTTCGCTCCACTGCCTGAGGTGCCCAAGCTCTGTCATCCGCCCATGCAATATCCTCCAAGGAAAATACCTTGCCGTGGTCGGTCCAATTTACCATATCCGTGGTAGAATAGCAATACCAGTCAATCATGGTATAAAAGTCGTTTACCAACTGGTTCTCATCATGGGATACGTAAAGATACAACGTATCTCCGTATACCATCGGTGCAGGGTCAGCCGTATAAATGGAGTGTACAATCGGATTTTCACCAAAGTCCGGATTCTTTTCGGCTATCGTCACCTTGACATCTTCATAAAGCACATCTGCGTACTCAGACAAATCCAGCTCCTCCGCAAGTTTATCGCTGACCGCTATCCGGTCAAGATCCGGTGCATATGCCGTATCGTTTCCGAATACTACCACATTATTTCCTGCCTTCAGATCCACAAGCACCGCTGCAATCTTCGGATGTACATAATCACCGCTGTTCAATTGTTCCAGATTGTACTGTTCTTCGCCGTTTACCGTAATTGTAAACTTACGATTCTCACCGCTGCAATAATACACAAGCATGCAATAAGTGCCGGCCTCCTCTACCTTCACATTCGGGAAGGTCAAGGTATTGCCCTTCTTTCCGACATAACCCACCTTCTGTCCGCCGGAACAGAAGGCCGAGCTTGCGCCCTTTGCCTCACCGGCCAGCCAGTTGGCAGGACTCTCCGCTTCATAATAGGTATACCCCTCCGGGTTCATCTCTTCATTTTCACCAACAGAAGTATCAATTGTTCCCTTGGTAAGCATCATGGCAGCTCCGCCGCCGTCGCAAAGCTCAAGTACAATACTGTCTTCCTTCGTCACCTTAATCTCACGTCTTGCAAGTCCCGTACCATCTTTCCGGTTCTCGTAAATATACGCATTATAGGTTCCCTCTCCCAGGAAATCCAGCTTCATCTCTACCGTCCGTGCCTCTGCTGTCATGGAGCCTACAAACCAGTTTTCTCCGTTTCTTCTGGCAAGGGTAATGTTCTCTCCCGGGAAGCCCTCAATAAATAAGGTCTCATCCCATTCGGTCGGAACATGATTAAGAAGTGCCAATCCGTTATAGTTCTTATAAGCGGATGCCGCATAAGCAAAATGCTGCAATGCAGATTCATATACAATGGTCTGTGCCAAGCAGAAACCGTAGGTAGCTTCATTGTCCACCTTCACTCCCGTCGGGGTATAGTCCATGGAACCGCACAGATTTCTTGTAAACGGATACATCAGACAGTTTTTCACCGTCGGGTCCGTAGACCACTTATGGAACTCCTCTCCTAATACCGCTTCGGTGGAAAGAATATTCGGGTAGGTCCGGCACTCTCCGCCCGGTCGGATACAACCGTGGTACAATACCATCAGCTGATTCTTTGCACAACACTCCGCCACATTCTGCATTACCTGCAGTACAGACGGTTCATCACTTTCGAAATAGTCCGTCTTCAGACCTACAACGCCGGCTGCCTTCCACTTCGCAATCAGCGTTTCCATGGATGCCTTATCCTTTAAATCACGATAATTCACCCAGACAAAGATGCCAACGCCCTTATCCTTTGCATACTGACAAATCTCCGCCAGACGAGACTCGAAATTTCTCCAGTCCGCATCCATACAGATGTATTCCCAACCATTTTCGGCCGCAAAGTCAATATACTCGATTTGTTTATTGTAATCCTTCGTGGCGGAACCCTCGGACCACCAGTTCCATGCCACTTTACCCGGCTTAATATAGCTGACATCCGCAAAAAGCTCCTCATCCGCCGGCGGGTTCAAATCCGCAAGCAGGGAACTGTTAATAAACTCATTCATATCCTTGGAAATGATTGCCGCTCTCCACGGTGTTTGAAAACCGTTTACGGTTTCCACGGATTTGATATCCAGATGTCCCGGAGAATCTACCTCGCCGGTAGCCTCCTTTGCAGGGTCTCTGCGCAAACCAAATGCCCAGTTCAGTGTTACGTTTCCCGGCTTCGTCTGTAACGCACTGGTACAAAACTCTCCGTCATTATTCAGTGCCGCCGCCTCGGTCAAAAGCATCCAATGCTCTCCGGTCAAAACAAGCATCGGCGTACAAAGCTTCTGGGACAATCCTCTTAACTGACTGTAATCTCTCTTTACAAAAGTCCCCTCGTAAGTACCGTTTAATCCAAATGCCCAGGAAGTACAATCCTGCTGCAATGCCACCTCAGAGATTTCATCCGTTACGGTAACCGTCTCCCCGTCTCCTGCAGTCACATCCGTATAGCGATAGGCAAAACCGTCATTATGTACCCTTACTTCAAACTGAAAGCTTCCCTGCTCGTTTCCCAGAACAAACGTCATCTCATTGCAGGAATTCTCCATCACCGCATTATATCCGGTGAAAAGCTCATAAGTTTCTTTTATCTCTCTTGTGGAAAGACTGCCTTCAACCAGAGAAAGTCCCTTGTAAAGACTTCCCTCTTTTAATTCCATACCGATGCGGGACTTACCGATAATCGGCTGTTCCTCGTCATCTACGGAATAATACCAAACGCCCTCCGTATCGGACCAGAACCGCACTTCTGTCTTTCCGTCCGGAGAAACTGCCTTCATTCCCTCTACTTCCGATACAACTATCGGAGCCTTGGTCGGCTTCGGTGTTTTAGTCGGTGCCGGCGTGCTCGTTGCTTCCAGCTCCTGTGTTGTCTCCGGAACATCCGTTACTTCCGGCATCTCGGTCACTTCCGGAGTGTCCGTCACTTCCGGTACCTCCGTTACATTTCCCGTTTCCGTTGTCTTGTTATCCGCGCATGCCGCCAACATGCCGCCCATACACAGACACAATAGAACAAGAACAACTTTTTTCCATAAATTCCTCTTCATACCTGCCTCCTGTTTTATCTGACACAAAAACCGCCCCAACCGATTCTTATGTTTTAGATTTACACAGAAATAATATCAAAATGAATGTACTTTTCACAATAGACAAATGTCGCCATTTTGCGGTACATTTTCCGTCATACAACATTTATCCATAAACCTCCGGTGTAAAATTACTGACAGCCCATGAAAAAAAGCCCCACTCTTCGGACCTTTCCAAAGAGCAGGGCTTATCTTTTATTTCGGTTTTCTGTTTACTCTGCCTTTACTGCCTCAAAATCTTCTTCAATTTCCTTAGACGGCGGTGCTGTCAACAAGGACACTACCACGATACAAAGAGAAGAGAAGATAAACGCCGGAAGCAACTCGTAAATCGCGAATGCACCACCGAGCTTACTGATGACAAGCTTCCAGAGGAATACCATTCCGCCTCCGCCAAGCATACCTGCAATCGCACCTGCACGATTGGTTCTCTTCCAGAACAAGGAGAACAACATCAGCGGTCCGAAAGTTGCACCGAAACCTGCCCATGCAAAGGATACTACGTTAAAGATAACGCTGTTTTCATCCAATGCAATCACGATTGCGATAAGTGCAATGGCAAGCAACGTAATTCTGGTCACAAGCATTACCTGCTTATCCGTTGCCTTCTTCTTAACAACACCCTGATAAATGTTCTTTGCAAATGCGGATGCAGCGATTAACAGGTATGAGTCGGAAGAGCTGATGGTTGCCGCAAGAATACCTGCCATGACAAAGCCCGCAAGAATTGCCGGCAAGGAGCTGGTAGCAAGGGTGATGAAAATACTCTCCGCAGCCGCCTTGGTCAGGTGTGCCGTCGGGAACAACGCTCTGCCCGCAATACCGATAAATACCGCTACCGCAAGGGAAATCACTACCCATACCATTGCGATTCTTCTGGAAAACTTAAGTTCTTCTTCCTTACGGATTGCCATGAAACGAAGAAGTACCTGCGGCATACCGAAGTAACCGAGACCCCAAGCCATCATGGAACATACCGTTAAGAAACCGTAGTCCGCAGCCGCACCGAATACCGGAGCTCCTGCTTCCACAAGCTGTACACCGTTTGCATCCACGGTCGGGTTACCGAGACCAAAGAACTCGAAGAAGCCCGGAATAGACTTCGCATTGTCCAGTACCGCACCGATACCACCGGCATTTGCCGTACTGATAATAACGATAACCGCCAATGCAATAATCATGACGATACCCTGCATAAAGTCAGAAGCACTCTCTGCAAGGAAACCTCCCAAAATGGTGTATAACAATACGAATACCGCACCGATAATCATCATGGTCTCATACTTTGCACCGAACAACGTGGAGAACAGCTTACCGCAGGTAACAAAGCAGCTTGCTGCATATACCGTAAAGAAAATCAAAATAAACACTGCCGCAATGGACATAATTATCTTCTTTTTCTCACGGAATCTGTTGGAGAAAAAGTCCGGAAGCGTAATGGAATTATTCGCTCTTACGCTGTAACGACGAAGTCTCTTCGCCACAATTAACCAGTTCAGGTAAGTACCGATTGCAAGACCGAATGCAGTCCAAAAAGCATCCGCCAGACCGCACCAGTATGCTACACCCGGCAAGCCCATCAAAAGCCAGCCGCTCATATCGGAAGCCTCCGCACTCATAGCAGTCACCCACGGACCGAGGGATCTTCCGCCGAGGAAATAATCCTCGGAACTCTTATTTGCTTTCTTCGCAAACACTACACCGATTACAATAACCACCGCCATGTAAATAATCATGGCAACTAAAATCTGTATGGTTTTTCCATCCATATCTTTTGTTCCTCCTCCTGAGCCTAAGCCCACAAAAATCCTCTTTATTATAGCACAAAGGTAAAGTGATGTAAAGGGAAATATTTACAATTGCTAAGCCGTAAAAAGGCCGGACCGCTCGCCTGCAGTCCGACCTCAATCGTCTTTCTATATTTAGTTCCCGGTTGGAATATACGGTCTGATTGCACCTGCCACCTTATTAATCGGCATGGTCTGAATCCAAACCTTACCCGGTCCGGACACCACGGTGTTAAAGAATCCCTCACCACCAAGCAGCTTATTCTTAAGACCTGCCACCTGCTGAATTTCCATCTTACAGGAACCCTCCATAGCAGCCAGATAGCCGGTATCCAGTACCATGCTTTCTCCCGGAGCCAAATCATACTCGATTACCGCACCGTCAAACTCCACAAAGGCTACGCCATGTCCGGACAGCTTCTGCATAATAAATCCCTCGCCGCCGAAGAAGCCTGCCCCCAACTTTTTCTGAATATGTACACTTAGCTCCACCGTTTTTTCAGAAGCCAGGAAACCGGACTTCTGTACAATCAGTTCCTTCCCCGGTGCAATCTCAAACGGTACAATCGATCCCGGAAAACTGGACGCAAAAGCAATCATTCCTTCGCCGCCCTTTGCGGTATAAAAATTTTGGAAGATGGACTCCCCGGAAAACATTCTGCCTAATGCCTTACCGAATCCCCCTGCATTGGTATCCATTTCCATATTCGGAGACATCCAGCTCATGGAACCATTCTCCGTAATCATTGTTTCACCAGCCTCCAAATGACAAATCGCCACCGGAAGGGTACCTCCCTTAATTTCGTACTTCATTTTATTCCTCCGTTTCCCCTAAAAGGTTTGTATTAGTGTATTCTTACACGGGTTTTATTATAGCTTATTTATGCATAAAATTCCAGTAGTTTTCAATTAGAATAATTACAGAATATAAATCTTTTCCTTGAACTCCTTCTCTACAGCGAGATACTCCTCCTCGGAAAATACCTTTTTCTCCTTCACTTCCGCAAGGTATTTGTCACATACTTCCTTCGCCTTTGCCTCATCTCCGGCCTTTAAATACGCACTCATCTTACTGAATCTGAACTTCTTCCATACCCAGGTCAGAGTATCGGTGGTGTACTCCGGCTTCTTCGCATAAGCGTTAAGCACTCCTTCACACCAATCGCAAATCTCAAGAGCTTCCTCCAAAGTACCGAAATAACAGTAATGGGTAGTCAGGGTATTCACCTGATGAACCATAACATCAAACAAGAGTCTGCCAAACTCCACCGCACTGTCCTTCAAGGCATCAAAGCCTTTCTCAAAGAAGGTAAGCGGCATCATCATCTCCTCGCGGATGCAATGACCCTCCAGTGCCGGAAGTACATTTACATGCTCTCTGGCATTGTCAAAGTCCTTTTTGTGAATATAAATCCACGCCAAAGCATAGTGGGCTTTATTGATTTTCTTCGTATCGTTGCAATAGCGAAGAACATTAATGCCCTTCCGGATACCATCATCCAAAATTGTTTTTGCACGCTCCGGCTCCGCATCCAAAAGATGCTCCATATCGATATAGTAGCTTAATCCTGCCACTTGCTGCACATACTTCAGCACAATCTCATAGTTCATCGGATTCTTATTGGCTTCCTCTGCCAGATACTCGCAAACCGCAAGTGCACTTTGTCCCGGATGTTCCACATTTTCAAACTCTTTCATCTTCGCAATTACCAGATCCGTAATTCTGTCGTCATGGCTCTGCACATGATACCCGAGAAGCGCGTCCGTAGTGATATTTAGCGCCTGGGCAATCGGCACAATCATGGAAACGTCCGGAAGGCCTGCCTCCGACTCCCAACGGCTCACCGCCTGCGGCGTCACGCCAAGCATTCCTGCCAACTCCTCCTGGGTAAAGCCCTTATTCTTTCTGAAACATTTAATATTCGCACCTAAATTATTCTTCATGTATCATTCTCCTTTCAAATACCCATTACTCCAAATGTTCCTTCAGTTCCCACGCCTGCAGCTCTTCATAGGGCTCTGCCTTTACCAGCACAATCCGTTCCGCCGTTGCATCAAAAGGACGAAACTTTTCCTGTACAATAGCAAATGCTTCCTTTAACACCTCCGGGGTTAACTTCACTGCAATTCCCGCATGAGGAACCCAGTGATTCGGCAAATAATTTCCCTTATTTCCAACCTCGGCATGCTGTAGTAATCGTTCGTTTACTGTTCGACAGGTATTCTGTAAAAACTCGTTCATAATCGGTCCGAGATAAATTACCAAAGGATTAAACACTCCGATATTGGCAAATCGAATGACGCTTTTACTCATAGCCGATGCAATCTCTTCCATCTCCGATAACAGTACTGTTTCATCCTCACCTTCAAGACAACAAACCGTCACATGAGGCGGAACGTTTTCCTGTTTCATCCGGTCACTCCCGGTTACCCTTGCAACCTCGTCAATCATTTCCTGCATTTTGTTTTCGGATTCTTTATCAAATTCCAATGTTACGGCAAAATACATAGCAGTATCCTCCCTTCTTTTTCAGCTCCGCTGACACGTGTCTTCTTTGGTTGTAACCTGCAGATTTATTTTGTGATTTCAGTATAACGTCTCCTCGGGTAAAAATCAAACAATGGAGGATTGAGAAAAAAACAACTCCTTAAAAGTGCCATTACACCTTTAAGGAGTTCCCTTTAATCAAATCGCCCAATCGAACCCAGCCATTCCTTTAAGCTTTGCAAACAAGCAAGACCATCAGTGCGTCCTCTTTCGTAGGCATGCTCTATCTTTTTCACATCATGGCTCATTCTTCCGATCTCCAGAGGCGTTTCCGGTCGAATCACAAAGATTTTTCCTTGTTGTTCCAGGTTCCGAATCTCCTCTATTGTTTGATTATACTTTTCTGCCCGGCCTTCCAGTGCTTCGGCAAACCTCGGGTATTTCTTATAAAACAACCGCACCAGGCCCCTTTTCTCCGGCTTTTTGCGATACTCTGCAGGCCTGGTCAAAATGACCACATTCTTTTCATATCCCATCGTCCCAAATGCACTAATCGGAATACTGTCACTGCAGCCGCCGTCCAACAGCTTTTTCCCATCAATCTCTACAATCCGGGACACATATGGCATGGAGGCGGATGCTCGCAAATAGTCTATTTCCTCCACCATATCATTTATTATAATGTATTCGGCTTCTCCGGTTTCCACATTGGTACAGGTCACATAAAAGTCCGTTTTCGACTTCTTAAATGCTTCATTATCGTAAAGATCTAATTCTTCCGGTAAGGTATGATAACAAAATTGACTCCCCACCATATCCCCGGTGGTAAGTAAGCTGTAAAAGCTCATATACCGTTTTCCATAAACACATCCAGAACGCCGGCGGTGTACATTCCTCGCATAGCACCGCCTTCTAAGATCAATCCTGTTTTTCTCTTTGGTAACACCGTAGTCACTTGCTTCCTTCCATCAAAACATTATATCCGATTCAGCAATCGGCTTTTCTCTTACAAGCCTGCTTCCACAATATGAATCAACTTGCTCTTAAAGTCTCCCCACATATTTCCCACGAGAATTCCCGCCTGCATCAGGGTGCTTCCCAAATAGGTGCGGTCTTCCCCTTCGATGCGGTATTTCTTATCCGGACATAAGCCCTTTAGCAGAATACGTCTGGAATGTGAGTTTGGTCTTCCCATGACCTGCACAAAGGTCACCAAAGCTTCAGATTTATCCTTTGCCACCACCATATAACAATCATACATATGATTCTGACGATAAGAGGCAATCCGGTAGTAATCTCCGGTGCGAACCAGATCGTTGTACTTGTGATACATCGCCACCTGCTCCGGAATCATCGCTCTGTCTTCCTCCGGAATCCTCGTCACATCCAATTCATAACCAAAAGTACCTGCCAGTGCCACATGTCCTCTGGTTTCAAACGGTGTCACACGACCTACCGTATGGTTCGGACAATCACTGACATGGGCCCCCATTGCGGACAGCGGATAAATCAACGCCGTTCCCTCCTGAATGGTCAACCGCTCGATGGCATCCGTATCGTCGGAGCACCAAATTTGCGGGCTGTAATACAACATTCCCGCGTCAAATCTTGCACCGCCGCCGGAACAGTTTTCCAGCAAAAGATGCGGGAACTCCGTCACCAGACGCTCCTGCAGACGATACACACCCAACACGTATCTGTGGTATAGCTCACCCTGGCATTCCTCGGTCAGAGCGTAACTTCCGATATCAGACAGCGGACGGTTCATATCCCACTTCACATATTCAATGTTGGCACTTCGCAAGATACCTGCCACTAAATCAAAGATATAGTCCTGAATCTCGGTTCGGGACATGTCCAGTACATACTGATTTCTGGCGAGACCGCCCACTCTTCCCGGAATCTGAATCGCCCAATCCGGATGCGCCCGGTATAAATCGGAATCCGGACTGATCATCTCCGGCTCCAGCCAAATACCGAACTTCATCCCCAACTTATTCACTTCATCCACCAGATATTTTAAGCCGCCCGGCAGTTTCTTTTCGTTGACAAACCAGTCGCCCAACGCACGGTTGTCATCAAAACGATTTCCGAACCAACCATCGTCCATGACCAACATCTCAATGCCCAGTTTGGAGGCCTCTCTTGCAATATTTAGCAGCTTCTCCGTGGTAAAATCAAAGTAGGTCGCTTCCCAGTTGTTAATCAGAATCGGACGCTTCTTGTCTCTGTATTCTCCTCGAATGAGATGCGTTCTGTACAAATCGTGGAAGGCGTGACTCATACCGTTTAAGCCCTCCGCGGAATATACCAATACCGCTTCCGGCGCCTGAAAATTATCTCCCGGATTTAGCTTCCAGCAAAAGCCCTCCGGATTGATACCCGTCATCAAACGTACCGTATCAAACTGGCCTCTGTCCGCCAAAGTCAAAAAGTTACCGGAATAAATCAAATTGATACCGTATACATCGCCCGCATCCTCCGTGGCCGTCTTATCCAAAAGAGCCATAAACGGATGGGTCTGATGACCCTCCTCGCCTCTTACGGAAGACATTCCCTGAATTCCGTAGTTTACCGGCGTCCTTTCCATATGACGCTCTCTTGCCCATGAACCGTTTAATAAAATCTTATCATATTCTCTGTTGTCCATGTCCATGGAAGCAGACATAATGCGCTCAATAAACACCGGCTCGTCGCTTTCATTATACAGCTTTACGCTTCTAACCACCGCATCGATACCTTCAAAAATGCTGTAGGAAAGCACTGCCTTGATATTCAAAACCTTGTCAGCTAACACCAGTTCCAACGTCTCGGTATCTTCCTCACTCCCCCAAGTAGCCGGCAATCCGTCAAGTGGCTTTTTTCCCTTGTAAATGTTGTAACTGTCAAAGGTAAGCTGCAAGCCTCTGTAACCACCGCTACTGCGCACCACAATGGCACTCTCGCGAAAATCCCCTACGCCTCCGGTAGGATATTCCATTGGGAAGCAGTCCAAGAAAGACAGTCTGTCCCTGGAATTACTGTCCGGAGTGAAAGGATGCTCTGCTACCCGCATCAAGTAGGTAACATCGTCCTCCCCCAGCTTCTTGCCGAAATAAGCATGTCCAACAAAGCCTTCCGCATCCGCAATGCCGATGACGTAAGATGCCGCTTTTGTGTCTAAGTGAAAACTCTTTGATTTTTCGTTGTATTTAATCGCCATATAAGCCTCCTGTTTGTCTGAATCCTTACCTCTATTCTTCCCGTCGCCCATTCCAAGCTCCGCTCCGAAAAAACACACGCATTCTATGCTTCCTCTTTTCAATCACAGTTTCTCCGCAATGTCCAAAATCAACCGCTCGGTCTTCTCCCAACCGAGACACGGGTCGGTGATGGATTTACCGAATACATGCTCTCCCACTGCCTGTGCGCCGTCTTCCAAATAACTCTCGATCATCAGGCCTTTTACAAGACGCTTAATGCCTGCATTCTGGTTACGGCTGTGTACCACATCCTTGGCAATACGGATCTGCTCCAAATACTTCTTGCCGGAATTGTTATGATTGGTATCTACAATAACGGAAGGGTTAGCAAGTCCCATTTGCTCATAGAGCTCTTCTACCCGAAGCAAGTCTTCATAATGATAATTGGATACGCTTCTTCCCGCATAATCGGTGTAGCCACGCAGAATGGCGTGGGCATACGGGTTTCCCTCACTGGTCACCTCCCAACCACGATAAAGGAAGGTATGACTGGCCTGCGCCGCCGCAACGGAATTCATCATAACAACCATATCTCCACCGGTGGGATTCTTCATGCCTACCGGGGTTTCCAAGCCACTCGCCGTAAGACGGTGCTGCTGGTTCTCCACCGAGCGGGCTCCTACTGCATTATAGGAAAGAATATCGGAAAGATACCGGTAATTTTCCGGGTAAAGCATTTCATCCGCACAGGTGTAATCATAGTCCCGCAAAGCCGCCAAATGAAGCTCACGAATGGCAATAATACCCTTGTACATATCCGGCTTCTCATCCGGATTCGGCTGATGCAACATGCCCTTGTAGCCCTGTCCGTTGGTTCTCGGCTTGTTGGTATATATTCTCGGAATAATAATCATCTTGTCCGAAACCTGCTCCTCAATTCTGCGCAGTCTGGAAATGTACTCCAACACCGGCTCACTCTGATCCGCGGAACACGGTCCGATTACCAAAATAAACTTGTCCGAACTGCCGTCAAACACAGCCCGGATACTTGCATCACGCTCCGCCTTCACCTGTTCCATGCGCTCAGTGAGCGGAAATTCTTTTTTCACTTCCTGCGGAATCGGAAGTTTTCTATGGAAATTCATTTGCATGTTTGTTACCTCTATTCCTTAAAAAATGTCTCTATTCACATTATAACACATATACTGAAATTTCGACACATAAAAATGGCCATAGGAACCATTACAATTCCCATGGCCATTTTGGATTTCTAAAACAGATCAATCCAATACCTCCGAATCGGCTTATCATCGCCCTCCTCAAAAACAATGTTTTCGAGAACACCTCCACATTTTTCCGCAGTTCTCCATGAACCGATATTACTATCGTAGGCTGCAATCAATACTTTGTAAATGTTCCGGGCCTTGGCCTGCGAAAGCATCATCTGAAGCATCCGGACCGCATAGCCCTTTCTACGCTCGCCAGGCCGGACACCATAACCGATATGTCCCCAGGAATGATAGCCCTCTACCGTAAGATAATGCCGGAGACTGGTGGCTCCGATTAGCCGTCCTTCTTCGTTCAATACAAAATAAGAGGAAGACGGCGCAAACTTTTTATCCAGGATACCTTTCTCACAATCATCCAACTTCCGGACAAAGGCGGCAAATTCTTCAATACTTGTAAAAGGCTCTCCTAGAAACCACGGAGAAATTGATGTGCCCTCGGCACACCATTCGACCATCATTTCGTTGTATTGTTCGTAATAGGTAAGGTCAGGTTTAACCAGGTATAATTCCATATGCTGTTACCTCACTTAATCTACCCTTCTATCGAAATCCCATAATCCAAAATCACATTGCCCTCTTCATCCGGCGTTGTGAACCGCGGACAATTATAGCGTTCGAAACACCAATCATCCTCTTTACGCTTCAAACCAAGAGCTTTCAGTTCTTCCAGACACTTCTCATGGGTCTCCATGGTATAGAAATCGCCGCTGCCCTCAGTATCGTATAAATAGCACACCGCATACTCCAGTGCCTCCATATCCACAAAATCAAAACCTTCCGGGACCTCGGTATCCACCGGAAAGAACATTCCGATCCAATGCTCCGGCATTCCGTCTACAATATGCACCGCTCCAATGTAAGCATCTCCATTCATGATCAGGCGCTCATTTTTCTCTAACACCGAAAACCAATCGTTCTGCCACCACTCGCCCCAATTAGGACCATGCTCGTACTTCTTTCCGATAAACCGTGCTGCCGGGAAACTCTCACGGTTTACTTCTAAAATCTTAACTGACATGTGTGATACCTCCTCGTATTATAAAGTGTCTTGCTCTTCTCCGATTCGCTTCCGGTCTTTCTTGCTCAACTTAGAAAAGACCGTGTCATAGGCCAAATCAATCATGTTCAACAATTCATCGTCCGGAAAATCATCCAAATAAATCGTATTCCAGTATGGTTGTTGAACAGGCGGGCAATGATACCCTCTAACCACCTTTCCCGGGTACACCTCTCTGTAAAACTGCCCCGCATCTACAGTACATTTAAGAGTAATCTTAAAGTCATACTCATAGGGATAAAGCTGCGCAAAAATCTTACCGTTCAACTTATAACAGATTGGGACATCGCCGAAAGGAAACTCTTCGGTAGTACAAGGCTTGCTTTTGCAGTAGGTCTTTATTGCTTCAGATCTCATGCGTTCACTCCTATATTCCTACAATCTCCCAATCGGGAAAAACATAAAGTTTTTGCCGGTCTCCGGGCAGGTAAAATCATGTACCGCACCAACTAGCGGAAGATTATTCTCTTCCATATATTTTATCACCCGAGGGAAGGTATCTCCCCCTTCACATTCCACCCAAAGATACTCATAGCCCGGAATTACCCACTTGGTCCAGCCTCCCGGCGCCTCGGCGTCATCCACGCACTCCACTCCGGCCAGATAAAGCCCTTTGGTAAAACCGTCCTCCCACGGTAAAAAGCAACGGGACATATCCGACATAGCGCCCCAAATCCCCAGAAGGGTCCCTTCCTCGTCCTTCTTTACCAAATCCGCAACCTCGTTAAAATGACCGTTGGCATCAGCCCATAACTTTTGAATGAAGCCTTCTCCGTCCGATGTTGCACCCTCTTTTCCGATAACAACAAAAGAAGGCTTTGTGCATCTGTTTATCTCCATTTTATGTCCTCCATATAGTGCATTACATAGTCGAATGTATGTTCTTCTTGATTATATCATAGCATATTACTTGAGAATTAGCAACAGATTTTCGCAGAAATCATGGGAAACCTCAAACAAAAATAAGCAGCCGCATTACGACTGCTTACCCGCTAATGGGATATTTGGATTAGGGCACTACCCCAGCCTCCCAACGGCCAATGTGACTCGCTCATTTGTAGGGCTGTGCATCACCCACTCATAAATCGCTCACTTATAAGGCTGTGCATCACCTTCTATGGACAGTATACTATCAAATTTCCTGTTCATCAACCTGTTTTTCTTTTGATTTGTGTCATCAGCGGTGTAACAATTTTTCATAGAGTATTCTCTTCCTGATTGAAGAGGGGTACAATTTGTACCCCTCTTCTAATTAGCCAGGAAAGTAACTAACGTACCATCTCTGTTTATTCCTATATTCTAACTTCTTTTATTTGTTTCCAACTTGGCAATGTTTTCGTTATGCTGTAAAAGTTCAATTTGCTTTTTGGCCGAATTGTTTAGTCGAACCAACCTTTCTTGCTGTTTCATTCCCATTTCAATTAATTCCGCATTTATATTTTCTAAATTATTCAAAATTATCAAGTGTAGTAAGTCTGCGTAATCTCGAATATTTCCTTCTTTGGATTCTTCCGGATTCTTTTCTCTCCATTCTTTTGCAGTCATTCCAAACAATGCAACATTTAATACATCTGCTTCTTCAGCATATACAAATTTCTTTTGTTTTTCAGAAAGTTCAGGAACAATATAGTTTTTTATTGCATCCGTATGAATTAAATAATTCGCCTTCGCCAGAATTCTATTTGCTCGCCATTCGATTTCATTACTGTAGGATTCTATTTGTTTTAATCTTTGAAATTCTGTTATTAAATATAGCTTAAACTCGGGAAGATAACCAACTAGCGAACTCAAACGCAATGTCCGGGTGAGCATATGTCCCTCTGCTATATCTTCCGCTGCTTGGAATAATGCCAATGGCATTAAAATCCTTTTTCCAACGATTCGGCGTCATCGTAAATCTATTGTATGGAACCTCAACCGTTTGCCTTGACAACAGTAACTATCTTTTCTGCTGCCGTGTCGATAAGAG
>CAZJEN010000028.1:0-38331 GCA_964545045.1 uncultured Lachnospiraceae bacterium | reverse complement strand
TTCTCATATGCATATGGTATCACAAACGAGTATCACATTTCCACCGCATTCCAGTAAGCTTTTTCGTGGCAATTTGATATACGGTTGCGTTTTCTTTGGAGGCAAAGGAAGCCTTCTCCTCTCCCGTATACTTCCAATTTCCGTCCGCAAAGGAATCCAACTGTCCCCGGACAAACTGCACCCGGACAATCTCCTCTGTAATCGGCGTCACCCGGAGGATTCCGTAATTGCTGACAAAATCTACAAAGGTCTTTGCCTTCTTTACCCAACGCACTCCGCAGTCAATCCTACCGTGTCCCTTCGGTGTTATTTTCTCCGCTTGCACCAGGGAATTAAACTGGTACGGGGAGGTATTGATTTCCTGCTCGTTTTCCGGAGCCTCCGCCTGGTTTCCGGTTACATTTTTCTTCGATGTTTGTACTGTTTTCCCAACCGTTGCGCTTTGCAACTTTTGGCCCACATTTTGAGCTGCATTTTCTTTGGCTTCTCCTGCTGCTCTTGCAGTCTCCTTTTCCGTTACCTGCTCCGGCTTTTTCGGCTGATTCAGTCCGTATCGTTTTGTCGTCCGCTCAAGAATCCTTGCCAGCTCATCCTGCTTTTTCTCTTCCGTAATCTTCGGAACGACGCGGGCTGTCGCCACGCTCAGCGTATCCTTCTGACTTTCCAGGGAGCGCAGCTTCTTTTCCTCCGACACAGGGGTTGCAATCAGTTCCGTCAAGTCATGCATATGCACCACTGCCAGCTCATGCAATGCTCTGGTAGCCGCCACATACAGTAACTTTACGTACTGATCCTCCGCCGGATAATGGTCCTTAGACGGATGATACAGTAATACCGCATCAAATTCCAGACCCTTCGTATATTCCACCGGAAGTACCATCACTCCCTCGTTGAACACAGCGGTCTCAAGATTATTATCCGCCAGTGTAATTTCCTTGCCAAGAATTTCGGTTACATAGGCCGTTTCTTTCTCGTCGGCACAGATGACCGCAATGGTTCCGTGGCCTTCCTTCTCCCAATTCTTAATGATAGTTACAGCAGCCCGGTTCATTTCCTCTTCCGACTCATATGCCGTTGTACTCACCGGATTTCCGTGACGCAGAATCGGCTCTGCCGGATAAATCGAGAAGTCTCCGTGACGAAGAATCTCCGTAGCAAACTCCGATATTTCCACCGTATTACGATAACTCTTTTTCAAAATGCCGAAGTTATCATAATCTCCGGTCAAAATCAGTTTCCGCAAATCTTCCCAGTCATTTAATCCGTAACCGTAATGGATGTTTTGGGAAACGTCCCCCATAATCGTATAGGTACAGCCTCTGAGACAGTAGGCAAGGGTAGCATACACCATCATACCGAAATCCTGGGCCTCATCAATAATGACATGGGATGCCTCACGGATCGGGTCGATTTCCTTAATCCGCTTGTACAAATACGCCAGTGCCGCCAGGTCGTAAACATCATATTTCCCCTGCGCCACAAAGATTTTACTGCCGTTTTCTCTCTGACTCTTCAAAAACGCTTCGTATAAATCAAACAAAGATCCCTTCCATTCATCCCGGCCGAAATGCACTTTACAGCTCTTATTCAGCTCTTTTTTCTCCTCCGGCGTATAAGAAACCGACTTTCCGGTCAACTCATTTTCCAGTCTGCCAAGCAACCATTCATTCAGGGCATTGATTTTTGCCTGCACCGACATTTGCGGATTGCTCTTTCTATAGTTTTCAATGGACTTCTTCTCTAAAAGCACAACTCCGTTCTTCTCAATGACCACCGATTCTGTCGGAATTGTTCGTTCCTCATATTCTTCACAAAAGACTTCCAATGCATGAAACCACGCATACTCGCCTTTCCGATATGACTCCTTGTTATTCGGGTCCGTCGGCACAATCGTATGCTTTTTATCATCCCAATCCTCATACAGCAAGCGGGTAAACAACTGCTCCATGGTCATTTGGGAAACGCCGTATACATCCAGCTCCGGCAACACACCGGTAATATAATCCAGCAAAATCCGGTTACTTCCCACTATATAAAAATCCACCGGTCGAAACTGCTCATAGTTATACAAAATATAGGAAATACGGTGCATTGCCACGGTGGTTTTTCCGGAGCCTGCCACACCCTGCACAATCAGATTCGTCCTCGGAGACATGCGAATAATCGCATTCTGCTCCTTCTGTATGGTTCCGATGATTTCTCCCAGTACCGCCTTTTTACTCTTTGCCAGATACTTGGTAAGGAGGTCGTCGTTTGCCACAATATCCGAATCATAAAAATCAATCAGCTTGTCCTCTTCGATTTCATAGGTACGCTTTCGGAACAAATCAATCTCATGCACCTTTGTCTCGTCTTCTTTGGTATCCTTCACCTCATATGTACAGATGCCCAGTGCATTTTCATAATACACCGATGCCATGGGTGCTCTCCAGTCGATGACCAACGGTTCCACACCGCTCTCCGAAATCCCCACACGACCTACATAATAGGATTCCGATTCCGAAAATCCGGCAGCCTTGAAATCGATTCTTCCGAAATACGGCTTTTTGCGTGCCTTGATACAACGAAGCAAGTCCCGGTTACTTTCCCGAAATAAAGCTTCCGTATTGTGCCATAAGGCCTGCATTTCTTTGTCTTTGCTGTCATAGGAGCCCAACATTTCCTTTAACTGCCCCGACAAGCCCTCCTGATGTCTCTCTGTCCGTTCTAAATTGTTCTGTGCTACTGTCAGGATTTTTTCCAACTGCTGTTCTTCTGTTTCCCTGTCAATCCCAAGTACTTTCATTTGCCGTTCTCCTTCTCTTTGCACATCCCGTCACGATTACCCATTTCCTGTTACAAAAATATTCTAGCACTTTTTCAAAAAAAGGTATAGACTTGTATTATAATTTGTTGTATAATACATAATGAGGTGTGCGTAAAAATAGGCACACCTCGTTTTTTTACTTATGATACGGTTCCCCGCTTATAATCCGGTACGCTCGATACACCTGCTCCAGCAACACCACCCGCATCAGCTGGTGCGGAAAGGTCATCTTGGAAAAGCTGAGCAAATAATCCGCCCTCGCAAGTACTTCTTTCGAAAGCCCCAACGACCCGCCGATAATGAACACAATATGGCTGGTACCGCCTACTCCCAGCTTGTCCACAAAGGAAGCCAGTTCTTCACTGGAAAGCTGCTTCCCCTCGATGGCAAGAGCTACGACATACGCCCCCTCCGGGATGGCCTTTAATATCCGTTCGCCTTCCTTTTTCTTTATCTGCTCCTCCAACGCCTCTGATGCCCCGTCCGGCGTCTTTTCATCCGTAAGCTCTGTAATGGAAAGCTTACAATACCGGCTCAAACGCTTTTCATATTCTTTTATGGCATCCGAAAAAAACTTCTCTTTGATTTTTCCGACACATACAACTGTAACTTTCATTTGTACGCAATCCTCTCTTACTTCTCTTGTGCCTTTTTCTGTTGCTTCTTCCAAAACTCCGGCCGCGGTCCCACATACTGATACAGCATTCCGTTGCGCACTCTGCGAAGCTTCGTTCCTTTAAAGCCCATGCGGAACAATTCGATACAAATATTAAACATCATAAAACCGTGACACACAATCAAAATATTGTCCTGAGACCAGTCAATGCTCCGTAAAAAAGTCCGGATACGTTTTCTCGTTCCCACAATACTCTCCGGCTGACTCTTGGACTTAAAGTACCAGGCAAACCGTCCACATACATGCCAGATTTCAAAAGGCAGTCTGAGACGCTCCGTATGAATAAACGGGGCATTGTCCACCTCACGAAGCAGCTTGTCCACGTAAATATTTCCGCTGTACACTTCCTTTGCGGTAGCCACAGCTCTCGGAATATCGCTGGAATAGCAAATATCCCACTTGATTCCGTACATTTCCACATGCTTTTTCAGAATTCGGGAATGTTCATATTTTTCAGACCATTCTCTAAACTCCTCCGATGTCATCATCTTCTTATGAGGACAATCCACCTTAAAATGCCGTAATAACCCAATACGCATAAGTTCCTCCTTTGCTAAGCTTCCTCTAGCTTCGCTTATTCCTCTGATATAGTCTCTTAAAACAAGAATCCACCACAAAAATTGCCAGCGCAATCATCCCCGCCACTTGTAATGTATAGGACAAATAATACGAGGTCAGCTCATGATTGCTTTGTAATAAATAATATACGGTCCGGTACATACCGACTCCCGGTACCAACGGAAATATTCCCGTAATCAAATAAACGGTTACGGGTGTTTTGGATATACGGGCAAAAATCTGTGCCAATACCGCCACCACTAACGCTGCAAGGAATGCCGATAAAATCGTATTTTCCAGCAAAAGCTCTACAAACCAGCCGCAGGCACCCGTAAGTCCGGCCAAAATCAAATTCTTTTTCGGCACCTGGACCGTAATCGCCACGGCAATCACACCGAAAAATGCACTCACTACCTGGAACACAAATTCAAACGGACTCATAGAACACCTCCCGTCAACATACCTCCGAGATAAAGTCCTACACCGATACCGACCGCGCAGGAAACAGCACGCACAAAGGCCTCCATCACCCGTGCGGAGCCCGAAATATAATCGCCGTGCAAGGTATCCCGGATGGCATTGGTAATCGCCACTCCAGGAAGTGCCGGCATAGCCGTACCGGCGATAACCAATTCTAAATTACAAGGAATCGAAAAACCGCCCGCCAACGCTGTCACAAAGAAAGTGGCACAAGCCAGAGATGCCATATGATACATAAACTGATTGAGCTGTAGCTTGGAAACAAGTATCTGAAACAGTACCAACACCACCGCAGACACCGCCGAAAGCAGCGCATCCATAGTCTTACCGCCCAACAACAAGGTAAACATCACTACCGTTAAAAGCGTACAAACATGACACAGCCACTCCGGATAACGATTGGTTTCCTTTAACAGCTTCAACTCATCATACATCTCATCTAAAGAGATCTCTCCGCTGCAATACTGTCTCGACAATTGATTCACAGCGCAAATATTACCGATATTCGTCCCGCGGGAGGTAAGCCGCTGCATTTTTGTAATCGCGGAAATCGACGGATCATCAATGGTCAACATCAGTGCGGTAGACAAGACAAGCACCTCCGTTGTCGCTGCATCGGAGGTATCCAAAATCCGCTCCATCGTATCTTCCACACGGTTAGTTTCCGCGCCGCCCCGCAGCATGATAGTCCCTGCCAGCATAGCGGTATCCGCAAGTTTTCTGTAATCCATAACCGTCCTTTCCGTATATCTTATCATATACCGTAAACAGTTCTGTCTTCCCTATCATTATCTTAACATTTCTCTACTCATATTATACTTTTTTCCCGCACCGATTGCAAGAAAATCTGATAATTCCCTCTTTTTTCTCTCGTTCATAATTTGTTTACATTTTATCCATATTTTATTAACAACCGCATGATATATTAATTCTCGGATAGTGATAAAACACTTTCTACTCCCACCCTATTATACGTTGAGTGATATGTTCCTCATAGCATATTACTCGGAAAAAGAGGCTGTTCCCCAGCCTCTTTTTCTTTTGTCTTTTCACATTCTTTCGTGACCAATGCGCCACTTTACCACGTTAACAAATTGTTAATAAATTCCATGGATTTGATTCCATCGTTCGACACTGTCTCCCGGGTAAATTACTGCCACTTCACCGCCAAATATATTATAACGATTTTTATCATAATCTTCGCGATAAGATTCCCCGGCCTCCTGTACCCAGGCATTCTCTTCTGCATCCTCCGGAAGCATCCCATAGTACAAGAGCTCTCCGTCTTCACTTGCGAAGCACAATGTAAACCGTAACATCAGTCGTGCGTCCTTTATCCAGAACGGTTCCTCAAAGTTTAAGCCAAATTGTTGTTGATATCCCTTCACATTCGTATTCGGCTCTGCGGTCCACAAATTCTCCGGTACCCGGAACGTTCCGGTCCATATCCTGGATCCCCCATCCGCAACTACCGTTGAATCCTTATCCGCATACAGCATTATTGCCTGTTCCTCAGGCTGCCACTTTTTCAGAAAGCACCCTCTGTCTGTTTCCTGCTCAAAATACAAATCCCCGTCATAATATCCTTCTTCTCCCACCGGACAAAGGTACGGTATAATTGTTAGTATCGTATTCTCTTCCGCAAAGCTTCCTGTGCTCACCACCTGAAAAGAAAAGCCGCCCCCCATGGGCAAACCGCCAAGGTTACGATAAATTGGATGTATACCGGTTCGAAGAGGAAGTGTATCCCAAAGGTCCGAATCGTCATCCGGCACTCCTATCGTATAATTGTATTCCATGTCTCTGATTTCCTCCCATGCAGGCATTCCGTATATATCATATACCTCAAATCCGTAAGCATCACTTTCCTGCATCTCTCTTTCATAATATGCATACAATATCTCACCGTCCGCCTTCGGCTGATACCTTGCTCCGCTTCCAACGGGTGCCGGAATGAGAATGTTTTCCCGAATCGCCCGTTCAAATGCCTCTGATGTTTCAAAATAATCGGGCATATATGCAACTCCCGACGTGTAACCGACAAACATGTATCCGTCACATATAATCTCCGGCAACCGTACATAAGAGGCACTGCCTCCCCAATACGGAAACGCATAAAACATCGCATCCTTTTTCGTCGCTAGATTTTTCAACACACTCCCCGATTCGTAGTATCCTACATATTTATCGTCCTCTGTTATCTTCTCATCTTTATTCACATCCTCATACAGATACCACCCGTAAAAGTCCAGAAATGCTTCCGTATTCTGCTCTGTAAGTTCCGACACAAATTCTGCTTTCGCATGCATGGACGGTTGGGTTTCCTTATCATTCAAATCATAAGAAATTGTAAGTAACTTATCCTCTTTTGTTCCCAAGGTCAATTCTTCATCCAACTCGAGAATATGTTCATTAAACAACTGTTCTGTAACACGCATATCATCCGAGCCTACTCTTACAGTATAGGTAACCGGCGCCCACTGTGCGTACAATTTCGTTATCCCCAAACCGATTACCACAGTTGCTTCGTCTTGTAAAATCACGTCCGAGTGTCCCGGTTCTGCCTTATAACTCCAACCTACAAACCCGTAACCTTTACGTATGAAGGAATTCTTCTTTAACGTAACAGGATTCGGCTCATCAGCGGAATAAACATCATCCTCCATTATTCCGATACCGCCGTTCGGAAGGTATTGAATTATTTTCTTTGCTTTGCCGTCGCCGCCCCACTTCGCATACAAAGTGGTAGGTGCCGTGATTCTAATCTCCTGCCCCGGCTGGTAAATAACTCCTGTTCCATCAGCCCGTAAACACCATCCTAAGAATTCCTTTCCCTGCGCATCAAACATGAGGTCATAAAGGGTTGCAATTTGGTTATAACCCACAAGGCGAGGTCCGAAATCCGTGATACCTCTGTCTGTGTAGATTGCCAGCTCTTCCTGATACTCCATGTATCCGATAGGAGTGTATATATACGTGTCAGAAGCAGACCAGTTGCCATAAGAACTTGTCCATGTTCCTCCGGAACTATCCTCAATGTTGATTTCCGGAGGAAATCCCGGATTTGCAGTGTTTTCATTATTAAGACAGAATCGTTTTACCGCAGAAACACCACTCGGAAGCGATACAGATGAAACAGAATCTCGATTCAGTGTATACGAATAGTATGTGGTCGTTCCTTCCGTGTAATAACTTGATTCCTCGGTTTGGAAGTAAATTTGCTTTTTAAATAAACCTCCGTTATTGTCAATATAATACAAGGTATAGGTTTCTTCCATATAGGAACCGCCCTGGTCACCGTCTCCATAAGAGTTCTTATGGGGCGCAAAATTCGTACTTCCCGCAGGAATTCCCAAATCAACCCATTCTTCCGTATTCGTCTGATATAAATACACAGTGCCGTCATCCGCATAAGCCAGGCAACAGTAATTCGTCGTATAGTTATTCTCCGTGGATTCAACCGGATATCCAACCGAATCATACCCATAGGTTGTAGTTGAACTTCCGCTTTTCAGTGCAAACGTGTATATGTTATTAAACGTCTGTTCCGGAAGCTGTCTCACCGGAATATTATAGCTTTCTGCAATATAAAGTCCTCCGTCAGCATCCAGAAGAACCTCTTGGGTATAGTATCTCTCCTCCGGAAGTGCGCTGTTTGAGAAGCCATACCATGAGCTTAACGGGTATCTTTCCATTAGTGTCGTATAATTTTTTACAATCCTCGGTTTTGTAACGTAGGTTTCTGCCGGAGTGGAATTACTATGATAGATAACATCATAACCGGCTCTTACATCGTAATACTCGTCATAGGTGATTCCGTAGTCCATCGCCTTCGCATTAAGTTCCGTCACAATCAAAGTTTTAGTTGTTGCAGCGCTTCCTTTTGTTCCAAGAGTCTGCTCCGGCGTTGCGTTTAAGCGGCTGGATATGGACGGGCGAAGCCAGATATCGATTTCTGTATCTTTACTCGGAACCGTTATTCGTTCCAGCTCACATTCCTTAAATGCATTTGCGCCGATTTTCGTCACTCCCGTCGGCAAGGTAACATCAAACAGATTCTTTCTCTTTTCAAAGGACGATACGCCCAAGTTCTTTAGCAAATCGAATGCCGGAAACTCCATGTAGTTGCTGAGTACCACGCTGTTTTTCCAAGCCAGCATCGTTGACGTCGGTGTATCAAACGTAAAGGATCCGTTGTAGTAATAGTACTCAAAGGTATTAATGCTCCCGGAACTGTCCTGCTTGGCAACAGATTTTGTCAAAGCCGGAGTATTAGATGTAGCAAAGGAGTGGTCGCCAATATCGGTTACATTGTCTCCTCCCATGATTTTTTCGAGCGCCTGACAACCATAAAAGGCATACTCTTCAATTTTGGTTACAGTATCAGGAATAGTAACATACTTTAGTGTAGTGTTGTACACATAATATGAATTTTCATAACAGCGAAGCATATAGGTGCTATTGGAGTAAAATTGATGAAGCCAGTATTCGCTTATTATTTCACCGTTTCCAATGACGCCAAGAACACGCCCTAATCTTTCTATATGTACACGGGAACGCAATCCTTCCCCGGTATAAGTTTCGCTCACGTATGTTTCGTAATTGTTATATACCATTCCCCATTCATTGTACTGGTTGGGGCTATTATCATAACTTCCTGCTACGGTGTATTTATCCGTGCCACCTCCGATACTCGTAACAGTATAAGCGGCTCCACTATAAGTAATGGTTTCCGGGAATGTAAGTTCCGTAATATACCTCACATCCGCAGAATCTACGATATACCCATTGTATTCCTTCGGATGTACGTAAGTTGCATTACTTCCGTCAGCCATAAAATACCATGTGTTCCCCATATCATCAGTTCCCACGTCATAATCACGTCCGCCTTTAGAAGTTGATGTAAGTTCTTCAAAGCGGTACGCCTTATTGTCAGCGCCATCAGTCCCCACATAGCCGAACGCATCGTCTTGTGGAGTAACCGTTCTGTTGTAAATCCCGCCGATGGAATATCCGGCATCCGTGGAATAATAGCGAACAGCTACCTGCACCTGCTCACTACTTTCCGACGGCATATACGTCGGCTTCGGGGTAGGTTCCGGTGTTGGTGTAGGTCCCTCGGTCGGTGTAGGCCCGTCAGTCGGCGTTGCAACCGGAGCTTTTGTTGCCGGCGGCTTTTCCTTTGCCGTAAAGTTGGCCTTAACCGCAATATCACAAGACGGCATGGAAAAAGTACTCACGGCAGCTCCACTGTCAAATCCCGGAATCGTACCCTCTACCACCGTCCAGCCGGCGAAGTTGTAATCGTCTTCAGGGAATGCTCTGACAGTTACATCATCACCTTCATAAGCATCGTAATCACTCTGGCTGACGGTACCGCCATCTCCTGCTTCTACGGTGATGTCGTATTTGGCAAGATTGAGGGTAAGTTCAATGTCGTAATAATTTTCAAAATTTTCTTTGGTGGTTCCGGACCAGTTGGCTGCGCCAAGTATCTCGTTTAAAGAACTGTACAGCGTTCCCATTTTTATATGTGAGCTTGACCATGGAATTGATGCGCTTGGTCTTTCTTTCAGATAAAAGCCTTCGCTCATATATACCGTCTGTTCTGTCTCTAGCGCTTCTCTATCGTAAAGATTCGTAATCATAGTTTCTAATTTTGCACGAGGGACCGTATAGGTATCAAGCACTAAGTTTCCGCCTACCGGTATTGTGTTGTGATTCGTTACGTCTACAGGGAAGTATTTACCATTCGTGGGATTACAGTCTCTGTCCTCAGTAGCAAAAAATAGTTTTCCTGTATGATAAGATAATGTAGCGGAGCTATCCGAATAGTACTGTCCAACCACAATAAGGTTTTTTTGTTTATCAAGATAAATATCATACCCTCCCACACCGCTATATGCAATCGTTACATAGCCAATTCCTTCTACGTACATTTCATTGGCAGCCATTGCCCGTTCCGGTCTTTTTTGTGCAATGGCATACACCGCCAACGCTGTGGCAAGCAACAATATGCCGGCCAAAATGCGTTTTCCCATATGCTTTCTTTTAAAGTTCTTTATCATAAATGTCTCCTCCGTTTCACAAATTTAAGGACAACAATATCTATCGATGAAAATTCTTATATATACACTTTTGTCCGTATAAAAGTGCGTACCGTTCCATATACATAACGTTTCTTTAAGAACAAGAGAAAATGTTGTAAAATTAATAAACATGTGTATAAATAAATTCTGTGTTTTAATGAAAAACCACTACCCTATTAGCTAAGGTAGTGGTTTCATTTTACATGTACTATGACATGTACTATTCTGTTTTCTCTACATTTGCTGTTTCAAGGTTAATCCAAAGACAAGGACGAATACCACAGTTCCCGTTAGCCCAACCGCCATCTTGGTTAATAAAACCATGCGCACGTATACTAGCGCAACCAGTTCCAAGTCCTCCCGTGGTTCTGAGGGACCATTCACAGTAAGTATCAGCCCATTCGCAACGACCTCTCCCTAACTGTATATGGTTTTCGGAAAGGGCAAATTCTGTCGGAGCAGCAAGCTGATTTGTTTGTTCCGGAGCCATATCCCCTATCCAAATCGGTTCGTTGTCGTCACTAACGACGGTATAATATTCACCAAAATACTTAATCGCCTCACTTTCGCTTAATAAGTATACCTTGTCCTTTGTATCAGGACCGGAACTTGTGCCTCGAAGCTGATTAGGTAAATTCTGAACCTTGGATAAAAGAATGCTTCCTTGTTCTTCCGCATTGAACGCTTTGTTGTAAAATTCGTTGTTTAACCACGGACGAATGGTACTCTTTTCCCATGTAGCGTGAAATTCAATCGGATTTCCGGCCATCGCAGCTTCAATGTATGCTCTTGAATCAAAATTGCCATCAAACGGCATCCATTCCAATACATGCTTACTCAACAAGAATGCCTTTCCGTCCTTTACCTCCAGTACCAGCCATTCAATCGGCTCTTTGCCGTTGCCAAGATTAGCGTCCTGCTCGTAGCTACCGAACGTCACATAATCCCCCGCTACAATACCCTTTACCGGGGCCGGTGTCGGACTCGGTGTAGGCTTCGGCGTTGCAGTCGGCTTTGGTGTTGCCGTTGGCTTCGGAATCGGCGTAGCTGTCGGAACCGGTGTACTGGTCGGAACCGGCGTTGCGGTAGGTTCCGGTGTACAAGTCGGTTCTGCCGTAGGAGTAGGCTCCTCAGTCGGAGTTGCAACCGGTTCATCGGTTACTTCCGGGGCCACGGTCGGTACTACTTCTCCAGTGATTACCGGAGCTTCCGTAACAGTAGGAATCTCTGTCGGTACTACCGCCTCCGTAATTTCCGGAGCTACAGTCGGTGCGATGGTCGGCACAACTTCTTCGGTAGGTGCCACTGTTGCTGTCAGGGTTGTGGTCGCCGGAGGAGTGTTTGTGTTGCATCCGACGCAGCCAGCCAAGCTCATTATCATTGCTGTTAATACAATTAATCCAAGTACTTTTTTCTTCATCAATTCCGCCTCGTTATTTAATTTCCAAATCTTCCGTAGCAATTCCAAAGGACTGCATCCGGGCCCGCAATACCTTTTCTTGATAAGCGATTTCCGCATCCCTGTCTACTGCTTTTTTTACACGCTGTAAATTAACGAATTCTGTAATAATCTGATCTTTTAACTCCTTTTCGTTCATCTCATCGTCCATCCTTTCACTTCCTTTCCATACAAGCTTTTTCAACTTATATTATAAAAGGAAAACTAATAAATGTAAAGTCAATTCTCATCTATATGAAATCTTCCAATCTCCTATTCTTTTCTTTCAATTATCAATGTTCAAATCCCACTCACCTCAAACACTTCTCACAGGGCATTGCTCCTGCCTCTGCACTCTCCTTTTGCGTGGAATAACACGCAATGATCGGTCTATTTTTATATTCCTCACAAGAAGATAAATGACAACACTTGTCCTCCGTCACATAATAAGCTGTCTGTCGGCAACCGGAAGCTGCATACACAAATCCGCCCCCATACCTTGACAGTTCGGAATGTACCGGCGCATATATCGCAAGCACGCAGGGAGGTGAAATTTCCTGTTCCCAAATGCCCTTCTCTGCCTGTTCTATCCGATATTTACGGGATGATGCATATCTTATATCATGATACTCTACCAAAAGTTCCTCCGTCTCTTCAAAGAAACACGCCGGAATATTTCCCTGTTCATACGGCACCATTTCAGCCCACCTGTATTCCGTCTCCTTTTCAAAACGATAGCGATAATATCCGTCTCCTGCAAAAACAACAATGCAAGGAATCCTCATTCGCAACTCTTCCCATGTCGTGCGATCCGTTGTCCCGTACCAAAGTACCTCCAACGTCTGAAAAAAGACTTCCTCTGCCCGCACTAAATCAGCTTTCGTTACACTATAGTCCTCTCCTTCAAACACTACATCAACCACCGCATCCACCGCTGCCACCAGACAGTCATATTCCGTCTTTCTGTTGCTCTCCTCCTGCATTTTTAATAGAAGTGCTATATGCGCCATCATAAAGAAACCAACACAGACCAGCGCAAAAAACAGAGCATAATGATATAGCTTCATTCCGCTTTTCCCTCACTTCTGATAACATCATAATATACGGTCGGAATATCTTCTATGTAAAATATCACCCGCAGTCTGTCTCCTTTATGTAAGACCACTGTACCTTCTTTCAGAATCTCTTCTAATAGGGCAGTTTTCTCCTCACAGTAACGTTGTGCTACAACGCTGCCCATTTCCTCAGCCGGTTCCCATAACGTATACTCTCTCCGCACTTCAAACTCCTCACAGCCGAATCGTTTCAAAGCATCCTCCAGTTCCTTCCATACGGGTAATGCAATTTCTCCCGCAGTGCTGACTCTTTTCAGAAAATTCTCACAGACCGCCCCTGCGGACATCGAACGTAATATCTGACTACTTCCACCATAAAACAATAACGGTATCAGAAACATTATCACAATCGCAATCAGCATATCCAACCATTTTTCCAATGCATTCATTGCACCCGTCCCCCTACCACTATGACTCCGTAATCTCCCCACAGAGACCGTTCCCCAGTCCCTGCCTCGTCCGCCGAAGTAACAAGTACCCTCACATAACTACCTTCTCTCAGCTCCTTGTTGCTTGTAATCTCCACTTTTTCATACAAGTAAAATTCTCCGTTCTCATTCTCAAAACGTCGTCTTTCATACACGGTCAACTCCGCCCGATAGCCACCTAAACGCCGCAACTCCTTTCGAAACATCTCCCACTCATGACGAAAAAAAGCTTTATCCCGTAAAAGGGTTTCCGCAAAGGCATGACTCATGCTTCTTATAGTTTCATGCCGCTGCCACCGGGCGGATGCCGTCTTGGAAAAGAGTAGTAGAAATACCACCCCTATTATACCGACAACAAGAGCTATGGTTCGTCCGAACGATTCCATTCCCATCCCTCACTTTGCTCCGCCATAATTAACCGTTCCGAGGACCTCCCAATCAGTCGCACCTGCTGAACAAATGTACCGTGTATCCAAAGCAACATTGCAACCGCCGTACAAAACAACACACCGGCCACAGCATGTTCCAACGCATGCTCTATATTCTCAGACATTTCCGCCTCCTTTGTCCTCTACTGTTGTTCAAAACCGATTTGTACAATCACGCCGTTTTCATCCTTTACAATACTCCCAGAAAAACCGCACGGGAATTAATATATCCGTCGCTTCCTTTATCATCCGACGGTAACTCCTTGGTCTCCTTTGAAAGCTTCTTACTTTCTTTATCAAAGGTTTCGTATACATATCCACGTTCCGCGCCGTCTCCGGTAACTACCCATATCTGCACATATTCCTTCGATGCAATGCTATTCTCAATCAAGCGTCGTACTTCCGCCCCGGAGACAAGCAAACCGTCGTACATGGATTTTCCCAAATCCTGATATTCACTCATTGTAGTATTAAATTGCGCAAAGGCACTGCTGGCCTGTGCCTTTCCTTCTCGTGTATTCTGAAACGCCAATCCGGCAACAATGCAGGTAATAATAATTCCCGCCGCAATCAATAATGCCTTTAATCCATTATTCATCTTTATCCTCCGTTTCTCTTAAAACATATTTCAACTATCACATCATTTTTGTTTCGTTTCACTTCTCCCGTATATTCAGCCGCCGGCGTAATATAATACACACTTCCGACGTCCTTTGCTTTTTCGATGTCCTCCGTCTCCGCATATATCCGGTTCTCTCCGTTTTCCTCCACCGTAATATAAATATCCGACTCTTTCACAGAAAAAATATATTTCATTAAATTCAACACATCAGTTCCATACACTACCACCCCATCATACTTCGTATAATCCTGTTCCTCGATTGATATACGATAGGAATGAAGCTCCTTTACCACATAATTTCCTATTTGCTTTGCTTCTCTCGCCATGGAAAATCCCAATCCCACAATGATGCAGGTAATGATGGTAGATGCAGCTATTAATAACGCTTTTAGTCCATGATTCATACTCTCTCCTTGCTTATCATAAATACCGGATTTGCTCCATCTCCCGGAAAATATCCCCCATCTGCTTCATGCTGACTCCGAGAAACGGAATAATCAAATAAGCAAATAAAAGAAAAAACATCGGTAGAAATACCATAATCTGCGCATTGGCCGCCTTCTTTTTTTGCTCATGTTCCTTATCTAAGAGTATCTGTTCCCGAAAAAAGGACCGGTCTGTGGCAAGTTCTTCAAAAGCAGCTTTTATCCCGATACGTTCACTTGCAATCATCCGGGCAATCAATTCCCGAAAGGACGGGTGCTCCGCATTGTCCAACGCACGTTCCAAGGCCTCCACATCCTCCGCCGCATATTCATCCGCACAACGCAAGAGCTTCTTTTGAAACAGTTCCCCGCAAGAGCCCAATACGTCTAACACTCCCATAATTGTAATATTGGGAACATCTGTCATCAATAATACCATCGACTGCAGTCCCAATACCTCTCCCCTCATTCCAAGCCTACGCAAGTATGCCAAATATTTATAAAATCCCATTACCGCACCGGAACCGCCCATAAATCCTCCCAACAGAACCAACGTTTTGCCCCAAGATAAAGGTATCGGAAAAACAATCATTGAAAAAATTGTCGCAACAATTCCACCCGTAGCGCACACGGTCCAATATTGCATCCCGTTTCCCTCAATTCCCACATCGGAAAGCTTCTGTGCCCCCATTTGTTCAAGCCTGCCTCCCCGAAACGAAGCTGACCATTGACAATACGCATCACCTAAAAATATACAGTTTAGTACAGCTGGTCTCCGATACATCCGTTTATCTGTCTGTCGAACCACACTCAGTAGCATGTAGCACACTCCCGTCAGTAATACAAACACCGACACAACCGCTCTACCTGCCCTGCCATCATAAAATGCCTCCAATTCCTCCATGGTAATACTGCCAAACCATCTGATAAACGGCAAAAACAGCATCGGCAGCACCGTTACTACACCCATTCCGGCAAACAAATACATTGCTTGCATACTCTGATAACATTCATTTTGAACATCTCTGCGGAGTTCTGTCATATTCCTGACAAATACCGACTCTGTCCCGCTTTTTCCGCTTCCGTATTGTACTGCGCTCCGACATTGTACCAAAAACAATCGAAGAAACTTCTCATTTCCCGACAATCGTTCCTCTGCCATCACAGTCCTCATATTTTCCTCTTCCAATAAGAAGCATACCTCTTCCAATCTTTTCCGCAGATTCCCGGACACCCGTTCCATTGCCCGAAAAATAGACTCTGTAACACTTTTACAGAAATAGAAATGATCCTTTAGATTTGACAAAAACTCCGCAAAATGCTGTAACTCCCTGTATTCCTTCGCTCTTCGGCGATATCCCATATACTCTATTATTAATACTGCGGTAAAACACAGTATCGGTATTACATAATCGGTTATTGTTTTACACCCCCCATAAAAAATGCAGATACTTTTTCGCTTTCATCGTCTTCCATATGTTCCGCCATGCGTCGTAGCAATGTTTTCGTAGGATTCCCTATCCTTTCATATGTCCCATCCGTGTAGCGATAAAGAATCCGCCCCGCTCCTCCCCCCTCTGGGACAATTTCCGAAATCTGTTTTATATAACGCCTTCCATTAATATCCTTTTCACACAAAACATGAATATCAAAAGCCTCCGCCACCTGCTCTTGTGCCATACGTTCATCGGAATAGGTTCCGGTCCGAAGCAACGCATTCCGAAAATATCCCAATAATTTTTCAGTAGTCATTGCGTGATGGGTAAACAATTGCTGTTCCGATACCTGACTCAATTCAATCATCAGTGCAGCCGTCTGAATATTCCCGATTTCTCCCATCATCAAACAATTACCGTCCGTTTTCCGAAAAGCATCCAAGCCTTCCGTCGCATTCACACTTTCGGTCTCCTGAAACGTTAAAATATTCCTTCGCGGAAATTCCTTACGCATCCACAATTCAAATACCGATTCTTCGATTCTCAGGTTATACTTTGGGCTGATATATCGCACCATAGCCTTCATCAAAGTTGTTTTTCCACTCCCCTGGGCTCCGGTAATCGCAATGTGCAATCCTCCTCTCACGAAATACTTTATTGCGGTGATAACACTCTCGGCCCCATCACCCACCACCAATTCCTCTACCTTTTTTTCTTCCACCGAATCGAATTTTCGTACAAAAAAGGCCCAGGACTCCGAAAACGGAGGTCTGCATGCAAAAACGCGGCTCCCGTCTTTCATATCATTCACCATATACGGCCGGTAATAGGAAAGCTCTCCCGGTGCTTCAAACCGAAGTAACGCTTTCGTTACTCTGCGCAGTTCTTGTTCACTGCCGAAGCTCAAAAAAGCCATACGTATCGTAACTCCGTTTAACATCACAAATATACTGTCATGAGCATAATTCCCCGTGGTCGTCTCTGTAAGCATTCCCTCATACTGAAATACATGCTCCGGTATCCCCGCAGCACCTCCCGATATTCCCTCCAGTCTGCAGTCACGAAGCCTGTCAATCACTCCATGTCCGAACCCCTCATACACCTCATCACATAGAATCTCCATCACTTCAATGTTACTTAAAAGGATATGTTCCTCTTCGTAAATACCGGAAATATCCTCTTCCGTAATTTCAAAATAAATTCCGTCCTCCCGTTTTACCGTTCTCGGCAACCCATGGAGTTTACACAAAACCCGAAATCCCTCCTTTCCGTACTGCTTCATATAACGATACAACAAAACCCGAAATTTCTGTGTACCGCTCAATTTCTCCGGAGTCCGCAACGGCAAAAGGCATTCTTTCTCCCTTACCGTCAGCATAAGCTTTTCCAATTCCCGCATAATATGATGCTTTACATACTCTTTTTCTCCCTCATCACCGTAAACGCAGGCACGAAGCGACTGCCTCAGCTGTTGCACTCTGAAGCGATATTTGGGACGCTCCGAAACCGGTATTCCGGACGGAACATCACTCTCTAAATAAATTCTGATTGTCTGTTTTATATATTCTCTGATTTGTCCGATTGTTTCAAGTTCCGGTCGATTATCCTTTCTGTTTTTTCTTATTCGCATCTGTAGGTGCCACACCTCGCCTTCCAGCCGGCATAAGCCTTTTCCACAGCACCCCAAAATGCGGCTGTTTCCTTCATATCCTTTTGTCCGACTCCCCTCATCCTATATTCTTCTGCTTCCCCTGCACAGCATGCCGCCAAGAACTCAGGAGAATATGGGATACATCCGCAACGCCCCCTCACCCAGGGATAAAGCAGTTCCAAATTACGAGCAGACAATATATTCCTTTGCTCATATGCTCCCACCAAATAAAACACATTTTTCAACCGTTGCATTTCCTTCAGTTTTTCCGTTTCCGCAGGGCTTTGCGCCAGATTAATAATCACGCAATCCGCTTCGGAAAGAATCCTTTCCGCAAGCAACGAGTCACCGGCCGGCAGTTCAATCCAAACATGATGAAATACCTCATCCGCATTTTGCATGATCCGACTTAATATATCTGCTGCATTCCCCATATTATGTACATAAAACCCTGTGCGTCCGGGAGGAAGCACATGCAACTTTCCACCTGCAAATGTATACGCAGCATTGATTACCTGTTCCTTTGAAAAGCGTTCACATCGCAAAAGATTTGCCAGAAATTCTACCCCGAATTCCTTTTCCTTCATCATTCTTCTTCGATGACTTCCGGAGAGTAGAAAATGTTCCGGTCCGCTCCCCTCCGGATCCGCATGGATTATCAGCTGTTCTCCCTCCTCTGCCGTAATCGATTGTAATACCAAAAGTAACAGATTCGCACTCTTTCTTCCGGCAAAAGCAGTCGGACTCCACATTGCGATTTTCACCGATACCGCCTCCTTTCCGAACGCTTCACTGTTCTCCTTATTTCCTTTTCGGAGTAGTCCGTACAAAGCATACCGGCAATACAATAAATCATGTCCTGCATCTCCGGCGACGCCCTGCTTACGTTATATTCATGCGAAGTTTCACACACATAACGGTTTCTGACATCCCGAAAATCCGGCGGCAAATAAAACTCCCTTCGATTTGGAAATGTTCCTAATAGCTGTAATACTTCCGGTTCCTTTTTACAAATATCTTCAAAAGCATCCCGTATTACACATACACTTGTCCGCTCCCTTGAAAAAACACTCTCCTCTAACTGTCTGATATGATGAAGCAACATGTCCGTTATTACGACCCAGTCTGTACAATACTTGGATGCGTCTTCATCCGCATCCATTCCAAAATCAATAAGCTCAAACGCATACCTATCCGTTATTTTCTCAACTCTTTGTCCCGAAAAAAACACTCCGTCATATTCCGTTTCTTCTTTCTCAAAGCTTATATTTTCCGGTATCGGAACCGAGGCCCTCAGTATATGACGCTTATTACAATCCCGGATTAAAACCGTTTTCTCCATACACCTTAAAACCTTTGCCAACATCAAAATAATGTCATGACTGTAACACCCTACAAAACCGATTCTTTTTCCCAACGTACCCTCCTTATAATAATCCGTCTTTTTTCCTTTTTCTGTGCTCTGACAACCGCATTTCCAACGCTTTCCGCAACTCAGTTCCTTTTTCAGAAAAAGTCTCGTTGTCGCCATCCAATTTCCGTAATTGTAAAAGTATCTGCTCCGACGGAATAAACATACTCACCCCTTCTTCTTCCTCCCGTTCATTTGGAATTCCCACCAAATAGAGTTCCGCACCGTCATACATTTCCGTATCAAATCCGGCACCGCTCATCAGTATCTGTTCCGTTTCATTTAAAACAAAACAACATCCTCCTTCCCGTTCCGTCGGTAGTAATCGCTTTTCTCTCAGCACACAATAATTTTCCCCGTTTCCATACCGAATCCTAACATCCACCAAATCATATGCCTCAAAGCAATCCGAAAAACCTATTCCCTGAAACGTACATTTCCGATCTGATGTATTGTATTCTTCAGTGCTACAAACCGAAGTATTTAAAATAACTCCCTCCTGTAAATCAACACGCGCAACCGAACCGATGACATCCACTTTTAAAGTGCTCGCATCCTGCTCACACAGAACATATCGTTTCTCAACATTTTCTTCCGTAAAAGCTTCCCCTGCCCTAACCGATTCCTTGGTAATATAAACCATTCGTTCCGCAGACATCAAAAGCAGTTCTTTCTCTGCTAATACCTCTTCGTATTTTTTTGACGTCATATGCTTCACAGTAACATGGCACAGACAAAGTAAAAGCAACTGCACCGTAACAATTACAACTCCCCATTGTATTCTTTTTCTTACACTTCTTCGTAGCCCTCGCATATACTTCTCCTTCTGCCTATTACATGTTTTCGTAATCGATTCACGGTCTTTTTTGCACTGTAAATCCAATGATACGCACTGTTGCGTTTGGAACAATACATATTTCCGGTTATGTATGCTATGGTAGTCCCATCCTTCATGGCCTGTTCAAAGCCGGAATTATACGGAATCATCCCTATCTGCTCCTCCGGGATACCATATTGTCTTGTAAGATAGGACGGCCGGCAAGAGGCCTCCTTCGGAACATTTCCAAAAATAAAAAAGCTATTTTTCAAAAATGAGGATGCAGATTGAAAAAAAGCATCAATGCTTTCTTTTGAATCGGGAAACAGTACCACCGTAAGCTCCGCTTCCTCCAATATCTTTTGAGAACAAAGTCCGTAACCGCATGCCGTATCAATAAAGAGATACTCCTCCCTCTTTTTTCTGTTATTCACTCCCTTCAGACCGTTTGCCGCAAATAATTCTACTCCGTCTCCCTCCATAGGAACGTAACTCAAACTGTCATTCAAAAAAAGTGGCGTTCTTTCCTTTTCTCCGTACAACATTCGGAAATACTCCGGCTCTCCGAGAATATAATTGTATGCCTTTTGCGCCGTTCTTTCTTCGTACTCGATTCCTCCGTGCAACCGTTTGACCAAACCATAATTACAGATATGGTTGGACGTAACCGTTACTTCCTCTAAAAATAGTTCAGCCCATAATACACTCATTAATGCCACACCAGAAGTCACTCCGCTTTGGTGTCTGACATTGCTCCAAAATGCAATATTCATATTTCACCTTTACCTATGTGTCTCTAACCGGAACTCTTTCGGGATATCCAAACGAAATCAGATACATTTATCAGACAAGAAAATCATACTATAGCTTTTCGACTTTGTACATATCGGAAAATCTCACAGAATTTTTCCCGTTTTTTGTATACTTTCAACAATAATTTTTTTTACTATTTTTTCCTGAACCCCTTGAAAACAAAGGGGTTGTCATACTTTTCCCCTTCAAAACATATATTTTTCCGATGATACTTTGGGGAGCCTTTTATGAACCTTCATACCCTCTCTTCCCGGGATGCGCTTACCGCCATGCAAAGCAAAGAAGACGGCTTATCGGAAAAAGAAGCCAAGCTGCGCCTTGCAAAATACGGCCGTAACGAGCTTTCCGGGCAAAAGCCCCGTAGTCTGCTGTCCCGCTTTGCGGAACAGTTCAATGATTTCATGATTCTCATTCTTCTCGGAGCCGCCTTTGTATCCTTTCTCACCTCTCTTTTGGAAGGAAAAGCAGATTTTACGGAGCCTCTCATTATCCTGATTATCGTAATCGTAAATGCCATCCTGGGCGTTGTCCAGGAAGCAAAGGCGGAGCACTCTCTTGCCATGCTGCAAAAGCTTTCCGCTCCGGAAGCCCAGGTCATCCGTGATGGCAAACGCACCGTCATTCCTGCGGGAGAAGTGGTTCCGGGTGACGTTATTGTACTGGAGCCCGGCTCTATGGTACCGGCAGATGCCAGACTGCTGCATGCCGACGGCCTCAAAACAGACGAATCCTCCCTGACCGGCGAATCGGAACCGGTGAAGAAGAATCCGGACTGCGTCCTAAAGGAAGCCACCGGCGTAGGCGACCGCAGTAACATGGTTTGCTCCGGCTCCGTTGTCATTTCCGGCCACGCCACCGCTGTGGTTTCCCATACCGGCATGAACACTCAGGTGGGTAAAATCGCCCATCTCATTCAGCAGGATACCGCACCGGAAACACCGTTGAAAAAGCATCTGGCACATACCGGAAAAGTCCTCGGTATCACGGTACTGGTCATCTGCTTTTTAGTGTTTCTTTTAGGCACCCTCCAGGGTCGACCTATGTTTACCATGTTCATGACCGCGGTCAGCCTCGGTGTTGCGGCTATTCCGGAGGGGTTGCCTGCCATCGTTACCATCGTCTTGTCTCTGGGCGTACAACGGATGGCAAAGAAAAAAGCTATCATCCGCCATCTGCCGGCGGTGGAAACATTAGGCAGTGCCACCTTTATCTGCTCCGACAAAACCGGTACTCTGACTCAGAATAAAATGACGGTGACAGAACTCCGCAGCGGAAAGTCTGTTGTTTCCAAGGATTCTGCCGAAGCAAAGCCGGTACTGCTTTGTGCCGCTCTATGTAACAACGCTTATTTTGACGAAAAAGGGGCCGGCAACGGTGAACCTACGGAGCTGGCCCTGCTAAATGCCGCAAAAGAAGCCGGCCTTTATTCTCCGTCTGTCATCGGCCGTTACAGGCGACTGGCGGAATATCCTTTTGATTCCGGACGAAAGTGCATGTCTACCGTACACCTTTTTCAAAAAGACACCGCTGCCCTTTTGCCTGTCATGCCCACCGACACCCATGCGCTCCTTGTCTGTAAGGGTGCTCCGGAAGTTGTTTTATCCAAGTGTACGTCGGTGTATATGGGCGGCTCTCTGACGCCCCTTACCGCTCCCCTCAGAGAAACCCTAAACGACTACTGCAACCGGAGTGCCGAACGGGCTTTGCGTGTCCTTGCCGTTGCTTACAGGCCCCTTTCCGATACCGCCTGCCGCAATATCACGGAGCGAAACGCCGATTCCTTCGAAGCAGAGCGTGACTTGATTCTTCTCGGGTTTCTCGGTCTTATGGACCCGCCGCGCCCGGAGGTCAGGGATTGCGTCCGTGTCTGCAAGGAAGCCGGAATTACGCCGGTTATGATTACCGGAGACCACGCTCTGACCGCCCGTGCCATTGCTGCAGACTTGGGCATCTGCTCCCGGAATGACCGGGTAATTACCGGTGGTGAGCTGGCAAAAATGAGCGAAATGGAATTGATTGACGCAGTGGGCACCTGCCGTGTGTTTGCCCGGGTAGCCCCGGAGCATAAGGTTTCTATCGTACGTGCTTTGCAGGCTCGCGGCGAGGTCGTTGCCATGACCGGTGACGGAATCAACGATGCTCCGGCTCTAAAGGCGGCAGACATCGGCTGTGCCATGGGCAAAAGCGGCACCGATGTAGCCAAAGAAGCCGCCGACATGGTACTGATGGACGATAATTTCTCCACTATTGTAGCGGCAGTCCGTGAAGGACGCAGTATTTACGCCAATATCCGACGCTGTGTCCATTTCCTGCTCTCCTGCAACATCGGTGAAATTATCACCATCTTGTTTGCTCTTTTGTTCGGTATGCCGTCACCGCTTCTGGCCGTGCAGCTCCTCTGGGTAAACCTGATTACCGACTCTCTTCCGGCTGCAGCTCTCGGCGTGGAGCCGCCGGAAAAGGATGTGATGAAACATCCGCCGTTCCATACCGGAAAAAGTCTTTTTGCGGGTGGACTTGGCTTTAAAATTGCTTTTGAAGGTGCCATGATCGGTGCCATTGCACTTATGGCTTATGTCATCGGCAACCACTATTTCGGAGCCGGTTCTACCATGACTTTTGCGGTACTTAGTCTTTCCCAGCTGGTACATTCCTTCCATATGCGCAGTGACCGTCCCCTTGCCGACATCGGGTTCTTTACCAACCCGAAACTGCTATTTTCCTTTGCTCTCTGCGCCTTTTTACAGATTAGTGTCATCACCTTTCCTTTTGCGGCAAAGATATTTTCCGTCACACCGCTGCCGGTTGCCGCATGGTGTGTGGTGACAATCCTTTCGCTCCTTCCGTTGCCCATTGTTGAGCTGCAGAAGCGCATGCAAAAAGCGTGATATTTGCCTTGCTTTCCGCCCTTTTTCATGCTATACTGAAGAAAAAGGAGGCATGGATTTATGAGTGAAAAAGGTTATACTCCTCTGTTACCTTTCGATTCTACGGTAGCCGAGAATTTCGTCATTTATTACCCGGTTCCCTATGTTCGGGACGTTAATCTGATCCCTCCGGAAAAAATTGCCATGGAAAGCGGCAATGTAGTCAAATACTATCGATACCAGGTTACGGAGCCAGTAGCCATCGGAGGCAAATAATACTGCAACTATAAAGGGACTGTGACAATGCACAGTCCCTTACTTATTTATGACTTCTACTCCCGTTCCGATACTCCGGATTCCTCTATCTCATTCCCCTCAGTTCCGCCTCAATCTGCAGCAAGCGGTTATACTTCGCCGTACGTTCTCCTCGGCATGGCGCCCCGGTCTTTATATATCCTGTATTCAATCCCACCGCCAAATCCGCAATGGTGGTATCCTCCGTCTCGCCACTACGGTGAGACATAATGGCCTGATACCCGTTTTCCTTTGCGATTCGAACCGCTTCCATGGTTTCAGAAAGAGAGCCGATCTGGTTCGGTTTAATCAGAATTGCATTGGCCGCTCCATTTTTAATTCCGTACTGCAAACGCTTCGGATTAGTCACAAACAGATCGTCGCCCACCAGTAATACACGATTTCCGATTCTCTGGGTCAGCATTTTCCAGCCGTCCCAATCCTCCTCATCCAGCGGATCCTCTAAAGAATAAATCGGATACTTCTTGGTCAATGTATCCCAATGCTCCATCAATCCCTCCGAAGTAAAGACCTCATTCTTCTTCGGTAAACGATAGGAAAACTGACCTCCGTTTTTACGCTCCTCTTTCCATTCCGAAGCCGCCACATCCAGGGAAATCATAAAATCCTTCCCCGCTCCGGCTGTATAGCCTGCCCGTTCCACGGCCTGCAAAATCAATTCGATTGCTTCTTCTTCGCTATTTAAATCCGGTGCAAATCCACCCTCATCTCCAATTCCGGTGGACAATCCCTTTTCCTTTAACAATGCCTCCAATGCATGATACACTTCGCAGCATTGTCTCAATCCCACGCAAAAACGCTCCGCACCTACCGGTAAAATCATAAACTCCTGCACATCCAGATTGTTTCCCGCATGACGTCCGCCGTTTAAAATGTTCATCATCGGCAGAGGCATCTTCTTTCCGTTCAGACCGCCGATATAGCGGTAAAGCGGCATGTTATGTCCGTCCGCCTCCGCCTTTGCCAATGCAAGGGAAACCGCTAAAATGGCATTTGCTCCCAGTCTGCTTTTGTTCTCTGTTCCGTCTAAGATGCGCATTGCTTCATCCGCCGATTCCTGATTGCACGCATTTTTCCCTTTCAGTAGCCCTGCAATATCCTCATTCACATGAGACACTGCGGTTTTCACACCTTTTCCGCCGTAACGTCCCTGCTCACCGTCCCGTAATTCCACCGCCTCATAGGCACCTGTGGATGCGCCGGACGGCACCGCTGCCGTTCCGCAACCTCCGTTTTCCAATAACACGGTAGCTTCTACCGTCGGATATGCACGGGAATCCAAGATTTCTCTTCCCGTAATTCGTTCTATTCTGCTCATAAAAAGCCCTCCTGTCAGTTCCATTCTTCCCTTTTTCTGTAAGCTTTATTCTCCGGCAGATGATTATTATTGTTTCGCAAAACAATCTTTTCTGAATATTTTTGATTTCCTTGTCAGATACTCCAAAAGATGCTATACTTGTTTATATGTCCTCAAATATAAGGAGGCGCTCTCGGCGCAGAAAGGACTTTTATGAATCAATATTACACCCAATTACTCCCTTACTTGGAGCGTAATCATGCTTATGAGGCAGCCCTGGCCCTGCTTTCCTGGGATACGGAAACGCTGGCTCCGTCTGCCGCTTCGGAAAATACCGCAAAATACGTGGGGATTCTCTCCGAAGAAGCTTACCATATTTTAATTTGTGACGAGGTGGAGTCTCTCTTAAAGAAGCTTTCTTCCAAAAAAGAGCAAGAAAATCTCAGCACCTCGGAACAGGCAGTCGTAAGACTTCTTCAAAAAGAGTTTAAGAAGCTGTCTTGCATTCCGCCGAAGGAATACAGAGAGTTCTCCGAGCTTTGCGCCACCGCGCAGACTGTATACTGCAGAGCAAAGCAGAATGCGAAGTTCGAAGATTTCGCCCCTACTTTGGAAAAATTAGTGGATTATACCAGACGTTTTGCTTCCTATCGTGCCGAAAAGGGCGACAATTTATATGACCTTTTACTGGACGAATACGAGGAGGGCTTTACCACCGATATTCTGGATGACTTTTTCGCAAAATTGCGGGAAGCAATTGTTCCTTTGATGAAGCAGGTCATTGCGAAAAACGATACCATTAAAAAGGACTACAATACCCGAAATTATCCGGAAGACATTCAGGAAGGCTTTTGCCGGTTCCTTTCCGGATATCTCGGATTTGATTATAACCGCGGTGTCATCGCAGAAAGTGAGCACCCGTTTACCACATCTCTTCACAACCACGATGTGCGTATTACCAACCACTACTACAACGACAATCTGGAAAGTGCCATGTTTTCCGCCATTCACGAAACGGGACATGCCCTTTATGAAATGGGAGTGGACGATACACTCTCCGGCACCCCGGCAGGCACCGGCATTTCCATGGGTATGCATGAATCCCAGTCCCGCTTTTATGAGAACATGATCGGACGAAGCAAGGAGTTCTGGGAGCCGTTATTCCCGAAGTTAAAGAATACCTACCCGGAGGAATTATCCGATGTATCTTTAGAAGCGTTCATTGCCGGCATTAACAAAGCCGAGCCGGGACCGATTCGCACCGAAGCCGACGAGCTTACCTATCCTTTGCATATTATGATTCGTTACGAACTGGAGAAGGATTTGATTGCGGGAAATTGCAAGGTTTCCGATTTGCCGGAGCTTTGGAACAAGAAATATAAAGACTATCTCGGAATTACACCGAAGGATGCTTCCGAAGGCATATTACAAGACATTCACTGGTCCGGCGCAAGCTTCGGATATTTTCCTTCTTATGCGTTAGGCTCTGCCATTGCGGCACAGCTTTATCACTATATGACGCAGCAGATTCCGGTTGCAGATTACCTGAAAGAAGGAAACATGGTACCGATTCGGGAATTTTTGCGGGATCATATCCACAAATACGGTGCGGTTTACCCGACCAACGAACTTTTAAAGAAAGTCACCGGAGAAGAATTCAATCCGGACTATTATATCAGTTATCTCACGGAGAAATATACGAAATTATATCAGTTATAAAGAGAGGCACTACAAATGAGACACAAAATACTTGTACTTGATATTGACGGAACCTTAACGAATTCCAAAAAGGAGATTACTCCTTCCACCAAAAATGCCCTGTATGCCATGCAGGCAGCAGGATATCAGCTGGCAATCGCTTCCGGCAGACCGACCGCAGGCATTGAACCGATTGCGAAAGAATGTAAGCTGGACGAGTACGGCGGCTATGTGATTTCCTACAACGGCGCACGTATCGTACGCTTCTCCACCGGAGAAATTTTGTACAACAACACCCTTCCGCAGCAATTTATTCCGCAGATTTTCGAGATTGCCAAAGAGCGCGGCGTGGGCATGGTTACCTATGATCCGAAGGACAATCTGATTACCGGTACCAAAACCGACAAATATATGGAGCTGGAAGCTCGTATTAACCGTCGTGACATTCATCAGGTGCAGGATTTTATAGGTGCCATTCAATTTCCGGTCAACAAGTGCTTAATCAGCGGTGAACCGGAGGTACTTGCACCGCTTACAGAGGAGTTACAAAAACGCTATTACGGTGTCTTAAATATTTACCGTTCCGAACCGTTCTTCCTTGAAATCATGCCGCCGATGGTAGACAAGGCCCATGCTTTGGAGCGCCTGTTACCGTCTCTCGGCATCAACAGAGAAGAATGCATCTGCTGCGGTGACGGTTACAACGACATCACCATGCTTCAATATGCCGGTCTCGGTGTCGCCATGGCAAATGCACAGTTAGAGGTTCGTGAAGCTGCGGATATCATTACCCTTTCCAATGACGAAGACGGACTGGTTCCGGTCATCTGCACCTACTTTTTGGATGCGGAATAATGGGCTGTTGCAAGAGTGAATACGCAGTGGCTTCGGGCGTGGCGAACTCTTGCGTGGTCTTTGTAGATGTACAAAAGTCGGTCTCTAATATTTTCTTTTGATTTTTCTGAATATAGCCGATGTCTTTCGTATTATTCGCTTTGAACTTTACGTAGGATAGTAGACTTTCTTATTACTTCGATATTTTGTCAGCAACGTTCGGACAGGAGGTCCAAATCAAAAGCGGACCCGCTCCGCTTTTGGCGCCGATGCGCGACTGCAAAGCAGTCTTCCTCTGCGCATCGTGTGCATCCTGCAGAGCACGATTTGTTGCAAACAAATCCCGCCATAAGGCATGGATGCCGCATCAGGGCGTTTGCGTCACTTGCTCGTTCACTTGGCGAAGTAATTAGAAAGACTCTATCCGGAGTACGAGAAAAGAGGATAATACAAAAGACATCGGCTTATTTATAACCGTTAAGAAGAAAATATAAGAGACCGACTTATTTTCATATATGGATAAGCAAGAGTGGGCTGAGCATTCACTCTTGCAACAGCCCACTCACATTTTTATCTGTCCCACTTATCGCACAGCATATTAATCTGGTCCGCAAACTTTGCCAAATCCTTATTGGCTCCGCCTTCGTTCCTTTTAATAACACTAAGCAGCCTTTGCCCTGCCGCCAGCAAGCGCTCGAATACTTCTGTCTTGCGTTTCTTTGCTTTCTCCTTCTTTTTCGCAAATACCGGTTCGGTCTGTGTTGCCCACACTCCGTTTATCAAGTCAAAGCAATAGCCGGAATACGGTGCTTCCGCGTCCAGTCCGTACTCATTTCTCAAACATGCCGCGAAGGAATCGCATACTGCATCTTCTCCGTGTACCACAAACACCTTCTGTGGGTTTTCAATCTGGGTTACCCAGTTAATTAAGCCTTCCTTATCCGCATGTCCGCTGATACCGTCTAACTTGCAGATTTCCGCCTGTATCTCCACCGGTTCACCGAACAGCTTTACATCGGTAGCGCCGTCCAGTAATGTCCTGCCTAACGTTCCTACCGCCTGATAGCCCACAAACACTACCGTACTCTGCGGTCTCCAAAGATTATGCTTTAAGTGATGTCTGATTCGTCCCGCTTCACACATTCCGGATGCGGAAATAATCACCTTCGGCTCCGTATTCGCATTTACCAGCTTGGACTCATCGCTGGTAATGGCAGTTCGCAGTCCCGGGAACGAAATCGGATTCACGCCCTGATGCACCAGTTCCATGGCCTCTTCATCAAAGTATCCGTTTACATTTTTGTGAAAAATCGTGGTTGCTTCAATGGCCAGCGGACTGTCGATATACACCGGGAATCCGTCATGTCCCGTTACCAGATTATCCTTTTTGATCTTACGAATAAAATACAAAAGCTCCTGGGTTCTTCCTACCGCAAAGGCCGGAATCACTACATTACCGCCACGATCCAGAGTTCGCTGAATAATTGCCGCCAAATCCCGCACATAATCCACACGCTCCATGCCGTGGGAACGATCGCCGTAAGTAGACTCCATGATTACATAATCCGCACGGTCCGTTGCAATCGGATCTCTTAAAATCGGTTGATGCTTATTGCCGATATCGCCGGAAAATACAAGTTTTACCTGCTTTCCGTCCTCTTCCGCCCAAACCTCGATGCTGGAAGAACCAAGCAAATGTCCCACATCCGTAAAACGAATGGTAATTCCTTCATCCACCTTAATTTTCTCGCCGTACTCACAGGAAACAAACAGCTTCATGGCACCGAAGGCATCTTCCATGGTATACAACGGTTCTACCACCGGCAAACCGGAACGTTTTGCCTTCTTATTCTTCCACTCCGCTTCAAACATCTGAATGTGTGCGGAATCCCGAAGCATAATATCACAAAGCTCCTTTGTAGCTCCCGTAGAATAAATCTGTCCTCGGAATCCTCTGGCATACATAAGAGGTACCAGTCCCGTATGATCGATATGGGCATGCGTCAATAAAATATAATCAATCTCTCCCGCATTCACCGGAATATCCTGATTCTCATACACATTCGCTCCCTGCTCCATACCGCAGTCCACTAAAAGCCTTTTTCCTCCGATTTCAAGGAAATGACAGCTTCCCGTCACCTCATGTGCCGCACCGATAAACTCTAAAAACATAAGAAACACTCCTTCCCGTTTATGCACGCAAATTGTGCATCATCTTACTTTTAGTATACCCTTTTTTGCGAAAATTAGCAAGAGTTTTTCTTTTCTTAGCCTCTTTATTATACTCATTCTTTCCCATCCCAACAAATCTTCTTCCGCTGTCCCTTGTTTTTCCTTTTTTCCTATAGTATAATTCCTTTAGATGTATTAGGAGGATTTTACTATGCTACTTGCCTGTAATAACATCACCAAAAGCTTCGGTGATGTGACAATTTTAGATCAGGTTTCTTTTCATATTAACGAGCGGGAGAAAATGGCCATCGTCGGCATCAACGGTGCCGGAAAGTCCACCCTGTTAAAGGTAATTATGCAGGAGCTGTCCGCAGATTCCGGCGAAGTAATTACCGCAAAAGGTGCTACCATCGGCTATCTTTCCCAGCACCAGGATCTCGCTTCGGACCGCACCGTTTACGAAGAAATGCTGTCCGTAAAGGCGGACCTTCTTTGGACCGAAGCCCGCATCCGTGAGGTAGAGCTTTTGATGAAGGGACAGGAAGGGGACGCTTTGGATGCATTACTCAAAGAATATACCTCTTTGACCCACTCTTTTGAAGCCCAAAACGGCTATGCCTACAAAAGCGAAGTGGTGGGGGTCTTAAAGGGTCTCGGTTTTTCCGAAGAGGATTTTGAAAAGCAGATTCAGACCCTGTCCGGAGGTCAGAAGACCCGTATTGCTCTGGGGCGTCTTCTCCTTACCAATCCGGATCTGATTATGTTGGACGAGCCGACCAACCACCTGGATATGGCTTCCATTGCGTGGTTGGAAACCTATCTCATCAACTACCCGGGTGCGGTACTGATTGTAGCCCATGACCGGTATTTCCTGGACCGTGTGGTTACAAAAGTCGTAGAACTGGATGCAGGAAAGGCCCAGACCTTTACCGGAAACTACTCGGACTATGCCGTAAAAAAAGAACAACAGAGAGAAATCTTAATCCAGCACTACCTGAATCAGCAAAAGGAAATCAAGCATCAGGAAGAAGTTATCGCAAAGCTTCGTTCCTTTAACCGCGAAAAATCCATCAAGCGGGCAGAAAGCCGCGAAAAGATGTTGGATAAAATCGAACGCATCGATAAACCGACGGAAGTACGCAGCAAAATGAAGATTCGTTTGGAACCGCACATCATGAGCGGAAACGATGTTTTGACCGTGACGGGCCTTAGTAAGTCCTTCGGCAATCAGAGACTTTTTTCGGATTTAAACTTTGAGATTAAGCGCGGAGAAAAGGTAGCCATCATCGGAAAGAACGGTACCGGAAAAACCACCATTTTAAAGATTATTAACGGTCTCCTTGCGGCAGATGCCGGCGAAATCAAACCGGGTGCCAAGGTTCATGTTGCCTACTACGACCAGGAACATCAGGTACTCCATCCGGAAAAGACCTTGTTTGACGAGCTACAGGATACCTATCCGTATATGGACAATACGGAGGTTCGTAACGTTTTGGCGGCATTTCTCTTTACCGGAGATGACGTATTCAAACGCATCAGTGAAATCAGCGGCGGCGAGCGCGGACGTGTTTCGCTGGCAAAGCTGATGCTCTCCGATGCCAACCTGCTTATCCTCGACGAGCCGACCAACCACCTTGACATTGTTTCCAAAGAAATCTTAGAGGATGCCATCAACGCCTACGAGGGCACGGTATTATACGTGTCTCACGACCGTTACTTTATCAATAAAACTGCAACAAGAATTCTTGACTTAACAGAGCAGACGCTTCTGAATTATCCGGGTAACTATGATTATTATCTGGAGAAAAAGGAAGTGACCGAGCGTCTTTATTTGGACGGTATCGGGTATGGAGTGGAAGGAAAAGGAAAGGCCGGAAGTTCCGGTGCTTCTGCTACCGGCTCGGGTACTTCTGCTGTTTCCTCCGGTCAGGGCGCTTCTGCTTCTACCGGCTTTGGTTCTTCCGCAGGCTCCGGTGCTACCGAGACCAAGCTTGACTGGCAGCAGCAAAAGGAAGAACAAGCCCGTCAGCGTAAGCGCCAAAACGACCTGAAGAAAACTGAGGAAGAAATTGAGCGCGTTGAAAACCGCATGGCAGAACTGGACACTGCCCTTGCAGACCCAGCCATCGCGTCCGACCATACGAAGCTAACAGAGCTGAGCAAGGAAAGGGAAGAACTGGAAGGGAAATTAGAGAAACTTATGGAACAGTGGGAAGAGCTGGCGGAGTAAATAAGTGTAAATCAAACGAAAAGCAGAGGTGACTTTGGACCCTCTGCTTTTTCCTTTCCTCAATATATCCTACACTTCCTCACAAAACTCCATAGGGTCTAAATCCAGCTTCTTACAAATCTTTACAACCACATCAAACGAAGCTCCACCCATATCCCTTGATAACAACGTCATAAGTGTACTATAAGGAATATCCGCCTCCAACGCAAACTGTCTGAGGCTTTTGTAGTGGTCTAATATCAAATTACGAAGTTTTTGTTCTCTCGTCATTTTACTTCCTCAACAATCGTAACCTTCACGCCCTTTTCCTCTAAGACCGTCACGTGCTCTTCCATGCAATCCCAGTCGCTAATAATTTCATCAAATACATCCACGCCACACACCTTTACAAAGGAATCTGTACCGATTTTCGCCCCCGGAAGTAAAAGATAACGTCTGCGACTATTCTTTATCACCGTACGTTGAAATGTGGCCGTCTCGTCCGTACCGTTCGACAATCCGAACTCTGCCGTCAGCCCGCCTCCTGTGATAAAACAAACATCAAAATGCAAACGGCTGACGAAATCATTGGCAAAGCTATCCACAACCGAACCGCTCTGTCGCATCTTTCCTCCTACGATGTACACATCAATGTTTTCAAATGCCCGAAGTTCCTTCGCTATATCTACCGAATTCACCACCACAGTATAATGAATATCCTTCGGAAGAAAAGAAACCATAATATAGCCAAAGGAACCACCGGTCAAATACACAATATCATTCTCCCTAATCTTCGTAACCGCCTGACGAGAAATCTCCCGGTAATTTGCATACACCGGCATTTTTTCAAAATCTCGGTTTACCGGTGGTCTGACACTCACCTGTGACAATCGAATTTGCGTATATTTTTGGTTACTTTTCACAAACTTATTATCACCTTCGTTTATCGACAATCCTTTATTTTATCAGCATTTGAGAATCTTTTTTCTGTTTATATCATATCCTTTTCTCTCCATTTTCCTCTTGATAGTCTTTATTATTTCAAATATACTTTAATCAAATTAGCACAAACTTCTTGACTTTTATACACATAATGCGTATAATCAATAGAAAGGATATGTATGAGGGCAATCGAATTAGAAAAACTATTACTGAAAGACGGCTGGTATTATATCAAACAAACAGGTTCCCACCGTCATTACAAGCATCCTACAAAACCCGGCAAAGTGACCATTCCCTTTCACTCAGGTGATGTGGACAAAGGAACGGCTCACTCGATTCTCCAACAAGCCGGATTGCACTGATTTATCTTCCGGAAAGGACGTGATACCATGAAACTTATCTATCCTGCTATCTTTACCCCTTGTTTTGAAAAAGAAGGCTATACCGTAACCATTCCGGATTTGCCGGGCTGTGTCTCCGAGGGCGATTCCCTGCTTCATGCCATTGAAATGGGCATAGACGCCGCCAGCGGCTGGATTCTCGGTGAACTGGAAGAAGGAAACGACATCCCGCAACCGACTCCACGGGAACACATCCTCACCGACCACAATTGCTTTATCAATGACCTGGTACTGGATATTGACGCTTACGCCGAGAAATACGGAGAGAAGTCCGTTCGCAAGAACATCACCATTCCGGCATGGCTCAATACCTACGGCGAGAAGAATCATATCAATTTCTCTAAAGTGTTACAGGATGCGCTATTGGAAAGGGCACAGAAGCAATAGGCTCTATGACATCATTCAAACGGATACTACATCATTTTAAACAAACTCCCCCGCTCCTGCACAACATCTGTGCAAGAACGGGGGAGTCTCATATTACCTATTCACTTACTCTATCTAACTTTTTCCCAAATCTTACTTAAAGTACTTCACACCGGAAGCGAAGATTCTCTGGTCCTGGTCACCGTAGATGTTTACTGCTACGGAGTTACCGCGACGCTCGGAGTGAGCCATCTTACCGAGAACACGACCGTCCGGGCTGGTGATACCTTCGATTGCGAAGTAGGAACCGTTCGGATTGAAGTCTTCATCCATGGTCGGGTTACCGTTAAGGTCAACGTACTGGGTTGCAATCTGTCCGTTTGCGGCAAGCTTTTCGATCCATTCCTTGCTTGCTACGAAACGACCTTCACCGTGAGAAGCCGGGATTGCGTAAACGCCGCCAAGCTCTGCCTCCATGAGCCACGGGGACTTGTTGGTCACAACCTTAGTGTATACGGACTTGGAAATGTGGCGTCCGATGCTGTTCATGGTAAGGGTCGGGGAATCCTCCTTCTGCGGAGTAACTTCACCGTACGGTACAAGGCCAAGCTTAATAATTGCCTGGAAACCGTTACAAATACCGAGAACCAAACCATCACGCTGCTTTAACATATCGTTTACCGCATCGGTAATCTTCGCATTACGGAATGCGGTTGCAATGAACTTACCGGAACCGTCCGGCTCGTCACCTGCGGAGAATCCGCCTGGGAACATGAGAATCTGGGCATTGCGGATTTCCTTCTCGAATGCCTCAACGGACTCTCTGATATCCTGCTCGTTGCGGTTACGGAATACCACAGTGCTTACCTCTGCGCCCGCATCACGGAAGGAACGCATGGTGTCGTACTCACAGTTGGTACCCGGGAACACCGGAATAAATACACGCGGCTTAGCCACCTTATTCTTTGCTACATAAACCGTCTTTGCATCAAACAACGGATGCTCAATCTTCTCTTCCTTTACGCCGGATCTGGTCGGGAATACCTTCTCTAAGGTATTGGTCCAAGCATCCAGAGCCTCTTCGATGGTTACGGTCTCGTTGCCGTATACGAACATCGGTGCTTCGGTTACGGTACCTACGGTCTTGTAAAGAACACCGCTCTCATTTAATGCGTTCAGGCAATCCTTGGAAACTTCCGCAAGAATTTCACCGTATGCCGGAGCAAACAATTCCTGAGCGCTTACTGCATCGGAGATAACCGCACCGAGACGGTTACCGAATGCCATCTTGGAAACTGCTTCTGCGATACCCTTTGCACCAAGCGCGTACATAGAAGCAATCTTTCCGCTCTGTGCCAGCTTCGTAATCTTGCTCATCTGGTCAGCAAATGCAGCGTAATCCGGAAGGTCATAAGAATCCTTCTTCATTGCGAACTTCACAAGTACGTTTCCGGACTTCTTAAACTCACCGGTTACCACGTCGGAGGTCTTTGCCATATCTACGGCGAAAGATACCAAGGTCGGCGGAACATCAATATCCTGGAAGGAACCGGACATACTGTCCTTACCGCCGATGGACGGAAGGCCAAGCTGTACCTGCGCCTCAAATGCACCGAGAAGTGCCGCAAGCGGCTCACCCCAACGCTTCGGATCAGTACCTAAGCGACGGAAGAACTCCTGGAAGGTAAAACGAATCTTTGTATGATCACCACCTGCTGCCACAATCTTAGCAACAGAGGAAATTACTGCGTAAACAGCACCATGGTACGGGCTCCAGCTGGAAAGATACGGGTCGAAACCGTAGCTCATCATGGAAACTGCCTCACTGTCACCGTCAAGAACCGGTACCTTTGCAATCATGGTCTGTACCGGAGTCATCTGGTACTTACCGCCGTACGGCATGGTTACGGTGTTTGCGCCGATGGAGCTGTCGAACATCTCTACTAAGCCCTTCTTGGAACAGGTATTCAAATCCGCAAGCATGGAAAGCCACTCGCCCTTAATACCGGTCTTACCGGAAAGCACAGTCTCACCCTTTGCGGTCTTTCTCGTAATACGGGATGCGGTATAAGACGCACCCTTCTTGAAGTAGTTGTCTTCCTTCTTCGGCATGGTAACCTCAGCAGTTGCCTCCTGATGCGCACCGTTGGTATCAAGGAAGGAACGCTTAAGATTAACGATTTCCTTGCCTCTCCATACAAGTACAAGGCGCGGGTCCTCGGTAACAACAGCCACCGGAACAGCCTCTAAGTTCTCTTCTGCCGCAAAAGCAAGCATCTTGTCCACGTCCTTGGCGTCAACAACAATTGCCATACGCTCCTGGGACTCGGAAATTGCAAGCTCGGTACCGTCAAGGCCCGCATACTTCTTCGGAACCTTGTCAAGCTCTACACGAAGACCGTCTGCAAGCTCACCGATAGCTACGGATACACCGCCTGCACCGAAGTCGTTACACTTCTTAATGATGCTTGCCACTTCTTCTCTACGGAACAATCTCTGAAGCTTACGCTCGGTCGGAGCGTTACCCTTCTGTACCTCTGCGCCACAGGTATGGATGGACTCAGCGGTATGTGCCTTGGAAGAGCCGGTTGCACCGCCGCAACCGTCACGTCCGGTTCTACCACCCATAAGGATAATTACATCGCCCGGATCGGAGGTCTCACGGATAACGTTCTTTCTCGGAGCTGCACCCATAACCGCACCGATTTCCAAACGCTTTGCCACATAGTTCGGATGATAAATCTCATCTACAAGACCGGTTGCAAGACCAATCTGGTTACCGTAGGAGCTGTAGCCGGATGCTGCGCCGGTTACAATCTTACGCTGTGCAAGCTTACCCTCTAAGGTCTCCGCAATCGGAAGGGTCGGGTCTGCCGCACCGGTCACACGCATTGCATGATATACATATCCACGGCCGGACAACGGGTCACGGATTGCACCGCCGAGACAAGTTGCCGCACCACCGAACGGCTCGATTTCCGTCGGGTGATTGTGGGTCTCATTCTTAAAGAAAATCAACCATTCTTCGGTTTCCTTCTTACCGTCCGGTCTGGTAATCTCAATCGGAACGATAATGGAACAAGCATTGATTTCATCGGATACTTCCATATCATCAAGCTTTCCGTCGGCACGAAGCTTCTTCATACCAACCAAAGCAAGGTCCATGAGGGAGATGAACTTATCGTCTCTTCCCTTGTATAAAATCTCACGCTCAGCTACGTACTTGTCATAGGATGCACGAATTGGAGCAGTGTAGTCACCCTCTTCAAAGGTAACATCCGTAAGCTCGGTAAGGAAGGTGGTGTGACGGCAGTGATCGGACCAGTAGGTATCCAGTACACGGATTTCGGTCATGGACGGGTCACGCTTCTCATCATTGCAGAAATAGTTCTGAATGTGTAAAAAGTCACGGAAAGTCATAGCAAGGTTCAGGGAATCATAAAGCTCCTTCAACTGAGCTTCCGGCATATCCTTGAAACCATCGAAGATGATAACATCTGCCGGATCTTCAAATACGGACTCTAAGGTCTCCGGCTTCTCTTCTGCTGCTTCTCTGGAATCTACCGGGTTGATACAATATGCCTTGATAGCCTCTACTTCCTGCGGCTCTAAAATACCGGATAAGACATAGGTAGTAGCGGAACGGATGACCGGCTCTTCAGTCTCGTTTAACAGCTTTACGCACTGCTCGGCGGAGTCTGCTCTCTGGTCAAACTGACCCGGCAAATACTCTACGGAGAAAACAGTATCTTCCGGACAAATCGGGAAGGTTTCCTCATATACAAAGTCTACTGGCGGCTCGGAAAATACGGTACCGAGTGCACGGGAGAGGGTCTCGTCACTTACATTTTCAACATCATAACGGATTAAAACACGTACTGCGGTTACATTCTGAATGTTCAAATACTCTTTGATTTCATTCATCAGCTCGCCGGCCTTAACTGCATATTCCGGCTTCTTCTCAGAATAAATTCTTCTTACTTTACTCATTTTAACCATCCTTTCCGATGTCCGGTGGAACATCCACTGCCTCATTG
>CAZJEN010000027.1:0-38662 GCA_964545045.1 uncultured Lachnospiraceae bacterium | reverse complement strand
TGAAAATCTGTCTCAAAAAAGGAACGGAGAAAGAGGGATTTGAACCCTCGCGCCGCTATTAACGACCTACTCCCTTTCCAGGGGAGCCCCTTCAGCCGCTTGGGTATTTCTCCAGTTGCTGACATAACGTCATTATTTAATTCCATGTTCCGGAAGAAGTCTGCTAACCATCTTCCTAGCGGAGAATGTGGGATTCGAACCCACGGTCCCTTTCGGAATCACTGGTTTTCAAGACCAGCCCCTTAAACCACTCGGGCAACTCTCCGAAACAGTGCTTGATTATAGTACCACGAAACCTTTTCAATGTCAAGCACTTTTTTACATTTTTTTTACTTCTTTTTTTGAAAGAAATTATACACAGCATGTGCCGCCGCTGCATTCATAGAGTCCACCGCTGCCAGTTCCTCTTCGGACGCTTCGCGAATGGCCTCCTGGCTGCCGAACGCCTTCATCAACGCACGCCTTCTGGTCGGTCCGATGCCTTCGATTTCATCTAATATAGAATGAACTTGTTCCTTTCCGCGTAAAGAGCGATGATATTCGATTGCAAACCGATGGGTTTCGTCCTGAATACGGGTTAGCAGACGAAAGCCTTCACTATGCTGGTTCATCGGTAACTCTTCATTATGAAAATACAATCCTCTGGTATGATGTTTGTCATCCTTTACCATCCCGCATACAGGAATATTGATTCCCAGCTCATAAAGCACCTGTTCCGCAATATTGACCTGGCCCTTTCCTCCGTCCATTAAAATCAAATCCGGAAACTTGGAAAACTTCTCCCCGGTTCCTTCTTCCAGCTCCTTCAATCCATGAGAAAAACGACGAGTCAACACCTCTCTCATGCTGGCATAGTCATCCGACCCTTGTACGGTTTTAATCCGGAACTTACGATACTCCGCCTTATTCGGTCTTCCGTTTTCGAAAACCACCATAGAAGCTACAGAAGCAAAGCCCGATGTATTGGAAATATCAAAAGACTCGGTACGCCCCAATTCCGGAAGTCCCAGCAACTCCGCGATCTCATCCGCAGCCCCCTTAGTCTTCTTTTCCTCGGCAGCAATCTTTTCTGCATCCTTTTGTAATACCATGGATGCATTTTTCTCGGCAAGTTCTACCAAACGTTCCTTCTCACCCTTCTTCGGAACAAATATCTTTACCTTTCGTCCGGACCGCTCCGACAAATAGTTTTCCATGAGTTCTCTCTCTTCGATTTCCTCCGATAATAGCAACTCCTTCGGAATATGCGGGGTTCCGCCGTAAAACTGCTTAATAAACTCCTGCAATACAGAAGCTCTGTCTTCGCCCTCTACTCCCGTCAAATAAAAGTGTTCTCTTCCGATCATCTTTCCTTCCCGCACGAAGAACACTTGCACAACCGCTTCTTCTCCTGCGGTAGCGATAGCCGCAATATCACGATCCACCGTCAAATCCGCATCCGCCTTCTGACGTTCCGCCATGCGGTATACACTATTTAATAGATCTCTGTATTCTGCCGCCTTCTCAAACTCCAAATTCATGGAAGCTTCGTTCATCAACTGCTCCAGCCTTTTGGTAATTAACGAAAGGTTGCCTCCCAAAAATGCCATCACCTGTTCAATGGCAGCTCCGTACTCCTCCCGGGAGATTTCCCCCTGACACGGAGCCTTGCACTGCCCGATATGATAGTATAAACACGGACGATTGCTTTTCTCCTTCGGCAGATTCAGATTACAATTCCGAATCTGATAGGTCTTCTTTAACAAATCCAGCGTATCCTTTACCGCCTGCCCGCTGGTATACGGTCCGAAATATTTCGCTTTATCTTTTCCTCTGGAACGAGCAAACAGCACCCGTGGAAACGGTTCGTTTACTGTTACCCGGATGTACGGATAATGCTTATCGTCCTTTAACATGGTATTGTACTTCGGACGATGTTCTTTAATTAAGTTACATTCCAAGACCAGTGCTTCCATTTCGGAATCCACCACAATGTACTCAAACCGTGCCACCAGGGACACCATCTTCTGTATTTTGGGAGATAAATTCCGGCTGCTCTGGAAATACTGGCGTACACGATTTTTCAGACTGATTGCCTTACCTACATAAATAATAGCATCTGTCTTGTCATGCATAATATAAACTCCCGGCTTAGCCGGGAGCTTTTTTAACTCTTCTTCGATATCAAACATAAGGCCACCTCCGTATTCGTGCAGTCTTATTCCTCGGTGTTCTTTTCCTCATCGGCTTCAGTTACACCTTCAGCCTCGTTCATTGCATCTTCCACTACAACATCAAAGGACGGCTTCTCATCTTTCGACTCATCATCCTTTTTCTTTTCCTCATCCTCCGATGGCTCCGGCAGTCCTTTTACCTCACGGTAAATCTTCATAAACTCCTTACCGGTAATGGTTTCCTTCTCAAATAAGAACTCGGCAATCTTATCCAAAGCCTCACGGTTCTCGGACAACATCTTATATGCCTTATCGTAGCATTCCTTCAAAAGTTCCATGACTTCATTGTCAATCAAAGCTGCGGTAGCATCGGCACAATTCTGTACCGGTCTGCCGTCCAAGTAACGATTCTGCACCGACTCCAATCCCATAAGGCCGAACTTTTCAGACATACCGTACTGGGTAATCATAGCCCGGGCAATGGAAGTTGCTTTCTCGATATCATTGGACGCACCGGTGGTAGCTTTTCCGAATACCAATTCCTCGGCCGCACGTCCGCCGAACAAAGTCACAAGACGGGCAAGCAGCTCATCCTTCTGCATCAAATACTTCTCTTCTTCCGGAACCTGCATTACATAACCCAAAGAGCCCATGGTACGCGGTACAATGGTAATCTTCTGCACCGGTTCCGCATTCTTATCCAGACAGGCAATCAACGCATGACCCACTTCATGATACGCCACAATTTGCTTTTCTTCCTTGCCTAAAATACGATCCTTCTTTTCCTTACCGGCAATCACCACTTCTACAGACTCAAACAAATCTGCCTGGGTCACCACAGTACGTCCCTGCTTTACTGCAAGAATCGCCGCTTCATTAATAATATTGGCTAAATCGGAACCTACCGCACCGGAGGTAGCCATAGCAATCTCTTCCAAATTTACAGAATCATGCATCAAAACATGTTTCGCATGCACCTTTAAAATATCAATACGTCCCTTTAAATCCGGCTTATCCACAATAATTCTGCGGTCAAAACGTCCCGGACGCAAAAGCGCCTTATCCAAAACTTCCGGACGATTGGTTGCCGCCAGAATCACAAGCCCCTTGGATGTATCAAAACCATCCATCTCGGACAGGAGCTGATTCAAAGTCTGCTCACGCTCATCATTTCCGCCGCCGTAGTGAGAATCACGACTCTTACCGATAGCATCTACTTCATCGATAAAGATAATACACGGTGCCTGCGCCTGGGCCTGTTTAAACAAATCGCGGACACGGGATGCACCGACGCCCACAAACATCTCTACAAAATCCGAACCGGACAAGGAGAAAAACGGTACCTTTGCCTCTCCTGCCACTGCCTTGGCAAGCAGAGTCTTACCGGTACCCGGCGGTCCCACCAAAAGAGCACCCTTCGGAAGTTTAGCACCGATGCGGGTGTACTTTCCCGGATTGTGAAGGAAATCCACCATCTCTGTCAGAGACTCCTTCGCCTCCTCCTGGCCAGCCACATCTTTAAAGGTAACGCCTGTTTCCTTCTCCACATATACCTTTGCATTACTCTTCCCAACGCCCATCATTCCGCCGCCGCTCTTACTGAACATACGGAATACAAAAAACATAACGCCGTAAATCAGTGCAAACATGAGCACTGTACTAAGGATAGAACTTAATATAGAATCCGTTTTATCCACCGTTATACGACTGTAGGTTACTCCCGCCGCCGCACAACGTTCCTGAATCTTATTTCCGTCCTCCAAAATACCGGTATAATAAGTAATCGTAAACGCCGGAACCGTCTGCGACTCCTGCTTCGGAACAATCAAAATCCGTCCGCTGTCAGAATCAATTTGGACCTCTGAAACCATTCCGCCTTCCAACATTGTAATAAAATCATTGTATGCGATTTTCTTATTGGTACTTTCATCAATTTTATGCGACATATAGAAAAAGGTCAGCACCAAAAACAATGCAACAACAAGACAAAACAGCATTCCGCTCTTGTTGTTCTGTTGCCCCTTTCCCTTCTTATTGTTATTATTTCCCGTCTCTCCCATGATTTTTCCTCTCTTTTCCTAACTTCCCAACCTTATCGCTTCCCGGATAGTTCTATGTCCACGCAAAGACTCCATCCTACGCCTATTATATAGGCACACACTTTTTAAATCAATAGCAGAACACTAAAAATTCACAAAAAAACAATAAACTTTTAATTACAAAAACGCCGAACCGTGTCAATCCGCACACGATTCGGCATTTCCTGTTCTATTAACGTAACGGATGCAATTTGCCGCAAAAGAAACTTCTCTCCCGACCGCCTCCCGATTGCTTGCCCACAGCCCTCGCCTGCTGGTACTCACGAATGGTTCTGTCCAAACGGCGATACCGCTCTTCTTCTTTTTCCTCCTGTTGGCGAAACAAAAAGCGGAGTTCCCTCGCCATACGTTCCGACACTCCATCCTCTATTTTTTGTGTCAGATGCTCGTTATTCTTCTGTAGCAATTCTCCCAACCATTTCGTCATTCCTTCCTGTAACAGCCGCACTCCGTCCGTTCGTTCATCTTTCATTGGAAGAATCTCGTTTGCCGACTCATTGACGCATAACGGCAGATCCTCCGTTTCTGTGACCGACGCCGCTTCCTTCCCACAAAACACCGTCTCCTGCTCTGCCTCCATTCCACTGATTCGATTTCTCAGCTCTTGCAGTTTCTCATCCGAAAGAGCCGCTACCGCTGTCATTCGTTCTCCCATCGCCTTAATCTGACGCAATCCGAACCCCGCCTCCTTCAAGCGTTTCACGTTTCGAAACATAACAAGCTGCGTTTCTTCATAATATCGATGTCCCGCCGCATTTCTCGGCACCTCCAGCCCCAACTGATTTTCCCAATACCGTAATGTATATACTTCCGTTTCCAGTTCTTCTGCCGCTTCCGATACCTGATATATTTTTTCCATATGTTCTGCCCCTTTCATTGTTCTTAAGCAATCCACCTGCTTCTATACGCCTGTCCGCCTAAGACAGTATAACGAAAAAAAGAACAGATACGCAAGTATCTGTTCCCATTTTTTTCCAAAACAACATGACGTAATGAAACACATATCGACAAAACATTACAAAATTTCCGCTTAATGTTTTCGGTTATCCAAATTGGCAAATTTGGTAAATTGTCCGAGCCATGCCAGCTTTACCGTACCCGTAGGACCGTTTCTTTGCTTTGCGATAATAATCTCGGAAACGCCCGGCTCTTCACACTTTTCCTTCGTATAATATTCATCTCGGTAAATAAACATTACAACGTCCGCATCCTGCTCGATTGCTCCCGACTCTCGAAGGTCAGACAGAATCGGCCGCTTGTCATCACGCTTTTCCACATCACGGGAAAGCTGGGACAATGCAATGACCGGACAATTGATTTCACGAGCAAGTGCCTTTAAGGAACGGGAAATCTCGGAGATTTCCTGCTGTCTGGACTCCGACCGCCGTCCGGCAGACATCAACTGCAAGTAGTCAATAATAATCAAACCGAGATTCTTCTCTAGCTTGAACTTTCTGCACTTCGAACGTAATTCCTGAATAGAAATACCCGGCGTATCATCAATAATTAACGGAGACTCACCGGTAATCTTCGCACTCTCCATAAGCTTTGCCCAGTCATCATCCTTTAAGTCACCCGTACGAATCGCCTGGGAATCCACCTTAGAATTCATGGCCAAAATACGGTTTACCAACTGGGTACGGGACATTTCCAAACTAAAAATAGCCGTCGGTACTTTGCTCTTTAAAGCAACATACTCCGCAATATTCAATACAAACGCTGTCTTACCCATGGACGGACGAGCCGCAATCAAAATCAAATCCGTACGCTGCAAACCGGCCGTCTTGTAATCCAAATCATAGAAGCCGGTAGCGATCCCCGTTACAGCACCACGGTTTTTAGATGCATTCTCAATACTCTCGATGGCTTTGATTACAATACTGCGGATATCCTCGGTATCACCGCTTCCCCGCTTCTGTATCAAATCAAAAATCTGCTTTTCCGTATCTGCCAGAATCTCGTTGGTGTCCTTTTTCCCGAGGTAACAGTCATTGGCAATGGCCTCCGTTACCTTGATGGTTCTGCGCTTCAGTGCGTGGTTCTTAACAATTTCCGCATAATAACGCACATTGGCAGACGTGGGAACCGAACCGATTAATTCCGTAAAATACTTTAACTCATAAGTCTCCGGCGGGGCATCCTTTTCCTTTAAGCGATTCTGTACCGTAAGGATATCTGCCGGCTTTCCTTCATTAAACAATCCTGTTATTATTTCAAACAAAAGGCCGTACATCGGATTGTAAAAATCCTCTCGCGTCAGCATCTCCGCAACCGTCATAATCGCATCCCGGTCCAACAACATGGAACCAATAACCGATTGCTCCGCTTCCGTACTGTGCGGCATTACCCGCTTTATCAGAGCCTCATCCATTCACAAAACCCTCTCATCCTGTGCCTTTACTCTATGCTTCTACTACCTTTACCGTCAACTCCGTAGTCACTTCCGGATGAAGCTTCACCGGAACAATGGTGGTTCCAAGGGTACGAATCGGTTCCGGAAGAACAAGCTTCTTCTTGTCCACGTCTAACTTTAACTGCTCCTTCATTGCTACCGCGATTTCCTTGGTAGACACAGAACCAAAGGTTCTTCCGCCTTCGCCGGACTTAATCTTTAAGGTTACACTCAGTTTCTTAATCTGCTCGCCCAATGCCTGTGCCTCTGCCAGCACTTCCTGTCTGTGCTTTTCTTCTGCCGCCTTCTGCAGCTTTAAATCATTCATGGTCTTTGCGTTCTTTTCTACACCGAGCTTTTTCGGCAAAATAAAATTGCGTGCATAACCATCGCTAACCTTTACAACTTCTCCTTTTTTTCCAAGGCTCTTTACGTCCTGTAATAAAATCACTTCCATTATCTTTCTTCCTTTCTGTTATAATTTAATTTCTCCTTCTGTGATCATGGTTCGGAGTACTTCCTTTACGCGTTCTACAGCAGTTGATATATCACAATCATCAAACTGCGCTCCCGCAACACTCATATGGCCGCCTCCGCCAAGCTTCTCCATTACCACCTGTACATTCAGTTCATCAATGGAGCGGGCACTGATATATACTTTTCCACCAAACTGAGTAAATACAAAGGAGGCCATAATCCCGTTGATATTTAACAGTTCATTTGCCGTCTGCGCCGCAACCACCGTCGGGCTATCCACGCCCTCACTGGCAGATACGGAAAAAGCAAAACGACTCTCGAAAATCTCTGCCGCCGCCACAGATTTCGCTCTCGCATAATACTCCGGCATATCCGTCCGGAACATCTTACGGATTCTTGTAACATCCGCACCGTTTCGGCGCAAATAAGCAGCCGCCTCAAAGGTACGCACACCGGTCTTTGTCAGGAAATTATTCGTATCAATCATAATACCTGCATACATAGCATCCGCTTCCAATGCCTTTAACTTCAAACCGTCACCGATATACTGTAAAATCTCCGCAACCATTTCGCAGGCAGAGGATGCATAAGGCTCAATATAAGACAATACCGCATTCGGAATCGCCTCCCCCGTCTGTCTGTGATGATCCAAAATCACAATGGTACGAGTCAGGGACAGCAGTGCTTCGCACTCCGTATAATTCGGACGATTTACATCCACAACAACCAACAACGTATTATTATCTACCAGTTCCTGGGCCTTTCCGCCGTCAATAAACATGTCATCCTCATAATCCGGATTGCCCTGGAACTTCACCAACATCGGGCGAATAGAGCTTGTCACATCATTTATTACAATGTGTGCTTTTTTATTTAAGGTCTTGGCAATACGATAAATACCGATGGCGGAACCGAGGGAATCGATATCTCCGATGGAATGCCCCATTACAACAATGCGTTCTTTTCCTTCCATAAACTCCTTCAGAGCATGGGCCTTTACACGCGCCTTTACGCGGGTCGTCTTTTCCACCTGTACCGCCGTACCGCCGTAATAGGAAATCTTGTTGCCGTCTTTGACCACCGCCTGGTCGCCGCCCCGGCCCAGTGCCAAATCAATGGCTCCCCGCGCCAGCTCGTAACCGGCAAGATAGGACTCTGCATTCACGCCTAAGCCCATACTGATGGTAACAATCGGCGCGTCGTTTCCAATGCTGGAACCGCGTACTTCCTCCAGTAATGAAAACTTATTTGCCTCCAGCTGAGCCAGATATTTGTGCTGGAATACAAAGATATACTTGTCCTTTTCCAACTTTTTAATAATGGCATCAATGCTTACCATGTACTTGTTTATCTTTCGATCCACTAGAGCCGTCAACAAGGACCGACGTACTTCATCGATATTTTCGAATGCCTCTTCGTAATTGTCGATATATAAAAGACCGGTAATCAGCTTTTGGTCTTCATTCTCCTTCTGCAGGGCAACGATTTCCGTCTCATCATACAAATACAACGCAATCAACTCATTGGCATGACGCTGCATATCCTGCCATAAAATATCCTCGTCAAAACTCGGCGTATTCACCACGCGTAAACATACTTCATAGTTCCGCTCCCCGATTTCCACATGCAGACTGACATCATTCTCCACCGTCGGAAGATAATCTGCGGTAATCTCCGGGATAATGGATTTGATATTTTTGGACTTCGGAGATGCCTCCGCCAAATCCATAAACTCGTCGTTGGCCCAAAGAATCGCTCCCGCCGTATCCATTACCGCATACGGAATCGCCAGCTCTTTTAACAGCCTGCGCTGTACCTGACTGTAGCCTGCGGCAAAACGCACCATCTCACTTACAATCAAAGGCTTCTTTACAAAATAAAGCAAAAAAGCGATCACGGCATAAATAAGCACAAAAATCGCCATTAGGCCGGCTGCCGTTTTGTCCACCGTCAATATACTTAAATTCATGCAAATCAAAAGGATTGTCAAAAAAATCGGCCAGTTTAAATACAGCCGCATTGCCCCTTTTAATTTAATGATTCGTCTCATGGCATTCTCCCTTTTCATTCGATATCACTGCTAATCCTCTGCAACATATCCGTCATTTACAGTATACCCTTTTCCCGCCAAGTCACAGGAGACTTTCTCCCGTGACTTACAGGCAGGTACATAATCAGTATACCACATTTTGGTTCCGCTGTGAAGCATTTCTTTTTTCCTAGCTCAACATACCTCCCGCCATACCGCCGAAACACACCGGAAGCATAACCCAGGCAATATTTCCGAAGGATACATCCTTTGTCGTCACAGCTACTATCGCATATACAGCGAAGTACAGTACGCCCACACACAGTCCCCACAAAAAACGATTTACCTTTCGTTTTTTTCCGAGCCAAAAACCTCCTGCCGCAGGCGCAATGACATAGCCCGCTATCATTATTTTGGAAACAGCTTCCTCTCCCAATCCTGCTTTCAACGCCACAAACGCAACAATCAACAAAAACAATACCGTTATCAGAAACGAACACACCAATGCCGTCCCCGCCTCTTTTGTTATTCTCTTCATCTCCATCCGCATTCTCCGTATTTTCCTTAGTTCTACTATATGAAAACAAGTTCCCATCCATTCCCTTGTTACAAATATTATTTTATGCTATACTGAAATTAACGTATTTGCAAAGGAGATTTTTATGATTGACCTTCACGTACATTCCAATCATTCCGACGGAACCTGTTCTCCGGAGGAGTTGGTTTCTTTGGCACAGGTAGCCGGTGTATCCGTTTTTGCGCTCACCGACCACGACACCGTTTCCGGCGTAAAAAAAGCAAAAGAAGCTGCCGCACGCTCCGGTTCCGAAGTCACCGTAATATCCGGTGTTGAAATATCCGCTGCCTATCAAAAGAAAGACATTCACATCTTAGGACTCTTTGTGGACGAAACAAATCCGGTTTTACTTGCCGCTTTGGAAGAAGCCGTTACCGCAAGAGATTTGCGCAACGAACGTATGGCAGAACGTTTTCGTACTCTCGGCATTCCTTTGACCTTGGAAGACCTGCGCCTTATGAATCCGGATACGGTTATCACCAGAGCACATTTTGCCAATTATTTAATCAAACACGGTCATGTAAAAACTTCACAAGAAGCATTTTCCCGTTATTTAGGTTATGACGGCCCGTGTTTTGTTCCGAGAGAATATATGCAGCCGGAACGCGCCATTTCCCTGATTTTACAAGCCGGAGGACTTCCGGTTTTGGCACATCCGTTGCTCTATAAGCTTCCTCCTGCCGAGTTAGAAGCATTGCTGAAACGTTTGACAGATGCAGGTTTAAAAGGACTGGAAGTTTATTATTCCTCCAATACCAATTTTGATGAACAAATATGCTTCGGTCTAGCCAATCGTTTCGGCCTTCTTATGACCGGTGGCACCGATTTCCATGGTGCAAACAAACCGAATCTGTACCTCGGCACCGGACGCAATCATAATCTGAATATTCCGGAACAACTGTTGGAGCCGTTATATAAGGAGCTTAAATAGCCGTGGGCACGTCCGCACCAGCCTATTGCGTATAGGCGCTCACTTCGTGCTTGCCCACGCACTTCGCGACTTTGTCGCTCAGTCGTGGGCGCGTTCGCATTTCACCGATGAGCCGCAAACAAGTTTGCGCCCACGGTTCAATGCTCACTTTGCCTACACGCAAAAAGGGACACACAGAATAGTTTCCTCTGAAACCTTCCTGTGTGCCCCTTTTCATTCATCCTATTCCATGACAAAACTTATTTTGCCTTTGTCTCTTCTTCCATCGGTTTTTCAACCTCTACTACAGAGCTCTTTTTCATCGGAATACGGCAGTTCTTATTGTTACCGAACTCAACGATAATAACCTCGTCCATAACATCGATAACCACACCGTAAAAACCTGCGGTTGTCAAAACACTGTCACCGATCGCAATGGATGCCATTAACTCTTCCATCTTCTTCTGCTGCTTCTTCTGCGGTCTGATTGCCATAAAATAAAACATCAAACCAAAAGCACCGATTAAAACTACCCAATACAAAAGGGTTCCCACCGGACTCATCGGCTGTCCTGCCGCCGCATCCGTTGTCAAAAACTGAAACATAACTTCCTCCTTCTTGTGCATTCGCACGATTAATCTTGTTCCCCTTGCTCAAAGCCCGCAAGCTTTTGCTTTTTATACTCGGAAAAACGTTTCTGCTCAATGGCTTCACGTATTTCTTCCATCATTTTGTTATAAAAATACAGGTTGTGCGTTACCAGAAGACGCATTCCGAGCATCTCCTTCGCCTTTAACAAATGGCGGATATATGCTCTGCTGTAATTCTTACAGGTCGGACAACCGCAGGTAGAATCCAACGGTCTGTCATCCAACTCATACTTTGCATTTAACAAAGTCATCTTTCCGTGGTTCGTATATGCATTTCCGTGACGACCGTTCCGCGCCGGATATACACAGTCAAAGAAATCCACACCGCGTTCTACCGCTTCTAAAATATTCTCCGGTGTACCGACACCCATCAGATAAGTCGGTTTCTCAAGCGGCAAATACGGCACCGTCTCCTCCAAAATGCGATACATCTCGTCATGAGACTCACCTACCGCAAGACCACCTAAAGCATAACCGTCCAAGTCCAGCTCGGAAATACGCTTCGCATGCTCGATACGGATATCCTCAAAGGTACCGCCCTGGTTAATACCGAACAGCATCTGCTTCGGATTAATCGTATCCTCCAAAGAATTCAGACGGTCCATTTCCTTCTTGCAACGCTCCAGCCAGCGAGTCGTACGGGCAACGGAATTCTCCATGTACTCTCTGGTCGCCGGATGCGGCGGACATTCATCAAAGGCCATGGCAATGGTAGACGCCAGATTCGACTGAATCTGCATACTTTCCTCCGGCCCCATAAAAATCTTACGTCCGTCCACATGGGAATTGAAATACACGCCCTCTTCCTTTATCTTACGAAGCCCTGCCAGTGAAAACACCTGAAACCCGCCGGAGTCCGTCAGAATCGGCTTATCCCAATTCATAAAGCGGTGAAGGCCGCCAAGTTGCTTTACCACCTTATCTCCCGGGCGTACATGCAGGTGATACGTATTGGAAAGCTGCACCTGCGTTCCAATCTCTTGTAAATCCATGGTAGATACAGCACCTTTAATGGCTGCTGCCGTACCCACATTCATAAACAACGGGGTCTGCACCGTACCGTGAACCGTTACCAGTTCACCGCGCTTTGCATTTCCGTCTTTGCTAATCAAACGATACATGTTGCTCCTTTAACAGACTGCAAACTTTTCCAGGGTTTTCTCAAAGGCAACATCCTCTCCGTGAGTGTACACGGAAATCGGGTTAGTGGAAAGCCCCAATACGCCGAGAAACGACTTTGCATCTACAATAATGCGGTTATACTTTGCATCAATATCAAAACTACATTTTGCGGCTGCATTTACAAACTCCTGCACCGCCTCAGGACTATTCAAACGAATCAAAGTGTTCTTCATATGCCAAACCTCCCTGCTCCACGAAACAAAAACAAGCGTTTCATGAAGAAAACAACGACTTTCCGCCGAGTTATATTTAGCAGTTATACCACTTATTTACAAATTCGTCAATACCCTTTTTTATTTCTTTACTTCTGTCCCATGTTGTCCAACATTCTGGAAGCCGTCGGCAAATATACATTCGGAAGCTCCATATCCGGCTTGCCGAACAAGAGTCCCGCATAATCCGCGCATACCTTGGAAAATACTTCCGCCGTATACTTCACCTGCAGCTGCATCGCCGCAAGATCAAACAACACCGGCATAATCGCATAGCCCCAGGTCTCTCCTGTACTTTCTACAAGGCAGGACCGGTTCAGGCTCTCCGGAGTAATCTCATATCGCGCACCGGTTACTACATTCTCGCATACAACATGGACAAAGTTCTTCTCATCCTTCTCGTAAAGCAATGTGCACTGTTCTCTCTGTACAGCAATATCCTTTTCCACAGAAAGCACGGCATTTCCGTAAAAGCGACTCCGAGATGCCCCATCATCGTTCGACTTTGCCTCTTTCAAAATCTCTACGAGACGATCTATGCTGTTTTGATCCAAAACGTCGTTTCCGATTTTCTCTTTACGTTTTAAGAAGCTAACCAATGCATCAATCTCTTCCTGTGAAAGCAATGTCTTATTATCAACCATAGCGTTCTCCTTTCCGTATATTACTCATTCACGACCATAACATATTTGTAATACATTCAGTATAGCAAAAAGCCGTCTTTCCGTCAATGAAGAACGCCTAAAAAATCACATTTTTCCTATATTTCTCTTCAAATTATCATTCGACGGATTGTCAAGCAAAATGCCATTCTCCGCAAACCGCGAACCATGGCACGGGCAATCCCAACTATGCTCCTCCTTATTCCACTTCAGGGCACACCCCAAATGAGGACAACGTTTCTTCGAAAAAGAAAGCAGCCCCATAAGCGACTCTCCTGCATTCATTGCCAGTTGTACCGTCAACATAGGCCTGGAAGGAGAAAACAGTGCTTCATATTCATTTTTCTTTTCCAAAATCAAATCCGACAATAACATCCCTGCTGTCATAGCGGACGTCATTCCCCATTTGTTAAACCCGGATGCAACATAGATATTCTTACTGCCCTTTGAGTACGCTCCGATATACGGAATCCCGTCCAGACTCATACAGTCCTGAGCCGCCCAACGACAAACCTCCTCGACTCCCGGATAAAACCGTTCCGCCGCACCCCTTACTTCCGTATAGCTTCCGCCCTTCTTCCCTGTACGGTGGCTTCCCCCGCCCAACAACAGATAATCGCCGGCATTCCGAAAGGAAAATCCCTTCTTATCCTCATCCACATACATTCCCGGCAAATGCGGAACATTTCTCAGTACCGACACATAAGAACGATGCTGATACAATTTCACAAAATAAGCTCCGTGTTTATTCAGCATAGGGAAATGGGTAGCAATCACTACCTTCTTTGCAAGAATTGCCCCGCCTCCGGACAGAAGTACTCTGCGCTCCCCCGTCTTCCCGGCACACGCACCGAATCCCATCACTCTTGTATGCTCATAAATATTTAAATCTTTCGTAATCTCCTTCAAAAACTTCAAAGGATGAAACTGTACCTGCCTTGGAAAAGAAACCGCTCCACAGGTTCCGAAAGGAAGAGGCAACGTTTCGGCAAAAGCCGCATCGGCATGTATCTTTTCCAAGATTTTCATTTCCTGTTCCAATCCCCCTCGTTTCTTTACAGAATATACAAAATTGTCCTTTTCTTCAAAGTCGCAAGAAATCTCTTTACATAACATACGATAATAATCAAGCGCCTTCTGATTGGCAGAATAATACTGTGCTGCCGCTTCCAAACCGTACCGGTCGGCAATTTCATGATATATCAGTCCGTGCTGCGACGTAATCTTCGCCGTGGTATGTCCCGTAACTCCTTCCGCAATTCTTCCTGCCTCCACCAGACAATAATCCACACCGTACTTCTGCAAAAAATGCGCACACAATACCCCTGCCATTCCTCCACCCACAATCAAAACATCTGTCTTCTTATCTCCCTCCGATTTCGGAAATGTATTCAATGTCACTTCCTTTTCCCATAATGACCGCATCGTTACCTCCTGCTTCACCTTTTGCGGTGATTCTGAATCTTTTCTAAAAATCAAGAGTAGTATATACCGTGCTTGGAAATACTATCCATCAATCGGGCTCTCTACAATGTTCCTAAATCTACCGTTAGGGCGGATTTCATCGTATCTCAACACAGGAAAGGGTTCTCCCTCCTATAATGTCGATCGAAATTCTGTCATATAAGGACGAAATCTCAGTGGAAGATTATTCCTCTGCAGCGCTGCATTCTCCCTCTCGGCAATGGCAATCCTACGGTGAAAAATTTTCCACAGTGCCCCGTAGGTATCTTCTTCTGTATAAGCATCGGAAAACTCCCGATACTCTTCCTTGCTTAACCGATAGATAAACCAGGAGTCTCCCTGTCTGTGTACTCCCGCAATGCAACGCTTCTCATCCAATATAATAAAATTCTCTCCGTTCATCCGGTCGGAGAAGTGCTCCATCAAATCTCCCAAAATATTATTCTTTGGAGCATAACGTGCCACCAACAGACCGTTCTCCTGCTCATCAAACCGCAAAAAACCCTTCAGATGATGAGACTCGTTATCATAATTACGAACCGCTTCAAACATACGCATCACCCAGGGATTCCCGTAACTTCTGCAGGCCCTTGCCCCTTCTCTGAAAGCATAAATCAAAAACCGGTAAATCATTTCTCCCTTCTCCGGATCCTGCGATAACAATGTCTTCATCATCATCTCATAAGCCTCTTCCGAAATACGGAGACGCACCGAACGCTGTACCTTCTCACTTTTCTCCCCATCCGGTACCACATCAATATATTCCGCAAACAAACAGGTCATCTCCCACTCTCCCATACAGACCTCAATCCGGTTCTCTTCATGGCGATGCACCGACGCCCAGGCATCGTATATTCCGGTCAAAATCCCCTCGGTACTGTCCTCACAACGATAAATATACTTCTGTTCCATAACATAACCTCCCTAGCCTGCCTCAGCCGTAAAAGCAGGCAACTCAAACAACGACATCTGACGTCCGTAAAGAGCATCCTGCAAATTTTTCGGAAGCTTTTCATTTAACATTAGACTTTGTGTGACATAGGCCTCGTCCAGATGCAGATGTCCCAGAGTCTTCCCGTCACAAGTAATAAAATATTGTGCCCGTTTCAATACTACACCTACTTTCTTCAAATCCTCAAACGAAAGGGTCCCGCTCCGTCTTGCCTCCACAATGCGCTTCGCAGACTTCGGACCGATACCCGGCACACGGAGCAAAAGGAAATAGTCCGCCTTTAGCACCTCAACGGGAAACAACTCCATATGATGCACCGCCCAGTCACACTTCGGGTCCAATACTGCATTAAAATTCGGGCGCTTCTCCGTCAAAAGTTCTCCCGCCGCAAAACCGTAATAACGAAGCAGCCAATCCGCCTGATACAGACGATGCTCCCGTAAAAGCGGCGGTCCTCCCGGCAAATCCGGAAGCATGGAATCTTCATTCACTTTCACAAACGCAGAATAAAACACCCGCTTCAAATCAAACTTCCGGTACAATGCCTCCGCCACCGATACCAACTGATAATCCGTCTCCGGTGTGGCACCGATAATCATCTGGGTACTCTGTCCTGCCGCCGCAAAGCCTCGCCCAGTAGGTCTGCCTACGCTTTCCAGAAGAGACAGAGAACGTGATCCGTCTCTTTGTTCTACCCCTGTAGTCTCCGTTAAATGCAAGTCTGTATCTGCGACAGACATATTCGCCGGTTCCTTTTGCACCAACTTGCTCTTCTCCATCGCCCCTCTGCCGCTTAACCTCTCCGGCTGAGAAAATCTTCCTTCGTCCCCCAAATACTCAGCCTTCTTCTTTGTAAAATAAAAGGCACTGTGATTTCCTCCCCGAAAGCCCAGCTCCTGCCTGCTTTCCGCAATCCCGGTCTGTATCTGACGCATGGGACCCAAGATATTCTTCCGGGTTTTATTTGGTGCGAGACTCCGAAGACCTTCATTAGTAGGAAGCTCCAGATTCACACTCATACGGTCCGCATACCAGCCGGCATACTCAATCAACAGCGGATCCGCCCCCGGAATCGCCTTACAGTGAATGTATCCGCGGAAATGATACTCCTCCCTGAGCATCCGTAGCGTCTGACAAATCAGCTCCATGGTATAATCCGGTGTATGTAAAATCCCCGAACTCAAAAACAGTCCTTCGATATAATTCCGCTTATAAAATCCGATAGTCAGCTCACAAAGCTCCTTCGGCGTAAAACTGGCACGGGGAACATCATTAGAGGAACGGTTGATACAATATTTGCAGTCAAAAATGCACTCATTGGTAAACAACACCTTTAACAAAGAAATACAACGTCCGTCCGCAGAAAAGGAGTGACAGATTCCCGCTGCAACAGAATTGCCCAGTTCCCCTTTCTTTCCCCCGCGTTGCATACCGCTGGACGTACAAGCCACATCATATTTTGCCGCATCGGATAATATCTCCAGCTTTTGCTCGATAGATAATCCTTCCTCCAATACCACAGAACCACTCCTTCCTACAATCGTGTTCGCTGTTGAACACCTCTTCCCGACAGTACCTCTTTTCTTCTTTACCTATTCTACTTTTGATTATACCACACACTTGTTCGATTTTCAAGTAGCACTCCAAATATTTGTTCGAGTTCTAAAACAACAATCTGACATTCTAAGATCACATCTGTTCTTTTCCTGCATACACTAAAAGAAAAACTGTTTCGAGGTCTGTCATGGAAACAAAAAACTACTTTTTCTCTCTTCTATCCGAATCCGAACCGGATGCCGTCGCCGTTATCAAAGGAAACACCATGTATCCCGACATTAACGGAGTTGTGAGGTTCTATGCCCTGCCGGAGTCCGGCATCCTGATTGCCGTAGAAATTTCCGACCTGCCAGACGGCAGGGATGAGGATACTCCTACCTTTTTCGCTTTCCATATTCATGAAAACGGAGATTGCAGCCGGAACTTTGAACGCACGGGAAATCATTACAATCCGGATAATGTTCCTCACCCGGAACATGCCGGGGACCTTCCGCCCCTTCTTTCCAATGACGGCTATGTATGGATGATTGTCTACGACAGTTTTCTGACCCTGCCGATGATTCTGAACCGTTCTGTTGTCATCCACCAAAACCCGGACGACTTTACCACGCAACCTTCCGGAAACGCCGGAGAGAAAATTGCCTGTGGTGTCATCCAACTTACTTCGTAAAATAAAAAGGCCCGAGATTCGGCATTCCTACCGTTTCTCAGGCTTTTCCTTCTATTTCATTTCATCTGTGCCGATTCCGTTTACAGACATATTTCCCGGAACCGTTCATTATCACACCGGCGTCGCCGAACCGTACGCCTTTACCGGACGACCGTTATCATCAAACTCCGTGGTATACTTCACCCGGAACGGTACTCTGCCTACCGTCAGCGGAATCACCGCCTCCAACTCCGGTACGCCCTCCGCAATCTGACGATGCCAGTCACGGTACATATCCGCCACCTCCGGAGGAAAAATCCCCAGTTCAATAGCGCTGTCAGGATAATTGGTCAGCAACGCCGGAAGCCCCAAATCACGCATACACCGGAAACACGGACGCATCTCCCTGGTAGCAACCGTATACTCCCAATAATAAATATTGGCTTGCTCACTGGCCACTTTAAAACGACGCTCGTTATCCAGTAATGCCATCTGGTACTCTTTCTCCGTCGTAACATTCCGAATCATAGAATAAAACAAATAGTGATTTCCGCTGCGACCGATTAATCGTACATTGGAACGAATACAAATCCTCTCATCTCCGCAACAGGACGATGAAAACGTTCTCCAGGTATCACATTCCTGCTCATCTCCGGTCTCTACCGCAAGTCGTAATGCGTTCTCATAAACCTTTCCGTTCTCTTCATCAAAGTAGGATAACGGATCCGATTCGATTAAATCCTTTTCCGAAAGATTCATCCCCAGCTCACGTAAATACTTTTGATTTACGCGCAAAATTTCTACTTTCCCGTTGTGATACTCAAAAATTGCCGCACCACCCACAAAATTACTGAAAATCAAAGTCTCCTGGGACTTCGGTTCCCAAAAATCATGAGCATCAATCGTTTGGTCTCTTCCGTCCGGCAATATAGCATAATCTATTTTATGCTTCAACAGCAGTGCTTCAAATTCCGCCTCCGGCAACGGTTTGGAATATAAATATCCCTGAATATACTCACAACCGATACTTTTTAAGAAATCCGCCTGGCTCATGGTCTCTACGCCCTCTGCAATAACCGGCATATCCAGCCATTTTGCCATACGTACAATAGAACTGATAATGGTACCGCCACGGTTGTTGTTCGCTTTCTCGGAAAGGAAAAGCATGTCCAGCTTAATTACATCCAAGTCTACTTCCCGCAATACATTCAAAGAAGAATATCCGCTACCGAAATCATCCATCTCCACAACATATCCACATTCCCGCAGCCGCTTTACAATCTCGTTTACCCGGTCGCTTCCGCCCACAATGGCCGACTCGGTAATCTCCACGCGCAGGTATTTTACCGGAACATCGTATTTCATACGAAGTTCCTCTAACTTCTCCACAAATCTCGGTTGAAAAATATCATACTGCGAAAAGTTGGAAGAAATCGGAACTACCACAAGGTTTTGGTCGATGCATTTACGCAAAAAGGCGCATACTTGCCCGAACACATACAAGTCTAATTGTGTAATAAAACCGTTACGCTCAAAAATCGGAATAAACAGTCCCGGAGAAATCAACCCACGTTCCGGATGCTTCCATCGAACCAAAGCCTCCGCACCTACCAGACTGCCAGTTGCATGATTGAACTGCGGCTGATAATAAACCAAAAACTGTTCATCGGCCAACGCTCCTTCCATAATACCGGAAATCTCCTGCTCACTCAGAAGGTCATTACGCATCTCTTCCGTATAATAATTAAACTTAACCGTATGACTTCCCTTAATCTTCGACTGGGCAAGAATTGCACGGTCCATCATGGAAACCGCCGAAACCTCGGTCCCTACCGTCATATAAACACCTACATTACAGGCAATGGCAAACGGCAATTTATACCCGGACAACCCGTCCAACAATTTCTCAATCAGCTGCTCTAATGCATCTCCGTATGTATTCGTAAAGAAAGTAAAACGGTCGGAATCGATACGACAGGCCAAATCATCCTTCCCGATCAGCCTCTGAATCAAATCCGCCACATAGCAAAGCACCCGGTCACCCTCGGCCATACCGAACATATCATTAATCGCTTTAAAACGGAGCACATCAAAATAAACCATGGCATACTGTCCGTTCTGTATTGCTTCCGGATTCTGCTGTACTAACGAGTCCACCTTTCTGCAAAATGCATTACGATTTAACAGCGCTGTCAATTCATCGTACTCTGCCCGATGCTTAAAACGCTGACCTGCAATAATATCCTCATTAATATCGGTAATCGTAATAGTAACCGTTACCCCCGGAACAGAAGAAATAAACCCGAGACAGTACCACTTCTCTCCTTTGCTTGTGTTCCGGATAAAATACTCTTCATAATGCGCTGTTGTAGTTGTCGCGTTTGCCGTTTCCAAAATCCTGAGACGTATTTGTTCCGCAACATCCTCCGCACATAAATCATTTTCCAACAAAACATCCCAAACCGTCTTCCGGTCGATTTCCGGCGAAAAACGCTCTTTCAATTCCTCCGGATAAGAAAACAACCCGCTTTTACAATCATAGAAAACCACCAGAGAACGGTCATATACTCTGGCATGTCTGTTTGATATTTCGAAGCCCTTTTTCACCTGCACTGTCCGGTGTTGCTCTTTTAAGGGCATTTGTCCGTCATAACGTCTTATCATATCTGCCTCCTCCACTTCTCCCGTAAGGCGCCGAAATTTCAAACAACTTCACCGGAATCAGTTTTAGTTCTTGATATTAGGTATACTTATTCATATTATAAGCCATAGTGCCTAAAATAGCAATCTTTATTTACAAAGCACCGTTTTCGGAAACAACAAAGAGTCGATAGAACATCTCAAAAAATGTCCTATCGACCTTACTTTTTAATCCAGCTTCTCGCTCGCTTCCCGCAAGAGCTCAATGATATTCAAATGCTGCGGACATACACTCTCACACTGACCGCATCCGATACAATCTCCGGCACGACCGCTTCTGCCAACCAAACCGTTGTAGAAGAAATGCGGCCGGTTGTCATTCTTCGGATACATACGCTTTGTATTTAACGCACGAAATACATCCGGAATCAAAATACCGGACGGACATCCGTCCACACAATAACGACAGGACGTACACTGAATCAGCGGCATATTATGCATCTTCTCCACTACCGTAGCGATTGCTTCCTGTTCTTTCTCTGTAAGCGGCACAAAATTCTTAAAGGTATCAATGTTCTCCTGCATCTGCTCCTCAGTAGACATACCGCTCAGAATCGTAGCTACCCCTTCCAAAGATCCTACAAAACGGAAGGCCCAGGAGGCAATAGATGCATCTTTGTTCTCCGCCTTAAGAACCGCCTCAAGCTCATCCTCCATCTTCGCAAGCATGCCGCCCTTTACCGGCTCCATAATAATCATCGGAATGTTACGCTTCTTTAAAATCTCGTAAAGCTTACCGGAGTGTACAATCGGATTATCCCAATCCACATAGTTCAGCTGAATCTGTACAAACTCCACCTCCGGATGCTCATCCACAATCTTCTCCAACAGTGCCGGAGTCCCGTGGAAGGAAAACCCGAAATGCTTAATCTTTCCCTGCCTCTTCTTCTCCATTGCCCAGTTAAAACAATCATACTGCACATACTTGTCGTAATTACCGCCGTCTTCCACGCTGTGCAGCAAATAAAAATCAAAATAATCCACACCGGCACGCTCGCACTGAATGTCAAATACTTTATCCCTATCCTCGAAGCTGTGAACCTCCCACGCCGGAAGCTTCGTGGCAAGATAGAAAGAGTCCCTCGGATAACGCTTTACAATCGCTTCTCTCGCCGCCACCTCGGACATTCCGCCGTGATACACATAGGCCGTATCAAAATAATTCATCCCGTTTTCCATATAGGCATCTACCATATCACAAACACGGGCCATATCAATCGCCCCGTCCTTCTCCGGTAAACGCATCAAACCGAAACCAAGCTTCGGCATTTTACTTACATCAACACTCATCTTTTGTCCTCCTCTTCTCGCAGCCCTTCCACTGTAACCCGTCCGGGAGCTTTGCATTATTTTCGCAAACATTATCTCATATGTACATCAAGTATATCATAGCCGCTTCTTTCATGCACCCGTATTTTTTTATAAAATATGAACTATCATGAACCAAAATGAAGATTTCTTTATTTTTCTTCTTTTTCTCCAATTCAAACACGTTTTAAAAATATGGGATTGACCTTTTATTCTGCAAAGAATATAATATATTTAATCATTTCAAACGATTTCATTTCATACTAACGCAGGATATACAGAGGAGGACTTTTTATGAATATTTACGTAAATCAGATGGGGTATCTTCCGAACAGCACAAAAACAGCCGTTTTGGCTCTCCCTCAGGCCGAGGTTTCCGGTGAGCCTTCCCTTTCCGGACCGGCTCGTCTCTGCAAAGAGGACGGTAGCTGTGTTTTGGAAAAGAAACCTGTCTTCTTCGGTCCGGACGAAGCTTCCGGAGATTTTGTATGGCAACTGGATTTTTCGGAGCTTACCGAACCGGGCACTTACATAATCCGTTACGGTGACAACGTCTCTTATCCCTTTGCCATCGGCACCGGATTATACGAAGAGTTAAACATACTCCTGTCCAAAATGCTGTACTACCAGCGTTGCGGCATGGAGCTTACCGAAAAGCATGCCGGAAAGTTTGCCCGCAAAGCCTGCCATACCGCCCCTACGGTGCTTTGGACAGAATATAAGAAGTTTTTGGACGGTGAACTTGCGGAAGCCGACCTGCAAACCTTTGATATCCGGGGCGGTTGGCACGATGCCGGCGATTACGGTCGTTATACCACCGCAGCAGCCTGTGCATTGGGACATATTCTCTATGCGTATCGCTTCTTCCCGAATGCATTTACAGGCAGTCTTAATATTCCGGAAAGCGGCAACGGCACCCCGGATATTTTGAACGAGTGTCGTTATGAGTTGGATTGGATGCTCCGGATGCAGGCCGAGGACGGCAGCGTCTATCATAAGCACACCACCCAGCACCACGCCACCTTTGTTATGCCTCACGAAGACACGAAGCAAATGATATTGTTTCCGGTTTCTTCTATGGCAGTGGGAGATTTTGTGGGAACCATGGCACTGGCTTCCCGCATCTACCGCCCTTTTGACGCAGAGTTTGCGGACCGAGCCTTAACTGCAGCGAAAAAGTCATATGCCTGGTTAGAAGCACATCCGGAGTTTTTGTTTGAACATATCAAGGAATGTGGTACCGGCGGCTACGGCGACCGTTCCGATATCGACGAACGCCTGTGGGCAGCCATGGAGTTGTACCGTTGTACCGGTGAAGAAAAATACCTGACCAATGCCAAAAAGCATTTCGACTCCCATCCGAAGCCGATTCAGTACGGTTGGGCCGACATCAGCGGTTTTGCCGGTTGGGCTCTGTTGGAGGACGAGCTGACCGCTGACACCTCCTTGGCAATGCATAATACGATTTCTTCTGCGGAGCAAGACTTCCGGGATGCCTATAGAACACTCCTGTTAAAAGAGGCCGACCATCTGCTGGATGTAATTTCCACCAGCGGTTACGGCGTAGCTTTCAGTGCAAAAGAATACAACTGGGGAAGCAATCTTGGGGTACTGAACCGCGGCATGCTGTTCGGTAGCGCCTACCGTCTGACCTCAAAACCGGAATATTACACTGCGGTTGTTCGTCAGATGGACTATCTTCTCGGTGTGAACGCCACAGATTACAGCTATGTGACCGGCGTAGGCGCACATGCCTTTTGTAACCCGCACAACCGGGTTCCTGCCTCCGACGGTATTGACGAAACCATCCCGGGCTTTGTGTCCGGCGGTGCCAACGGCAGTGGCTGGACCGACCCTCTGGCAAAGCAACTCATTCCGGAGGGCACGCCTCCGATGAAATGCTACGTGGACCGTTGGGAATGCTACTCACTGAATGAGATTACGATTTACTGGAACTCTCCGGCCATTTTCTGCGCAGCGTTTCTGGATAGCATGAAGTAAAACAACAAGAAAAGCCCATGTATCATTGTACTCACTTTGATACATGGGCATCTTTTATTATCATCTATTACTTCTTACAGATTCAATCCCTTCGCCTCATCACAACCAAGAAGCACATTGAGGCACTGAATAGCCGCACCGGATGCTCCCTTGCCGAGATTATCGAACTGAGCGGATACTACGATACGCTCCTCATTACCGGTGACATAAATCTTCATGCCGTCCCAACCGGACAAACCGTTACCGGCAAGGAAACCGCTGGCTGCCACTTCATCATCCGCAGCCGCAACCTTGATAAACTGCTCTCCCTTGTAGTAATCTGCATAGTACGCAAGTAGACTCTCCGGGGTCTCCTTCTTCGCAAGCATATCCGCATACAGCTGAATTGTCACTACCATTCCGCTGTAGTAATCATCAATCACCGGAGAAAACAGCGGCGCACGGTCAATGCCGGTAATCGCCTTCATCTCCTTCAAATGCTTGTGCTGCTGGGTCAGCGCATACACACGACCGGAAGCCAGCTCCGTCGGTCTGTCCTCGCTCTCATACACAGCAATAGTCTTCTTACCCGCTCCGCTGTAGCCGGACAGTGCAAAGCAGCTTACCGGATAATCCTTCGGCAGGATACCGCCCTTTACCAACGGATATACCAAGGATACGAAACCGGAAGCATAACAGCCCGGAACCGCAATACGCTTGCCCTTCTTAATATTCGCTCTGTGCTCCGGAGACAATTCCGGGAAGCCGTATGCCCAGCCCTCTTCCGTACGGTGAGCGGTGGACGCATCAATAATTACCGTATTCTCATTTTCCACAAAGGAAACCGCTTCCTTTGCAGCCGCATCCGGCAGACACAAAAACGTCACATCGGATGCATTAATCATCTTCTTCCTCTCCTCCGGGTTCTTACGCAGCTCCGGATCAATCTTCATAATTTCAATATCGTCACGATTCTGAAAACGCTCAAAAATTCTAAGTCCTGTGGTTCCTTCGCTTCCGTCGATAAATACCTTTGTTTTCATAGTCGATTCTCCTTTTTCTTTTGGTTTCATAATTATACAACTGTCCTACATAATTGTCAATATCGCGACTTAGGTAAAACTACGCCACATTCCCTTTATTTCACCCGATACCAATAGCTGTACACATCCTCAAATCCCAAACCTTTATACAGTTTCTTTGCTGCCTCATTGCTGTCCACCACCTGCAAATATCCGGTAGCCGCGCCCTTCTCCTTTGCCTTTTCCAACAATGTCTGACATAGCACCTTTCCGAATCCGCACCCTCTGTACTCCTCTTTCACCACAATATCCAACAGCCCCACATATCCCTGCTCCATTACACCAAGACCACACGCCACTGCCTTTTTGTCCACATATACCGTAGCACAAAGTACCGGATTTGTAATCTTTGCCTGTACCTTTTTTGCTATCGGTACAGACGCGGACGACACCTTGTTGAAAGTAAAATAATAGTACTGCCAGCTTTCCGTAAACTTCTCTTCTATGGCCACCGATACCTCTCCCGTACCCGAAACCTCCGCCGGCTTGCACTTACTATCTCCTTTACTCTTCGTTGCCGTTTTTCCCTTTTTCGTCAAATCCACCGTCATTACGTTAGTTTTATCCACCATAGAATATCCTTTTTCCTCCAGCAGTCCGTCCAGTTCCGCTGCCATCGGTGTAATCTTAAACACGACCGGTAGGTTGTTCTCCCCATATACCTCTTCACAATACAAAAGCTTATCTGCATACGGCAACGTAGATTCTCCCACAACATTTACCGAATTCGCTCTCTTCGTATACCCTTGCGCAAACCGCAGCAACCAGCCGTCATATAGTTCCTCCGAAAGACACGGATGCGTGTTAAAACTAAGCTTCTCAAAAAACAGGCTGTCCTTTTCCATCTTTTCCATGCTCCTTTCCATCAACAATTTCGTCTTGTCATTTTGCATTATTATACATTCCTCATGTATAATTGTCAATATTTATTTTGCAAGACCGTATATTTATACCTATTCACAATTTCTTTGTTCTCCATTTCTTTTACCTCAATCCGCGCAAACATGTGTCGGTCCGCATTCTCAATAAAATGCGATAGAAACCGGAAAATAATAAGCATCGCACATATAAAAAGGGACTGCACCCGACTTCACATCGGCCACAGTCCCTTCACCTTCACATATTCGCCTTTTTAATCCCGATAATACTCATTCAGCCGCAATAACCGTTCCTTCTCCTCTTCGGTAATGGTTTCCGTAATATCGGAAATAAACACGTAGAACAGTTGGCTGTCTGCCTGAGAATCGCTGTCCAAATGTCCGCAATCGTCAACCCAACGAATCTTTCCGGTTTTCGTCACAATACGGTATCGTATGAAATCCAGCTTCTTATCGGTCTGCTTTATTTGCTGTTCGATCTCTGACGCCACACGTTTTACATCTTCCGGATGAATCATACCATCGAAGGAATTGTGCGTCAGCTCACGGAACTCTGCCATAGTCTCACATTCAAACAGCTTTAACACCGGCGGATTCGCATACAATATCTTCTCATCGGAAGATGCGTTATAAATGAAGAATCCGTCGGACATATTGGCCAAAACATGTCCCATACTTTGATGTCTGTGTTCTTCCTTTTCCCGCATAAAAGACTCTATACTCCGAATCGTCATTATCGCGGTTTTCGGTACACCTGCTTCCCGCTCGTAAATCTGGAAGGTAGTCAGACACCATTCTTCACCTACACCATCCGTATTTCTGCGATACCTGTACTCCACCGTATCCTTCTTTGTCAATGCACTGCGCAAATTTTCCAGGGAAAGAAACTTCCGGATATTCGCCTCGTCGTACATTAAAATCCTTCCTGTCCCGAAATGGCGGTTAATCAGTTCCATATAATTTCCCCGTTCCAAAAGCTGGTTCTCGTCCGGATATACCATTCTGCAATGATTATCCTGCAAATGTACAAAATAAACCTCCCGGTAAGATTTTAAAATCTCACTCATGGTACTTTGATACACCCGGAACTTTGTTACATCCTGCACCAGACACCCTGCATAACCGTAGCTGTACTGCCCGAACGTCAACTGCATATATCGATTCGTCACCGGGTCATAACCGGAGTATTCCGTTACCTCACCCAGATAAGCCGCACGGTATATTTTTTCAAGCGGTTCTCCGCCGTTGTGTAAAAACAACTTCTCCAGTAAATACTGCAGCCGTTCCAGATTGCCTCCGCACATACGTCCCAGCTCCGGATTTGCATACAAAGCCTCATACTTTAACGGCTTCCCTTCCTCATCCAGTTCCAATTTACCGATGGCACATCCGCAAGGCATATTTCCGTAATACTTTTCAATCCGTTCCTTTCGCTTCTCGGTCCACTCCTCTACTTCCTGTTCCGCAAACAATGCTTCTTCCTTCTTCTCTTGCATCGCAGTCATATCCGTCAGGGACGCATAAAACATCTTATGACCTTCCCTCTCTTTCAGGAAAAACACACGCATATACACCCAAAGCACCGTTCCATCCGCACGCAGAAAATGAATATAGCCTTGTCCGCCGCTGTTCCCGTTCTCATAGGCGTTGGAAAAAATCGAAAACAGTACATGCCTGTCATCATCTCTTACATGATTTCCGATTTTCTTGGAAAACTCCGCTTCCGCCGCGGAAGAAATCCCCGCCAGCTGATAATACTGCTCATTTACCCGGGTAATCTCGATATTGTTTTCATACATATCATAAAAGGCCGCCGCACCGAGAATATTGTTTACCATCGTGTCGGTAAATAAATTGTTATCCAAAAACTCCCTCGTATGCATGGATTCCATTTGTCTGCACCAAATGCCGTTCAAATCCAGCTTATTCTCATTGGATATCAGTTTTTCGAACTCCTCTACCGGCATGGGTTTATAATAATAATAGCCCTGGGTATACCGGCACCCCATCTTCAACAGAAAATTCTCCTGCTTCTGGGTTTCCACGCCCTCTACCACAATCGGCATCCGCATCTGTCGTGCCATATTCACTACCGATTCCAAAATACCGATGCCCTTTTCTTCTTCCTGCTCGTCGATATCAAGGAAACGCATATCCAGCTTCAACACATCCACGGATACACTCTTTAACATATTCAACGACGAATACCCGCTTCCGAAATCGTCCATCATAACAAGAAATTCCAAATCTCTGAGTTGTTTTACCGTACGGATAATCTTGTCGTTGCTTTCCGCATAGGCACTCTCCGTCACCTCTATCTTAAGTAACTTCGGCGACAAATCATACTTACGAATCAGCTCCTGTAAATACACAGGTACATCCATCGAAAAAATATCGATTCTGGATACATTAATGGAAATCGGCACCGGCTGATAGCCCTTGTCCAACCAGCTTCTGAGCCAGCGGCATACCTTATCCCAAATATAACGGTCCAAATCCGCAATAAATCCGTTATTCTCCAGTACCGGAATAAAAACGCCCGGGGATATCATTCCCTTTGTACTGTGCTTCCAGCGAACCAAAGATTCTCCGCCTACGATTTTACCGGTAGCAATATCACACTGAGGCTGTACATAGAATACGAATTCATCCTTTTTCAGCCCTTCCTGAACCTCAGCCAAAATGCGGATTTCCTCTTCTACCTTCTTTTCCATATCATGATTATACTCACAAAGACGCACCTGGTAATTCCCCACCACATGTGCCATAGCGATGGTAGCCCGGTCATACATCATACCCGCCGGAAGCGAAATATCATCCACCCGGTATAATCCGAAGGCAGGCAAAAAACCAACCGTCGTATTAAACTTCCCGACCTCAGCCGTTACTCCTTCGCACAATTCCTTAATATATTCTTCCTTGCAAGGCATAAATATACCGTAATTATCTCCCCCAAGATAACCGACCAATCCGCCGCAGCGTCTCCTGAATTCCTTCAGATATTCTGCAATTCCGATCAAAAGACTGTTTCCCTGCGCTCTGCCGTACAGCTTATTAAACACCCGGAAATGCTCCAAGTCTACGGAAACCATACAGTACGTGTTATTTTCAATCCGCTCCTTTAACTCGTCCACCCGTATAAAAAACGTATTTCCCGCATACAGACCGGTCAATACATCCAACTCAATATAATCTTGAGTCTCTTTTTTCGTTTCCGTATCCATATGTCACCTCCTCTGATTCATTCGTCCCCAACAATTTTTAATCAATTTTCATCCATTCAATTAATTTTACATTATTCAATATTTTATGTCAATGAGTTATCTTTCCTATTTTACACTTTTGCCGTTATTTGCAAAGAACTCTTCCGTACAATTTTGCAATCGTCACAAAAAAAGAACCGCAACTCTGGCTTTGCGGCTCTTTCTCTGTTTCTTTTTTCTTATTTTTTCTTGGAAGCTTCCTCTCTCTGACGGCAAATTTCCGTCCAACTGGTACGCTTTGCAAGGCGGTCACTTAAGTCGGCAAGCGCTCCCGGAATATCAATATTCTGCGGACAGATTGTCGTACATGCGCCACAGCCGATACAAGCCGACGGACGCTCTTCCTCAGGCATAAACTCAATCCGCATTCCCGCGTTCATGGATGGTGCGGTACGCAGCTCGTTATAGGTATGCAAAAATCCCGGAATGTCCAGTCCCATCGGACAGCCGTCGCAACAATACCGGCATCCGGTACACGGCACGTTATCCTTCATTCCTTCCGCAATCTCAAGAAGCAAGTTCTTCTCTTCCTCACTTAACGGCTTGCGTTCCTTAAAGGTCGCCACATTGTCATGCATCTGCGCTTCGTCGGACATACCGCTCAGCACCATTTTCACATTCGGAAGCTCCTGTAAGAAGCGGAAGCCCCAGGATGCCGTAGACACTTCCGGACGATATTCTTTTAACTTCGCTTCCTCTGCTTCACTTAACTTTGCAAGCTTACCTCCGCGAACAGGCTCCATGACCCATACCGGAATCCCCCGCTCGGTCAGCAAATCATACTTTCCCTTCGCGTCCTGTAATGTCCAATCCAGATAATTTAACTGAATCTGGCAAAACTCCATATCTTCCCCACAAGCATCAAGAAACTGCTTTAAGCCCACAACCTCTGCATGGGTACTGAAACCCAGATGCTTAATCCGCCCCAGTCTCTTCTGCTCCTTAAAATAATCGATAATGCCCCACCGCGGGTCCAGATAAGTCTCCATGGACTTCTCGTACACATTATGTAACAAGTAAAAGTCAAAATAATCTACACCGCACTTCTTTAACTGCTCTTCAAAAATCTCCGCCGGATTGTAGCCGGTGCTTAAAATCTGATGGCCCGGATATTTGTCCGCCAGATAATAGCTGTCCCGCGGATACTCGGACAAAATCCGTCCCATCACCCGCTCCGACTCTCCGCTGTGATACGGCCAGGCCGTATCGAAATAATTCACGCCGTGTTCCATGGCATAGCGGGTCATTTCTCTTACCTGCGGCTCATCAATACTCCCGTCCGCAAGTACCGGCAGACGCATGGCACCAAAGCCCAAAAGGGATAATTTTTTCTCTTGAAAGGTTGTATAAATCATGACGCTCCTCCTTTTTCTTTTGTAGATGCTTATTTCCGCTTTTGTCTCTCTTCTTTCACCCTATTCTCATTTTATCCAACAATCAAACAATATGCAAGCATTTCCCCAAAAGAAAAATCCCTGCAGAAGCTCTTTCCGTTGCTTCTGCAGGGACCATTCCCTCTACCTTTTATTTAACAAAAAACAGATTCCTCCGCTGACGATACCCGCCGACAGAATAATCAACAAATCCACCGGTGCCAGTACAATTCCGGGAAGTCCCGTAAACCAAAAGCCCGTACCCAGTAAATACAAATTTCCGCTGAGTAAACACATCTCTCCGATATACATTGCCAGCGTCGTTGCCGCACCTACAGCCGCCGGTATTCCTACCGCAATCCCTTTTTTCTTTCCCAAAAGGAAGGAGCCGACGTAGGTCCCCACGGTTACTCCCAACAGAGAGAAAAAGACCCCCATCAACACTGCCGACACCGTAGAAACCAACAATTCGCCGTCTCTGAAAAATGCGGTAAAGCAGGCAAAAATACACAGACCAAGAAACAGCGATGTACCTATCGCTTGTATTATCAATGCTTTCAATTTTTTATAGTTCCCGGTCAGCACCATCTGTCCGAACCCGTACAAACAACTCAAAATTGTCAAAATCAGTACCACAGAAATCATGTAAAAATGAATCTTAAAGGCTGGGCTGTATTCTCCGATTAAAATATCCACCGCACGCCAATTTCTGGTTTGATACGTTTCCGGCGATACATAGCACATAAACATCTGCCAACGCTCCAGCTTTGCCGATAAAGTACCGTTTACTATCACCTTATTTTCAAACAAAAGCTCCGTTACAAAAAATACAACCAAAGAAATTCCCGAAGCAGCAAGCAACGGATACTTTTTCAGTTTTTTCATAAGTAACGGCATCAGGCACACCGCCACAATCACCGCAATAGCCACCGGCGTATACGGAATGATATACTTCGGATACTTCGCCTGAGGTACAAAGCCATACAGTGCCATACTTCGAAGCACCTTAATGCCCATATAAACCGGATAGGCGGATACCGCCAAGGTTCCAAGCAGCGCAATCAACCAATACCTTCGAAACAGCTTTTGTCCTCTCTCTTTCATAAACACATCTCTTTGTTCCCGCTTTCTTGTTTCTTCCATCTCAATACCTCCCGTTTTCTTTCCCTAACCGTCGGAACACTTCCGATATTTTCCCGTTCTTCCTCCCCCCGGGTCACTACTTTCCCCAGAACATCTTCTCCAACTTCTCCCGATAGCCCTCCGGGTCCTCCGATGCCTCTATGTTCAGATAGCTGGAATAGGGCATTCCGAAAGGTACAATCGTTACCTCTTCCTTCGGATATCCGGAACTTTCCACTACCAGTCTTGCGCCCTCCATCCCAATGGATTTCATACTCCACAGCTCACCGTTGGTATAGCCCTGCTCCGTTTTTTCCTTTACACAGCAGGAATAACTATTCTCCGCCAGCTGCCAGATAAAGACATACAAACCTTCTTCGTCGGTGCAATAACGATACCCATCCGTAGAATATCCCTCCGTACCGATAAAATAGTCCACCTCATCTCTCCGAGACCCGTCAATGAAATAGTCTGCCTCATCTCCTGCATCCTTTCCCACAATAATCGCCGTCGAGCCGTCCGCTCCACCGATAATAGATGTTGCTCCGGCATTGCCGCTAATCGTAATTCCAAACATATCGGTAAGCCGGTCCGGCGCTTTCGACTCCGACACCGGATTGGTCAGGAAACATACTGCCACAAGAATCCCGGCAACAACGGTTACCGCCACAATCCAAAAGGCCGGCTTTTTATAGTTTAATACCGACTTCACACGGTTCTTTACACCCACTTCTCCGAATGCCAACGGACAAGCAAACATCATACGTTTCTGCAAACTGCACGCCACCAATGCTTCCGCATAGTTCTTCCGCGCTTCCGGTTCCACCTCCCTTACCACCCGTTCATCACAGGCCCGTTCAATATCCCGCGAAAACAGCAAATAAGAAATCCACAGAAGCGGGTGAAACCAATAGACCGACAACAGAAAAAACGCAATTGTCTTCCACCAGTGATCCTTTCTCTTTAAGTGCGACATTTCATGAGCTATCACGCATTCCATCTGCCCTTCTTCCATGCCGGAAGGCATATAAATCCGCGGCCTTATGACACCGAATACAAAGGGCGTCGCAATACTGTCGCAAAAATAAATATTGTCCCGATAGCAAAGAGACACCTTTACCTTACGTCGAAGCCACAGATAAGAACAAAGACTATAGGCAAACATCACTACCATTCCGGCAATCCAGATACCCCCTGCCGCAAACGCAATAATCTGCATCGGGTTCGCACTTGCCCCCGGTGTCGGTGCCCCCGAGACACTGTAGCCCGGCGCCAAATGCTCCGAAATCAGCGGATTTACCGTAGAATTTAACATCGTAACCCCGGTATGTATGGTCGGTCGCTCCGCCAACAAAATGTCCGGTGACACAATCTCGGCGCTGGGAATCAGACTGAAAATGCTCTCTGCCAAAAATGGGCACACCAGACGAAATCCTATCAGCGCCCACAGGCATACCGTCAGCGATTTCGGTGCCTTATGACATAGCGCGCGCACCGCCAGTACCGCAAACATCACCCAGGTAGCTGTCAGTCCCATATTTAACACTTCCACAAACACTTTCTCCATACCTTAGCCCTCCCCGAAGGAATCAAGAAGTCTGCGAATCTCCTCCAGTTCCTTTGCAGACGGTTTCTTCCGGGAACCGAAGGCCGCAATAAACGCCGGTAACGATCCCTCAAAAGTCTCCTCCACAAACTTTTCGCTCTGAATGGCGTAGAACTCATCCTTCCCGATCAGCACCGTTACTGTACTGTTCTCCATTTCAAAAATCCCGCGTTCACAAAGCTTTTTTAACACCGTATAGGTCGTAGTCCTCTTCCAATTCAGCTCCTCCTCGCAACGTGCCACCAGCTCCTTCGTGGACAGTGGTGCATGTTGCCATACAATATCCGCAAAACGTGCTTCTACCATACCCAGTTTGATTTCTGTCATTGTTTATCCTCCTAATGTAGCCTCAGCCGTATTTATCTCATATTGTTTCATTGATATCCCAAACAAAAAGTGTCTATCAGCGATAGTCATCAACTTCATTCTATCACCAATAGACACTCTTGTCAAGCATGTACTTTAAGCGAAACGGCTGATGTATTTCCAGGAACGAGCGATATCTCACATTTTAAGGAGTTTCCCCTACTCTTCAATTTCAAACTCCACCCAGTACATCGCCGTATCGTAATCCCCGGCTTCCCGGAAATCCATAAAGCCTTTGGTCAACCGGTAAGTCCCGGCAGGGAGTTTCCCGTACAGCCATTCCCAGGAATAGGTAAACTCCATGTCCTGTCCCTCCTGAATCCAGTATGCCAAAGAATTCCAAGCATACTCTTCAATCACCGTCGGCACATCCTTCCAGGTACCGTCCTCCAGCACAATCAAATGATAATCCGTACCGCATTCCAGTTCTCCGGTGGGATTGCCTCCTCTCCGGGAACACACAAGGGTCAGTCCCGTAGAAGTCACATCCTTTACCGAAAGGGTCAGACCCCAGTCAGGGAAGCCTTCATCCTTCGAAGAAAAATCAACAGCAGTATCTGCTGTCGTTAACGCGTTAACCATATCCTCCGTCAATGCAAAGGCATAATCCTCACCATCCGGCCAAAACGAGCGCTTATCGTCGTTGATTGCCCCAAATATCTTTGGCACACCGATACCGATGACAAGCGCGGTACAGGCGGCTACTGCCACCCATTTTATCCACCCATGGGATATTTTTGATTTCTTGCCCTGTCGTCCTTGTTTCGCAGACTCATCTACTCCCTGATGTGTCTGTTCTACTGCATTTTCCGGCATAGCCTCTTCAATAAATGTCTCATCCACCTTACCCAAAGCTTCTAACAATTTCTCATTTTTCATAACAGGATACCCTCCTTTTCCAAAACCGTCTTTAACTTGCTCCGAAGCCGGAGCAGTGTCATTTTTACCTTACTTTCGCTCAGCCCGTACTCCTCTGCGATTTCCTTTACGGAACTCAGATACCAGTACCGTCGCATAAAAATCTTCCGCTTTTCCGCAGGCAGTTCTGCCAGAAACCCATTTAGCACCTCTGCCAAAAGTGCCTCATCAACCGCATCTTCCGTGCTGTCCGCTCCCGGAACACATTCCGCAAGTTCCTCCAGCACCAGCATCGTCTGACCGCCGCCACGCTTTTCTCTGTTTTTGTGTTTATACAGATTCAGAGCAAGATTCCGCGTAATTTTCCCAAGAAAAGCCGCCAAGCTCTCCGGGCACTGAGGCGGGATTGCTTCCCATGCCTTTAGCCAGGTATCGTTTACGCACTCCTCGCTGTCCTCCTCGTTCCGCAAGATGTTATATGCAACGGTACGACAATACCTTCCGTATTTCTTTTCTGTCTCCGACAGGGCTGCCTCCGAGCGCTCATTGTACAATGCAATAATCTGCCGATCGTCCATAACCGTCTCCTTCCGTATGTAATAAGGCCTTACATCCTAACAGACAACAAAAGAACCCTGCCCGTCACACAAAAAAGCGTCGCAAAATCACACGACGCTTTCTTTCTCTTCCGATTTCTACAAATCATAATCTTCGGGATGTAACATATTCTCACAGAACCCTTCCTGCATACCGCGCATAGACCGGCGTAATTCGTTATGCTGCTCAATATAGGCTGCTTTGGATGCATGACCACGCCATACATACCACGACACCTGCCCATCCATCTTATTTTCGAGAGGAATCAGAATCACTCTGATGTCAAGCACCTTTCGCGAATTCCCCTTTGGGGTAAACCGCACTCCGAACGACTTCTTACTCTCCAAATCCATACGTTTCATGAGCGGAACACTATCACTAACCGCAGGCGAAATCACAAAATCCGGATTTTCCCAATAAAGCCCCATTGTTCCGTTCGAACATTTTACCTTTTCCAATGTTATCGGAACAACCTTACGCTTCTCACTTCCGTAATCCGATTCAAAGGTTACATCTTCAAAGACAATCTCATCCTTTTCAATGTAATCACCAAAAAACAAAATGCCGATGCCCTTTGATTTTCCGCCTTGATTATTTACAAACACACACGCACTTTCCCCTATTTTACAAGGCACTGTCGTAAACAACGGAATTGTCAATTTCGGCAATTCTTTTTCCATACCTTCAGGTGCCCGAAACGCCATAGTATAAACGTTTTCCGTCTGCTGTTCCGGTAATCCTCCCGGTTCCAGGCCCGTTTGAGCCGGTTGCATATGCAACAACGGCGCAACCGCACAAAATGCTTCCTCCGCAAATACATACTTTTCGCGAGCAATCTCTTTCAACTTTTCAAAATCGCTCACCTTCTTCTTCCATGCCGCGAGGCTTGTTCGTCTCCGCATTTTCATACCATACAAGCTTCCCACATTAATCCAACCGTCTGTGCCGTCCGTTTTGTTCACCAGGTTCAACAGCAAATAGTCGCTGTCTTCGCAGGCAGCAGCCAATACATCCGTCTCAAAAAGCAAGGAAAGCAGTTCCGTAATCTTCTGAATATTCTCCAACGTACTAAAATTAAACTCATCCGATGCCACCGAAACCCATTCCGACGCCTCTGGCTCAAAGATTGTGACAGAAACATCGCTCTCCTCCGAAGCTTCAACCGGTGTAAAGCCCTTCTTTGTCATATCTGAAATGATATATTCCTTCAAACGGTCCAAACTATAGTTATCAGACTTCCGCACATGAATATTCGAAAAAAACGTACCCATATTCCCTCCGTTATCAAAGAATATCGCCCGTTCTTATCTACAAAACGAGCGATATTCCGTATTATTTTCTATTTTACTCCGCATCCACGTGCTCTGTCAACATTCGCGTACCTTCGACACATCCTACTCAATTTCAAATTCCACCCAATACACCGCCGTATCATAATCTCCCGATCCGCGATGATCCATCAACTCCTTTGCCAGGCGGTAGGTTCCCGGAGGCAATTTTCCGTACAACCACTCCCAGGAAATTTCAAACTCCTTAGCTGTCCCTTCCCTAATCGGGTATCCCATGTCGTTCCAACCGTGATTTTCAATAACCGTCGGCACATTTTTCCACATTCCGACCTCCAAAACAAGCAAACGATAATTGCTTCCGCACATAAGCTCGCCTGTGGAATTTCCGCCCTCCTTTGTACATACAAGAGTCAGTCCAGTGGACGTTACATTCCTCGTAGAAAAACTCAGCCCCCAATCCGGGAAGTCCTCATTCATTTCAACAGCAGACTCCAGCCATCCCATGGCAGTCAAATCGTTCAACAGTTTCTGGGGGATATCCTCTATGCTTCCGCTTTTCAGTTTAAATACCGCATAAACACCGGTGCCCGCCGGGTAGGACTCCTTAATTCCCCTGTGAACAAATAAAATCTTATCTCCCGTCTCCAGATTATGAAACAAATCCCGCTCTGTCCGGTTGGACATCACAACCGGCGACATATACATCTCCCGTTCCTCCTGGTCCGTAATTGAGTCAGGCGCATCATCCGTCACAACCATCCTAACACCATTGCTGCCGGCTAAATATCTGCCCGAAGAAAACCCCAACTCCTTTTTCGCCATAACGGCAAGTAGTATAAGACATGCAACGCCAAACACTACAACAATGCTTCCGACAATCAAAACAGGAAGTACCCATCTCTTCTTTTTCCTTGTAACTCCTTCCTCTGCATTCCTTCGCTTCATTCCGTACTCCCCTTTCCGGTTTTCACCACCGTTTCACGTTCTGTTCCGACTTTGTTTCTGCCCTACTTCATTTTTCTAAACTTCACTTCCGTTCCGCCCCATTCCACTACAGTAAATCCGGTACGCTCCGGTGCGGCTAGCTCCTGTTCCGGAAGCCCCGTAAACTCTTCCGCACCCCTCCATGCCATAAACACCCGAAGTAACGTATCCGGTGTCGGACTTACGGTAAGCTTTGCCGCCTCCGTGTAATTTTCGGTTTGGAAGGAAATGATATTATACGGATTCTGTTCCATAAGCGGCAGCCAGTACACAATAAACTCGTTGGCTTCCCGGCGGGTAAGTCCTAACTCTTCCAAAGCTTTCTCTAAAAACGCCGCCGTATCTTCACCCTTTACGCAAAAGCCTTCAGAAAAGTCAAACTCAAAATCCGTCTCACCTTCCCAGTAAAGGTAATTGTAGGTCTGTCCCTTGGCATCCGTCAAAGTTCCATCCGGCATGGCCGTTACCCTCCAGCCTTCCTTGTATCGCGGATAAGTGCAAGTCAAAGCTCCGTCTTTTAAAGAAAGCTCCACCGTCACTTCCGTTTCTTCTTCCGGATACAAATAAATGACCGGCTTATAACACAAAATTTCCTCCGGATTACTCGACTGCGGTTTCCAGTCACTCTCGTCTATGGTCAGCAAATCCGCCTCCATCCGGCCGTTTTTTGAATCGTAACAAGCGTTCTCATAGGTACAAGTCACATAATCACCGATACACCATTTATCGGAAATCTTACCGTTTAACTTAATTGCCTGCCCCAAAGGAAGGGGTCTCGCGAAAAAGCAATCGGAATAAATCTTCGTAATCCGCAGGTCGGTAAAATCAAACACCTCACTGTCATAGCCTTCCGCAGTCGCCTTATCAAGCCACTGACCGGCATAGGTTTGTTCTCTGTTTTTCTCGGACAACTTCCAACTGTTTGCGGAAATTCCAGCCGGATAGGACGTCATAATAATCCCGTTATAAAACACTTCCACAATGTCGCCCACTTCCGCTTCAATGGGCTCCAGATCCTTTACGGAAAAGGAGATGATATCACTGCAATTCCAATCCGGTTCAATAACTTCCACCTTGGCAGTTAATATGCTCAGTTCCACTATCTTCGCCTCAAAGCTCTCCTCTTCCCGCCTTATATATACGCTTTCGTCCACGCCTTCCGCTTCCCACAAATCACTCACAGATTTGAAATTATTCGGAAACACATATACTCTGTTGGCATCATAATAGTCTTCTCCCATCCCCAACAAGCGGTGCCACTTTATAATCTTGTAGGTCAAGGCGGAATACA